>JAPKFB010000003.1 GCA_028821775.1 Roseibacillus sp.
CCGGAACCGACGCCCACCCCGGAACCACCTCCGCTTCCTGCGGAGTTTACCGAGTACACGGTCAAATCCGGGGACATCCTCTCTCGGATTGCGCGGAACCATGGTGTGACGTCGGATTCCATTCAAAAGGCGAATGGAGTCACCAACCCCGACAAGATCAAGGCGGGGGATGTTTTGAAGATTCCTTCCCGGTAGGTCACCAAGGTCAAGCATTGGGAGGCATTTCAGCTTTCGGTTCAGAAATTCGAATTTAGGATTTTGAATTTCGTCGCGGGCGCGTAGCTTCCCCCCGAAATGAGCGGGTGTGGTGCTAATCGCGGACCGAAAATGTTGATGGATCCTGGTTTGCACCGGGAGAAGAAGCCGGACTGGATTCGGGTCCGTTTGCCACATAACCCGGCATTCTGGTCCACCAAGGCGCTGATTAACGATCTCAAGTTGGTGACCGTTTGCGAGGAGGCTCAGTGTCCCAATCGATGGGAGTGCTGGGGGCAGGGGACTGCGACGTTCATGATCGCAGGCGAGAAGTGCACGCGGGCCTGTGGGTTCTGTGCGGTCAAGACCGCCAAGCCTGAGGCGTTGGAGGAGGATGAGCCCCAGCGGGTGGCGGAAGCAACCAAGCGGATGAACCTGAATCACATCGTGATCACCGCCGTGGCGCGCGACGATCTCAAGGATGGCGGAGCAGAGCATTTTCAACGAACGATCGAAGCGGTGCGGGCGGTGAATCCCAAGATCATCATCGAAGTTCTCGTGCCCGACTTCAATGACAAGGACTGGGCCCTGAACCTTGTGATGGAAGCGCGCCCCCACATATTCAATCACAACATCGAAACGGTGGAGCGGCTCACTCCGCTGGTGCGCAGCCGTGCCCAGTATCAGCGATCACTGACGGTCTTGAAGAAGGCCAAGGAGATGGTGGATGGCAAGGTCGCGACCAAGAGTGGCTTGATGCTCGGATTGGGGGAGCACGAAGAGGAGGTCCTCCAGGCAATGGATGATTTGTGCGCCCACGGAGTGACTGTTCTTACCATGGGGCAGTATCTGCGCCCGAGTGCGATGCACCTTCCCGTGGTGGAGTACATCACGCCGGAGCGGTTTGAAGAGTTTCGCGTGATCGCCCTGGAAAAGGGCTTTCGCCACGTCGCGAGCGGCCCGCTGGTGCGGAGCTCCTATCATGCCGCCGACTTCCATCCGGAAGATGATGTGCTGGACGCGATTGATGCGGAACTCGCCGCCAGGTAGCGGACTGCTTCGTCGTCCGGGTCGCGGGCTCTGAGCTCAGGCCCGCGCTACTTTGCCAAGTCGAAGAGGGTAAGGAGTGGTCGGTGATCAGAGGCTGAAAACCACTGGGGATCATCGATGATGCGGCTCTCTTTCTGCACCCAGAAACGACGAAGGGCCTTGCTGGCGAGGACGTAGTCAAAGCGCGAGTAAACGTGCTGGTAGTCCCAGTAGTGAGTCCAGACCTCGCCGCGGGAATCCTTGTGGGAGAGGGGTTCCAGATAGCGCGCTGACTGGTAGGTGCCCTGGATGGAGCGCACCGGACTCTCGCGACGGGTCTCATTGAAGTCGCCGTAGACGCAGAGAAGGGTGTCGGGGGACGCGTCTAGAACGCGGTCGGCGTGCTTGCGAAGGAGGTAGGCTTCATTGCGACGCATGAGGTCCTGATGGCCTTGGGGGATTTCGCGCTTGGACTTCAGGTGGACGCCAAGAAAGCGCACTTGTTTGTCACCAGCCTGGACGGTGACATCAAGGATGCCACGCTGCATCGCAAATTGCTTGGGGTTGTTTTCTCCATCGACCGATTTGTAGGTGAGGCTGCCTCCCGCGCCCTGGGAGTTGGTGGCGACGATGGGAAAGCGGGAGAGGAGGGCAAGGCGTCGAGTAGTGTCCTCTCCTCCGGCATGTTCGCGGTGCGGGAGGTTGAGGCCGGCCTCGGCGAGATACTGCTGTAGCTCGGTCAGGTCTTTGAGGCTTCCAATTTCACAGATGCCGAAGACGTCCGGTTGGGCGGCCACCACAAGTTTGACGAGGGCCATGATCTCCTTTTCCGGTTTCTTACGATCCTTGCGCTCGCCACTCACGTAGCGAGACATGGTGAGGTAGTTCTTGATGTTGTAGGAGAGAAAACGGAGGGGGCTGGAGTCTGGATCTCTTTCAGTCGGAGCGGGCTCTGGACCCGGGATGGGGGTGGGATCAGCGAGGGGCTGTGCCGAATTCTTTGGATCCCCCCGTTCCCAATCCGAGGGCTGATCCTCCTTGTCGCCACAGGAGGAGAAGAGGAAAGTGAGGGTCAGCAATAAAAGCGCCCCGGCGTAATGCGGGGCGCGATTGAATTCAGAGATTGGAGCAGGGTGCCGCATCAGGACACTTCGGAGGCTTCTTCCCTGTGTTCGGCTTTCTTGGTTTCGGCTTCCTTGGTTTCGGGCTCATTGGTTTCGGCCTCATTGGACACATCCATTTCGGCCATTTTGATTTCGTCCTCAAATTCGTCACGGGCGCGTTTGAACTCGCCCATGCTCTTGCCGAGACCACGAGCAAGCTCGGGAATCTTCTTGGCACCAAAGAGGAGCAGGACGACGACGAAAATCACTGCGATCTCCGGGCCGCCGAGGCCGCCGATGAACGCTAAACTCTTTATCATGAGCATAACTTAATTTGGTTTTGGTTGGGGTGCAAAGAAATAACGCGGGACCGGAGAATGGCCTTCCAAGGGCACTTGAACAGGTCGCCCCGAATCCCTGTTTTCTTTGAGTTAGCAGGGACTGCGGGTTTTTCAGCATGATGGAATTAGGATTTGGATGTTACGTCGCAGGAACTAAGGAAGAGGGAGTGGATCTGCCAGTAAATGAGATTTCGGGTGAGTTGGTGGCGCGGTTGCAGTCCGGGCACCGGGTGCTCCTCCGTGCGCCCACAGGGTCGGGGAAGTCGACCGGAGTGCCCGCCATGATTTTGGAAGCAGGGGTGGTGGAGGGCATGATCGTAGTCGTGCAACCGCGGAGAATGGCGGCCCGGATGCTGGCGGAGTTCGTGGCGCGCTCGCTGGAGGTGAAGTTGGGAGGGGTGGTCGGCTATGCGGTGCGCTTTGATAGTTGCTACTCGAAACGGTCGCGCATCGTCTACGTCACGGACGGCGTGCTCCAACGCTGGCTGCGCGATGATCCCACCCTGCGGGGCGTGGGGGCGGTGCTCTTCGATGAGTTTCACGAGCGGCGCTTGGCTTCGGATCTTTCGCTGGCCCGAGCACTCGAAATACAGGATGGCGCGCGCAGGAATCTGAAAGTCATGGTCATGTCGGCCACCTTGGAAACGGCGGGTCTTGCGGATTACCTGGAGCCTTGCGAGGTGCTGGAGGCTGGCGGACGAATGTATCCGGTGGAGATTGCCTATGAACCGGCTCCTCCCCCAAAGCGCGGGCGGCAAGGTGCGATGGAGAGCGTGCCGGTCTGGGAGCAGGTGGGGAAGGTTTGTCGCGAGGAATTGGAAAGGGAGCGCCGTCCCGGTTCCCGGATCCTGATCTTTTTGCCGGGGGCCTTTGAGATTCGCAAGACGGTGGAGATGTTGGAGCGAAGTGGATGGTTCCGGGGGTGGGAGGTGAAGCCACTGTACTCCGCCCTTTCGCCGGCGGCGCAACGGGAGGCCGTGGGGCCGGGAGCGAAGCCTCGGATCATCGTTTCGACCAATGTGGCGGAAACCTCGATCACGATCGATGGGATCATCTGCGTGATCGACTCGGGACTGGCACGCGTCTCGTCGTTTGATCCTCGGCGTGGGATCGACACTCTCACCATCCAGAAGATTTCTCAGGCGGCGGCCGAGCAACGAGCAGGGCGGGCGGGCCGAACCGGGCCGGGGCGCTGCGTTCGCCTTTGGAGTGAACGTGATCACGCGCGGCGCGAGGCCTTTGAGCGCCCCGAAGTGCGCCGGGTGGATCTTGCGGAGGCGGTACTCTATTTAAAGGCGTCCGGAGTGGTCGAGGTGCGCGATTTTCGCTGGCTCGACGTGCCGGAAGAGAATGCGCTGCAACGGGCTGAGCACTTGCTGAGCATGCTGGGGGCCGTGGATGGGGGGGGTGTGATCACGGCAGTTGGGCGCACAATGGCGCGCTATCCGTTGCATCCTCGCGCAGCGCGGCTGTTAGAGGCCGCGGAGGAGGAAGGCTGCGTGGCGGAAGCGTGCTTTGCAGCAGCCGTTCTGCAGAGCGAAGGGGTGTTTGCGAGAAAGGTGACCCGTGCGCAGCGTGGGAATTTTCAAAGGGACGATGACCGATCAGATTTCGAGGGAGAGTGGCGGGCGTGCGAAGCGGCGGAGCGGATGCGGTTTGATCCCACCCAGTGTGGTGCGCTCGGGATTCATGCGCGGGAGGCGCGGGAAACCCTGAAGGCGTGGAAGCAGTTGTGCGGGTTAGCGGCTCGTCCGGGAATCCGAACGAGCCACGTGATGATGGAGGAACTTCGGGAGCAACTGGGGCGGGCCATGTTGGCGGCCTTTGCGGATCATGTCGCGGTGCGGATGAGCAAGGGGACCCTGGCTTGTCGGGTCGTGGGAGGCCGGCGGGGAAAGCTGAACGAGGCCAGTGTGACGCGGGAGGCGGCAGTCCTGGTGGCTGCCGAGATGACCGAAGTGCAGGGGCGCGAGATGACGGTGCATCTGCAACACGCGGTCGCGATCGAAGAAGAGTGGATGCGCGAGATGTTTCCGCAAGCATTTCGCGAAGAGTCAGGGGCCATCTTTGATAAGGTCGCCCGCCGGGTGCTCGCGCGACGACGGGTGGTCTTTCATGATCTGGTGATCGAGGAGAAGGAAGGCGGGGAGGTGAATTATGAAGAGGCTGCGGCTCTGCTCGCGGAGCGCGTGGTGGATGGCACACTGAAGTTGAAGAAGTGGGATGCCAAGGTGGAGCACTGGATTGCGCGGGTGGCCTTCGTGGCGGAGGCGATGCCGGAATTGGAGATGGGTCCCATCGGGGTCGAGGAGAAGATGCTGCTCTTGACGCAGGTTTGCGGCAAGGCGCGCTCCTATCGCGAGATCAAGGATCGCGACGTCTGGCCCGCCTTGCGCCAGTGGTTGTCGGCTCCGCAGGCTGCCGCCCTGGAAAACTATGCGCCCGAGCGAATCGAGCTCGTGAACGGGCGGAGCGCCAAGGTGAGCTATGAAGCGGGAAAGCCGCCCACAATCGGGCTCAAGGTGCAGCACCTTTACGGAGTGGAGGAGACGCCGCTCATTTCGGGGCAACCGGTGCAGGTGCAGGTTCTAGCTCCGAACCAGCGGCCGTGGCAGGTCACCCAGGATCTCAAGAGTTTTTGGGAGCGCGGCTATGCGCAGATGAAAAAGGATCTGGTCGGGCGCTATCCGAAGCACGAGTGGAGGTAGGGACCATCGCAGCGTCGGGAAACGCACGGCGAATTTTTGAGTTTTATCTCTGTGAGGTTCGGAGAACTCGCTAGAGTGCAGTCGTGGCAAAGATGATCCTGCTCATTTCGCTCGTTCCGACGATCCTTGCGATTGTGGTGCGAAAATTTTTCTGTGATCGCGGAGTGCGATTGGCTGGAGATGCCGCGACTTCGCGCACGGGGCGGGAGTTGGCTGCCCTCTTGTTGACCAAAGCGGGCCTGAGTGAGAAGGTGGAGGTTGTTGAGAAGCGGCGCGCAGAAGTGAAGATCGCGCCTGCGAAGTTGATCTTGAGCAAGCGGTTGGCGGAGGGAAAGAACGTGATCGCACTGGGTGAGGTGGCCCTGCTTTGTGGGCATGCGCTTATGGCGGTGAAGAATCCCGATCTTATGAAGTGGCGGCAGTGGGCGGTGAATTTTAGTTTTGCCTTTCCGATCTTCACCCTGGTGGTGTTGATCTTTGCGATTGTGGCCGCGAAACTATCCGTGACCCTGGGGCTCGCGATTGCAGCGGCAGCCTTGGCCTTGGGCAGCGGGATGTCCCTGGCTTCGGTCCAGGTGGAGGTGCAGGGGGCCAAGATGATGGCGACCATCATCGATCAATCGCGGATTTTTCCGCGCCTGAAGGAGAGTGAAGCGGTGGCCATGGCCTGCAAGGCGCTTGCCTATCGACAGGTCGTTCCCGGCGCGATCGAATGGCTGATGGGAAAGGACATGGAGAAAAAGATCGCGAGGGAAGTAGGTAAGCGGGTGGCCAGGAAGGTGATGAGGCGATGACCATTGATTTGTGGTTGGTGATTGGATTGGGCGACGTTCTTGCTACCCTCCAATGATTTTTCCATGAAATTAAAATTTTGCGGCGCAGCCGGTACGACGACGGGGTCCCAGCATCTGCTGGAAGTGAACGGTAAGAAGATCTTGCTCGATTGTGGGCTCTATCAAGGGCGCCGCCACGACGAGTATGAGATCAACTGCTGCTTCCCGCATTTTGATCCCGCCAGCATAGATGTGGTGGTGCTCTCGCATGCGCACATCGACCACAGCGGAAATTTGCCCAACCTTTGCAGCAAGGGGTTTATGGGGAATATTTATGCCACCTTCGCGACGCGGGATCTGTGCCAGATCATGCTGGCGGACAGTGCACGGATTCAAGCCAGCGATGTGAAGTGGCTCAACAAGCGGCTCAAGAAGGAGGGCAAACCGCTCCGGGAACCGATTTACTCGGTGGTGGATGCGGACCAGTGCATGCGGAATTTTGTCAACGTGGGCTATGACCGGCCCCTGCCGATTTCGGACGGGGTGACCCTTACTTTTCTTGATGCCGGGCACATCCTCGGAAGCGCCCAGATCATTCTCGATATTGAGGACAGGGAGGACGGGAAGAAGAAACGCTTCCTCTTCTCCGGTGATGTGGGACGGGGTGACAACGAGATTTTGCGCGACCCGGTAGCGGCCAAGGAGGTCGATTTTCTACTCATGGAAAGCACCTACGGCGGGCGCGAGCACGAAATGGAGGCCAAGGCGGACGATCGCATCGTGGAGATTCTCGATCGTGCCCTCAAGCGGGGGGGGAAGATTCTGATTCCGGCCTTTGCGGTGGAGCGGACCCAGGCCTTGCTTTGGGTATTGCACCAGTTGTTTGAGGAGGAGCGCATTCCCGAAGTGCCGGTCTACGTCGATAGTCCGCTGGCGGTGAATGCGACCGAGATTTTCCGTCTTCACCCCGAGTGCTTCAATGAGGAGGTGCACGCCTTTCTCTACGAGAAACGAAATCCCTTTGGGTTTGAAGGTCTCACCCTTGTTCGCGAAGTGCGCAAGTCCAAGGAGTTGAACGCCCAGGAAGGGCAGGCGATCATCATTTCGGCCTCGGGAATGTGCGAGGCGGGTCGCATTTTGCACCACTTGCGGAACGGGATCGGTGATCCCAAAACCACGATCTTGTTCGTTGGATACTGCGCCCAGCAGACCTTGGGGTGGAAAATCCGCCAACGATGGGAGAAGGTGAAAATCTTCGGAGAAGAGTTTCAGATCCGAGCACAGGTTGAGGAGCTCGATTCCTTTTCCGGCCACGCCGATCATTCAGAGTTGCTCGACTACTTCGGTGCGATGACAGGGGACAAGAAGAAGGTGTGGCTCATACACGGTGAGGAGGAGCGTTCCGAGATCATGCGCGATGCGTTGCGGGAAGTGCACCGCGGCGAGATCAACGTCGGAACCTTGGGCGAGACGGTGGAATTTTAGCCCGCGGCCCTAGTTCGGGGGAGTGCGTCGAAGGAACGTCGACAGCTCGCGGAGTTTGTCGGTGTTGATCAAGTCAACGCCGGTTTTGTGGAGGATGCTCCAGCAGGATTCCTGATCGGGAACGGCCCAGAAGCGGAGAAGACGGTTCTCTTTGTGGGTGCGGGCCACGAAAGCATTGAGCTTCGCGAGTTCTGGAGCGGGAATCTCGCCGCTTCCGCTCCACTTGAAATGCGAGGTCCAGTTGTCGCTCACCAGCGAAATGAGATTGGCTGGAGCCTTTGTTCCAAGGTCGGGCGGGCGACCGTCGAGAGAACAATAGCGGGTCTCATCTGCCTCCAGCAGGGCACGAGGACGATTGCCGCTCAGGATTGCCATGATGGGACCAGGGCGGGCCCTGCCCTCGAGCTGAGCGGTAAAGAGATGTTGGTAGCGGGTGAGGAGTTGATCGAGAATCGGATAGGCTTCGTCGCCATCGCTCTTGATGTCGATGAGGATGATGAAGCGTTCGCTCTCGGGATAAACCTTGCCCTTGTGGGCCTGCACCCGATCGGCGAGCGGTTTCAGATAGAGGGCTTCGAGAGTGTGGCCTGGGCGAAGTTCAGACTTTCCGTGTCCGACCAGAAACTTGCCGGCGACGAGGAAGATGTCCGCTTCCACGCTGCAGAATCCCTGCGCAAGAGCATCGAGGAGCGGGCGTTCATGGCGGTAGTCATTGTGAGCGTGTGCGCGGGGAAGGGGGGATGGCTCCGCAGCGAAGGAGGGGGAGAAGCAGGGCGCAAGAGTGAGCAATGCGAAGAAGCGGGCCGTCATCCGTTGAGGATCGCCAGTCTTGGTCTGAGTTGCACCTCTCAAATACTCCTTTGTGAGGAGGAGAGGCCCCAGCCTGCGCGGCAGAGTTGATCCGCATGGACAATGGGATTGTCAGGGTGGTGTTCACACTCCGAGGAGATGCTAATGGGGGCGTATGCCTGATTGTGGTGGATGTGATGGATCCTCTCCGGCGACCTTGCGGGTCGGCCGTTTGACTCGGGGGCGAAGCGCCTGCTCTAACAACAAAACGCTCTGTCGGCGCGTCGTGGTGGAGAAATTCACCACCACGCTAAAGAAAGTCCCGGATGGAATGGAGCTTGAGGCGGGAGGTGCGGGGGTCGTTGTAGAAGAAGATCAAGCCGCGGGCTTTGTCTCGCAACGGCCAGTTGGAGGAAAAGAAGGACTTCCAAGCCTTCTCCTTGCGGTAGTAGAAAATGGCGTGACAGAGGTCCTTGCCCTGGTCCGCGGTGGGTCTGATGATGGTGTGTCTACCTGGTTTGAGGGCGAATTTTTTTGCTCCCACCTCGCCGGCGATGTCGATCTTGGTGGCATTGAGGAAGAGGAATTTTCTGCTTCCAAATTGAGTGGCGCGGTTGTCGAAGGGAATGATCGTGAAGCCGTCAGCGTTGGTGGCTCCCTTGCGCACGAGAAGGAGGAGTTGCTGGGAGGAACTGAGGGCCCTCGCCTTTCCATAGACCTTGAACTTGGGCGTCCCATCTGTGCCTTCGCCGATCTTGCCGACTGCCCAGGTGGCGAGGCGCTTGACCGAGTAGGGAGCGGAAAGCTGGTTGGACGGGATCTCAACTTCGAGGGTCTTGCCTTCCCCGATCAGCAATTCGATCGGCTGGGGTTTGGCGAGGCGCGGAAAGGAAACGAAGCGGAGAGTGACGTTCTCGCTTTGCTGGGCCAGGCAGGGATGCATGGAGGCCGCCCAAGCAAGGAGGAGGAGGGGGATGCTCGGAAGACGAGGGAAAGGCATATTCTATTGTTCGGAAGGATTGGGAGGTGACGATGATCATACTTCCTGCTTGCTGAGAAAGCGGAAACGCACGATTCGCAGCTTGCGGCCGAAGATCTTGTTGGTCTTGGAATCGAGATCGGCCTGCTTGAGGTGGGCTTCGTCCTCTTTGGAGTCGAGGTATTCGGGGACGCGCTGCACGACAGCTTCGCACCAGGCCCGGGCTGCGACCTTGCCGTTGCTATCGAGGGAGTCGCCGTAGGTCCGGATCACGAAGGTGTCGCCCCGGGGGGTGAGCTGGGCGGCGAAGTTGCGCAGAAGATCAGCTTGGTCGACGTAGGCGGCACTGCCATAGGCGACGGGGCCTTCGAGGGCCTCCTGGAACGGGGCATTCATTTTGCTGAGTTCATCGGGAGTGAAGCGGCGGTCGGGGGAGCGGAAGCCTTCGTTGATGGCGACGCTATCGTCATCGAGGGCCGCTTGCAGGGCTCCCTTGACTGCGAGTTCCTTGTCGCTGGCATCGAGTCGCCGATTGATGAACTCAGAGAGTGAGAGGAAGGGGCCGCGCAGCTTGACCTGCTTGACGACCGCGACGGCAAGATCCTCGATTTCCTGATCGCTTAGATCGCGCCAGCTGGTCCATTGGTCGGGGTCAGCGGGATCCTGGCTGCTGCCTTGGTGGGGGGCTCCATTGGGCAGAGAGACTGATGAGACGGGGGTGCCGGTGGGGGCTTCATCATCGAGCTTGAGCCCCGTCCTCATGGCGGCGCTCTTTTCGAGGAAGGAGATTTTCTTACCCTTGAGGCTGGAGAGAAACACCTTCCAGGCTTCCACTGAGGTGGAATTGACGTTGAAGGGGCCCTTGAGGAGGAGGTGGGAGGAGATCGTGTCGGCAAGTCCGCCGACCGGGAGGCGGGCGTCGCGGAACATCTTGGAGAGTCGGCTCTCATCGATGTTTTTCAGGTAGGGGACGATGCGACGGTTGGGCAAGTCATCTCCTTCAAAGAAAAAGCGTTCGGCGATCTGTTCGGCGCTACCGCGCGAAGTTTCGAAGACATCGGTGGTGGCGGGAGCGATGGAGGAGAAGAAGTAATCGTCCCAGAGAGCCTTGTTGGCGAGGTAGGAATGGTCCGCCAGGGTGACCCTTTTGTCGCTGATGTCTTCGCTGAATTCGCGGGTCCAGTTGGTGGAGGCTTCATCGGCCTTGATGTAGGGATGAGCGTATGAATTTCCGATCGCTTGCAGGGTGTGGGGAAAGAGCCCGCCCTGTCCGCTGGCGGTGGTGCGCTGGAAGGCGTCGAAGGTGTTGCTGGCGCGGGAACCGAGCGCTTCATTGGCGAGGCTGAAACCGCCGAGGTGGGCATGGCTGAGGGAGGCAATGGAGATTGGGGGGACGACCGGAACCTCTTGCTGGACGACGTTGGTGGTGCCGGTCTCGGTGGTGTAGCCGCCCCCATAGAATCCTTGATTCTGCCGGTTGACGGCCACGTTGGCTTCAAACACCGAGTTGATATTCTCGACCCACCAGTTCCATCCGTGGTGGTAAAAGGAGTCGTCATCGGCGCGGTCGATGAAGGCTGTCCCGGTGATGGGGGTTGAGTGCAGGAAGGGGCGGCTGGTGAAGTGGCGTCCGGCATAGGCCCCGGCATTCGACGATTCGTGGGTTTCACATCCCGCCACCAGGTTGACGAGCAGGAAGGGCTCATAGTCGGCGGCGATAATAGCGGCGCCCGAACGAGGTGGGTAGCTGATCTTGGTTTCCTCATTCGGGAAGGACTTTTTCATCAGTTGGGCGTTGAAGCGCTTGGTCTTGACCACTCCGTTCACCCGCGAACCCATGCGGCTGCAGAGCTGGTATTGGCGGTTCATCCAGAGTGTGCGGTCGTGTCCGCCGGCCGCCTGCGACACGCTCGATTGGCGCATGAAGAACTGGAGGGCGCTGCCGTTGGCCAGTTCGGTGTCCTCGCTGGCTTCTATCGTGAAGGAGATCTGATCCCCGGCGCTGAAAGTGAGGGCGCCGTTTCCCCGGCTGGCGTCGGGGGGCTCGATGTGCTGGTTGTTGGTGCTCTGGTCGGAGCGGGGCATTTTCAGGAATAGATTGGGGTTCCAGCCCGGAACGACTTCCCGGTCGGCCTTGAAGACGTTGGAGTTGACCAAGCGGTTGAGGCCGGATCTCCCGAGGGAAAAGACGCGGACTTCGCCGGGTTCAAAGACGATGGGACGGATGCCGGAAAAGAAGAGAGTGAAGCCCGTGTCGCGGTCCCCCCCCGAACTGAGGCCGTTTGTGATCCATGCCAGGGACGTGTCCGTGGAGGAAATGTACTGGCCGTTGTTTTTGTTCCAGCGGATGGCAAGGGGCAGGTTGAAGAAGCGCATCTGGGTGGCGTAGTGCATTGGATCGCCGTGGTTCATGACCAGCGGAACGTTGTAGGGGTTCCAGAGGGTCATGGAGGGGGTGATGCCCAGATGGAGTTTGTGGGTGTCCGTGTTCCTGGGGTTGTTACGTTGTTCCGTCGAAGTCCGGGGCTCGGCGGTGGTGCTGAGGAGGAACTGAAGTTTGATGGGCACGGGGAGGCGGTAGAGGTTGGTATACTCGCGTTTAAAAGCTGGGCCTCCGCTCCCAAAATCGGGATTGCTGATCTGAATCCCGCTGCGCAGAAGCCGCGACCCGAAGGTCACGCCCTTGTGGCGGTAGAGTTGGTAGTAGGCTGCGAGGTCCTGGATGGGAACGCGCTCCTGCCCGGCGGCGTCGAAGCGATAGAGCATGAACTGGTCGCTTGTTTCGCGGTCGTTGATGGGGCGCTCAAGGAGGGTGGTCAGATCGCGTTTGAGGCCGCCCTCCCGCACATCAGCCAGGACCTGGTAGGAATAGGGCGTGGTGTGGTGGAAGTTGTTCGGGGCGTCCTCGGTGGCTCCGTCGACAAGGCTGAGGGTCTGCAGGGATAGGACGGCCTTCAGTTGCCCTTCGTCCGCCAGCTGTTCGAGCCCCTCGATGGTGCTGGTCCCGGTCGAGCCGGGAGCCTGGTGCCGGAAGATTTTCTTCGCGAGGGACTGCCGGTCGTCGAGTTCATAGGAATCTTCCATGATGCGGGCCTTCTGGCTTTCGTCACCGATCCACCACCCGTAGCGACCGGATGGGGCGGTGGCCCCTAGTCGGGAGCGAACCGGAATGAGGCGCGCATTGACAAAGTCCTCTGGTTTGCTGTCAGTCCCAAGTGATCCTCTTTCGACGAGGCGAACTGCGGCGGCATTTGCCCCCGGTGCGACCGAACCTTCGAGAGAAAGGTTGAGGGCGGTTGAAAGCTCCCCGGTCTCACTTTGATTGAGCGAGACGAGCCACGAGCGGAAGTGATCTTTTCGGTTCTTGGTGTAGGTCGGGTGCATGCCGGTGTTGGCGTCTCCCTTGATGGTGCGGTGCTCGCTTGGCTCGTCGGGGCTATTCTGGGCGCCATCGAGCTCGCCAGCCCGCCATGAATCCCACACTCCAGTCCAATGCCGGTGGCCGAGAGTATTTGCCAGAATGGTGCTTTCCGCGGAGACCCGTTGGTCGGGACCGAGTTGCTGCTGCAATTCGCCGATGGCCAGCATGAGCGCAAGGCGGGCATTGGCGCGGGCCTCCATCAGGGCGGCATCCTGCGAGGTGGTGCGGATTGTAACGGTGCTGAGGCTGAGCAGGGCGATGGCAACCAAGCTGAGAAGGACCAGCATGCTGATGGTTGTCAGGAGTGCAAACCCGTTGCGTTCGGAGTGGAGGGATGATTGGGTTTTCATCGGTTCCTACGCATCAGGATTCATCTCAAAGTGAGGTGAGATTCAGCCATCTCGAATGGGAATAGCTCGGCCATCGGCACTTGCAAAAATCGGCAACCAGGCACCCGTCTTGCCCATTTAGATAACAATCCACTTCCATTGCGAAAATGCAATCCCATTTGTGGAGCAGCCTTTTCGTTCAAATGCCGTAAATTCTATGATTCAATGGTGCTCGGTACTGGACTTGAACCAGTGACTTCATCCGTGTGAAGGATGCACTCTACCACTGAGTTAACCGAGCGTCTGGCGGAGACTTAGCGCATGCCTGCGGATGAGGCAAGTGTGGAAGGAGAGTCATTTTTTGGAGGGTTTGCCTTGGGGTCTGCCCTTCTTGATTTCGAGACCGCGGAGGACGATGTCGTCGAAATAACCCATGTCGTCAAAGGATCCGATTCCGATTTGGCCCCAGGTGAAGGTCTTGTCGACGGTGGACTTGACGGGCTTCGCCATGTCGTCGAAGTAGACCTCGATCTTACCGCTCTCCACGTCGCGCACGATCTTGAGGTTGTGGAACTGGCCGTTCTTCCAGGGGATGCCTTCCTTGACCATGGTGAGATTGGTGCGCGGGGCCTCGTTGACGATGAAGATTTGACTCGAATTCTGATCGGGGACTTCGCCGAGGTGGAGGTAGTAATAGTGGGAGGGGTTCTGGTAGTTGAAGAAGAAGCAGAGGTCGCGGTGGCCGCGGGTGGTCTGCGTGGTCTGAATGCGCGCGGTGAGCACGAAGGAACCCACGATTTTGTCCTTGAGGAGGGAGATGCTGTGGGGACTGCGGTAGGGCGGATTGTAGCTCGATTTTCCCAGCAGTTCGTAGACCTGGTTGCCGTCGATTTCGGTCAGCTTCCACTTTTTGTCGTCGGTGGTTTTCCAGGCGTGGGCGCCCTTGGAGAAATCTTCCTTGATGATGAGAGGGAGGTCCTTGTCCGCGTGGAGGGTGGCGGTGAGAGCAGTGAGGAGGAGGAGTGTGCGCATGAGGAGAGGTTGGAGGGGGCAGAATTGAGTTACAAGGGGTAAGATGTCGCAGACGGGTGGGGGTCTGGCAGGCAGCGCAGCCGACTTGATGGTAGAGGTTGTGGTCTCGGGTGGGATTACCCGGGAGAGTCGGGGAGTCAGGCCCTTTTACAGGGATCGAGAGCAGGTAGTGGGTGAGGGCTTCGAGGTCCTCTCCGGCCTTCTCAGGATCTAAGCCGAAGAGATGTGGCATGTGACATCGACTTCAGAGCGTGAGGGGAGTCGATCAATCCTGGCAGGAGCGACGATGAGAAGAGGTGGTGCAGTCCCGCGAGATCGGGCGCCCCCGCGGTGCTTCCCAATTGGTGACAATGGCCGCAGCCGTTTCAATAAATGAGAACCCGGCCTGCCGAAATCTCCGGCGGAGGCGCCGCGGACAAAGTCAGCGTGCTTACAAGAATAACGAGGGCGAGAAACCTCATGCGCCAAGCGCCTTGCGAGCTTCGTCCAAAAGGGCAATCCATGGTCCGATGAAGTGTCCGTTGTCATGGAAGGTGCGGCCGCTGACGAGGTTGCGGTCGATGACGCAGGGTTCGTCGACAAAGGTGCCGCCGCAGACTTCGAGGTCGAACTTGCACTTGGGGACGGTGGCCATGCGGCGCCCGCGGACACAGTCCGCGTAGGCGGGGATCTCGACCCCGTGACAAACACTGCCGATCGGCTTGTTCTGCTCAAAAAAGTGTTTGGTAATGCGGACGAGATCTTCGTCGTAGCGAAGATATTCCGGAGCGCGGCCACCGCTGAAGAAGATGCCGAGATACTCGTCGGGATCGATCTCGCTGAAGGCGACCTCCGCTTCGATCGAGTAGCCTTCCCACTCCTTGGTGATCGTCCAGCCGGGCTTCACTTCATGGAGGACCATCTGGTAGCGGCGCTTTTCTGGAGCGGCGATGACCGGTTGGAAGCCGCCTTCGATGAGCCGGTAGAAGGGGTAAAGGGTGTCGACGGTTTCGGTGGCATCGCCGACGATGATGAGGACTTTGGACATGGGGAGACGGTGGTCAGGAAAGAGGGCTCAGGGTTCTGAAGAGAGGGAAAACGAAAGAAGGGGGGCGATGACCTAGATCTCGCGGAGGCACTTTTCGAGGTAGGACCGGGAGCGATTGATCTCGGCGGTGACGCCGGCGGTGGTTTGGTGGATGGGGAGCCCGCGGGGGTAGGGGTGCATGAACGGTTCGGTGAATCCCGTGAAGTTGACTTTCTTGAGTCCGCGGAGAAGTGGAGTGAAGTCAAGCGGACCGCGGCCGGGCATTTGGAGAAGCTCCTTGTCGCGGGGCTGTTTCTGGTGGGAGCCGGTGCCGAACTGCTGGCCGTAAAAGAAGGCGATCTTGTTGCCGAGTTCGGGGATGAGCTCGCCCTGCATCCGGGCGTCCTGCGGAAGGTGGTGTGGCGCGAAGGCGAGACCCAGGTGAGGATGGGTTGCGAACTCAGCAAACCACTTCATGCCATCCGTGGTGGTAAGAATCTGGCCGCTGTGATTCTCGATCGCGATGGTGACCCCGTGTTCGCCAGCGGCGTCCGCATGGGGCATCATTTGATCGACGAATCCTTTCACGGCGGCCTTCAGTTCGTCGCCTTTCGCGCTCTTGTTGCCCCTGGCGCCGCAGACGATGAGATGGCAACCAAAGCGTTTCGCGATCGGGAGTTCGAGCCCGAGTCCGAAGGGCCCGAGTTTGTAGTGGGTGAGGACACCGAGTTGGACTTTGCTTTTCCTGAGGAGTTCCTCGAGAGCATCGAGTCCCATCTCGGCGATTTGTTCACGATGGTTGGCGTGGGGACGGGGCCAGATATCGATCGCGCTCGTTCCAGCCATACTGATTTCAGGAAGGACCTCAGCGAGTGGAGTGGTGCCATACATCGCCGAGGAAACGAGGTAATTGAGCTTGAAGTTCTGCTCCGTCTTCGTGGCACGGGAGGTGCTGGCGAGAGCCGCGGCGCTGGTGAGTTGGCAAAAAGTGCGGCGATTCATGAGTGGTGACTGAGATAGAGAGCAGGAAGCGACCGATCTGTCAGTGGGCAATCGCGTTGATCTCAGCGCGCGAGCGGGAAGTCACCTGATCGGGGGCGGGTGGCAAATACGGGCCGAGCAGAGCAGGCTTGATCGACGAAGGCCTTTTGAGTTTGGAATCTGGGCAGAGAGTTGTCAGCGTGGTCTCGGATGGAAGCGCTCGGGATAAAGGGATTGGTGGCCGCGGTGGTGACACCAATGGACCTGGATGGGGAATTGAATCTCGGGCTGGTGCCGCGGATCGCGGCGCACCTGGAGGGGATTGGGATCTCGGGGGTCTACATCGCGGGCAGCACGGGGGAGGGGATGTCGTTGACCGACGACGAGCGGCGGGCGGTGGCGGAAGCCTATGTGGAAAGCTGCCGCGGGAAGATGCACACCGTCGTGCAAGTGGGGCACAACAGCATGAAGGCGGCGGCGGCGCTGGCGGCCCATGCGGAAGCGATCGGTGTGGATGCGATCTCTGCGACGCCGACGGGATATTTTCAAGCGGATGGCGAGCGCGGTCTGGTGGGGGCGATGGCTGCGATTGTCGAGGCGGCGCCGAAGACGCCCTTCTATTACTATCACATCCCGAAGCTGTCCGGGACCAACATGAATCCGATGCGGTTTACGGAGCTCGCGATGAATGAGCTTCCCACCTTTTGTGGGATCAAGTATTCCGATGGTGGGACCGTTCACAATTTGCCTTTGCTACAAAAAATCGCCCCCGAGCTCGAGTTTTTGAGTGGTTCCGATGAAGGCTACCTGCAGTCCCTGGCAATCGGTTACCAAGGGGCGGTGGGAAGTACCTACAACTACGCGGCGCCGCTTTATCACAAGGTGAGGGAGGCCTTCGAGGGGGGCGATATGCCGGAAGCTCGGCTCTGGCAGGGACGGGCCATGGAAATGATTGAGGCCATGCTTGCCAGTTGCGGACGAGCAAGTTTGAAAGCAATGATGGCGATGGTGGGGATTGACTGTGGCCCCTCTCGCCGGCCGGTGGAGCCTGCGACCCCGGAGCAATTTGCGAATCTCCGGACGAGCCTGGAGCAGATGGGTTGGTTTGCATGGATGAACATGGATGGAGCAGGAGCATGATGAAGACATTGGTTGTGACCGGGATGGGGCTGCTGGCACTGAGCTGGTCCACGCTCGGAGCAGAAGAGAGTTCGCTCGCCTGGGAGCGGTTGCCGGATTTGCCTGACAAAGAAGGCTTCGCCGGAGCCTTTGCCGGGATCGCCAAGGACCCCGCTCAGGGAAAGGAGTTTCTGGTGGTGGCAGGAGGTGCAAATTTTCCAAACGGGCGACCGTGGGAGAAGGAGAAGAATCCGATCAAGATCTATTATGATCGAGTGTTCACGTTGGAGCTTGGAGCGGAGAAGTTGGAGTGGCAGGAACTCGGGAGGGAGACGGCGCAGCAGAGGCTGCCCCATCCGGTCGGTTACGGGATGTCCGTGTCGCTGCCCGAGAGGGGATCGTGCCTTTTTATCGGGGGGAAGCATGAGAAGGCCCTCGATGAAGTCTGGGAGGTAACAATCGATGCCGGAGGAACGGTGGCAATCACTGCCCGGGCGAAATTGCCCGTGCCCCTGGTGGAAGGGGTGGCTGGTATGGTGGGCACGAAGGTGATCGTGGCTGGAGGGGCGACCAACAAGTCCGGAGGAGGATTCGAGACGGTGCAGCAGGTGTTCGTTCTGGATACGAGCCAAGAGGAATGGGAATGGGAGAAGACCTCCTGGCCGGAGTCGGAGAGTGGAGTAAAGGCACGGGGTCGCATGTATCCGGTGGCCGGGGTGCGCGGTGATAAGTTTTACCTCTTTGGGGGTCGCGACCATGCCGCCAGTGAGGACGAGGCCGGGAACAGGTTTGAGGGGCTCGATTGGTTGGCGGATTGCTACGAGCTCGATACCACCACCAAGCAGTGGAAGCGGCTTGCCGACATGCCCGAGGCGCGTTCTGCAGCTCCCGCGATGGCGGTGTCGGCTGGAGTGAGTCACCTGCTCTACCTCGGTGGAGTGCCTGTTCCGTTTCTGCGGGAGCAAGTTGCGGCCCGACCCGCCTTGAACGGGCAGGGTCATGAGCATCCCGGGTTTCCCAATTCGATCTTGGCGTATGACACGATCACCAACACCTGGGCGCCGGCAGGATCCTTGCCGAGGGAGGTGAACTTTAACTACGAGACCAAGGCGGACCCGCGCACCTGGGCGACGGTGACCACGCCGGTGGTGTTCTGGGGCGAGAAGGTGTTGATTCCGACCGGTGAGATCAAGCCCGGCGTGCGGTCGCCGCAGGTCTTGATGGGTGAAATCAAAGAGGAGCGGGCGAGTCTCGGATTGCTGAACTGGATCGTGATCGCAGTCTACTTGTTGGGGATGGTGGGGATCGGTTACTGGTTCATGAAACGGAAGGCGGCGGCCACGACGGAGGCCTATTTCCGGGGAGGGCAAAAAATCCCCTATTGGGTGGCAGGCTTGTCGATCTTTGCGACCGTCCTGAGCTCGATCACCTTCATGAGCATCCCGGCGCGGGCCTATCAGACCGACATCACCTGGTACATCGGTCAGCTCGCCATGTTGCTCATCGTCCCGATCGTGGCCTTCTGCTATCTGCCCTTTTTCCGGAAGCTCGATCTGACCAGCGCCTATCTCTATCTGGAGCGGCGCTTCAATCTGGCAGTGCGTTTGTTCGGGAGCCTGTCCTTCATCATTCTGCACATTGGGCGCGTGGCAATCGTGCTCTACCTCCCTGCAGTGGCGCTGGCAGCGGTTTCAAACATTGATGTCGATCTGGCGATCATTCTTATCGGCGTGCTCTGCGTGATCTATACCGTGATGGGTGGCATTGAGGCCGTGGTGTGGACCGATGCGGTGCAGGCGATTGTCCTGATGGGGGGTGCCGTTCTCTGTCTGCTGCTGGTCCTTTTCAATGTGGAGGGCGGAGTCGGGGGAGTGATGGAGGTGGCCCAGACCGATGCGAAGCTCCTTCAGAATCTGACCATGGAGTTCAACATGAAAGACGGGACCACCACCGTGTATGTTCTCCTGGTGGCGTTCTTCTTCAATTCGTTCCTGCAATACACGTCCGGTCAGGATGTCATTCAGCGCTACGTCACGACCAAGGACGTGGGGTCGGCGCGGAAGTCGCTTTGGCTCACGATGTGGATGTCGGTCTTTGGATCGATCATCTTCTTCCTCCTGGGAACCGCACTCTATGCCTTTTACAAATCGCAGCCTGAGCTTCTGGATCCGGCCATGACGAAGGGGGATGGGATTCTGCCGTTTTTCATCATGCAGCAATTGCCCGCGGGAGTCGCGGGACTGATCATCGCGGCGGTCTTTGCGGCATCCCAGTCCTCGGTTTCCAGCTCGCTCAACAGTGTCGCCACCGCGTGGACCAAGGACTTTGATGCACGATTGATCCGACCCAACGCCTCGGACGCGCACTACTTGTTTTCGGCGAAGATGGTTGTGGTGGTCACCGGGGTGCTTGGGATTGGGGTGGCGACCATCATGGCACATTCCAATATCGAGAATGCCTTCAAGACCTTCCTTGGGATTGTCGGATTGTCATCCGGGTCGCTGGGGGGGCTCTTTGCGCTCGGGGTCTTTACGAAGAAGGCCAATGGCACCGGGGCCCTCATCGGTGCGCTGGTGGGCATTGGGGCGGTCGCGACGGTCAAGTTTTCCGGCGCTCCGGTCACGGGATTGCTTTATGCCTTCATCGGATTCACTTCGTGCTTCGTGGTGGGTTATCTCGCCAGCTTGATCTGGGGTGGATCCGACGAGAAGGGCGAGGGATTGTCGGTGCATGGATGATGAGCAAGCCGGTGACAGAGCTGCGTAATCTGGGTCCTCGCTGTGCCGAGTGATTGGCGCTGATTGGAATCTGTGATGAGGGGGCCCTGCGCAGGGCGGTGGAGGCTTATCGGGAGTTGCTCGTGCAGGAAGTAACCAAGTGGCATCGGATGTGGCTCTATGCGCTGGAGGATGTCGATTGTTTGCAGCTTGTCCCTGAGAAAATGCGGGAACTGGAGAGCGAAGCAGGGGTGGAGCTGGGCTCCAAATTCGAACGAACGGATGCACGTTGCTTGATAGGAGATCCGCTCTCGATCCTGGTGGCGAGGCCGAAATCCTGATTGCCAGAGGGGCGGGGACGGCGCATTCTGTGGACCGTTGTTTCCCAATGCCTGTGCGAATTCTGATTTCTCTCGTTGTGGTGGTCCTTCTGGTGTGCCCGCGAGGCAGCGCCGCCGAGGAGCGCCCGAACGTGGTGCTCTTTCTGATCGATGACTTGGGATGGATGGATCTCGGCTGTCAGGGGAGCACCTACTATAAGACGCCGAATATTGATCGCCTGGCAGCGAGGGGAGTGCGCTTCACGAATGCCTATGCCGCCTGCGCGGTCTGCACTCCGACGCGGGCGAGTGTGATGACCGGAAAGTATCCGGCGCGTACTCTGATGACGCAATGGTTGCCGGCCGGGCGATGGAGTGCGACCAGCCATCGGATGCGGGAAGGGCGGTTTCTGCGGGGATTGCCGCTGGAGGAAATCACCCTCGCGGAAGCCTTACGCGCGGAGGGCTACCGGACGCTGCATGTCGGGAAGTGGCACCTAGGCGCTCCTCCCTTCTCTTCGCCGACCCAACATGGGTTCGAGGTCAACATTGGGGGGAGTGAGCATGGTGCTCCGGGGGCCTACTTTTATCCTTACACCGGCAAGTGGACGGTGCCAACCACGGGGAACCCGGTGACCAAGGTGACTCTCCCGGACGGAAAAGAGGGTGAGTATCTCACTGATCGGCTCACCGATGAAGCGCTCGCCCTGATTGCGAAACACCGGGAGGATGCCTTCTTCCTCTACTTTCCCCACTACGCGGTGCACACGCCGCTGCAGGCCCAAAAAGAAATGGTTTCCCGCTATCAGAAGGTGCCGAAGGCTCAGCGGCAGGGGAAGCCGGTCTACGCCGCGATGGTGGAGAGCGTTGACCAGAGTGTCGGGCGAGTGATGAAGTCGCTGGAGGAGCATGGCCTCGCGGAGCGCACGTTGATCATCTTCACCTCGGACAACGGAGGGTTTGCGGGAGCGACTGATCATGCGCCGCTGCGCGCCAATAAGGGATCGCACTATGAAGGAGGGATTCGAGTGCCGTTCATGGTGACGGGGCATGGCGTGACGGAGCGCGGAGTGGAATGCGATGTGCCGGTGATCACGAACGATCTCTATCCCACGATCCTTGAGGTCCTTGGGTTGCGGGCGCGACCCAGGCAGCATCTCGATGGGGTGAGCCTCGCACCAATCCTGAACGGAACCGGAGCGATTGAGCGGGATGCGCTCTTCTGGCACTACCCTCACTACAACCGTCATCCTCAGAGTGCGCCGGTTTCCATCGTGCGGAAGGGGCCGTGGAAACTGATCGCGTTTCTGGAAAGCGGGAACCTGGAGCTCTATCACCTGGCGAAGGATCTGGGAGAGGCGAAGGACCTCGCGCTCATCGAGCAGGATCGGGCGCAGGTGCTGAAGAAGTTGCTGGATGATTGGAAATCGCAGGTGGGAGCCGATCCGATGCTTCCGAATGCCCGATTTGGTGGTCGGCCGTGATGAAGGTGCTCGCGGTCATTGTTCTGACCCTCGGAGGGTATTTTGTTTTTCCTGGCGGAGCGGCAGCGAGGAAACCGGATGTTCTTTTCATCATTGTTGATGACATGAACGACTGGATCTCGTTGCTCGATCCTGAGTCGCCGATCAAGACGCCACATCTTGAACGATTGGCGAAGCGTGGGATGTTGTTCACGCGCGCCTATTGCATATCACCTGCCTGTAATCCTTCCCGTGCTGCCACCCTGACTGGTTTGCGACCGTCGACGACCGGGGTCTATGGCAACAAGAGTGACTGGCAGCGAGCGCTCCCTGAGCGGAATACCATCATGCAGTTGTTCCAGAGGGCGGGATATTCGGTGAAGGGAGCAGGCAAGGTTTTTCACCACCAGCTTGAGGGAGCCTTCCACGACGAGAGCTCCTTCGACGAGTTTCAAGCGATGGCACCGCAAAACATGCCTCCAAAGAAGCTGAATGGTGCGCCCGGTTATGGTTCGCGCAATACGGACTGGGGTGCGTGGCCGGCGGATGAGATGGCGACCATCGATTTTCGCACCGCGGACTACTGCATCGAGGCCTTGAAGAACCCTCCTGCTGAGAAGCCGCTCTTTCTCGCTTGCGGCATTTTCAAGCCCCATTCGCCGTTCTTTGCGCCGCCACGATATCATAAGGGGGTGGCGGGCATTCATCCTCCGGTGCGGCGCTCTGATGACTGGAAGGACCTGCCTGCCGGCGCGAAATCACTGCTGGGAAATAAGAAGTGGTTCTGGGAAGGAATGATGAAGCTGGACCGGCGGGTGCCCCACTCGTTCACGGATTTTGTGGAAGCCTACGCGGCGTGTTGTACCTTTGCGGATGCTCAAATCGGAAGAGTGCTCGATGCTCTCGATGCCAGTCCGCGCGGGGCCGAGACGATTGTGGTGCTCTGGTCCGATCATGGGTTTCATCTTGGCGAGAAAGACCACCTTGAGAAGTTTGCGCTCTGGGAAAAGAGCACCCATGTGCCCTTGATCATCGTTGCGCCGGGGGTGACCAATGCGGGCAGTCGATTTGAAGATCCGGTCGATCTCTCGGTCCTCTATCCCACTTTGGCGGAATTGGGTCAGCTTCCGATCAGGGGGAGAGTTGAAGGGAGGAGCTTGGTGCCGATGCTGACAGGCAAACAATCCAGTTGGACGGATCCCGCGGTGATGACCTATGGGCGGGGTAACCACGCCGTGCGAAGCAGGCGCTGGCGCTACATTCGCTACGCCGACGGAACGGAGGAACTCTACGATCACGACAACGATCCTCACGAGTGGGTCAACCTGGCTGCGCGCCGGGAGCATGCAGGGGTGAAGGCTGCGCATCGGAAGTGGTTGCCGAAAGAGGAAGCAAAGCGCGTCCCGGACTTGAGAAAGTAACGATGAAGAGGAGAATCATTTCAGCGCTGGTGCTTGCGGTCGCCCTTTGGCCGCTGGCGCGAGGCGAAGGGCCGTTCAATGTGCTCTTCATCGCGGTCGACGATTTGCGACCGATCTTGGGGTGCTATGGCGACAAGGTCGCCCTTACGCCGAAGATCGATCAGCTCGCGAGTGGGGGGACCTTGTTCCGCAGGGCCTACTGTCAACTGGCGGTGTGCAGTCCCTCTCGGCTCTCGCTCATGACGGGACGCCGTCCGGATACCATTCAAGTCTGGGACCTCGGCACGCACTTTCGCCAGGTGATGCCGGAGGTGGTGACTCTGCCCCAGCATTTCAAGAATCATGGGTATCACACGCGCTCGTTGGGTAAGATTCTTCATGGAAGCGGCTCGCCCGCGAAGGATCCGCCCTCGTGGTCGGAAAGTCCCCGACACGATGTCACTCGAGATCCCAAAGGGCGTTACGCGACGGCAGAGAATTTGAAGGGCAAGGGCCTGAAGCGGGCGGCCTCTGAGTCGGTGGCCGTCCCGGATGAAGCTTACCTCGATGGCAAGGTTTGCGTCGACGCGCTGCGTGCCTTGGAGGAGTTGAAGAAGAGGGAGAAGCCCTTCTTTCTCGCGGTTGGGTTTCGCAAGCCCCATCTCCCATTCTGTGCTCCGAAACGCTATTGGGAACTCTACGATCGGGACGCGATCCCCGAGCCCGCAACGAGCACTCATCCTGAGGGAGCCCCCGAGTTGGCGGTGCGGAGTTGGCGGGAATTGGAGGGCTACACCGACATTCCATCCGACCGAAAGATGACGGCGGCAAAAGTGCAGGAACTTCGCCACGGCTACTACGCCTGTGTGAGCTACATCGACGCGCTGGTGGGGCGGCTCCTGGACCGCTTGGAGGCGCTCGGCCTGGAGGAAAAAACGGTGGTGTGTCTCTGGGGCGATCATGGGTTTCATCTCGGTGAGCAGGGTCTCTGGACCAAGGCGAACAACTATGAACTGGCCACGAGGGTGCCGCTCATTATCTCGGTTCCGGGACAGAAGGGCCCTGGTGCAGAATCAAGGGCCCTGGTGGAACTGGTTGATTTGTATCCCACCCTGGTAGCGGTGTGTGGACTGGAGGAGCCGGAGGGCATGGAAG
This sequence comes from Roseibacillus sp., assembly GCA_028821775.1. Classification (GTDB taxonomy): domain Bacteria; phylum Verrucomicrobiota; class Verrucomicrobiia; order Verrucomicrobiales; family Akkermansiaceae; genus Roseibacillus_B. The sequence goes on from JAPKFB010000003.1 coordinate 24,346, forward strand.
GGACCAGCTTTGCCCCCCTGTTGGAGAATCCCGACCGTCCGTGGAAAACGGCGGTCTTCAGTCAGTATCCGCGCGCGCGAAGTGGGCACCGCCATCGCGGTCACGGCGACTTGATGGGCTATGCAGTGCGCACCGAGCGGTATCGCTACGTCGAGTGGCGGGATTGGAAGACGGGGACAGTGGAGGCGCGAGAGCTCTATGATCAGGATGCTGATCCGCATGAAATGACGAACTTGGCGCCGGCTCCCGGGCAAGAGCAGGTCGTGGAGCGCCTTGGTAGGATCCTGGCAAGGGGCTGGGAAAAGGCACGACCGCCGCAACGATAACCCTTCCAAGCCTTTTTGGTTGGCAAGCGGGTTGGCAGGAAGAGGATGGCGATCAGCAATGAGCGAATTTGCACAACTAAATCCTGCCGAGCGAATCCTGATGGGGCCCGGGCCCTCCACCGTGCCTGCTCGGATCTTACAGGCGATTGGAGCCCCCACCTTGGGGCACCTCGATCCGCAATACATCGAAATCATGGACGAGACCTGCGCGATGTTGCGCCGAGTCTTTCAAACGGAAAACGCGCTGACCTTTCCGGTTTCTGCGACTGGTATGGCGGGCATGGAAGCGATTGCCAGCAACCTCGTGGAGCGGGGCGATGAAGTGATCGTGTGCGTGAATGGGGTGTTTGGTGGACGCATGAAAGACATCATGGAGCGCTGTGGTGCGACCGCCCACCCAGTGGAGGCGGAGTGGGGGGAGATTGTGACCGATGAAGCGGTGGCTGAGGCCGTTCGGGCTCACCCCAAGGCGAAGTTGGTGACGATCGTGCACGCGGAAACTTCGACCGGAGCGCATCAGCCCCTGGAGAAGATTTCAAAGATTGTGCATGAGGCGGGGATGCTCCTGGTGGTCGACGCGGTGACCTCGCTGGCCGGGCATCCGGTGAAAGTCGACGAATGGGAGATCGATGCCATCTTTTCGGGAACCCAGAAGTGCCTTTCGTGTCCCCCCGGGCTTTCCCCGGTCTCGTTTTCGGAGCGCGCGCTGGCGGTGATCGACGGGCGGGAGAGCAAGCCCCAGAGCTGGTACTTTGATGTTTCGATGTTGCGCGCTTATTACTCCGGGAGCGGGAAGCGGGCCTATCATCACACCGCGCCCATCAACATGATCTATGCCTTACGGGAAGCCTTGGCGATTGTCCTGGAAGAGGGCTTGGAGAATCGCTTCGAGCGTCATCGCCAGATGCATCACCGCTTGCGCGAGGGGCTGAAAATGCTGGGGATCTCCTACATTCCGAAAAATTCGCTCCACACCTTGAATTGCGTTTCCATTCCGGAAGGAGTTGACGATGCGCAGGTAAGAAGTCGCCTGCTCAGCGAGTACTCGATTGAGATTGGGGCGGGGCTCGGTCCGTTCGCAGGCAAGGCGTGGCGGATTGGGCTCATGGGCCATGCGGCCACTCAGCGAAATGTGGACTTGTTCCTCGCTGCGCTGGAAGAGGTCATGAAGTGATGGGATTGAAAGAGTAGAGAGCTGCCGATGAATCAAAGTGCGCTGAATGAACTGAGTGCGTTGTTGCCCGCTGAGCGGGTGATGACGCAGGATGCGCATCTGGCGGCTTATGAGTCGGATGGGCTGACCGCCTTCAAGGCGAGACCACGGGCGGTGGTGGTGCCGGAGACGGCAGAGGAGGTCATCGAGGTGGTGCGCTGGTGTCATGAGCGGGAGGTGCCCTTTGTGGCGCGTGGAAGCGGGACCTCCCTGTCGGGTGGATCGTTACCGGTGGAAGATGGAATTGTGATCGCCCTGAATCGATTGAATCGAATCCTGGAAGTGGATCCCATCGATCGCGTGGCGGTGGTGGAGCCGGGAGTGATCAACCTTGATGTCAGTCGCGCCGCTGAGCAATACGGCCTGCACTTTGCCCCTGATCCATCAAGTCAGTCGATCTGCACGATTGGAGGGAATGTGGCGTTCAATTCGGGGGGCGCACACTGTTTGAAATACGGGATGACTTCCAATCATGTGATGGGGCTGAAGGCCGTACTGGCCACCGGGGAAGCGGTCGAGTTTGGGGGGCGCAGCCGGGAGCAGATTGGGCCCGACCTCACGGGATTGTTTTGCGGATCGGAAGGGCTTTTCGGAGTGGGATTGGAGTTTACCCTGCGGCTCCTTCCCAAGGCGGAGGATTTTCACACCGTGTTGGCCGGTTACGGATCGCTGGAAGAAGCGGGCAGCGCCGTTTCGGCCGTGATCGAATCCGGCTTGCTGCCGGGCGCGCTGGAGATCATGGATGCGCTCGCGATCGAAGCGGCGGAGGCGGCGGTGGCCTGTGGCTATCCGAAGGGTGCGGAAGCGGTGCTCATCGTGGAGCTGGAAGGACCGGTCGAGAAGGTCGCCGCCGAGCGGGAGCAACTGGACAGAATTTTGAAGGACACCAACTCGTTCGAAGTGCGGGTGGCTGCGAATGCAGAAGAGCGCATGACGATTTGGCGGGGGCGCAAGAGCGCCTTCTCCGCGGTGGGGCGACTAAGTCCGGACTTCATCGTGCAGGATGGGGTGGTTCCGCGCAGCCGGCTGGGAGAGGCGCTCCGGCGCATCGGTGAGATGTCCAAAGAGACCGGCTTGCGGGTCGCGAATGTCTTCCACGCGGGCGACGGCAACCTGCACCCGCTCATTCTCTATGATGGACGGGTGGAAGGGGGACTGGAACGCGCGGAGGCTCTGGCGGGACGTATTCTGGAGATGTGCGTGGAGATGGGCGGATCGATTACGGGCGAGCACGGAGTCGGGATGGAGAAGCGTGACTTTTTGCCCGGGATGTTCTCGGATTATGACATCGCGGTCATGAAGCGGGTGCGGGCGGCTTTTGATCCCAAGGAAGTGGCAAATCCGGGGAAGATGTTCCCCGGAGCGGAGGCCCCGGCCCTGTCTCAGCACGGGCTGCACCCCCTGGAAAAGGCGGGCGTGATTTCGAGAGAGTAATGAGCGAGCGACCGGTCAGTGCGGAGGATGTGGCAGCGGCGGTGCGAGGGCATTCGCAGGTCTGCGCAGTTGGGGGCGGGACGAAGCGGCCGCTGGTCGGGGCCGGAGTGCCGATCGAGTTGAGTGCCCTTTCAGGTATCACTGAGTATGAGGCTTCCGAGTATACATTTACGGCCATGGCGGGAACACCGGTGGGCGAAGTGGAGGACGCCCTCAGAGCGAAGGGCCAGTATCTTCCCTTCGATCCGCTATTCGTGGAGGCGGGCGCGACGCTCGGCGGCACGGTGGCCTCCGGGCTCTCGGGGCCGGGTCGTTTTCGCTACGGGGGAATTCGTGATTTCCTGATCGGCGTGCAGTTTGTCGACGGTCGGGGGCAGCTCGTGCGCTCCGGCGGGAAGGTGGTCAAGAATGCAGCGGGGTTCGATTTGCCCAAGTTCATGGTGGGAAGTCTGGGGCGCTTCGGGATCATGACGGAGCTGAGCTTCAAGGTGTTTCCCGCTCCGGTGGGATCGGTCACGCTGAAAGTCGCCTGTCCCGATTCCGCCGAGGCGATGGAGCGTCTCGCGGAGATTTCCTCGTCACGCTGGGAGGCCGATGCCTTGGACTATCAGGGCGGAGAGGGAGCCCTCTTCCTGCGTCTGGGCGGCCCACGGAAGGCGTTGGACTTGCTTTCCCAAGAGATTGGAAATCGTTGGCCAGGAGAAGTGACCCGGCTGGAAAATGGCGCGATCTGGACTGACGTCAAGGAGGCGCGTTGGGGCGCGGGAACCCATCTGGCAAAGGTGCCGGTCACTCCGTCCAGGATCGTGGATCTGGAAGAAGGGCTGGCCTCCCTCGAGGGCGTGCAGAGTTGGTATTCCTCCGGGGGGGCGGTGGCTTGGTTGTCTTTTGACGGCAGTGACCGCGAGGCATTGGACAGGCGCCTGACTGATTGTGGACTGGCGGGTTTGACGGTTCGTGGGGAGGGAGGAGGGAGTCCCTGGCTCGGTCAACGTGAGTCCGGGAAGATCCTGGGAGCGGTGAAGATCGCGCTCGATCCGGAGGGAAAATTCCCGGCAACCTAACTGAATTAAAAACCCATGTTGCACAAGATTGATGCGGAGAAGGTGGGGCCTTTTGGCGAGCCGATGGCAGAAGCGGTGCGCAGTTGTGTGCATTGCGGATTCTGCTTGGCGGCTTGTCCGACATACGGAGAGCTTGGTCAGGAACTCGACACCCCGCGTGGACGCATCGTCTTGATGAAGGAAGTGCTGGAAGGGGGGCTCGAAGTGGAAGAAGCATTGCCCCATCTCGATGCTTGCCTCGGTTGCCTGGCCTGTGAACCCGCCTGTCCGTCCGGGGTGGAGTATCGAAACCTGATCAGTCCCTTCCGTACGCTTGCCGAAGAGAAACGATCGCGACCAGCCTCCGAGAAACTGCGGCGGTTCATGGTCTTGCAATCCCTGCCCTATCCGGGGCGCTTTCGAGTGGCGGCAACGATGGGCAAATTCGCCAAGCCTTTTGCCAATCTGCTGCCCAAGTCGATGCGGGCGATGATGGATCTGCTTCCATCCTCGCTGCCTCCGAAACAAGAGTTGCAGGAGCGTTATGAGGCGAAGGGGGAGAGGCGTGCGGTGGTGGCGCTTCTCGCGGGCTGTGCGCAGCAAGTTCTCGATCCCGACATCAATGCGGCAACGATCGAGGTGTTAACCCGTCAGGGGGTGGAAGTGCTCGTGCCGAAAGCGCAAGGGTGCTGCGGCGCACTGTCCTGGCATGTGGGCGATCATCGAGCGGCGCAGGCATTCGCGCGGAAGAACCTCGATGCCTTTTCCGAGGTCGATGCCATCATCACCAACGCTGCGGGTTGCGGTTCCGGGATGCACGAGTATCCGCTCATCCTGCGGGGGACGGACGATGAGGGGCGAGCGACCGAATTTGCGAAGAAGGTGGTAGATGTGACTGTCTTTCTCCGGGGGCTCGGCGACCTGGAGGAGATTCCTGATTCGAAGAAGGAGGTTACGATTGCCTATCACGACGCGTGCCACCTTTCGAACGGGCAAGGGGTTCGGGACGAGCCGCGTGAATTGCTGCGGAGAATTCCAGGCGTGACGGTGGTCGAGCTGAGGGAGGCTCATCTCTGTTGCGGATCAGCCGGGACCTACAATGTGGATCAACCTGGAATTGCAGCCTCACTCGGAGCGCAAAAGGCGCAGGCAGTCGTCGCGACTGGGGCCACGGTGGTGGCGAGTGGAAATATTGGTTGTCTCACCCAGTTGAAAATGCATCTCGAAAGATTGGATTCGGGAGTGCAGGTGCGCCATACTGTGCAGGTCCTTCGGGATGCATGGGATTCAAGGTGAAGCTGTTGTGACCTCTGGAGTGAAGGGCCCTGTCAATAACTCAGGGGGTCCTCTTTTTGGTGCAAGGTCCTCCATTCTGATTTTTTCTGTGGCCTTTCTCCTAATTGGAGCGGCCGGGATGGCGCTCGCGGCATCGCTCGGCTTTCGTAAGGAGAGGCACTTCGGGAAGAGTTTCTGGCCCGGAGATTGCTGGGCGGACGAAGTGTTGTGTGGGATGTTTCGTTCGGAGTGGAAACAGTAGTTCGAACATGAGCGTGCAACCTGACCAAACCAAGGCGCTGTGTTTTGACCTTGGGAATACCCTGATTGAATTTGGCCCCCGCCAGATCGCCCATCAGTATGAATTGCTCAAGGGGGCGCTGGAAGAGATGTTGGGTCCCTGCGATGGAGCCGCATTGAAGGCCGTGCGGGACCGGCAGATTGTCGCGCCCTATTCCAACGGCTACCGCGAGAATGATTTGAGAGAGTGCGGTGCGGAGTTGATCCGAGAGATTTACGAGGTGGAGCCCGAAGATCACCAGGTGGATGCGCTGGTGGAGGCGCGCTATCAGGCCTTTATGGATGGGGTCGAAGTGACCGGGGAGGTGCTTGAACTGTTGAGGAAGCTTCAGACGCGCTATCGCTTGGCACTGCTCTCCAACTACCCTTGTGGGCGATCGATTCGCGATGGTCTCGCGAAGCTTGGGTTGGCGGAGTTCTTTGCGTGCATTGTTGTGTCCGGCGAAGTGGGTTTCGTGAAGCCGCATCCGCGCCCCTACGAACTGATGCTGGAGGGGCTTGGGTTGAATGCTGATCAATGCGTCTATGTCGGCGACAACTGGCTGGCTGATGTGCAGGGGGCGAAGGGAGTCGGGATGCGCGCGGTTCTCACCACCCAGCATGTGCCCTATGAGAGATTCGAGCCCAAGGAAGGCGATCACCAACCGGAGGCACGCATCGGGAACCTGGCGGAATTGGAAGGGCTCTTCCTGGCCTGACCAGCGCACGGAGGCCAGAAAGTGCTCCGGAGGAAAGGCTTATTTCTTGAGTGAGGATCGCTTGATGTGAGGAAGGAAGAGATCGCCAACCTGGCGTTCTTTGGAAGCGAGAGGGGGGGATCGTCGATGATTCCGTTTCAAAGTGCGATCCCGAGGGAACCGGCTTGTCTTGCGCGCTTGGATCACGCAAAAAAGGAGGAGCACCGCAAGGTGCCGTTCACTTCCGCAACCCGAAATTCATGAATAAGCTGCTCTTCCTAAACCTTGTTGTCGTTTGTGCATCTCTCTCTCCGGCCGCCAATCGACCCAACGTCGTTTTCGTTCTTACTGATGATCAACGCTCGGACGCCCTGAGCTGCATGGGGGCCAAGCATCTCGAGACGCCCAACATTGATCGGCTTGCGGCGGAAGGTGTTCTCTTCAAGAATCACTTTTGCACCACCTCATTGTGTTCTCCCAGCCGGGCCTCCATCCTGGGTGGGCTTTACGCTCACGCCCATGGGGTCACCAACAACTTCACGGATTACCCCAAGGAGTTGCCCACCTTCCCGCGCCAGTTGCAAAGTGAAGGCTACGCCACAGCGTATATCGGGAAGTGGCACATGGGCGAAAAGGACGACAGCAAGCGTCCGGGCTTCGATCACTTCATCACGCACCAAGGGCAGGGGAAGTACTTCGACACGGTCTTCCGGGTGAACAATGGCGAGCGCAAAGTGGTGCCCGGGTATTACACCACGGTGGTGACCGACTTGGCGATCGACTGGCTCCAGCAGCAAAAGAAGGACCAGCCCTTCCTCTTGATCCTCGGACACAAGGCTCCGCACAGCTTCTACTTTCCCGAGCCGAAGTACCAGGGAGTCTTCGACGATGTGCGTGTTCCCTATCCGGACACAGCCTTCCATCTCGATGACAATCCAGTCTGGATCAAGCAGCGCCTGACTACCTGGCATGGTATTTACGGGCCGCTCTTTGAGTGGCGCAAGAAGTTCCCGGACACTTCGGCGGCCGGCATGGTCGCATTCGAAGAGATGATTCGAGCCTACTGGGGGACGCTGCTCTCGGTTGATGACTCGGTGGGTCGACTCTATGACGAACTCTGGCGGATGGGAGCGCTCGACAACACGCTCTTCATCTTCACCAGCGACAACGGACTCCTCGAAGGAGAACACGGAATGGTCGACAAGCGTACTGCGCATGAAGGATCGCTCCGCATCCCATTGGTGGTGCGCTATCCCGAACTCGTTTCTCCGAAGAGATCCAAGGTGATTGAGGCCCAGACCCTGACTCTCGATTTCGCCGCCTCCATTCTCGAGATTTGCGGAGCGAAGGCGCTGCCCAAGACCCAGGGGCGCTCCTGGAAGAGCCTCATCACGACCGGTGATCCCGAATGGCGAACGAGTTGGTACTACGAGTACAACTACGAGAAGCAGTTTCCCTACACACCGAACGTGCGGGCTCTCCGCACGGATCGATGGAAGTACATCCGCTATCCTCACGGGGATGGCTCACCCGACAAGCATCTGGCCGAGCTCTACGATCTGCAGGCAGATCCCGAAGAGCGTTACAACTTGATCAAGGACAAGAAGCACGCGAATCTCGTGAAGGAGCTGCGGGCTGTGTTGGATCGCCGGATCAAGGAAGCCCACCCGGATGGCAAGGACAGGATGCCGATGGACGAAGGGATCAAGGGCGAATTGCCTGACGAGAGTATTCGCTAGGGTGTGTTCGAAAACCCGACTGGCGGCGGGGTTGGAATTGATTCGGAAGGAATCCGAGGCCCTTTTTCCTTCCAGCTGCGTTTCCGTCTGGCTCTGTAGGCTTGCCCATCGCTGCCGGTCGACGCCTTGCCAATCGGAAAAATTACTCGCTCCGGCCCTCACCCGGGTTTTCGAACACACCCTAATCAGTTGAGAGTTCGATCTCGCACCGCGGAAGAGCGGAGCGGAGCTGGGCGAGGCCCTTCTTGGTCACCTTCGTTTCGCCGAGCCACACTTTTCTGAGCGATCGGATTTTGACGAGGGAAACGATGCACCCGTCGGTGATCTTGGTGTTGCGTAGGTTGAGCTCTTTCAGGACAGGGAGGGCGGTAAGCTTGGCAACCCCAACGTCGCTGATCGCGGTGTCACGCAGGCCGAGGTAAATGAGCAAGGGGAGGTCCTTGAGATGTTCGAGCCCTGCGTTGGTGATCTTCGTCCCTCCGATCGGAAGAAACTGGAGGGATGGCAACCCTGCGAGATGCGCCATGCCCTTGTCGTCGACGTTCGTCTGCCACAGGTTGAGCCATTCGAGTTTCTTCAGCTTGGAGAGGTGGGCCAGGCCAGCGCCGGTCAGGGAGGTGCCTTCCAGGGAGAGATCGGTCAGGTGCTTGAAGCTGGCCACGAGTTTGAGGTCGTCGTCCTGGAGATTGGCGGAGCCATTGAGCTTTACCTCAGTCGCCATTTTGGTCTGGTCTTCTCGAAAGACAGTTCCGCCCAGCGCAGCGATCGCTTTCTCGGGAGGGATGGAGGGCGCGGGAGGTTCCGTATCCTTGGCCTTTGCAGGGCCCGCAAGAGCGATGCTCGTCAACACGAGTTGGAGAGATCTCTTCAGGATGTGCACTGGGGGGAGTATTTTGCGGATGATGCCGTCAAGCAAGAGACTTCAGCTGGCGAAGACACCCGCAAGAACAAAGCGCGGGCTGGGTCGACCCGAAGTTGACCAGTTTCTCGGGAAGTTCTGCCGATCGTGGCGACGCTTTCCTCGGGCGTTCCCATTGTAAGGGTCGTCCTTGCTTCTTGAGTGGGTAGCAAGCAAGCTCCGTGGCCGCGTAATTCTGGGACCATGTCTGAAGGAGATTTCTACGCCATTTCTGCCGGCCTCGTCTGGTCCTTCGGTGTGATTCTGATGCGAGTCTCCGGACTTCACATTCAGCCGGTCGCCCTCACGATCTTCAAGAGTGGAATGGCCACGATGTTCTTTGCGATGACCCTTCCGGTTCTCAACGAACCATTTGTCCAGAGCCTTCCTGCCGAAGCCTATTTCCGCCTGGTGGTGAGTGGTATTCTCGGAATTACAATTGCGGACACGATGTTCGCGGCCGCCTTGAATCGACTGGGCGCCAGTCTCCAGGCCCTGGCCGATTGCATCTACTCACCGGCGATAGCGGGAATCGGATTTTTGATGTTCGAGGAATACCTGGGAATGTGGGAACTCCTGGGAGGGATCTTGGTTGTTGGGGGGGTAGCCGTGGGAATGCGAATGACGGCAGAGGTGCACAGTCGAAAGGACTTGGTCATGGGAGTGATCCTCGCTTCCGGTGCGCACATCATCATGGCTGTCGGAATCCTGATGGTTCGTGATCTCATTCGGGAGGAAAGCCTTTCCATCGTCTGGATCTCAGGGGTTCGCTTCTTTGCTGCGACGGTCACCCTTGTCGGTCTGGCTCTTTTCAGGATGCCTGCCAGGGAGGTATTCATGGGATTTACCCGTTGCGACACCTGGAAAACCACCATTCCCATGAGCTTCCTCGGCCCCTTTGTCGCCACCATGTTGTGGACTGCGGGCTTCAAGCACCTTGCCGCTGGGCGGGCGGCTATATACAACCAGCTCTCCACCGTTTTCATTCTGCTCTTGGCCGTCCTGATTCTGAAGGAGCGGATGACGAAGCGTAAGTTGACGGGGATCGCCCTGGCTGTTTGTGGGGCCCTTTTAGTTGCGTTGCAGAATTGAGTCGATTCGGGGCTCCTGAATGGCTTTTCTGCAATGGTCATGACGGGATCGATTCGATGGACGCTTGCAGTTTGTGCCTTTGTGATCACGCAGGTGGCGGTGGCCCAGCAACCGGCACCGGTCAAGCGTCCCAACGTTTTGTTGATTGTGGCCGATGACATGAACTGGGACAGCCCGGGGTGCTTTGGGGGAACGGTCAATGGGATCACTCCAAACATTGACCGTCTCGCGGAGGAGGGGATGCGATTCTGGCACGCCTACGTCAATGTGGCGGTATGTACTCCTTCCCGGTCCGTGATGTTGACCGGGCTCTATCCTCAGAATTCGGGGGTGAAGGGATTTCAAAACATCCGACCTGGCACTCCCACCTTATCCTCCATTCTCAATCAAGCCGGCTACCTCTGTGGAACCATTGGCAAGCCGCTGGGACAGCAGGAGCTCTTCCGCTGGGGAGTGACGTATCGCTGGCAGGGGGCAGGGGATGAAGATCGGTGGGGGCGCAATCCCGCGGTTTACCGGCGTTTCACGAAGTCATTTTTGGAAGCCGCCAACTCATCCGGTCAGCCGTTTTTCCTGATGGCGAGTTCGCACGATCCGCATCGGCCATTTGCGAGCGGGGGGACGAAAGGCATTCGCGCGCAGAGGCCCCATATTGAGCGGGGAGATCCTTCGGGTCAGTTCAATCCGGAGGAAGTCACGGTTCCTGGGTTTCTTCCCGATCTGCCTGAGATTCGTCGTGAGATTGCCGACTACTCGAGCTCGGTGCGCCGTTTCGATGACACGGTGGGAGCGATTCTCGGAGAGCTCCGCCGGGCGGATCGCGAGAAGGATACGATCGTGGTGTTGCTTTCCGACCACGGAATGCCCTTCCCCTTTGCCAAGAGCAATTGCTATTTGAACAGTAACCGGACTCCCCTCATCGTTCGTTGGCCCGGGAGGGTGAAGCCAAGCCGCATCGATCGTGATCACATGGTTGCCGCCATCGATCTTGCTCCAACGATCCTGGAGGCGATTGGGGTGCCTGCCAACAAATGGAATACCCTGGGGAGCGGGCCCGCACGGTTTGACGGGCGATCCTTTCTTGCGCTCCTGGAGGGCAGGACGCAACAGGGTCGGGATCATGTCTTCACCCAATTCGATCATATTCACGGCCGTCGGCCCTATCCCATGCGTTGCGTGCTCACCAAGGAGATGGCCTATATCTTCAATCCCTGGTCAGATGGAAATCGAATCTACCATGCCGAGCCGTTGAGCGGGCAGACCTTTCGTGCGATGCAGAATGCTGGGGAACAGGATGAGGAGATCGCGAAGCGGGTCGGGCATCTCCAGCGCCGCACGGTGGAGGAGTGTTACGATCTCAGGGTCGATCCGAATTGCAGGACGAATGTTGTGAATGACCCCGCCTATCGGGAGCGACTCGACAATCTGCGAGAGCGTCTTCGGCTGTGGTTGACGGCAACGAAGGATCCCGCCCTGCAGGCCTTATTGCGGCGGGACGACCCAGTCGCCCTGCAGAAATACATGGCGTTGTACCTGGAGCAAGCGAAGCTGGAGATGGAGGAACGCAAGGTCTATGAACAGGGAACGCGCTATCGATTCTGAGAGATCATACTCCCGACCATTCACCATGAAGACCTCCCGCCGTTCCTTTCTGAAATCGTCCGCCGTCCTCACAGGTTCCATTGTGGTGGTCTCTCCTGGGAGAGCTGCTCCGGAAGCGAAGATCGTGGAGACAAAGATCATCAGCCAGTTTCCGTCCAACTATCACGGCTGGCCCACTCTTGCGCAAAGGAAGAATGGGGAGCTCCTGGCAGTTTGCTCGGGCGGACGGGAGGGACACGTCTGTCCTTTTGGTCGAGTCGAATTCATGAAGTCCAACGATGGCGGCGAGAGCTGGTGTTTTCCGCGTGTCGTTATCGATGGCCCAATTGATGATCGTGATGCTGGAATCGTGGAGACTGCGAAAGGATCCATTCTCATTACCAGCTTCACTTCCAACGCGTATGAAGGGCCGCTGGGAAAGAAGAGCGGAGAGGATCTTCGGCGTTGGAAAGCCGCTCACCATCGCAGCGATGCGGAAGGTCGCAAGAAGGCGCTGGGGTCGTGGATGATTCGTTCCACCAATGGCGGATTGAGTTTTTCGGGGCGATACCGGGTTCCTCTGAACAGCCCGCATGGTCCGATCCAACTTTCCGATGGCCGCCTCCTCTATGCAGGGAAGGCCCTATGGACACCGGAATCGAAGGTAGGGGTCTGCGAGTCAAAGGATGACGGGCTCAGCTGGCAGTGGCTCTCCGACATCCCAACGCGAAAAGGGGATGCGCACAAAAGCTACCATGAATTGCACGCTGCCGAAACGCAGGACGGTAAACTGGTGGTCCAGATTCGGAATCACAACTCAAGGAATGCAGGAGAGAGCTTGCAGTGTGAGTCATCGGATGGGGGCAGGACGTGGAGCGACCCGCAAGCGATCGGAGTCTGGGGCTTGCCCTCGCACTTGTTGCGTCTCCGGGACGGCCGTCTCCTCATGAGCTACGGCTACCGCCGCAAGCCCTTTGGGAATCAAGCTCGTCTGAGCGAAGATGGGGGGACGACCTGGTCGGAGCCGATCATGATCTCGGGAGATGGAGTGAGCGGAGACTTGGGGTATCCCTCGACGGTGGAGCTGGTCGCCGGACAGTTTCTCTCGGTCTGGTACGAGAAGATGGCAGGGTCGCCTCGGGCAGTCTTGCGGCAGGCGAGGTGGAGATTGACCTGAAGAGGTCAAGAGCCTCTGCGCTCCTGGTTGCGGAGGGAGCCTTCCCCGTGTTCAGACCTAGCAGGAATAGCTCAAGGTTAAGATGGGTCCACGACCCCGGAGGGGTCACCACGCCGTTGGACAAGGGAGCGTGCTGCGATTCATGAAGCCGTTGCGATCCAACCGGGATCGGATCGTTCGCCGGATCATAGACCCAGGGTGTCGCGTCCGTCTTAGCATCGCTTCGCCGTGACGTTGCTGCTCAACCTGGCAGCTGTTCTGTTACGGGTTCACCTCCTTCCCGAAGCGCTCATCGGGTTCGTCACCATCTGGAGTGTTCATGTCCCACTCGTGTCCACAGATGACTCATTCAAACTTATCCGGGTGGTCGGGGACTCCCTCCATTTCGCAAAGGGGGATGACCAATTCTGACAAGGGGGAGATAAGGGGAGCGATCACCAAGTAGGCACTGCGATTTCCATCACCTTGAACTCGGCCGAACTAGAGGTGGCAACCTTGTGATTTGATTTCCCAGAGAGGTCTCAGGGGGCAACGCCAGGGATCAGGGTGAGTTAGCTCCTCCTACTTCAATTCGGAGAGATATTCCACGACATCCCGAATCTCCTCCGCCTTCATCAGGGCCCCAAGGGGAGGCATGGTGGAGGAAAGGGTGTGACTGGAAATTTCGTGGGGGCGGAGATTTCGTTTTTTGCCATCGGCCATTGTGACGACCCAGAAATCCTCGGACTTCCTGGTAAGAAGACCGTTGATTTCTTCTCCGTCCCTGGTCTTCAGGACGATCGTGCCGTAGCCCTCGGAGATCTCCTTGGTTGGCTGCAGCATGGAGGTCACCAGATGCTCCCTGGTGCGCCTCGCTCCAATTTTCGAGAGATTGGGGCCGAGGTTGCTTCCATCCTTGCCGAGTTGGTGGCAGCGAATGCACTGCGCGGCCGCATGGTTGAGAACGAGTTTCCTTCCGCGCTCGGCATTGCCACCGAAATAAAGGCGATCTGGAGTCTCGGGAAGATCGATGCCCTTGGTCTTGGCGGCCTGCCAGAGCTCCAACTTCCATGCCGGCGCGGCTTTGCCCGCGCGGTAAGCGGCGATCAGGTCGTTCATCTTCTTCGTTGCACGCGGATCCTTGATCGTGGCCAGTTGGATGACCGCTTGGCCTTGTCCGGCCGGTTTGGCCTCATCGAGAAGGGTCAAGAGGAGGTTGAGGAGAGGAAGCCCGGCCTGATTCGCATATTGGCGGGCTTTTTCCTGCACTTTGGGGTCCGAGGATCCCAGGGCGGCGGCCACGAATTTTTTCAGGTCGGGAGACTTCGTTTTGGCCAGCGCCTCGAGGAGACGTATCTGGAGGGCGGAGTTGAGCGTGCCAAAGTGCTTGCTCGCTCCTTGCAGCCACTTGATTTCTCCGCGGACCGACACCCCGTTGAGAAGGACCTCGCGGAGATCGTTGTCAGCCATGAGGATTGGGTTCAACCGTGTCACCGCCGCCTGGACCGGTTTGTCGTCACGCGGTGAGTGCTTGCGGTAACGGCCTTCCACCGGATCCAGAACCGGGGGTTCTGACCACCACAGGATGGAGGCCAAGGCGGTGCGTTTCATGTTCGACGATCCCTCGCCGTGCTTCAAGTAAGCCTCCAGTCGTTGTAAGCCGGAGAGCGAGCCAACGCGAAAGGCCGCGTTGATGACCCGGCGAATGAGGGCTTCGTTGGTGAGTCCCTTGCGTTCGAGTAGGAGGGAAAGAGCAGGCAGGGCATCAGGAATGGATTGATCGTCGTGAATGGCGCGCGCGGCCTCGAGGAGAACAAGTTCATCCTTGTCCTTCAGGAAGGCTTTGACTTGTGGAGACTTCAGTTTGCGCAATGCGACGATCGCTCCGAGCCGGACAGATCTGCTCTGGTGAGTCGAAAGGGAAGCCAATTGCCCCGTCGACATTGCGCCCTTCAATCCCATCACGGCGGCATGGCGAAGATAGGCGTCGGTGGAGCCTCCGGATTCCAAGAGCGCCACGAGGGAGGGAGCGGCACTCTTGACCCCATGGTTGCCTAGAGCGATCGCGCTGAAGAATTTCACGCGGGGAGCTTGGTGGGCGAGGCTTTTGAGCAGATAGTTCTGAAGGCCGGCGATTTCTTGGATATTTCCGGGGGTTTCCCCGGTCACCTTTGCGCATTGAGCAATCAGTTCGGGATCGCCGCTCTCCCACGCTTGCGTCAGATGGGCGAGATAAGCCGGGGCTTGGCGGGCGAGTTGGCCCATGCCCCAGATCGCATGCAATTTGCCCACCCTAGTCGCCTCCGGGTCGTTGAAGGTGAATTGGAAGACTCCGAACTTCTTCTGGCGGACCAGTTCGAACTGGCCCTTCATGCGCACGCGCTGATCGGGGTTGTTGAGCCATCGTTTTAACACCTCGTCGGTTGCTTGGGTTGCATCAAGAGCAAGGATTTTCTGGGTCTCCTCACGGGCGGGATGGCGGTTTTCTTCCGCGACATCGAATCGGTGAATGGAGCCTCTCTTTGAGCCGTAGGAAGCGGAGTAGAGGGCGCCGTCGGGGCCGATGGCGAGCCCCGTGTTGCTCACTCCGCCCTTGATCGCGGACTGTTCCTTGAACTCAAAGTAGGCCCCCTTCTCCGTGAACCTGAAGACCCGCACTTCGCTCTTCTGATTCGTCATGAAAAAGCAATCGGCGAGGGCAAGGGAGAGCGCGGTGCCAGGATTGGCCGTGAAGCCGCAGGGTCCCGGGCCGAAATTGCCGATGGTGGGCGTAAGGTAGGCCGCGTGATCCTTGCGATCGGGCAGGAAGAGTTTCTCGTCCATCCATGGGTTGTAGGCATCGATCCCGCTGATCTTGATGAAGTCCTGTTTGCGCAACCACTGCCAGTTTAATCGCCACCCGTGTTCACTCCCCTCTGTGATGTAGAGGGAACGCTCCTTTTCGCCAGGGTAGTCTCCGTCGTTGTCCATGCTGAACAAGTTGCCGTGAGAATCAAAGGCGAGTTCCTGGGCATTGCGCTCACCACTCGAGTAGCGCTCGACCCGGGAGCCATCCATCTCGCAACGAAAAATCCCACCCGCGTTCGGCATGTGGTAGGTCTTGCCTTCCTTGGTCTGGAGGAAGTGGCCCTTGTCAGCGAGGGACCAGTAGACCCGACCGTCCGGCCCGAGAGTGACGCCGCTCAGGTTGTGTCCGCCCTGTCCCATGTGGACCTGGAAACCGGTCGCCACCACTTGCTTTTCTTCCGGAATGCCGTCGCCGTCCTTGTCGACAAAGCGGAGGAAGTCTGGTTCGGCTGCGACGAACACATCATGGCCCACTGCGAGCACTCCTGCCGAGATGCCCGTCACTTCGTTATGAAATTCACCAAGGGTTTGAATCGTTTCCGCTTTGCCGTCGCCATTCTTGTCGACGACTTGCATGAGGCTGTCCTTTTGCACGGTCAGGTCCTGCCAGTCTCTCTTGCCATCGCCATTGCGATCCGGAATCCAGCTCTGGCCGGTCAGGTAATCGCGATACCAGGCGCGGCGTTCCTCCACCGTGGTGAGGGAGAGATCCATTTTCACGAGGTCCTGGTGATGCCGAATATCGAGGCTGCTCTGCTTGCGTCGTTTGGCTACCGTGATGTAGGCACGGCCGCGATCATCGAGGGAAATGGCAACACTGTTTGCAATGGAGGGATCGCTGGCCCACTCGGTCACGAGATAGGTGTCTGTTGTTGCGGCGCCTGGTGCTGGAGTCGGGCCGGGGGAGATGCCGGGCAAATGAATGGTGTGGATGTTGGCCCAATCGTTCTTGTTGCTCCCATGGACCGTGAGGCGGACCCAACGTGTTTTGATGTTCGGGATTTTATAGGCGACGACCCTTTCCTGGCCCTTGCTTTGAAACTTCTGCGGGGCCCTCCAATTCTTCCCGTCGTTCGAAGTGCGGATATCGAAGGCGTAGTCACGCTCACCATGATAGAAGCCCACTCCAACCTGGGAGAGACTCACCGCGTCGCTCAGTTCGCATTGAATCCAGTGACCGCGGCCCAGGGCGGACCACTTCGATTCGGCATCGGCGTCGAAGGCCTTGGCGGCTTCATTGCCGGTTTGCGACTGATCCGCGGTGATGGATTTGAGGACTGCAGCCTTCGGTGAGCCCGCAAGGGTGAGACTCGCCAAGAGAGTGGCGAGGAGGGGAATTCGTTTCATGTTGGGGATGGGGAAGGTTCTGATACGGAGATGCATTTGTCCATCTAGCGTTGAGTTGCCAGCAAGGAGGATCCAAGCTACGCGGCTTTCCGCTTGGCTCCAATTCTCCTACCTGCAACTCTCCTAGACGTGGCATCTAGATTCAAGACTCGCTGTCCTCATTGCAAATCGAATATCGCCTATGAAGCGGAGCACGCGGGCAAGCCGGCCAAGTGTCCGACCTGTAAAGGCGAAGTGCAGATTCCCAAGATTCCTCCGGTGGTGCCGGGGTTGGTGGCCTCCGGCTCGCATTCCAGTCGGTTATCGGTGCCAGATTCCGGCGCTGCTTCCAAGCATCAGATGCTCCCTTCCGCAGAGGGAGGCATGGGACTTGCCTTCAGCGATCCGATGGATTCCCAAGCTGCAGCCATGTATGGGCTCGGGAAGGAGGGGACCCTCACCTGGGGATTTACGCTTTGCCTGGTGTTCCCCATTGTGTCGTGGCTCGCCTTTTGGCGAGGGGCGGCGACCTTGATCACCCTCATAGGAAGGGAAGGCGAGGAGGGATTGCAAAAGGCGAAGTTCCTTGATCATCTCGAAGTCGTTGTTTCGATGTCGGTGCTCGTTGTGATTCTCCTTGGAGTGCTCTTCGTTCTCAATGCGATGCATGGAAAAAAAGTCCCTCTCCGGGAGGTGCTCTTCACAACCGGGCTTATTCTCCTGCCCTTGGTGGGGCTTGCTCTCTATGGGCTCGGTCTCTCCTTTTTCAAGATCAAGTCGGCCGACGCGATGGAAGTGATCGGCTACGTCACCACCTTCTCCACGCTTCTGAGTTTGAGTAGCTTCTTTCTTCTTGTCTTCGCCGCCATCACGAGCGTGATCGGCTACTCGAAAAAGGCGGGGTTCTGGCTCACTCCCGCGGTGCTCATTGTTGTCATTGTGCTCTTCGGTTGGATTTCGAAGCTGACCTCCGAGATCGGGAAGATGGGGAACTGAGAGGAAGGGGAGCAAATTTTCAGGTGATCCGGGCGGATTCTATGCATCTGGCAGAGACCACGAAGGAACAGGCGCCCATTCGTCGGGGAGGGAAGCCATTGAACCGTTAAAATGTTGTTGCGGTCGCGATCAAATCCAAGGCACTCATTGAGAACCCGATGATCAATCGAACCGGATCCAGACTCCTCCTCTTTCTTCTCGGGAGTGCGCCTCTTGTGCACGCCGAAAAGGATCCGCGGGAATGGGAGGCGGAACTGGAGAAGAAATTTGCCGCCTCCAAAAACTATGTCGCAAAATACGAGAGTATTTCGCCGGGGAAGGATGGAGTGCTTAAGATTACGGTGGCCGAACTGCGTGAGATCGGAGCTTCCATGATTGAGATGAGTGCAGAGGGGCAGGCCATGATGTCCATACTGCGAATTCCGCGGGGACACCCAGGAGAGGGGGTTTACTATTCAGTCGGGGAACAAAAAAGTGTGGTGGTGGGATTTGAGGAGGGGTTTGCCGCTTGGGCGGCAGGGTTGGAGGCTGTGCGAAAGTCTTTGCGCGACAATGCGCCGGTAAGAAATCTGAAGTGGCATTGGTCGGCCGCACCGTGCTACCTCGACGGGATGCTCAATGTCAGTTTGCGCCTTCACAATGAAGGGGAGGCCCCCTGGGTGAATGATATGCTCACGAGATTTTCCACCAAGGTGGAGGAGAGTGGGAGTTCGGTGATCTTTACTCTTCCCGACGAGTTGAACGTTTCGATCGACCAACAAAGCGGGCTCCTCTCCGAGCAACGAGTTTTGAGGGGAGGCCAGCAGGTCGTCCTGAGATTAAAAAAGGTGGATGCCCTCAAGGGGATTGAGGATTTCCAGAAAATCCTGACCAAGGAGAACTGGGACAATGCGGAGAAAGTTCCTTTCGGTCAGGCGCCGATGGCGGAGGAACTCACTAGAATCGGAGCCCAGGTGCTCATGACCGCCGCCATGGATTCAGATTTCACCTTGGATGAACTGGGCGCCCGCATGAAGCAGGAACGCAAACAACTGATTGACTACTGGAAGGTGACCCATGGGAGCAAATTCAGTCTCTTGGTCACCAAGAGAAAAGTGCGAATCATGCGGGGGAGTCTCCTGACCGAATATCAGAAGTTTGTGGACCGCGACCCTCTCGCTCCGAAGCGACTGGGTTTCTTGCCATGGTTGCAGCAGGAACGACCAACGATCGAGAGGAAGCTGGAAGGAGAATTGTCGGGCAGTGATGCGATGAGAGCCACGCGGGGTGAAATGGAGCCCTGGCTTCCCCTGGCGAATATTCCCCTTCCCCTTCGTGAGAAGGTGGTGGTGTTTCTCAGACAGTTTTTCGATTCCGCCAACGGGGCCCTTGCCATGATGTTGATGGATGAGGTTGTGAAGGACGAATAGGCGAAGGATGGAGGGACGTTGCCTCTAGGTTCCGAATCGCCGAGACGGCGACGAGCCGGGGATGCAGGGAAGGGCGGGGAGTTTTCTCACGCCAGCACGCCTTTCACGATCTTGCCATGAACATCGGTCAGTCGATAGTGGCGACCTTGGAAACGGTAGGTCAGCCGTTTATGATCGATTCCAAGCAGGTGGAGGATTGTGGCGTTGAGATCGTGGATGTGGACACCCTTGGTCGGCTTGTCGACGATGTTGTAGCTCCAGTCATCGGTCTCCCCGTAACTGGTGCCACCCTTGATGCCGCCTCCGGCCATCCAGATGGAGAAACAGCGGGGATGATGATCGCGGCCGTAATTCGTTGCGTTTCCACCTTGGCGGTAGACCGTGCGCCCAAATTCTCCGCCCCAAACCACCAGGGTGTCGTCGAGCATGCCGCGACTCCTGAGATCTTGGACCAGGGCGGAAGATCCCTGGTCGACTTCCTTGGCCAGCTTGGGATGACGACCGGGAAGATTGGAATGATGATCCCAACCACGGTGGTAAAGTTGGATGAAGCGCACATCGCGTTCGGCCAGTCGACGAGCGAGCAGGCAATTGGCGGCGTGCGTTCCAGGGGTGCGGGCGTCCTCGCCATAGAGCTTGAACGTGCTTTCTGGTTCGTCCGAGAAGTCCGTCAATTCAGGAACCGAGATTTGCATGCGGTAGGCCATTTCGTACTGAGCGATGCGCGTGGCGATTTCCGGATCCCCGACCTGTTCGAAGCGTTGCTGGTTGAGCTCTGCCAGAACATCGAGCATCTCGCGTCGTTCCTGCAACCCCGCGCCGGTGGGATCCTTGAGGTAGAGGACGGGATCGCCAACTCCGCGCAGTTTCACCCCTTGGTGATTGGAGGGAAGAAATCCACTGCCCCAGAGTCGCGAGTAGGTTGGTTGGGCTTGGTTATCCGAATTCTTGTCGAGGAGAACCACGAAGGCCGGGAGGTTCGCGTTGGTGCTGCCGAGGCCGTAGCTCGCCCAGGCCCCGAGCGAAGGGCGTCCCGGTTGCTGATGACCGGTTTGGAAAAAGGTGATCGCCGGGTCGTGATTGATCGCCTCCGTGTACATCGATCTGATGATGCACATCTCATCTGCGATCTTCTGATGGTGGGGCAACATATCGCTGATCCACTGCCCGGATTGTCCACACTGCGTGAATTTGTTGAACGACTTTGCAGCGGGAAAAGACTTCTGTCTCGAGGTCATTCCGGTAAGGCGTTGGCCTCCGCGAATGGAATCAGGCAGGTTCTGGCCATCGAGTTTTTCGAGGGTCGGTTTGTAGTCGAAGGTGTCGACTTGAGAAGGCGCGCCCGATTGGAAGAGATAGATCACACGCTTGGCCTTGGGTGCGAAGTGAACCGGTCCGGCTTCCCCGGGGCGGTATCCCGGGCCGTTCTTTTCGGCGCGGCTCGCAGCCTGAATTGTGGGTGAGTTCAGGAGGGAAGCCAGCGCCGCAGCGCCAAGTCCCGCCGTGGTGCCGCGTTGGAGGAAGTGGCGGCGTGTCAGATTGATATGATGCTCGGTAAGGGGGTCCATGGTCGTTATCCTTTGGTGATGGCTTCGCTCAGGTTGAGGAGCATTCGTGCGACCGCGGTGTAGGCGGCGTGTTCGGGAATATTGAGGTTCTCGTTCCGGGGGAGGGAGCCAATCCCGAGAAGGGTCTTCGCGCTAGGCTCGTCCGCCTGGTAGTGGGCCAGTCTCTTGTTGAGCGCTCGCCTGAGGATGGCTAGTTCTCCAGCGGACGGCACTCGCGAGGTGACCGTGCGGAAACCAAATCGCAATCGATCGTCAGGGGAACTCCCGCCTTTCTGGATCATTCGCTGGGCGAGGAAGCGGGCTGCTTCCACAAACTGCGGATCGTGCATCAAGACAAAGGCTTGCAGAGGAGTGTTGGTCCGCGATCGGCGGACCATGCAAAACTCCCGTTCTGGGGCATCAAAGGTCGCCATGGTGGGAGGCGGCACAGTGCGTTTCCAATAGGTGTAGATGCTTCGGCGATAGAGATTTTTGGGATCCTTAGGGTGGGGGTAATTGCGCGAATAGCCCGGACGATTGTTGAGTTCCATCCAAAGCCCGTCCGGGTGATAGGGATACACCGATGGACCGCCGATTTGTGGCTGCAGCAAGCCGCTTGCGGAGAGTGCACTGTCGCGGATAACTTCACCGTCCAGGCGCATCCGGGGGCCGTGGGAGAGGAGCCGGTTCTCTGGGTCGCGGGTGTGTATGCCGGGCGAGATCCGGGAGGACTGGCGGTAGGTGGCTGAGAGGATGATCTGTTTGAGTAGCCCCTTCACGTCCCATCCGGAATCAACAAACTCCACCGCAAGCCAGTCGAGGAGATGCGGATGACTTGGCCACGCGCTCTGGCGGCCAAAGTCCTCACTCGATTTCACGATCCCCAATCCGAAGAGTTGTTGCCAGAAGCGGTTGGCGGTGACCCGCGCGGTGAGGGGGTTGTCCGGACCGGTGAGCCACTTTGCGAGAGCGAGGCGATCTGCCGGGTGGTTCTGGGGAAGGGAGCCGAAGAAGGAGGGTATGTTTGCCCCCACGATTTCCCCCGGCTTGTCGTATTCGCCGCGTTCAAGGATGTGGGTCATGCGGATGCCTGGTTTCTCGGCCATTACCATGGTGGCCGGAAATGCGGTCTTGGCGCCTGCTTTTTCCCTGCGCAGCGAGGTCAGCTTGGCCGCGATTTTCACGAGTTCGGGTGGTCCAAATTGCCCGATGAGATAGTTGCGCAACTGCTCGCGCTGGGTGGTGGTTCGTTTGGGGGGAGCAAGGCTGAGAGCCTTCTGGATCGCAGACGGAATGCTCGCGGATTGGTCCCCGGTCACAGAGAGGCGAAAGCGTCCGATCTGGTGGCTGTTGCCGAAGCTGTGAATCATGCGCACCCGCACGGCCGCTTCTGCGGGAATGGGCTCCTCGAAAAGAAAGGTCGCGACCCGGTTTGCCTTTTTGGTGTTTCCATCGACCGCCCAGCCTGCCTTTCCCGTTGCTCCATCGATGGCTTTCTCGATGCCGTAGTTTTGCTGCTCATAGTCCGCCTCTGCGGTCGCAATCTTCACGCGATGTACTTTGTCGGCCAGCTTGTAGGTGACTTCGAATTCACTGAGGACATAGTTGCCGTTGGTCCCCCGGCTGGTCGACCCATTGGTCAGGCTGGGATGCATCAGTGCTTCGAGGCGGATGGCTCTCATGGGCTTCCTGCTATTTTTGGTAAGAAGAAGATCGTAGATTTCGGTGGTGGGGTTTTTCCCGCTCGCGAGCACGCTTTGGTCATCCAGGGCCTTGAGCTCTGCTCCACCCTCAGAGGTCATACGGATCGGCACTCCCGTTTTCCAGGTGGGCCGGGGTCTCTTGCTGAGGGTTTTCTCCCACCTGGCCAAGACATCGTGCGAGCCGCCCGTTTCGAGGAGGAGGGCGCGATAGATCTTCTCGGCATCGGCTATTTGGTTCCCGAGGATTGTGTCTTGGCCCACGGACAACGGTGAAGCTACTTTGAGCCGTGGGTCGAATCCGTTCAGTCCGCGTTCCGGAACCTGGTTGAAAAAGGCGAAGAAGCTGTAGAAATCCTTCTGGGATACGGGATCGAATTTGTGATCGTGGCAACGGCTGCAAATCATGGTCAGGCCCATCCAGACCGTGCTCGTGGTGACCACGCGATCGACGACGTACTCGGTTCGATATTCTTCATCGATGACGCCTCCCTCGATGGTGATGGGATGATTGCGGTTGAAGCCGGTCGCGAGACGCGTCTGGTCGGTGGCGTCGGGCAGAAGATCCCCCGCAATCTGCTCAATCGTGAATCGATCGAAGGACATGTTAGTGTTGAAGGCATGAATGACCCAGTCGCGCCAGACCCACTGGTCCCGGTTGCGGTCATATTGATAACCGTTGGTGTCGGCGTAGCGGGCTGCATCGAGCCAGTAGCGGGCCATGTGTTCACCGTAGGACGGTGAGGCGAGCAGGCGCTCGGCGGCCTTGGCATGGGCGCTCGGAGATTGATCCGCGAGGAAGGCATCCAATTCGGCGGAGGTGGGGGGCAATCCGGTGAGATCGAAGGAAGCTCGGCGGAGCCAAGTGGCGCGGTCCGCTTCCGGAGATGGCGCCAGTCCCTCCTGCTCAAGTCTGGAGAGCACGAAGTGGTCGATCGCACTGCGGGACCAACTGGTCCTCGTTGTCTTCGGCACAGATGGGCGCTTGGGTGGAATGAAGGCCCAGTGTCGGGAGAAATCCGCCCCTTCCGTGATCCATTTTCGGATAAGGGCAATCTCTCCCCGTTGCAATTTATTTCCACTCTTCGGGGGCGGCATGACCTCCTCCGGATCGCTGCTCAGAAGTCGCTCGATGACAATGCTCTCCTCCGGTTTGCCCGGAAGGATCGCATGAAAGCCATCCCGCTCTGCGGTCGCCATTTCCCGCACATCCAATCTGAGCTTCGCTTTGCGTGCTTTGCGATCCGGGCCGTGGCACTGATAGCAGTTTTCCGAGAGGATGGGCTGAATGTCCCGGGCGTAGTCGATCTCCTGCGCGATCAATAACGTGGGCACTACGCTGAGCACGACTGTTGCGGAGACAGAAAGCAGAGACGGACAGCGCATGGGTATATTAAGCGAAGATCTGAGGGAGTGAGCGAGCAGGAACTTCATTGAGACGGGAGTGTTCCCGGGAGGTTGGTCGACTCTGTTTGGAAGCCGTCCTGCTGCGGCGAGTTGATCGATGGATTCCGGTGCAACTTCGAAACGCTCAGCCGGTTTAATCCTTGCTGCCCGGATTCGTTTGTGGAGATCGGGGGCGCCATCGGTTATCAACAAAAGATCATGCTCATGCTCGCGCTGCAAATACGACGAACCATGCCTCTCGCTGCCATTTGGGGCCTTCTATTCCTCCCCCAAGTCGGAGCCCAGAAATCTCCCGTTCAGGAAAACGAGTTGACGACCGTCGGAGGCGTGACGCCCGAAGCGGTTCTTAAACGCCTGGGCGCTCGGCTAGAGCACGGAGTTTCCGCTGCTCAATTGAGCAACTACGCCCGCCACTTTACCGGAATTGATCGCGATGCAGATGGGCGTCATTCCAAGGCGGAGTATATCGAGAACGGCAACTACCTGACTCCACAGGCGCGGCGTGGGATATTCAGCGCTGCCGATAATGACCTGGACGGATTTGTGACGAAGGCGGAGTACATCCTGAATCGAATCATCACGGATGAGGCCAAGGCCATCGTGCAGGCCATGGATGACGACCGGGACGGCTTGGTGCAGCGGCTGGAGTTCGTGAAGCATGCCAAGGCGAAACTGTCGGACGAGAAACTCAGTGGGGCAGTCTTCGCCGCCTTGGACACCGATGGGAACGGAGCGCTCCGAGTTCCGGAATACCTTCGGGTCTGGGGGCAATGGGCACGGACCGGTCGCAAGAGTCCCGCGCAACGACTGAACAAGGTCTCTGGCGATCCGGGTGCGGCCAAGGAACAACCGGGGAGGACGCGGCCTGGGGGGGCGCGTGGTCGAGAGGGTGGGGGACCTCCTCCAGGACGTCCCGGTGGTGGATTCAGACCATTCAGTGCAAACAGCGATCCGGTCCGTCTCAACCAAGCGGGATTGAAGATTGGATCACCCTTGCCCGAGGTCACGATCGTGGACGCCGAGGGCAAAAAGTTTGAAACGGCCAGTCTCAAGGGCAGTTATTCTGTCTTGGTATTTGGTTGCCTTACCTGACCGCCCTTCCTGAAGAGTGTCTCCGGTCTGGAGACCATCTATCGTGACTACGCTCCCAAAGGGGTGCGGTTCTTCTTCGTCTACAAGACGCTGGCTCATCCCGAAAGCGACGGCTACCTCAATCCCCTCTCCCTGGAAGAACGGCTCCTGCATGTTCGGGAGGCCCAGCGGACCTTCAAGGGGGTAAGCATGCCCTGGCTTTGCGACAACATGTCGAACGAGTTGAAGAAGACCTTGGGCGGATTGAATAATCCGGAGTTCCTCTTTGATCCCGAGGGCAAGATCGTCAGCTTGCGGGACTGGAGTTCGCCCAAGGATCTCCGGGCCGATTTGGTGAGGCTCGTTGGGGCGGTGTCCACTCCCACTCGGGTCGAAGACTTGAATCTTGAGTTTGAAAAATCGCCTCCTGTTGCTCCTCGGGGGGTGGTGCCGCGGATCAAGGTCCCCGCTGCCCTGAAGCCGGTCCAGGTGACCCCGAAAGATAGCGGGGAAAGTCCCTACTATGCAAAGTTGCGTGCTGAGGGGGACGATGAGCTCCTGAAGACCGGAGAGGGAACACTCTATCTCGGGCTCCACTTGGATCGCCTCTACAATGTGCATTGGAATAATCTGGTCGCACCGATCGAATACGAGCTCAGCGCGGCAGAGGGTACGATCATCTCTCCAAGGACCGGAAAGGGACCCAAGGTGGAGGCTGCCGCAGATAGCGATCCCCGCGAGTTTTTGGTGAGCGTGCGGGGTGGCGAAGCGGCGAACCCATTACGCCTGATTGTGCGTTACTATGCCTGCAACGATGCGGAGGGCTGGTGTAAATTAGTGACCCAATCCTATGTGATCCATCTAGAACGGGATCGGGATGCTGGGGTCGTGCGAGCGCGCGAGTGGGGCGCTGGTCGCCGACCGGGCGGTCCTCCGAATCGTGGCCCGGGCGGGCCGGAAGGGGGCGGGCCTCAGGGAGGGTTTTCGGTGGAACGCTTGTTCCGCTTCGACAAGGATGGTGACGGCAAGGTCAGCAAGGAGGAGTTGCCCGAGTTTCTCCGCGGACGCATTCTCGAGAGAATGGATGCCAACCAGGACGGCGTCATCGAGAAGAAGGAAGCCGAACGGGTTTTTGGAACTTCCGCCGGGAATTGATAGCAGGCTTGGGGCCGCTTCTCAGACGCTGAAGGATCCGATCTCGATCAACTCCAGGATCACCTCATCGTCCTCATCGCAGTGATCGAGGTTGACTGTGAAAACGACGCTCCAGTCGTTGAGTTCCTCGGTGTCGACGAGGACCTGTTCGACCCGCCAGGAGCGTGGGTTTGAGGAGTCATCGATTCGGAAGTGCTTGGCATTTCTCGCTTCGGGATCCATCCGGATCATGCCGTGGAATTCCCAATACTCCTCCATCCGAGTGGCAAGGGTATCGCTGTTCCATTCCCCCTGGACCTGTTGAGCACTTGCTTGCCAGTCCCCTCGGGAGAGATCCTTTACGAAATCGAATGCCGCTCGTCGGATCGCCCGCATGAACGGGGGGCGATGATGAGTGAGCGGAGTTCGGCGGCGATTTTCAGGAGATCGCTGGTCGGGCGGAACATACTCGGGATTCCGCAAGCGCTCCCACTCATCGAGGAGGCTTGAATCCACTCCGCGGACGATCTCCTCCAGGAAGTTTTCGACTTCCTCAAGCTCCTCGGTCTTAAGGGCGGGAGGCACCGATTGGGCGAGAACTTTGTAGACCTCCGTGACATGGCGCAGGAGGACCGCCTCGCTGCGCTCCAGACCATAGTTCTTCACGTAGTCTTCAAACGATTGCCAGTTTTCGAACATCTCGCGCGCCACGGACTTTGGTCGTACGGAGACCTCTTTGGCCCACGGGTTCCCTCGCACAAACTCGTTGTAGGTATCGTAGATGAAGTCCTTGCCCGGCTTTGGGTGTTCGACTTCATCGAGAATTTCCATGCGCTTATCATACTCAACTCCATCGGCCTTCAAATTGGCGATCAGTTCGCCCTTGATCTTGTCCACTTGCCGACGAAGAACGGCGGTTGGGTCTTCCAGGATTGCTTCGATCAGTGAAATCACCTGCAGGGCATGAGCGGGGTCCTCGGCATTCAGCTGTGGAATGGCTTCCAGAAGGTAGAGACCGAGGGCCTGGTTCATGGTGAAATCTTCCTGCAGGTCGACATTGAGTGCGACCTTGGCCGGCCCCTCGCGTTCGTCAGGAGGGATGATGGTCAAGACTTCTCCCTCAACGAGACCACGGAAAAGGGCGAAGCCTCGGCGACGCAGCGCTCGTTTCTTGGTGTCCGATTCGTGGCAGGATGAGATCAGTCTCCGCATCTCAGCGCAACCATCCTCCACCTTTCGACTGAGCACATTGAGGAGCATGCCGTGCCTGATGGTGAAGCTGGAGGTGAGTTTCTCCGGTGGTGAGTGGATGAGCTTTTGGAAGGTCTTCTCGTCCCAGTTGACGAAGCCCTTTTCCGGCGGTTTTTTCTTGTTGGCCTTGCTCTTCTTTCCCTTGGCCGCAGCCTTTTGGTCGGCCCTGAGGTTCTCGATCGCGTGTTCCGGGGCCTGCGCGACGACATATCCGATCTCGTCGAATCCCTTCCGGCCAGCGCGGCCGCAGATCTGCCTGAAGTCACGAACCGCCAGGATCCTGGTGCTCTGCCCGCCGTATTTGAAAAGCCGGGTAAAGAGAACGGTTCTAATCGGAACATTAACGCCAACTCCGAGGGTGTCCGTGCCGCAGATCACCTTTAGAAGTCCCCGTTGTGCGAGTTTCTCGACCAGGACGCGGTACTTGGGAAGCAAGCCGGCGTGGTGAATGCCAAGTCCGTGTCGCAGCAGTTTCTGGATGTCCTTCCCGTAGGGACTGCGAAAGTCTGCTTCGACGAGTATCTCCGCAATGGCGGCCTTCTCCTCCTTGCTGCAGAAGTTCCTGCTTGTTAGATTCTGGGCTGTGCGAGCACAGGATAACTGGGTAAAGTGCACGAGGTAAATCGGAGCGCGGCCGGCGTCCGCCAGTTCCTGGACCTTTTCTTCCAGCGCAACGGTGCTGTACTCGAATTCCAGCGGGACGGGTCGATTCTCCGATTTGACGAGGGCGGTCGGGACGTTGGTGAGATCGGTGAGGGCCTTCTCAAAGAAAGAGGTCTCTCCGAGAGTGGCTGACATCAGGAGGAATCTGGCTTGGGGCAGGGAGAGGAGGGGGATCTGCCAGGCTACTCCGCGCTCGTGGTCGGAGTAGTAGTGAAACTCGTCCATGATGACATCGTCCACCGCAGCGGTCCCGCCTTCCCGCAATGCGAGGTTGGAAAGAATCTCGGCAGTGCAGCAAATGACCGGTGCGTCGGAGTTGACGGTAGCGTCTCCGGTAATCATCCCCACGTTCTCGGCCCCGAAAATTTGGCAGAGGGAGAGAAACTTTTCGTTGGCCAGGGCCTTGACCGGGACGGTGTAGTAGGAACGCCTCCCCTGGCAGATCGCTCTGAACTGCAACGCTAGCGCGACCAGCGATTTCCCGGAGCCGGTTGGAGTGTTGAGAATCAGGTTCTTACCAGCAAAGAGTTCAAGAATCGCTTCTTCCTGGTGGTCGTATGGTTCAATCCCCTCCTCGATCAGGTAGTTCAGAAATGCGTCGAGAATCTCATCGTTGGAGGACGGATCATTCAGCTGGGACGGGTCGAGTGCGGGCATGAAGCGCGCGCAGGCTGCTTCATGAAGCGGAAAAAGGAAAGCCCGGCGAATTGAGTAAGGACCAAGCCCCTTGGGGTGCAGTTCATTCGTTACTCATTAACGATCGAAGGGCTGCAAAAGAGACACAAGTCCATTGCCAACCGAGGACCTTCGCCTTTGCGGTCGACCTGATAAAGACAAGTGCAAATCGCAAGGATATTTGTAAGGGAGGGATCGGATTCCGACGTCTCGATCTCCAGCTAGGATCGAAGCGACGACGGGACATCCGGAAGAGGCAAGTTCGAGGAGGAGTGGAGTGGTTCCGGGAAACGGAGCCTGATGGTTGTTTAAACGTGATCTGATCTTGTAGCGGCGCATCAACTCACGCTTATTGGCCTCTGGGATCAACACTAGTCGCACAAGCTCAGTTTTCAGGGCTCTCAGATCGCGCGTCTTCCAGGGCATTCAACACTTTGCGAAGTATAAACCATGTCTCCGAACACCTTCTAACCATGTCCCCGGTCTGTATAAGCTGCAATCCCTCCGGGGACGAGGCCCCATCTTAACCTTGTGCCATTCCTGCTAGAAGCGCCGGTAGGGATTGACCCCATCGAGCTCCCGGTGATAAGTGCCTCGGATGCCGATCGTCACCGCATCGCCCGCCTTCACCTTATTGGCCGTGGCGAGAAATCCTTCCCACCACTTTCTGGTCATCTCTTTCATCTCAGGGGTCAGCTTGTCGGGGGATGGGCCGGGAACGCCTCCGATGTCGGAGCTGCTGAAGTAGGGGACAATCTCGAAGGTGCACCCATCGACCTTGGCATGGATCCACTGCGCGGGTTGACCGAATGCGCTACCGTCTCCGTGCTCCGGATTGCTGATCACGCGCTTCCTAACGATGCCGTCGCCAATGATGGTCACTTTCTCCTTTTCGATTTTGATGGAGATCACGCTGTCGAGTTCCGCGAGGGAGCTGTTTCCTCCTGCCATCGAGATTTGAGCGATTCCGAGTAGGAGACTCGTGGTCAGACAGGCAGTTTTCATGATGAGGAACCTAGCAGTATTTTCCACCCTCAGGGTAAGAGAAATGTAAAATGCAGGGGCTATTCGAACAGTTTTTGCAAGGCTTGCTGATCATGGGCATGCCGAAAGGCAGTCTCGCGGCTGATTTGGCCGCGGCACTCCAGGGTTGCCAGCGAGCGTTCAAGGGTGACCATGCCCTCTTCGGCCCCGGTTTGCATCGCACTTTGCATGTGGTGTTCCTTGCCTTCGCGAATGGTGTTCGCGACCGCCGGAGTGACAATCAGTTTCTCCAAGGCGGGCAGGCGTTCGTTGTGCCGGATCGAGGGGACCAATCGTTGCGAGACAACGGCTCGCAGGGAGGAGGCAAGCTGAGTGCGAATGTGGGGCTGCTGGTGACCAGGGAAGACATCGACAATGCGATTCATGGCGGAGGTGGCGCTGCCGGTGTGAAGAGTGGAGAGGACCAGGTGACCGGTCTCGGCCGCCGTGAGAGCGGCGGAGATGGTGGCGAGATCGCGCATCTCCCCCAAGAGGATCACATCCGGATTTTCGCGCAGGGCATCACGCAATCCCGAGCTGAAGCTCTCCACGCTTTCGCCGACCTCGCGTTGGTGGATGAGGGACTTGTCATCCTCGTGTTCAAACTCGATGGGATCCTCAATCGTGATGATGTGGCGTGCGGCAGTGCGATTGATGTGATCCACGATCGCAGCGAGAGTGGTGGACTTTCCCGATCCGGAAGCTCCGGTGACCAAGACCAAGCCGCTGGCATAAGCTCCGAGTGCCTGCAGGTCTCGTGGGAGGTTGAGTTCGGTGAAGGATGGGATCCGATTGCGAATGGGCCGGATGGCGGCGGCTAGTCCCCGGGAGTGACGGAACACATTGATGCGGAAGCGCCGGCTTCCTTCGGAGAGATTCCATCGGATGCCAAAGTCCACGCTTCCGCATTGCTCGAGTTTGCGGGTGTAGTCCTCCCGGGGAATCAACTGCAGAATCTGATCGTCGGTGGTGGGAGCGGATTCGAGGGAGGCGATGATGCCCATTCGTCTCAGTTGAGTCGGTTTTCCCGAGGACAGAAAAATGTCGGAAGCGTCAGCCTGCAGGGCCTGCTCAAGAGCGCGGAGAACGCCCGGAGAGGGACTGCGATCTGAGACCTCCAAGCCGAGAGTGGGAGAAAGAGAGGGGCCTTCCGGGGGTGGGAGCGGGTCGCCGCGTGAGGGTTGAAGCGGAATCGGGGGCGGAGGGTCTTGCTTCGAAACCTTCGGGAGGTCCGGGCTCTCTCCCTCACTATCATGGTGCACCCCAGTCTCAACAGTCTGCAATTCGATGCGGCAATCCGATTCGTTGGACCTCACCGCGTAAGTGAATTCTTCTCCGTCCGCAGTGCAATAGCGACCTTCGAGAGAGGGGCCTGTTACAGGCTCTCCAACGACCTCTACCGAAAGCCGTTTCACCAGGTCAACGGGCACGGCGGGCATGGGAAGCTCAATGGATTCGTCACCCTTCACCACGGTGGGAATCTCGTCAGGAATGAGAACCAGCTTCTCCGCCCGTTGGGCGATCAGCAACTTCAGAAAGGTATCGATAACGGCCATCGCGCAGATCCTGATCAGGATCTAACCTATCAACGTTGGAGGGGCCACTTTTAGTTCCCGCCTACTGATGGGGGATGATCTCCGAGAGGAAGATCCGTCATCTCCGCCCCCAAGCACGCAGAATGCGGCACTTCGTGCTCCCCCGGGGACTCACGCGGAGCGCATCCCTCCGATGTGGTGAACGCGTGGCGAAACATCTCCCGGGTCACCAGTGAGCGGGATCAGGATGCGAGATTGATGGTGCCGTCGATCAGGTCAGTGGAGCGGGCCAAAAGGAGATTGGAGGGAAGGCGCCCTTGTCCGACGCTAGGGTAGAGGGCATTTGGACTTCATTGATTCGGCCGTGCGCCCTCTGTCGCTGCCCAGGGATGTCGAGACGGGGGCCGGCGGGCTCTTCTCTGCACACAAAAATGCTGCCGATGGTGATCGGCAGCATTGCATTCGAGAGTCTTTGTCAGTCCGTAAGGAACTAGCGGCGCCGGCGAAGAACCAAGCCAATGAAGCTCAAGCCCAAGAGGGCCAGTCCGCTGGGCTCCGGTACGATGTCAAGTTTCAGATTGTCGATGTAGAAATTTTCTGCATTAGCGCCGTTCGAAGCCCAGATATTGAGACCCTGATACTGGGAAGGTGAGGCACCTCCGTTGACCCAAGTGCCATTGTAAATCTCAGTTCCGCCATAACTCACCGCTGCGGTATCGGCGTCGAGATCGATGCTGACAGTCACCGCGACCCACTGATCAGTGAGAAGAGCGGTTGTGGCGCCGGCTGCGGCTTGAAACTCGCCAGTCCCTCCGTTCCCGACGAGGTGCAAACCAGTCTGAAATCCGCCACTTAACGTCGCCAAGCGGCTCATATAAATTTCTGCTGTTCCGTCGAACGCCGCAGGCTGATAGAGGTCAAAGGAGAAGGCGAGCTGACCCGTGGTAATCGGGTCTGCCAAGTCCAAGGTGGAATCGCCGCCATAGCCAGGGTTCGTCGAGAACGCGATCGATTGGCTTCCGCCACTCGCATGGGAATCGACAATATCTACGATCCGAGATCCTCCAAAATCGACCCAGCCTCCCTGGCCGTCGGAATTTCCGAGCGCATAGCTCTCGAAGTCTTCATTAAAAACGGTAGTTGCTCCGGCGGAGGTAGTGAATGAGGCTAAACCGACGATCGCAATGATCGGCTTGAGGCTGTTGTGGATTTTCATGGCGTAGGTTGAGTTTCTCTCTCCCCCAAAAGATCTCCGTTGAATCGGCATCCGGCAACAACAATCCGAATCTTTTTGGTCTTTTGTGCCGGAGTGAGCTCCTTGGGGATTCTGAAATATTGGGAATCATGAAAGGAATCGAGCACAGGGGGCCTAGAATTCCCAGAGTTTGGCGCATTTCTGGGCGTCGTCGCCTCAGGGCGGTGGGAGTGGGTTTCCGAGGGGAAAGGAGGCGAAAAGTGCTCCTTTGGTTCCGCTACCACGTGATCATGGCGGTAGGGGCGTCCGCTCCAGATTCCCGTATTTTGGGTCGGACGGCGGCGGGAGGCAGAATTCAGGGGTGTGGCACAGAGAAGATGGCAGAGCGCACTGCTGCGGGAGGCAGAAGGGTTCAGATTCGCGCGAGGGGAGTAGATTGAGCTTTTGAGAGAGAATGCTACCCCTCTGGTTTGCGCGCGGCATCGACCACTTCGAAGAGGTAGCCCTCCGGCATTTTGAAGAAGAAGCGCTCGAAGGGTGTTTTGCGGATCGGCGCGATGAGCTCGGCGCCGTGGGCAACCAGCCGTTCCTTGAGCGCTGGGAACTCTGCCAGGGGATAGTCGACGGCCACGTGGCGCCCAAACTCCTTCTCGAAGGGAGAGACCTCAAAACCCGGGACATGGAGAATGTGAATCTGTTGTCCTTCTGAGAGTTCCAGCCAAGCCGCTTCCACTTCGATGTTGCCGGGCCGCACGACGAGTTTCCAAGCCAGGGTTTGGATGAAAAAATCACGTGTCGCGATCACGTCGCGAGTGCCCAGGGTCAGGTGATTGAAGCGGGTTACGGGTTTGTTGCTCAAGAGGGATACAGTCTGGCAGGTGGGTTGCGGGAGGCAAGGGGCGATGAATCTGGGAACTTGTGCGGGGGCAATCCGGGTGTCAGAATTCCCGAGATGAAGTCCTCTCTCTTGCTCGGATTGTTTCTTGCTTGGCCCGGGCTGTCAGTGTGGGCTGAGGAGGACAAGAAGGCCGAAGCGAAGATCCGCTCACCGCGAGCCGGAGAGACCGTGGAGCACTGGTTTGTTGCCAAAGGGCGGACCAAGAATGTGCCGGAAGACCAGGTCGTGATTCTGTTTCGGCCGGTGGGAGAGGACGGATTTCTGTTTCCGCTCAGTGAAGGGATCAAGGGGAACCGGTCCTTCTCCGAGAAGATCTACCATGAGAAGACCGATGAGGGGATTCAGGTCATCCAAGTGCGAACCGTGCCGGTTGATATTGCCAGGAAAGTCATTGCCTATCGCCGCGCCATTCTCAAGTGGGTGGACGGGGGACGGAAGGGGACGCAGCCCGGATTTGCACCCGGCTTGTTGGAGAGCACGGTCCGCTTGACAGAAGTGGAGTATGAGCTCGAGGAGAGCGAGTGAGAAGAGCGGGAGGAGAGGAAGGATTGCGCGGGTGAAGGGAGGGCCCTCTTTCAACTCTACGCAATTGGCATGTTCGCAGAAAACTAGGGATCGGGTTGGTATTCCTCGGTGGTGTCGAGCACTTGGGCCTTCACGATGAGATCGCGAAACTGATCCTCGGGCACGTCGTTCAGAGTCTTGAGAAAAGCGAGGAGGGAGGGGAGGTCTTTGGGGCTGATTTTTGTGGCGGCATAGCCGTCCTGTTTTTCTGCACGCGCGGTCAGTTTGGCGCGGAGAACCTTTTGTAGGTCGACCTTGCGAGGGCCCAGGTTGCGAAGCGAAGGAGCCTTCCCATCGGTAAACTGGGGGGGAGTGTGACACGCGATGCAATTGCCGACGCTGGAGGGACCTTCGTCCCGGAGGAAGGTCTTGTATCCTTCATAGGCGGCGCGATCCATGCCTGGCGGGACCTTGAGAAGAACGCGGCCCTCCTGATTGGCGAGGCGACCGAGAATGCGCCCAGCGAGATCGCTCGCGGCCTCGCCCTCTTCGGCCTTTTCCGGGATTCGATTCGCGTAAACAAAGGCATCATAGACTGCACGCTTTGTGCTGGCGAGGCGGTGCACCTTGGTTTTCTGCTCGATCGATCCGGCCTTATCCACAGCGAGGGAGGTGCCCAGGCCCAGGGCAATTCCGATCGCGAGGACGCCCAGTTGTTTCATGCGCTCTACTTGCCCGCGGTCTTGAGTTCGTCTCCCACGATCTCCAACTTGATGATGGAGCCGTAGCCGCGCTCGGTGTGTCGCACGGGAGCGTTCGAGTTGCAGGTCCAAAGATTCCCCTCCTCGTCGAATTCGATTTCCCGCGTGTAGGTCACACGTGAGGGCAGGCGAAACTCGACCAGCTTTTCGGTCTTGGGATCGAAGCGGTACAAGGCGTCGTTGCCTGTGCCACAAATCCAGACCTTTCCTTTCGGATCGAGGTTCAAGGCATAGGGAATCTGGTTCTCCTTGTCGGGCAGGTCGTAGACTTTCCACTTCTCCGTCTTGGGATCAAATTTGCCAAAGACTCCCGAGCCGTATCCTGGAACCCAGACCGTTCCGTCCTGAGCGAGATGCAGTCGGCGTGGTCCGCGAAAGGGAGGATTCCATTCCTTGATGTCCCCATCCGGGGAGTTCGGATCGATGCGACCAATCCGATTTCCGTTGAGCTTGGAATACCAGATCGTCCCGTCGACCGGGGAGAAGTCGATGCCATAGGGCGTGATCCCCCGCGACTCGCCCTTGCCCGCTCCGGCAGCCTGGTCTTTGCGGAGGAGTTTGTATTCCTTCACCTTGAGGGTCTTGGGGTGAAGGGAGAAACAGGAGTTCCGTCCCGCATCGGTGTACCAAACGAGTCCTTCCGGATCCTTGGGGTTGATCCGCAACGTGTGAGGGTAGGAACCGCGGCGGGCGGGGGGCTCTGCGCTCGAGGTGATGGTGAACTTCCTGGTTTTCAGATTAAACTTCGCGATCTCTCCGGACACGCACAGGGTGCACCACATGTGCCCGTCGTTGCCCAATTCGATCGAGTGCGGCCCGCGGTATTTTCCAGGGAAGCGATGGAATTCGCGCTTCCCGGTTTTTGGATCAAGGGTGGCAATCGAGTTGGAGGCCATGTCGACGGCATAGATCGTTCCGTCAGGGCCAATTTCGAGATCATGGATCATGGCCTCAAAGCGCTTGCCCATGTCCCACTCCGTGATTTTCGCCTTGGTGGCCGGACCGGTGGGTGCGGGGGGTGCCTGATAGGCGGGCCACTTTTCCACGGCCTCATCCGAGTATGTATCGATGAGGCGTTTCACCAAGGTTTTTTGGGTGTGTTTGTAGAGTCCGCCAAAGCCATCCATGCGCGTGATCAT
The DNA here is from genome assembly GCA_028821775.1 of Roseibacillus sp. Lineage (GTDB taxonomy): Bacteria > Verrucomicrobiota > Verrucomicrobiia > Verrucomicrobiales > Akkermansiaceae > Roseibacillus_B. The sequence continues at coordinate 60,161 of JAPKFB010000003.1, forward strand.
GGTTTCCCAATCGACCGGGCGCTCGGGAGTGCGAAAGCCGATCGTGCCAGCCTGGTGACAGTAGGTGCACATCATCTTGAAGTTGTGCTTATCCTTCGCACTGTTCCACTTGAGCATGCTGAAGCCGCTGTTGGCCGGGCGTTGCCGTTCAAGGATTGCTCCCGTGGCGGGCTTCATGGTGAAGGCCAGGTCCGATGTTTCCATTGCGATTTTTTTCTTCCAGGAATCTTCCTCGCCCAGGAGACGGGCCCGCACGTTGAGAGTGGTGTCGCGCAGGCCGCTGATGGTGAAACTGCCATCGGCTTGCGTGAATACCGAAGTGCTCTGATTGAGTTTCTCATCAAAGGCTGACACCGTCACGCCTTCCATGGGCTTTCCGGAACCGTCCGAGACCGTTCCTCGGATCGTATTGGCGGAGGCAGGTGAGAGGATCGCTATCAGGCTCGTGGTGATCGCTAGAATGATTTTCATGGAAGGGGTTGCGGGATTTGGAGTGGAGAATGCTGGAGATCGAGAAGCCGAGAAGCAGGAGGCAGGGAAGAGTCCAGTCAGGAATGCGCGATCCGGGCGTCTCTTCCGCAAGCTTCCCGGGTCGAAATATTTGCGGACATGCGCCCCGATCTGCGCCACGATGAAGATGCGGTCCGCCATGGTCAGGAATGCTGACGGCCCGAGAGGGTGTGGAAGTCCTCTCTGGTGACCGCCACGTCGCTATCAACATGAACTCTCGATCGATCTTATTCACCTCCTTGGCTGTCCTTGCCGGGGCGGGATGCCTTGTTGCCGCTTCCGAGAAGGGGGCCGTAGAAAAACGAAGCTATGACTTTGAGGAGGCCGGGAAGGAGATGGAATACCGCCTCTATGTCCCCACCAGCTACAAGAAAAAGGTCAAGACTCCCCTCGTGGTGCTGCTGCACGGGTTGGGCAGCAATCCCTCGCAAGTCATTCGCTATTCGGGGATCACCGCAGAGGCGGAGAAGCGTGGTTTTATCGTGGTGGCCCCATTTGGTTACAATGAACGCGGATGGTACGGCAGCCGCGGCAAGGGCAAGGAAGGATCCTATTTTGGGCAACCGGGCGACCCCGATAATCTTGGTGAACTGAGCGAGAAGGATGTCCTCAAGGTGCTCGAAATCGTGCGAAGCGAATTCAACATCAACGAGCACCGAATCTATCTCATGGGGCATTCGATGGGGGGTGGAGGGACGGTGTATCTCGGTTTCACCTATCCCAAGATTTGGGCGGCCCTTGCGCCGCTCGCTCCCGCCCTGCAGGGCAGCCCCTCGGTCTTGGAAAAGATCAAGGTGCCGATCATGGTGGTGACCGGGGAGCAGGATCGTCTCGTTCAGGTCGGCACGGTGCGGCGATGGGTCGAGCACATGAAGGAGCTCAAGATGACGCATGTCTACAAGGAGATTGCAGGTGGGGACCACTTTGGCACGATCACCAATAATCCTGAAATGATTGGTGAGGTTTTTGAGTTTTTCGACACCTATCAGCGTCCCGAAGCCCGCAAGCTGGCGGAACCCTATCGCGAATTTACCAACCAGGCGGGCAAGACCATCTTCGCGAAGCCCGTGACGGTGACCGCTGGGAAAGTCACCATCGAGCGCAAAGACGGAAAGGTGTTCACCTTGCCCCTCACTTCACTCAGTGAAGTGGATCAGGAGTTTCTCAAGGAGTGGGCCGGCAGGCAGTAGGAGAAGGGCAGGGGGCGTTTTGCTACCGGGAGTTTTCAGCCTCCTTCAGGTGTTCCTCGAACCACGCGATCTCCAAGGCGGTCGCCGCCTCAAATCCTTGGCGGTAAATGCCGTAGTGGGTCGTTCCCTTCAGGATGTGATACTTCACGGTAGTTCCATTTTTCTGGAGGATTTCGGCCACCTTTTTCCCGTTCATCTCCGTCTTCATGAGCTCCTCGTTCTCCACATCAATGATGAGCACCGGAACGGTGATCTGCTCGGCCGCCTCGATGTTGTTGTGGCCGATGCGCTTGGCGTAATTGTAGCGCATGTGGGCGTAGGACGACATCTTCCCACCCGGCTTTCCGGTTTGGTAGGGGACCGGTTCGGTTTTCCCTCTCGCTTGACGGGTGAGGAGTGCGAAGTCGGCACGGATGGCCTTCTCGGACCTCCCGCCGCCCATGCCTGGGACTTGCATCGCAACGCACTTCACGCGGGGATCATGAGCAGCCGTCCAGGTCACCAGACCGCCGCCGTAACTCGTGCCCAAGAGGCCAATGCGCGCCGGGTCGACATTCTTCTCGCCGGAGACAAAGGCGATCGCGCTGCGGATGTCTGCACATTGATCCGAAAAGTCCATCTGCCAGCGAATGGCTCGCGCCTTCACGGTGACCTCTCCGTGAGCATTGGGTTCGGGCATGGGTTCGAGCATGAGGAGCTTGCTCTCGCTCTCTCCCCAGCCGCGGTAGTCGAAGGCCAGAAAGAGATAGCCGCGCTCGACAAAGTGCGGGGCCAGTCTGGCAGGGAGCCGTTTCTTCGTTCCGCCCGTGCCGTTGACAAAGACCACCGCAGGAAGGCGTTCTTCAGGTTTGAGATTCTTGGGAAGATAGAGGTCGGCCGACATGCGGGTGCCATCACTCCAGATCGTCACCTGACGGCGCTCGACCGAATTGGGAAGGGGAGGGTAATTGCGCGCCTTCTCCTCAGAGGCCGGGCGTCCCTGCGGTTTTGGTGCTGGCGTATCCTGCGCTTGAATGATGGCGCAGAGCGCAAGAGCGATCGCTGCCGCGAAGGCGAAGAGAAGTGGTTTCGAGCCTGCCATCTTATCGTTCTTTCGGATGTCGTCTCGTCACTCGATTCTGGGCCTCCTGGGTGAGTCCGCTGCTCGCGAGCCATTGCTGAGCGTCTTCGCGGCGGTGGCGGTAATATATTTGTCCGGTGCGGATGAGGGCCTCCTGGCGAGCATTCGGGTCGCTCACCGACTCAGCCCAGGCAATCGCCATGGTGGGGTTTTCGTAGGCCATCCGGCTGGCGTAGCCGCTGATGGCGGAGTCGCGTCTGGGAGAAGGCGTCATCGCATTAATGTAGTTGCCGGCTTCCTCCGGATTTCGCCCGGCCCAAGAGGAAAAAGCGGAGTCCATTCCGCGGGCCTGACCTGAGCTGGAGGGCAGCGATTCCAGCCACGCCACGGCGGCGGCCGGGTCGCGTCGCGCCCAGCGCCCACCGACCTGATCGATCACGCGATTGCCTTCCGGTTGACCGCTGAGTTGGCTTGCCCATTGCGCGGCCGCTTCCGGATCCGCACCGACGAAGTCCTGGGCAATGTTCCCCATCGTTGCATTTCGCATCTCTCCTTCGGGCAGGGTGGCGGCCCACGCGGCGGCGGCTTCCGGCCCTTCCGACTGCAGGATCTTTCCGGTCACGATCCCCATCAAGTGTCCGGCCTCTCGGTCGCCCGCGGCGACAAGCCCGAGCACGAATTCAGTCGCGGACCGCGGATTGGAATCGGCCAGGCCCTGAACCATGCCATTCATGAGATAAGACCGGTTCGCAAAGCCCTCGCTCTGGTCTCCGAGCGAATCGAACCAGGCCTTGGCCGCTTGGGGATCCGCACTGGCCCAGCCCGCGAGGGTTGCCCCCATGTCCGGTTTCTTCGTGTCGGCACCATGCATGATCGCGTCCACGCCCCCGATCTTTCCCCACGCGTAGTGGAAGTCGCGAAAGGCAGGGTCATTGTGATCGAGGTCGGAGATCTCTTCACGCATGGTCCGGGCGTTTTCAATCGTGATGCCAGCCAGGAGCTTCAGAAAGGCGGCCCGACGCTTGATCGGATCGAGGGTGCTTCGAAATTCCTGGCCCAGCATCTTGATTTGAGCAGTGCTCAGGGGCTTGCCGCTCCCCACTTCGGTGGTGCCGAGTCTACCCGTCTGGTCAGGGGCACTCCCGGATTCTCCTCCGGAGCGCCCTTCTGAGGCGCGGCTTTCAGCCCCTCTCGCGTTGCTGCCACGATGGGAGTTTGACTGGGCCCCCGGGTCATTCTGCGTGAGGGGGACAGCAGTGGGCTTGAGTCCCCATCCGAGAGCGAAGGTTGCGAGGGGGAGAACAAGCCAGCCTGCAGAGATGAGATGTTTCTTTTCCATGATTCCAGCCTCTGGACCAAGTGGCGCAATAGCGCCGCCGAGACTCGGGAGAGTCTACGGTTCAAGCCGAATGACAATTTCAACAACAACTCTGCTACTCGTCCCCGGCGCCCATTTGGGAGATTTCATCCTCCCCCGGCAGTCCGAAGCTGTAGAGAACCCCGGTGGGCCGCTTGGGAAAGTAGGCTTCCTCGGGGCTGTTGCGGAAGTGAGTGTTTCCCGTGCCGATGTAAACCCGTCCCCGGGACACCGAGGGACCCGCCAATACGGGGCCGAGATAGAGTTCCCGCAGCGATTTACCCGTCTTGGCATCCAGCGCCACGAGCTTGTTGCTTGAGAAAGTGGTGAAAAAGAGAATGCCGTTGGCGACTGCGATACCGGACGCCACCGGATCTCCGGTGTTGCGGAAGAGGGGATCTTCCTTGGTCCCGCCGATCCAGGGAATTTTCGGTCGTTCGTGCCGCCAGTGTTCGATTCTGCTGTCGGCACTGATCGAGGTGACCCGTCCGCCGGTTGGAGGAGAGAGTCGCTTGGGGCTGTGCGAGCCCTTGTGAATGACATCGAGGCCGTTGGTGAAGACGGAAAGCCCGTCGCTCGCACAGCCGGTTTGCAGTCCGCCAATCGTGCTTGGGAGGGCGAGGGTGCGAGGATCGATCCTCGGACGGTCCATCGGGGGGCCGGTGTAAATCGGAGTGTGGGCCACCATCGATCCGTCATCGATGCGCATGAGATAGAAGCCGCCGTTCTTGCAACCAGCACCCACTACGCGGGTGGGCTTCCCGTCGTGATCGATGGTAAGGATCTTGGGAGTGTCCCCAACTGCCTGATCCTTGTATCCTGTCTTTGGATCATAGCCCGGCATGCTGTGATTCCACACGTCGTGCTTCTTGATCTGGGTGACCCATTTTTCCTGTCCGGTCCGGGCATCGAGGGCGATCACGGCCGACGAGTGCACGGTGTAGATGCGAGGGTCGTCCGTGGTGGGCCTGCGCGGGGCATTGTGAACATCCGTGCCGAAGAACAAGGTATGCGTGACGGGATCATAGGAGGGTGTGCTCCAGACCGAGCTTGTTGAGGGACCGTAGTGAAAGGTGTGGGTGCCCCGTGAGGTCGTCATCGTGAACGGCGGGTCAAACTTGATTGGTTTCGGCCCCACGTCGTACTTCCAGGCGATGCGTCCGTTCTTCGGGTTCACCGCCATGACAAAGCCCCGCCCGTTGCAACACTTGTAATTCGGATCGCGAGGTTGGGCATGTTCCAGGGCCCCGCCGGCAAAGATCACCTTCGTGTCGATTTTGATGGGGGAGGCCATCATGATGTTGGCCTGATGCGCACCGGGAAATTCCTTGGCGCGGCTGTTGATTTTCCAGCGGTTCTGTCCGGTCATGCGATCGAGGGCGTAGGCCACCCCTTTGACATCCGAAAAGAACACGGACGTGTCGGTCACAAGGGCCGAGCTGTAGACGCCACCGCGTGGAATGAGTCCGCGGCTTTCTTTCTCGCGATTGGACTGGCGCTGATCCTCGTCCCCGAGTTCGTAGATCCAGGCTACTTCGCCATTGGGCCGCAGTTTATAGAACTTGGGCAGGGTGGCGGTTCCGAAGTAGACGTGCCCGTTCACGACTGAAGGGGTCGCGTTCACCATGCCGAGTTTGCGCTCGCTTTCTTTGCGGGGGAAGCGCCACTTGAGGGTGAGTTCACGCGCGTTGTCAGCATCAAGGGTGCGTTCATCGGCGTTGAATCGCCAGCCATTGCAGTCGCAATTGTAGGTGGGCCAATCGCCCTTGGTTGCAACCTCCCTGGACACCTTGTGAGTCACCAGGGAGGCGAAGGGATCGAAGGACTCGCGCATCGCCCACGCCATCGCGCGCAGCAGAATGAGGCGATAGTAGGGGTCGTTGAAGGTGAAATAATTGTGGCCTGGGATGGAGCCGAAGACGCGGCCCCTGCCGACTTCCTTGGTCCAGAAGAGTGGCCAGTCATTGCCGTCAAGTTGATCGCTCTTGGGCGGCCCCAAGGACGCCCGCTCGGGGCCTGCTTGGGAGGTTGCCAAGACCGTGAGTTTTGCGCTTGGACCTTGCAGTCCCCAGTAGTGCTCGTCGACCAGGGCGAGCTTGGAGGGGAAGCGATCAAAAATGCCATGGTGGTGCTTCTCCTTCACCTTGCAAGGCACCGGCAGGACGCCCCAATTCGTCTGGTCTCTCTTCCACGCCAATCCAAATCGCCTGGCCACTTCGCTGCCCTCTGCGCCCTGGATGAAGGCGGAGTGGATTGCGATCATACCGCCACCGCGCGCAAGGTAGGCGTCCATGAGGGCAAATTGCGCCGCCGTCATCGGTTTCATCTGCAGATAGAAGACCACGAGGTCCGCCTTCTCCCACTGCGCCTTGGAGGGAAACTGATGAGCAGGGGAGACCTTCACGCGGGGCACCTGCTGCAGGAGCCCGGAGAAGAGATCGCGCACCTTGACGTGCTCGTGTGCTCCGGGGGCGTGATTCTTGTCGAAGTCCCAGACCCAGATGATCTTGAGATCCCGCGAGGGCACGTCCTGATCGATTTCGCCGATCATGCGTTTCACCTCGGCGGGATCGCGTTCGAGAGGGCGCTGCCACGGGTGTTGCGCAGCGAGCGGCCCCGCCAGGAGCAGAACCAGAACCAGAAATTTAAGGGGAGATGAGTGCATCTGGAGTGTCCTCCTCCCGGCATTGGGGAGGGTGGATCGTTCCCTCAAAAGTGAGGAGGGTGGCGAAAGGGGGCTCTACCCGTATTTCTTGTGCGCTTCCTTCGAATCGATTAAGCGGGCGCGGATCAATCCATCGTCCAGCTTCTCGCCAAAGGGATCGACGTAGATCCGGCTCGTCCGCTTCCCGCTCTTCGGATTCAGACCAAAGACATGAATGTTGAAGATGAAGGCAGGTTCGTCCTCGGCCTTGAACCAGTGGACGTTGTCTTTCTCATCCGAAATGCTGGAGGCCTGACCAGGACCGAATTTCCCATCAATGGTGGGCTTGATGATCATGTGTTCCTTCTCGTCTTCGATGCGATCATAGTGTCGCCCGTGGAAGTTTCCCTTCAGCACCATGAAGGCGGTGGCCATATTGTTGTGTCCGTGCGGAACGACGGAGCGGCCTTTTTTGAGGGCGAAAATCTGCTGACCAAAGACCAGCTTGTCTGGCACTCCTGCGACCTTTGGAAACTTGGGGCGGAGACTGCGCGCGCCACTGTCGACCAACTTGGTGGTCTTTTCGATGTGTTCAAAATCGATCAACTTGAGCAGTTCAGGGAGATCGATGTGGTTCTGAAGCAGGTCTTCGATCCGAGTTTGCCAGGCGACTTGCTTGATCTTTTGCTCCTTCGCTTGGAGGCCGACTTCGTTGACCTGATTGAGCCACTTGGCGACGGTGTTCTTGGCGTCCGCGGCCAGTAGGTTTCCACTGCAGAGGTGTTGGAGCAGGGAGACCGAAAGTAGGGTCTGCACCGTGCGTTGCGCAAAGTCGCGCCGAGAAGTGAAGGGGCTGGAGGGATCGACTCCCTCGGTGACATCCGATTCGCAATCAGAGCGTTGCATCATGGGAGGATCCTCTTCTTTCACTTGGGGTTGGTCAACGTCATTCCCCCGTCCCGCGGCCTACGGTTTGGCCCCCGCTGCGATCCACTTGTGCAGCAGTTCAATTTTGTCTTTCGTCAGGAGTTCTCCTTCCGGGGGCATGTGCTCATCATGGATCATTTCGAGAAGAAGGCTCTCCTCGGGATGGCCTGGCACGATGGCGGGGCCACTCTCTCCGCCAGAGATGATGGCCTCGAGGGTGCGGAGGTCCAGATCGGATTCTTCCGCTTCGATGCCATGGCACTCGATGCAGGAGTGCGTCATGATGCCCTTGATGTCCTTTGCGAAGCCGAGTTTTGGACCCCGCTCAGGATCCTTTTGGGCACAGCCCAAGAGGAGGAATCCGAGGCCACAGAGAGGGAGGCGCGACTGCACGGCATGAGAGAAGAAAGGACGCGCACGCTTAGCGAGCATTATTCCCAACCCCGAGGCGGAGAGACCGTCGGGTGAAGCTCGATTCGTTTCCTTTTCCTCGTAACATTTTGGGCCTACTGGCGATGGCTCGACATCCACTGCACGTCATTATCCACGATGTCCACCATTGGAAGGCGTTCCCGATGGTGGCCCAGTTCTCACGATCGAAATGATCCCTGCGGATCCAAACACTCTGAAGCTCCTCGTTCCTGCGATACAAGACCGTGAGATCTCGCTCGGTGCGATCGACCACTTCAAGACAAGCGGTGGGGATGACAATGGATTTGTGGACAGGGCACCTCACCCAAATGGAAATCGCCTTGATCCGAATCTCCATGATGCGGAGAGCTCTTGTTCGACATCGCGAGATCATGAGGCAAAGGCAGATCCAGAGCATGATGAGGAGGGCAGGATGGCCGTCGCGCATCATCACCACCAAGCTGGGGAAGAACATCAATTCGCTCAGGATGCTCCATTCGCGCTGATGTCAGAACCTCTTGGTCCAGACGTGCGTCATTTCGCGCTACGGGGCATCGGTCTCTGGTGGGGCAGGGCTGGGCGTCGGGGGATCATGGAAGGGGTCGATGCCGAAGATTTCGCCGAGGGACCGGCGGGCGTCAGGGGAAACATTGGCGGTATCGAAGGCGGCCCGCGCGGCGGTGGGATTGACCACCTGCCAGCGTTCCAGGGTGTGCCGCATCAACCCGACGCGGTGTCCCTCAGCGCTGATGCTGGTGGCCCACGCGAAGGCAGACTCCGGGTTCGTGTTCGCCATGTTATGAACTAGTCGTTCGGTTGCTTCGGTGCGGGGCCCTCCTTGGGGCAGGGTCCCGATCCATTCGCCTGCCGCCATATTGTCGAGACGGAGCCATTGTTCGGTTGCGGCGGCGACGGCACCACGCCGAATCTCGCCGTCCTCCGGTAGTCCCAGCGCCCAGGTCGCGGCTTCGTGAGGACTGGCAGAGGCCCAGACCGAAGCGACTTCCTCTGCCATGTGCCGGTATTCACGATCACGACGTTGTGCTCTCGTAAGGTCCGTTGCGATCTCCTCATAGAGCGAGGCCGCGTGGGCGGGAGCGCGCTCCGCGATTTCCCTCAGGATCGCCTTGGTCGCTTGCTGCTGATCCCCTGGAGGCAAGGTGTGCGCCCAATCCAGGGCCTCGAGCACATCCCGGTTGGCCCACCTGCGGGCTGTGACCTCGAGGACTTCGCGGCGCTCGTAGGGACTGTCGATGCTCGAGGCGAACGTGGCCGCTTCCGCCGGCTCGCTCTGAGCCCAGTATGAGACCACTCCGCTGATGGCCTGTCGTCGTCGAATCGCGTCGACTTGCGCCATGCTCCAGTCCAAGGCCGCCATGCGATCACTCTCCGCCCAGAGGTGGGTCATGCGCTGCAGGAGATGGAGACTGTGTTCGGAGTTGGGAAGTTGAGCTGCGTAACCCGCTGCTGCGGCAGGCTCGGTCCGGGCCCACTGGTGGAGAATGTGCTCCATCGCGGAGAATTTTTCGCGGCCGCTGAGACTTTCGGTCCAGAGCAAAGCCGCTTCGGGGTCGACCTGTCCCCAGTGAGAGGCGAAGCGCTCGATCGCGTTCCGTCGTGTCATGCCCGAAGGCAGGTCGTTGATCAATTTGGAGCTTGCGGCAAAGTTGATGGGTTGGTCGCGATTGAGCTTTTCAAAGATTTGTTGCACCGAGTGTGGGAAGCGGTCTTCTTCCCGTCGCTGCGAGCGGTCGCGCGACTTGTTCTGTTGGCCGCGGTTGCTTCTGGAGTCTGTCGCGGTGCCGGGTGCCCCCGGGGTTTCGGAGCGGGAGTTTGAGCCGCTCTTGCGTGCACCTTCCCGGGCTTCGCGCATGCCGGTGTCCTGCGCATGTTCATCAGGAGAAAAGGCAACCTGATCGACAGCAATGCCCACCGCAAAGGAGGCCGTCGCGACGAGGAGGAGGGTGGATTTCTGATTCATCTTCGTTCTAATGGAACGCTCCTAACACGGATGATCGTTCATGAACATGAATTAGAAGCACTCCAAGGGGGCGAACCCAATCCTGCTAGGGGGTACTTCTACTGTAGGGCGGGGACAAACTTTCCCAGAGCGAGCTTGTTTTTCTCGATCTCGGCCAGGAGTTTCTCGGCCATTGTTTTCATCGCGGCGACTCTCCCGGGGTGTTGTTTACTCAGATCCGTGCTCTCTGCGAGGTCGTGGGCGAGATGGAATAGTGCGGGGCCCTGTCCCCCCTTGAGACTGGCTCCCTTGCGCTTGGGGAAGAGCTTCCAATCGGCGCTGCGGATCGCTTGGAATCCGTCCGCGCCGTGCCAGTAGAGAAGGACGTCGCGCGGGTGGGGACCCTCGCCTTTTCCGGTGAGGGTGGCCCACACGTTGAGGCCATCGATCACGGGGCTGCCCGTGCTGATGGAATCCAAATCGATGCCGCAGGCGTGGCTGAGAGTGGGGAGCAGATCGATCGCAGCCACCATGGCGTTGCTCTCGCGACCTTTCGGGATCACTCCCGGCCAGCGGATGATGCAGGGAACCCGGGTTCCGCCTTCGAGGGCAGACCACTTCTTGCCGCGATAGGGAGTGGCCTTCGAGGCCTTGGTCATTGGCTCGGGACCGTTGTCAGACAAGAAAACAACCACGGTGTTCCTGGTGAGTTCTTCTCGCTCGAGAGTCTGGAGGATTTCGCCAATGCGTGCATCCATTTCTTCGACCACATCGCCGTAGACTCCAAACTCCGATTTCCCCTTCCAATCGGGATGGGCCTCGACGGGAAAGTGAGGAGCGGAGTAGGGGAGGTAGAGCAGGAAGGATCGGTTCTTGTTCTCTGCAATGAATCGAATGGCCTCCTTGGTGAATCTCTCAGTGAGGTTTCGGTTCACGAACGGTTTCGCAATGAGTTGGTCGCCTCGCCAGAGTTCCTTGGTCTGATTGTTGCTCTTGTTGATGTAGAAGACCTGATCAAATCCCTGTCGGTGCGGAAGGAAGGGGGCCTCGTCGCCGAGGTGCCACTTTCCAAAGAGCCCCGTGACGTATCCCTGCGATTTGAAGACTTCCGCGATCGTGAGTGCATCGGGGCTGAGACCGTGACGCTTGGGCATCATGTATCCCACCACACCCTTGGTCCATCCGAGACGGGAGGGATAGGCCCCGGTGAGGAGCGCCATGCGTGAAGGGGTGCAGATCGTCGACCCGGCATAGAAACTGGTGAGTTTCACTCCGTCCCGGGCCAAGCCGTCAATGACCGGAGTCTTGATCTTGGGATGCCCATAACAGGACAGGTCGTGATAGCCGAGGTCATCCGCCATGATGAGGATCACATTCGGTGGTCGCTCCTTTGCCTGCAGTGGAGAAGCGATCTCAAGAATGAGAACAAGGGCGAGGAGGAGGGCTGAGGAAGTGGTTTTGCTGGTCATGGGAAGTCGACGAAAGAATGACGGAACGCTTGGCGGCGGCATGGATTCCTGCACGAGGTTTGAGGATCAGGTTTCTACTCCAGAGTTCTCCCAAAAAACGCGTCCGCCACCTCGATCATCTCGTCGAACCAGACTTGTTTGCCAAGAAACGGATGAGGCGCGTCCTTGAGGAGGGTGAGATCGGACCGGATGCCCAACTCCTTCATGCGCCGCCGAAAGGCATCTGCGTGGGTAGTGGGATCGTCGGTTTCGCCCGAAATGAACCAGCAGGGCGGGTCCTTCTTGTCGAGGTGATACCGCGGTGAGGCGAGGCGATAGGTCGCGGGCTGATCCTCCTGCGCGCCGCCGAGAAACTGTCTCCAAATTTGGCCGCGATCCGCCAGCGCGGAGATTTCCCGGGTGCGTGGAGACTGCAAATCGGTCTGCGCGCCCATCGGCACGGCGGCCTGAATCGCGCTGCTGAAGGATGCGTTTCCGCCGTCGCCTTCAAGATCGTTTACTCCGCCCGAGGTCGCGAGCAAGGCGGTCAAGTGTCCGCCGGCGGAGAGTCCGATCGCGCCGATGTGGGCGGTGTCGATGCCGAATTGTTTCGCGTTTGCCCGCAGGAATCTCACTGCGGCCTTGCAATCCTGGATCGCGGCCGGAAAGGGCGCTTCACCACTCAAGCGATACGAAATGGTCGCCGTCACAAACCCGCGCGTTGCGAGCGCCTGAGCAACCTTCTCGTGACTGGCCCGATTGCCCTTTGCCCAACCGCCGCCGTGAATGCAAACAATCGCGGGCAATTCGCCCCAGGCTCCCTTCGGCCGATAGAGATCCATCTCCAGGGTGCGACTTCCATAGCGCGCATAGGTCACGTCGAGCTTCGGATCCAAACCGTCCAGGATGGCTTGCGAGATCTTGGTCCTCCCCTGGGCGCGAGGTGGTGGCGGAGCTTGCCCGGCCGGTCGGGCGTCGCGTCGCATTTCCTCCTGAAACAGAACCGCCATGCCGCGCAGTTTACGCGTGATCTCACGATTGCGCGCGAGCTTGGACTCTCCGGGGTCTTGTGCCAGGTCGTAGAGCTCGAGGGTCGGATTCAAAAAGAGTTTCCAGTTGCGCCAGCGCACCGCAGCCAGCGCGCCGTGGCTGCCGTGATAGAAAAAGGCGTCATTGTATTCGTTGCGCTTGATCAAGGGTGCCCATTCGCCGGGCGGATTCCAGCGCCGCCGAAGGGGGACCGACGCGTTGAGGGATTTCTTCATTCCCGGAGGTGGCACGATCCTGGTCTCGCCCTTCAAGAGCGAGCTGATGTCACGCCCGTCTATGACCCGGCCTTCGGGGACTTTGATCCCCGCGAAGGTGGCGAGGGTGGGATACCAGTCCATGGCGCGCACGACTGCCGATGCCTCCGCTCCGGCCTGCAAACCCAATCCTGGCCCCCAGGCGATCGCCGGCACGCGAAGGCCACCTTCGTAGGTCGAAAGCTTGCGCCCACGAATTTTCTGTTCCGGTGTGCGCCCCGGCCCGCGGCCATTGTCGGAGACGTAGAGGACGATCGTGTTGTCGTCGATGCTCATCCGTTTCAACGCGTCGAAGATGCGTCCCACGTTGTGATCAAGTTCCTGAATGGCATCGCCGTAGTCGCCCCAGTTTGAGCTGTCCTTGAATTCTTCGCTCACGCCGAGCGGGTTGTGGAGCATGGTGTGGGGCAGGTAGACAAAGAAGGGGCCATCCTTGTGCTTCTCAATGAATTGAATCGCTTCGTCAGTATAGAGCTTGGTCAGTTCCGCGGGATCGGCCGGACGCTTGACGACCTCGCCGTTTCGCATCAAGGGCACGCCTCCCTTGTCCTCGAAAGAGACGATCTCAACCGGGTCAAGATTGTGCAGCAGCCCGAAATAGTGATCGAAGCCCTGATTGCGCGGCAGGAACGGCTCGTGAAATCCGAGATGCCATTTGCCGATGCAAGCGGTCGCGTAGCCGTTGTCCTTGAGCAACTCGGCGATCGTCAATTCGTCGGGATGGAGGCCCGATTGGGAATCCGCGCGATGCACCCAGGTCGCGTTGCCTACCCGGCGCGGATAGCATCCGGTCAACAAGCCCGCGCGGGAGGGACTGCAAATCGGAGCCGCGGCGTAGTAGTCCGTGAAGCGTGTCCCCGCCTTCGCCATGGCATCGATGCGGGGGGTCTTGACCTCGCTCGCGCCATAACAGCCCAAATCGTAGTAGCCCTGATCATCGACAAAGATGAAGACGATATTGGGCGGACGGTCTGAAGCCGTCTGCGAGAGGGCAGTTCCACCAAGAAAAAGGAGCACTCCGGCAAGTGCCACCCGGGATAATTGTTTCAACTGTGGTGTCTTCATCTGTTCATTCTCCCTGCGATCGAGCGACAGGATGCCGCCATGAATCGCCCGTGTTATTGCACATCATGATCTGAGGAGTCGCGGGGGATCTTGCGCGCGCGGTAGCTTACCCGATTAACTCCTGGATCACCTCTCCCCCGAATTGGCTGAGCTGTTTGAAGCGGCCCGCGTGATAGTAGGTCAGGCGATTGTCGTCGAGACCGAGGAGATGCAGGAGAGTAACATGGACGTCGCGAATGGGATGGACGCACTCAACCGCTTCGGCCCCGAGTTCGTCCGTCGCTCCCACCGTGTGTCCACCCTTCGTTCCACCACCGGCGAACCACATCGTCATCGCCTTGGCGTTGTGGTCGCGGCCGTAGGACTTGCCGCCTCCCCGAAGCCCGTTGTCGGGAGTGCGGCCGAATTCGCCACAGAAGATCACCAGGGTCTCATCGAGCAGTCCCCGCTGCTTGAGATCCTTGAGGAGGGCGGCAATGGGACGATCGACCGAACGGATCAGGGACCCGTGTGCTCGTTCGATGTAGTCGTGGCTATCCCAATTTCCGGCATAGGCTTGGACGAACCGGACGCCCTTCTCGATCAGGCGGCGGGCCAGCAGGCACTTGCGCCCGAAGGCATCCGTCTTCGCCTGGCCGATCCCGTACATCTCTCGGGTGGCCTCGCTCTCACCGTCGAGATCGAGAATGTCGGGCACCTCCATCTGCATCCGATAGGCCAGTTCATACGAATTCAAGCGCGCCTCCAGTTCGCTTCGTCCGGGGCGAGCCGCCAGGTGTCCCTGGTTCAGCTTCGCGAGGAGGTCGAGGTTGGCCCGCTGCCGCTGACGGCTCACTCCCTTTGGCGGATTCAGATCGAGGATGGGGCTCCCTTCCGGGCGCAGGGGCGTGCCTTGAAATTGAGCCGGTAGGTAACCGTTGGACCAATTGGCGGCTCCACCCTGCGGATAACTTGAGCGCGGCAGGACCACGAAGCCGGGAAGGTTCTCGTTCTGCGAACCCAGACCATAGGTGACCCAGGAACCAATCCCCGGGTCGCCGCCGAAGCGGTTCCCGGTGTTGATGTGATAGCACGCGGTGGGATGGTTGACCGACTCCGCCTGGGCGCCGCGGTAGAAGCAAATATCATCGACCCTCTCCTTGAGGTGAGTCCACTCGCTACAGATGTCGGCCCCGCACTGGCCCGCCTTGATGAACTCGAACGGACTCTGCACGAAGTAGCGTTTGCCGGAGGACATCGCGCTCTCCTGCTCTCCGCTGCGAGTGAAAGCCTGGAGATGACGATTCGTCAGCTCGGGCTTCGGGTCAAAGGTGTCGATGTGGGACGGCCCGCCCTCCATCATGAGAAAGATGCAGCGCTTGGCCCTGGCGGGATGATGAACACGCTCCTCACTGCCTGTCTCCGCGCCCCGGAGCAGGGAGGTCAGAGCCAGGGATCCCAGGCTCGCGCCGAGACCGTAGAGGACGTCGCGGCGCCCGGGCATGAAGACGTTGGGAGGGGATTGCATCGCTCTAGTCAAGGTAGGAGAATTCGTTCAAATTGAAGATCACGAGGCAGACCTGTGCCAGCCCTCGGGTCCGGGCATCGACGTCGCTGCGCTGGAGGTCGGGAACATACTGATCGTAGGCCGGCATTGACTCCCAAAAGCTATAGGGTTCCCCTGTTTTCTCGGCCATCACGGTCCGCGTGATCCCCTTCGGGAACTCCTTCGGCTCGTAGCGTTTGCCGCGTTCCTCCGCCGTCGCATTCTTCCAGTGACGGAGGCAGGATTCCAGCTCGACCGCAGTCGTGTGTCGCCCCAGTGCGAGCGCAAAGGCGCGGGTGACCACGTGTTCATCGCTGGTTCCCTCCTTGAGAAGACGGGCTGCGAAGGCGAGGGCGCGATCCTGAACCTCTTCGGAGTTGAAGAGCGTGAGAGCTTGGGGCGCGACCGTGGAAGTCTCCCGCAGTTCGCAGGACTTGTCGGATCCGGGTTGGTTGAAGGTCTCGAGGAAGGGATCCCGCAGGCCCCGAATCTTCTCTGCGTAGAGACTCCGCCGGTTTCGTTGCGACGGGTGCGGGTCCGGCTCGTAGACCGAGGCGGTGCCGCCCATGATCTGACGCGGCTGCATCGCGACCTCCAGATTGATGTCGGGCCGGGCAGGAAGACCGCCTCTCTGCCGGTTGAGCTCCCCGCTGGCCGCCAGCATCGCGTCGCGCAGCTCCTCTGCGGTGAGCCGGCGAGGAATCTGGATGGCATAGAAACTCTTCTTCGGATCCTTCTTCTCCACTACCGCCGGATCGGGATGCCGCGAGCTGCGGCGATAGGCCGCGGAGCTCAAAATGAGCTCATTCAACTTCTTCACCGACCAGCCGTTCTTCATGAACCAGCTTGCAAGGTAGTCCAGCAGTTGCGGGTGAGTGGGCTGCGCCCCGGTGCCGCCGAAGTTGTTTGGGTTGCCGGCCAGGCCCTTCCCAAAGTGCCAGCTCCAGACCCGGTTCACCATCACGCGGGCCGTCAACGGGTTCTTTTGGTCGACGATCCATTCTGCCAAGGCGAGGCGTCGATTCCCTTGGCCGGCGGTGAAGTCCGCGGGAGCCATTCCTCCGAGGTGTTCGGCCACGCTGAGCGGCCCAGGTCTCACCGGGTCGCCCCGGGTGTAGGCGTCGCCGCCGGTGAGAATGGTGTCCTCCTCCATGGCGCCCTCGCCCCACGGTGCGCCGGGCATGGGAGTGCGTGAGCTTACATTCTTTCGCTGAATCGTCTTCCCGGTGTAAACCGCGAAGGCGATCGGCTTGGTCTTGTCGAGTTCCCATCGGTGCCGCGACAGGTTCTTGAAGATCCGTGCCTGTGAAGCCTCGTCGCCGGGATCCAGGTTGTTGTTGCCGGTCTTGGCACTCCCGATTTCCTTTTTCTTCTGCTTCGCGATGCGTTCATTGAGGGTCTTTTTCTGACGCTGGTAGGATCGCTGCTTGGCCAGGATCCACTGGGTTGCCTCCGCAAAGCCCGTCTTGTTCTCTTCCTTCAGGAAGGGCGTGGCGCGCTCCGCAAACTGGGTCGTCGAGAAGACCGCCATCATGCGGTAGTAGTCGCGGGTCGGAATCGGATCGAACTTGTGATCATGGCACTTCGCGCATTGCAGCGGATGAGCGAGGAAGGCCTGTCCGACCGAATCGGTCACGTCGTCGAGCCACTGTTGACGCGTCACTCGGAAGACGCTCATGCCGGTTTGTTCCCACGGTCCCATCCGGAGGAAACCGGTCGCGATCAAGTGTTCCGGATTGCTCGAATCGATCTCATCGCCGGCCACTTGCTCGCGAACGAACTGATCGTATCGCTTGTCGTTGTTAAAGGCGCGCACCACGTAGTCACGGTAGCGCCAGGCATTTGGTCGTGCGTAGTCATTGGCAAATCCCGCCGAGTCCGCATAGCGCGCGACATCCAGCCACTGCCGACCGAAGTGCTCGCCGTAATGCGGCGTGGCCATGAGCTTGCGCCCGTAATTAGTCACCGCGAGTGCAGGGTCAGTCGCATGAGCCTCCGCAAAATCCTTCGCGTCCGTAGGTTGCGGCGGCAAACCGGTGAGTCCAAAACTCAACCGCCGTGCCAAGCCGCGTGCGGCGGCGACCGGAGCAGGACTTAGCCCGAGCCTGTTCAGTTTTCGGCGAATAAACCAGTCCACCGGGTGCTTGCCCTCGGGAACCTCCTCGACCTGGAGCGGCCGATAGGCCCAGAGTTTCTTGGTTTCGTAGCGGCGGTTGGTCCAGTCATCGCCCAGCCCACCGGAAGTCTTCACAATCTCACCGGTGGCGAACTCATTCCGCAATTCAGCAACGCGCTTTTCGTCCGGCCAGGGCGCTCCGGCATTGATCCAGTCGCGGAGTTTCCACTGCTGCTCTTTGCTCAGTCGATCGGCCTCTTTGGGCGGCATTTCATAGTCCTCATCCTCCCAGGTCGTCGCGAGGTAGAGGAGGCTCTTCCTAGCCTCGCCGGGGATGAGAACCTCGCCGCTTTCACCACCATTGAGAATGGTTTCCCGGGACGACAGGTCCAACTTCCCCTTGAGCTTCTTGTCCTTGTCGCGGCTGTGACAGGCAATGCACTTCTCTGCCAGGATCTCCGAGATATGCAGAGCGAAGAGCTTCTCGCCATCCGTCGCTTCCCCGCTCAGCGTGCTCGGCAAGGCGAGGGTCAGGATGACCGCGCATCGCAGGATCGCCGAAGGGAGTTTGGGGTGTTTCATGGGAGTCAATCGCTGATGCCCTAATCTTAATACATCTGGCCCTGAAAGCGACCTTTCGCGGCGGATTCGTCTGAATCGGGATGAAGGCGATCAGCGCACGAAGATGGCACGAAGCGGCCCGCGCGCCTCGCCCCGGACGGCCAGCTCCTTCGCCTTTTTGACTTCCTGCCGGATGTTTCCTTCTTCATCAAGGATCGCGATGGGCGCTTCATGGCTTTGAGCCTAAACAAGTTCGAGTACGTGCATGGTCACTTCGATCAATCGGTGACCTCCAACGAGTTGGCCGTCATGGCCGGGCAAATTGTCGTTGGCCCAGCTCTCCTCCTGGGTCGCCGTTCGCCGGCTTGAAGATGGGCGTGCCTGGCTGCGTTAATTACCAACCGAATTCAATTCCTTCATCACCCCGGATTTCCATGTCGCCAGGGCCGCTGCCATGCGCGCTTGTTCCTTGGGGTGGCTTGCGGCCAAATCCTGCTTCTCGGAGGGATCGGCCAGGAGGTCAAAAAGTTGGCTCTTCTTTTTGGTGGTGATCAGTTTGTAGCGATCTTCCATCCAGACCGCCTCCTTGCCGTCCTTGTTGAGAAAGCCGATCGGCTTGTCGCGCGTCTGGCGTTCTCCACGAATGAGCGGCAGGAGACTGATGCCGTCATAGATTCGATCGGAGGGCAGGGGAGTCTTGAGCGCCGCGAGGATGGTTGGAAAATAGTCGCTGGTCACACAGGGGGCCACAATGGTTTTCGGTCCCTTGATTTGATCCGGCCAGACGAGTAATCCAGGGACCCGGATGCCGCCCTCCTTGAGGGATAGCTTGTAGCCTGAGAGCCCGCCATTCGAACCAATGTGCCGCGGTGATCCCTGGCGGGCCGGTCCGTTGTCGGAACAAAACCAGAGCATGGTGTTTCCCTCGATCTCCAGTTTCTTCAACTCGGTCCGGAGACGACCAACTTGTTCATCCATCGCAGTGAGGCAGGCGTAATAGTGCTGCGCTGGTCCCGGTTGGTTGGCGTAGATCTCGCGATACTCGGGTCCTCCCACCACCGGGGAGTGCGGGGTGTGAAACCAGATCACGGCCAAAAAGGGCCTTTTGCCTTTCACCGCTCCTTGAATGAAGGGCAGGGCGCGATCCATGATCACGCGCGAGTCGTCGCCTCTCGTGTTCTCGGTCACGGTTTTTCCCGGTCCAATGAAGTAATCGTTTCCGTAGGCCTTGGCCGGGTCTGCGGGCGGAGCCTTCTTCTTTCCCTTGAGGGCGCCTGGGTCGAGAAGGGGATTCCAGGTGGGCACTTTGGATTCGGTTACGAAGCAGTGATCGACATCTCGTTTCCAGGGCGGGCAAAAATAGCGCAGCGGATCGCTTCCAAAGGCTCCCCAACGCTTCTGGTCACCTTTCTTTTTGGAGAGCGTTCCGAGATGCCACTTCCCAAAGTGTCCGGTCGTGTAACCGTGCTCTTTGAGGACGGTTGTGATGGGAATTTCGCTTTTCTCGAGGCGCCCTTTCATCGCGAAGGTGATTCCAAACCGATAGGGATTGCGTCCGGTGTAGATGCTGCCGCGAGTGGGAGAGCACATAGCGGCCGCCGCGTAGAAGCGGGTGAAGGTCACACCCTCCCGGGCGATCTGATCGAGATGCGGAGTCTTGAGGTGCGGGTGCCCATTGTAGCCCGTGTCGCCCCAGCCTTGATCGTCCGTCATGCAGAGGATGATGTTCGGAGCCCCGCTCGCGGAGGCGCCGAGAGTGAGAGAGATGAGAGTAGGAAGGAAAAATGTTAGCTTCATTCTGATCGCGACGGATTCACAACACGGGCTTGATCCTCGGGTGGGAGGCCGTTGGTGGAAAGTAAAGATTGTGCGCCCTGGGGAAGCCCTCAGGAGAGAAACGGCCTACCCCGGAAATGGGGGGCGAAGATGCGGAAATGAGTTCTCGATTGCGCACGGAGAGTGATTGAACCTGCTTACCAGTCCCATGAATTCTCACCGGAACGGTTGTTTGGTGGTCCTCTTCCTCGCGATTGCGGCCCTGGCCGATGCCGCGCGCATGCCCAATGTCGTTTTCCTGCTCGCTGACGATCTTGGTTGGAAAGACATCGGTTGCTACGGTGGGCCCGTGAAGACACCTGCCCTCGATGGGCTTGCCAAGAAGGGGGTGCGCTTCACGGAGTTCTATTCCGGGGCGGCCGTTTGTTCGCCCTCGCGAGCCACCATTCTCACCGGCCGTCATCACCTTCGGGCCGGAGTCTACAGTTGGATAGCGGACTTTTCCCAGCAGTCCCATCTCCTGGAGCGTGAAGTCACCCTTGCCGAGGTCCTGAAGGAGCACGGCTACGCCACCGCCCACTTTGGAAAGTGGCACCTCGGATTGTCTCATGGCAAGCGGGTGAAGCCGACCCCCAGTGCGCACGGCTTTGACTACTGGTTCGCAACGGCGAATAACGCGGCGCCGAGTCATCGCAATCCACGAAATTTTCTTCGGAACGGGAAGCCCGTGGGAGAACTCAAGGGCTATGCCTGTCAGTTGGTGGTCGATGAAGCCCTCAACTGGGTGGCCGACCATCGCAAGACGGACCCTGCAAATGCGACGCCCTTCTTTCTCAATCTCTGGTTCCATGAACCTCACGCTCCAATTGCCGCCCCCAGGGAACTTGTTTCCAATTACGGCGCGCAGAATGACCCCGCCGCGATCTATTCCGGAACAATCGAGAACACCGATCGTGCCATCGCCCGCTTGTTGGAGAAACTCGAGGAGGTGGGCGCTCCGGAAGACACCCTCATCATTTACTCCTCGGACAACGGGAGCTATCGCGCGGATCGAGTGGGGAACTTGCGCGGCAAGAAGGGGTCGAACTATGAAGGTGGCATTCGCGTGCCGGGGATCTTCTCCTGGCCGGGCACGATCCCAGCAGGGCAGGTGGTAGCGGAACCTGCCGGATTGGTGGATCTTCTTCCGACGATTTGTGGGTTGCTGGGCGTGGACAAGCCGAGGGACGTTCCTCTCGACGGATCCGATCTCACCCCGGTTCTCAAGGAGGGTGGCAAGCCGCTTGTGCGACACCAGCCACTCTTCTGGTGGTTGCCTGCCTCCGGTCCTGCGGTGGCCTTGAGGGACGGCAAATACTCGCTGGTGGCGGAGCGCGACTATGAGCTTCCCAGGGACCGCAAGGAGATGGCCCGCCTGCGGAAGCAAATCGAGGAGGTCCTTCGAGGGAAGGGAACCCTGGAGGCTGAGCTGCGTGGAAGCACGATGCAGGCGCAGCTCTTTGAGGGCTTCAAGGACAAGGAGGCTGAGCAGCTGCGCGGTCAATACGTCCGGCTCAACATGTTCCAGGAATCATGGATTCCGGCCATCAAGTCGGGGTCGTTCCATCGCTTTGCGCTGTATGACCTGAAGTCAGATTCGGGGCAGAAGGTCGACCTGGCAAAGGAGCTTCCTGAAGTGCATGTCCGCTTGAAAAAGGAGATGCTGAAGATCATCCGCAGCGTGGTGTCCGACGCGCCGGACTGGCATCTCAAGGAGTGAGGAAGGCGTCGATTGAGCCCGAGCGGACGGTGGGTTCCGGAAGGACAAACAGCTCTCCCGGATGTAATGGCGGAGCCCCGGCTCGGGAGTCATCCTGAACTCGAGACCAAGAAAGATGAAAACAACCCCGTTCACTTTGGAAACGACGGCCAAGATCTTCATTCGTTGCTTCAGCCAGGCGAGGCTCTCCGAGCAGCAAAGACTGGAGCTGCTTGAGGGTTTGCCGAAGGCCAGTGTTTTCGAACTGGAATCTCTGCTCAAGGTGTAGGAGACGGAAGGATCCGAGATCTTGGGGGAACGGCTTGCACGCACTCTCGCGGCAGCTCCGGCAAGTCGCAGCGTATCAGCGGAGTCCTTTTCGAAGTTGGCGGCCGCTTTTCCCCAGTCTGTGCGTCAAGCTCTTCTCGAGGCCTATGGGCAGGCGGCCATCAGGGACATCTCGAGGGCGGAGGTCTCGATCATGCCGTCCGGCCTCGACCAGAACATGAGTCATCAGGAGCGCGCGGATCTCATCGCCTTTCTTGAGTCCTTGAAGTGATCTCGATGAGCGTCCCGGGCCAGCTTACACAAGGCTCCTGGTCCTCCACGAAATCAGGGCTCGAACAGGAAAGTCTTAGCCATCACCCGTGTCCAGAACCGTCAGATCCGGCCCTGGACCCGATCGCACCGAGCTCCAGCTCAATCAAAACTGGTAGCGCACATCCATCCAGAACGACCGGGGCACTCCAATTGAACGAAGGCCCGAAGAACCAAGACCTGTGGTGATCTCCTGATCGAAGAGATTCTCCACACGAGCGTGCACAGAAAAACCGTCGCTCAAGGTCAGCTCCGCTCCGAGACGGACGCTCCACCAGGATGGGAGGTGACGCACTTCGAGGGCATCGTCATACTGGCCGCTCCCAAAGTCGACTTGAGCAAGGAGACCCAGCGATTCCAGGGGATTGCTCTCGAGCCCAGCCACCAATCGATGCGCAGGCGCCTGGGGAAATCGTTTGCCCTCCAGCAGCGGTTGGTCAGGCGAATCCGTAAACTCGGATCGGGAGAAGAGATAGGTCAGCGTGAAGGCGCAAAGGGGAGAGGGTTGCCAGCGAGCACGGGCCTCCAATCCCCAGGCGCGCGCTTCCTCGACGTTTCGGCGCTGCGCCACCGTGCCGCCTGGCGGAACGAAACCTGCAATAGCCATGGCCTCGCCCGGATCGCCGATCGGCACGTTCGCGATGGCGTTCCCAATCCAATTGTGGAAGAGGCTCAGCTCGAGGGAAAAGTCATCTTCCGGGGTCCAACGGGCTCCGGCAGCGAGGCTTAAGAATCGTTCCGGTTCGAGGCCCGGGTTTGCTTCGGTGATATCATTGCGAACCCGGAACGGGCGGTAGAGTTCGTTGATAGTGGGAAGGCGAAAAGACGATCCGGTCGACGCGGTCAGGGTGAGGGTCTCGGCCAGAGGATGGCGCAGAGCAAGACCGACAGAGGGTTCCAGACCATCCCGGTTGGCGAAACGGTCGCTGCGCAACAAGGCACCGGAAGCGGGGCTTCGTTCCACACGTTCTCCCTCGCGCAGGGACCAGAAGTCGAGCCGGGCACTCGCATCGAGAGAGGAAACGGATCCAAAACGATACTCCGACCGGGCAAAGACGCCGCCGAAGGTCTGCACCCCGCCCGCCCGACGTCGCCGCAGGAAAGCCCCTTTCACGAATCCGGCATTCTCATTCGTCTCTCCGCGCAGGTGACGGACGTCCGCCCCAACGAGCAAGTCAAGTTGCGTGGTCGGATGAAGCGTGCTCGTGACTCCACCGCCAATTCCCTCTCCCGGAACGTCGAACTGGTCCAATGCGGGAGACTCACTGCTCCGCGTGGCATCGACTGACGAAAAGAGGGCCTGGAAGTCGCGCCGTTGATAGTAGGCCAGCGCCTGCCAGGTCTGCTCAGGATTTTCTTGAGTCACTCGAACCGAAAAATCGAATGCCTCGGTGGAATTGCGCGCGAGGACTGTCCCGTTCCCCCGCTCCTCCTCGTAATACGAGAAGGCAGACTCGATCGTAAGCCCGCCCGAGGGTCGCCAGGCGAGGCGTGCTTCCGCACCACGAGTTTCGAGATCGAGCCGCCGATCGACTGCGCCGCGCTGGCCCGCCCTCAACCCGTGAAACCCGTCGGATCGAAAAGTGAAGCCCGTGATTTGTCCTGTCAGGATGGAATCCCGGGGAACCACCTCCGTGGATGCAAAGAGGCCCCGGGTGCCCTGGCTTCCTCCGCTGAGATGCAACCGCGAACTGTTCTCGCGGGGTTCCCGACTCGTCAACTGGACGATCCCTGCCGGACTCTGATTTCCCCAGGCCGCCGCGCGAGCCGCCGGGACAATGCGCGCGGAAGAGAGTAAATCAGGGCGGTAACGAGCCCAGGAAATCCAACCACCGAACGGATCGTTCTGCGGAATACCATCGCGCAGGACCAGCGTGCGCGCTGCGGCGGTTGCACCCGTCCGTCGCAGGCTCACCCCGGCCGAAGTGGGATTCCCGAAGAGCGCCGTCTGGCGGCGATAGAGCGAAAACGACGGTTCGTTGGCAAGCAGCTCGTCGAGAGTGCGAGGCGAATAGGCGGCGATCTCATCGGCATCCCAGACGACGAGCTCATCATCCCCCTCAAGCAGGCGCTCCGCAACAATCACCGTCTCCGGCAGAACCTCCACCTCCTGACCACAAAGATCCGAGAGGCCTACTGCAAGGACGAGCAAGGGGCTCCACGCAAGACCGCCAGGCGCGGGCGAAAATCTACTCATGGCCGCACGGGTTCCAGGGTGAGTTTCCGCTGAGCGACGAGGGGACGTTAACCCATCCGGCCGGCCGGACGGTGAGACGCGATGGTCCAGCTGGCTGTTTCATGCCCCGATTTCAGATTCGCGATAATCCGACCACTTCCCGGTATTCCCGATGGGAATAATCGACGCAGACTTCGCCTCCACACGAAAGACGACAAGGGGAGGGATTACAATCACAGGATTGGCGACCCGCTTCCATTCCTGCCGAGAATCCCGTAACCCCCGGCTGATAGTCAGTTCGGGTGCCCCTGAAATCTTGACGTGAACCACGGTCCGGGGAGGATGGAGTGAAATTTCCGCCCCCCCTCCGCCCCTCACGGATCCATGACTCATTTCCCATCCACCGCCTTCATTTTCATCATCTTGGGTCTGCTTGCAGGCAATCTTGCCGGCGACAACGCGCCCTCCGCCGACTGGCCGGTTTATCTTGGAGGCAAGGAGCGCAATCTGTACTCGCCGCTCAATCAGATCAATCGTGACAACGTAAAGAAGCTCGAGGTCGCGTGGACCTACAACACCGTTCACAAGGCCGAGTACCAGGCCAACAATCTTATCGTCCGGGGAATCCTCTACACCCCGTCGGCAACCAGGGAAATAATCGCTCTCAACGCGGCCACCGGCGAGGAGATTTGGAAGTGGGATCCAGGGAAGGAGCGCTCCGGTCGAGGACGCGCTCGCCAGCGCGGATTGGTCTACTGGGAGAACTCGAAGGGAGGAGAGAGGCGCCTGCTAACCGGGGTTGGGGGATACCTGTTCGCCCTGGACCCGGAAACGGGCAAAGTCATTCGCGAGTTCGGGGAGAACGGCTCGATCGCGTTGGGTTCGGGACTGAACACCCCGGGCGTGGTTTACAAGAACCTCCTCATCGTGGGCGGAGTGGGTGGAGTAGGCGCGGTGCGGTCCTACGATGTCAGATCCGGAGAACGTCGATGGATCTTCAATCTGATTCCACGACCCGGTGAACTCGGCCACGACACCTGGCCCAAGGACGCCTACAAGTCCGCCACCGGAGTGATGCCCTGGTGCGGCCAGTCGCTCGATGAAAAACGCGGAATTGTCTATGTCGCCACCAAGACCGCCGAGCCCGACTTCTACGGTGGAAAGCGTCATGGAAAGAACCTCTTCGCCAATTGTCTCCTCGCGCTGAACGCGGCGACCGGCGAGCGCCTCTGGCATTTCCAGATCGTGCACCACGATCTACTCGACAAGGACCTCCCCTGCCCGCCCGTCCTGCTGAGTGTTACCCAAGACGGAAAGAAGATCGACGCGGTGGCGCAGGGAACAAAGCATGGCCGGCTCTTTGTCTTCAATCGTGTCACCGGAAAACCACTCTGGCCGATCGAGGAGAAGCCCGTTCCGCAATCTGATTTGGAGGGCGAGCAGGCCTGGCCCACTCAACCATTTCCGACCAAGCCTCCGCCGTTGATGCGCCAAAACTACACGGAAGCCGACGCCTCTAACATTTCCCCAGCCACCCATCAACTTACCCTGGACCGCATTCGCGCCTCACCAAACTTTGGACCCTTCCCCGCGCCCAGCCTGAAGGAGACCGTGATGTTTCCCGGATATGACGGGGGCATGGAATGGGGTGGCGGAGCAGCCGATCCCGATGGCATCTACTACGTGAACATCAACGAAATGCCGTGGCTCCTCCAGATGGTGAACATCAAACGTCCCGACGGGTCTCGGATCATCCCCGGTGAGAAGGACTACCTGATTCATTGCGGTGCCTGCCATGGCCTGGATCGCAAGGGCAATCTTGTGGCCGGCTTCCCACCCCTCATCGACATCGCCAAGCGGAAGACCCGTGCCGAGATTGACTTGATCACCCGTCAGGGAGGCGGCCGCATGCCAGGCTACGCTTCGATGTCCGAAGCCAAGCGCAAGGCTATCCTGGACTACGTGCTCAAGGAGAATGCGAGGTCGGAGGAAGATAAGGACCCCAAGGTCGGCGCCCCGCCCCGGAAGCCCGAACCCGCGTCCTATGCCTTCGGTGGCTTCCGTCGCTGGCTTGATCCGGAAGGCTACCCCGCCATCAAACCGCCGTGGGGAACCTTGAACGCGGTGGATCTCAATACCGGTGAGATCAAATGGAAGGTCGTCCTGGGGGAGTACCCGGAGCTGACCGCTCGCGGAATTCCCCCCACCGGCACCGAGAACTATGGTGGACCGGTCGTGACCGCGGGCGGACTCCTCTTTATCGGAGCAACCGCCGATGAGATGTTCCGGGTCTTTGACAAAGACACCGGCAAGCTGCTTTGGAAGGCCAAGTTGCCCTTCAGCGGTAACGCCACCCCCAGCACCTACATGGTCGCGGGTCGCCAATACGTCGTCATTTCCGCGGGAGGCGGCAAGTCCGGTCGACCGCACGGGGGAAGCCTCGTCGCCTTCGCCTTGCCAAAGTGATCGAAGCTCACCCAAAGGAGGCCGCCGACACCCCAAATAAAAGAGCATGCCCTGGAGTGCTCGCCCTTCAATTGATCGATGCGATCGTCGAACTTGTCTTCAATGACCACCACCCGCACCGGAGGTTTATTGATTGCTAAGAATTTCCTTTCTGGGGCCGGGTTTCCAGGCGGCTGAGGAACCGGGGAAGGTGGGGGTGCAATTGGCAGCGGGGAGCAGATGGGTAGTCACTTGGTCAATAAATCCTTGGAGGATATTGAACACATCTCGCTGGGTCACACCGAGCTCATCACTAAGCTCCATGACTAGGTCTCGTTTCGTAATCGTTTTCATCGGCAGCACACGCTAAGGTTTTACAGTATCACAAAGATCTTCGTAGTCTTCAGGTAATATTGGGAGTGGGACAGTTAAAGCGAACTCTATTTGTCATCCATCTACGGACGAAAAGTGACACTTTACTAACAAAGTATATCCTCTGAGTTCTGAAAATTCAGAGACTGACTGAACGTAGTGTTTGTGTTCGGGATTGACTCTCGGATTGTTTAACACTAACAGAATATTTTATGAAATCGATCTACTCAGTTATGTTGGCCGTGATGGTCTTACTCTCAGCCCAAACAACAGTTCTCGCTACTCCCGCATGGACGGGCATTGCAAAGATTTCCCAGCTACAAGCGAAGGCTAACGGGGAGGTTTGGGTTTTGCTTGAAGGTGTCTCAGAGTGGCACGGAATCGTTCCGAATGCAGAGGTGAGTGGCTCAAGAGATGCCGTTAATCGGATGTATTCGATGCTTGAGAAAGCCATGGAAGCAGATCGTGCGATCCGCTTGCTGACCGACGGGCAAGTGGCGATTGAAGGCCAGAGTCCATTTCCCAATGTGATCTCTGTAGAGACCCTACGGGGATAATATTGCTAGGAAATTGCTTTTCCGCCCTGATTTTCTGGCGCTTCACGGGAGGGGGAAGGTGGGGGTGGAAGGGGTGCAATTTCACTGCATTCCATCTTTGTGGGAAGATTGGCGAAGCCTCCAAGCCAAGGTCGAGGACATGGAGGGATTGGGATTTGATTGGGGGATTCATTCGGGGGCTCTTCCTCCTGAGGCGCTTGGCAGGATCCTCAACAGACTGGAAATCAGTGTATTCCGATGTGATCGATTTTCTGGACTCCATGAGTAAGCTCATCTCCAATTTTTCGAAACTGGTGATTCTGGAGCTCGCGCCCGCGCCGAAACCGTTTCACGGCCAGTTCATTCAGATGGATGTCGTCGAGGTCGCCGAGGTGAAGTGAGTACGCAAAAGAGTGGAGGATCTGCAGATCCCGGTCTCGGCGGCGTGTCCTAACCTGGATTTACGGTTTACTGTGCCGCGTTGTGATTGGGCGGCGTGATGCCGAGGAGGTGCTCTCTGAAGAAGTCCTTCCGTCGTCGGTCGCCATGCCTGCCTCCTCCGCCATGTCCGGCTCCGGGGACGACAATGAGATCATAGTCCCTGTTCGCCTTGTTCAGGGCCGCGGCCAGGCGCAGGGTTGATTCCGGAGGCACGTTATTGTCCAACTCTCCGACGATCAGGAGCAATTTTCCGCGCAGGCGATGCGCGTTGTCGATGTTGGAAGACGCGGCATAGTGCGGTCCCACCGGGTAGCCCATCCATTGTTCGTTCCAGGAAGCCTTGTCCATCCGGTTGTCGTGGCAACCGCAGGAGGAAACCGCGACCTTGTAAAAGTCGGGGTGAAAGAGAAGCGCACCGGTCGAACTCTGGCCTCCGGCTGAGCCGCCGTAGATCCCCACTCGGGAAATGTCATACCAGGAGTGTTTTTCGGCAACGGCCTGGTGCCAGAGAATGCGATCCGGGAAGCCCGCGTCCTTCAGGTTCTGCCAACACACGTCATGGAAGGCCTTGGAACGATTGGCCGTTCCCATCCCGTCGATCTTGACCACCACGAAGCCCATCTCGGTCCACGAGGAATAGCGATTCCCCGCGCTCCACTGCTTGGGGACATACGAATCATGGGGGCCGGCGTAGATGGCCTCGAGGACGGGATACTTCTTGTTGGGGTCAAAGTCGTGCGGCCGGCTGATGAGGCCCCAAATCCTGGTCTTGCCGTCCCGGCCCAGGGCCGAGAATACTTCGGGTGATTCCCAGCCGGTGGCCTTCAGTTCGGCGAGGTCGGTCTCTTCCAGTTTGCACACCAGGCGCCCGTCGGCGACGCGGCGGAGTTCGTGCACGGGGGGCAAATCGATGCGCGAATAGGAATCGATGATGAACCTGTGATCCGGCGAGTAATGAATTTTGTGGTATCCATTTCCCTCCGTCAGGGCGGTGAAGCCACTCCCGTCAAAATTGATCCGGTAATAGTGAATGAGGTAGGGATCCTGCCCCTTGATCCTCCCGCTCCCCCGGAACCAGATCTGGCGGTTCTCCTCGTCGATTTGATCGACGTAGCGAACCACGAATTCGCCCTTGGTGATTTGCTTCGATGTTCCTGAAGCGATATCGACCAGATAGAGATGTCGCCATCCGTCTTGCTCGGAGAGATAGACGATTTCCTTGTTCCCCTTCAGCCAATTGACGCGCGGCACCCCCGTGGGTTGGGCATGCTCAGTCCAGATGAAGGTCTTCGACACTTCGTCGATGATGTTGCGTGATTTGCCGGTGAGGGTGTCGATTTCGATGATGCGAAACCGTTGATGACCGCGATCGATTTTCTCGTAGCGAAGGTGGCGTCCGTCGGGAGTCCAGCGGAGATTCGGTCCGCGAAAATCAATGAGGCCAACCTCGGGTTTCTGCTGAACACGTTTCGCGAGGTCAAACCAGTTCAGCTCATGGGTGGGAAACTTGTCCCCCGGAAGCGGGTATTTGCGGGTGTGTAGCTTGGCGCGTCCTCCCTCCTTGGGGGAGGATTCAATGAGATGAACTTCGCGCACTTCGCCAGGTTGCACCCGGAACGCAACGAGGTTATTGGAGGTTGGCGCCCAGTAGGGCTCTTGGTAGCTATTCCCCGCGGCGCCGTCTTTGGTGAGTTGGATCGTCTCGTCTCCCTCGATCGCTTTGACGAAGAGATTGTGATTCTGGATGGAGGCTCGCCATTTGCCATTCGGGGAGGTGTTACGGCTGGCCCGATAGGGTTTCGGTTCGGATTTCCCTTTGGGTTTCTTGGGGGCGTCCCTGATGTTCTCCGGCGGTTTTTCCAGCTTGGTCAGTTGGTAGGTCTGGAGGGGACAACGGAAGTAGCTGCCCTTGGCTCGAAAGGTCACCACCTTTTTGGCGAGATCAAATTTCAGATCATCCAGGGGCAGATTCTCTGCTTGAAACGCTCCTCCGTCGGCATCTGCGAGGGCCTTGGCTAGGCGCTGGTGGTCGAACGCTCGCTCCCGAAGGCCCTTTTTCAAATCGACCAGGACAAACTCCCGTTCTCCTTTGGCGAGATCATTGCGGTACCAGAAATGCGTGTCGTCGGCGGACCACTGGGGGGTGATGCGGTTCTTGTAAACATTGCCATGGGCCATCGGCATGGAACCCAAGAGCAATGCGGTGATGAATGATGTGAGTTCCAGAGGACGAAGCAGTGCGTTGAAGATTCGATGAGTGTTCTTCATGGAGGTGTCGGCTGTTACTGCGAAATGCCGAATCGTTTATCAATCTCATATCTGTCCTGGCAGCATATCAGGCTACTTCGATCGTGCCTCGCGCAGCAACTCGGCGCAGCGATCGCGGAGAGTTGCCAACTGTGCAGTGTGACTCGGTGAACTTGCGAGGTTGGTTCGTTCGGAGGGATCAGCAATGAGGTCGTAGAGCTCCTCATGAATGGGGTCCTCGTCGAAATAGCGGATATATTTCCATTCCCTGCTTCGGACCCCTTCGCTCTTGGGGATCTTCTCGTGTACAAAGAGGTGCTCGCAGAGAAAGTCGTCGCGCCAATTCTTGGGTGGCACATCTTTGAGGAGCGGTCTGAGACTTCTTCCATCAAGAGTAGTCTTCGATCGCAGGCCGGCGAAATCGAGGAGGGTGGGGGCGAGGTCGAGGTTGAGTGCCAGCTCTTCCCGGACGATGTTCTGGTCGGTCTTCCGGGTGATCCGGGGATCATACACAATCAACGGAACGCGGATCGATTCCTCGTAGAGCAACCAGCAGTCGCTGAGTCCGCGCTCACCAAAAAGCATTCCGTTGTCACTCGTAAAGAGAATAATGGTGCGATCATCGAGGTGGAGCTTCTTCAGTTCGGTGCGCACCCGGCCGACCGCATCGTCGATTCCGCTCACCATTCGGAACATGCCCTTCATCATGGATTGATATTTTTTTGGAGTATCGAATCTCCAGCGCCAGCGTTCCCGCCCGAGTGAGTTTTTCAGGAAGTCGGGCTGTGATTCAAAAAAGTCAGGGTCAGAATTGTGAGGGGCTGGAACTGTCGCGTCCTGATAGAGGTCCTCGAAGCGCGCGGGCCAGAAATACTGCTTGGGATCGTCGTCCTGCGCGTGGGGCGCATTGAAGAAGAGGGTCAGGCAAAAGGGGCGCCTTCCTTTCAGGTAGAGCTGATTCCGGAGGAAACTGGTAGCCTTGTCCGCCGTGACGTCGGTCAGGTGTCGTTTGCTGCCGTCCGGTTGGGTCACAAAGTAGCCCTGGGGGCCGGATTTCCCCCAATGCTCGAAGTTGTCAAAGTGATCGAACATGAGGCTCAGGGAGTGCTCTTGATTCTCGACCATGAGTTTGCCGTTGGACTCGATTCCGAACTTCCCGATGAGGGCGGTCAGGTAGCCTCCCTTGCGCAAGAGGGCGGGATAGCTGCTGGCGGCCAGGTTCGCGGAAAGGGGGGCGGTGTTGAAGGTGAAGCCGTGTCGGCGGCGATATTGTCCCGTGAAATGGCTCGCCCTGCTTGCAGCGCAGACCGGCGTGGTGACGAACGCATTCTTGAAGCGGACGCCCCTTCTGGCCAAGCGGTCGAGGTGAGGAGTGGATATGATCTTGTTCCCCGCGCAGCCCATGGCCCAGTGCGGTTGGTTGTCGGTGACGATGACAACGAGATTGGGAGGACGATCATCCTTCGGGGCGCCGTGCACGGGGGCGCCAAGAATCCCGATTATGGTTGCAGTGAAGAGAACAAGTCTGGCAGTCCCACGGATCGAGTGAGCGATGAAGTCGGCAACAAGGTTCACAGTGGCGGGGAGGCGATGACTAGTTGCCCCGCAGTCGAACGAAGATGATCTTCTGTGCCGGACTCACGGGATCGGCGAGGCGAAGCGAGACGGTGGCGGTTCCATCGCCGTTATCGATTCTGGAGACCAGTTCCGTCCGGGCTGGATCGGAGTTCCAAGTGAGGAGGTCTGCGGAGATTTCCAAGGTCAGCGATTCCTCCGCTTCGAGGTTTTCAGGGAAGGTCACCGTCAGGTAGCGGTCGACCACTCCGCCAACTTCGATGCTCTGGATTGCGGCGTTCAATCCGGGGGCCTCGCTGGCGAGGTCCGGGCGGGAACCGTAGAGGTACTCGAGATAATTGCTTACCGTGTCGCCGTCATCGTCGTCATCGGGTCCGCCCACGAGGGCATGAGAAGCCGCCCAGGCGGCGTAGGTGAAGCCCGTTGGCTCGGTCACCCCGGGCGATCCGCCGGGGAATCGGCTGGCGCTCCAGTTCGTTGCCTCTCCGTGATCAGGTTGTGCGAAGGGGTTGAGGAGAACCATGCTCGGACCAAGTCCGTCCGAGTTGGTCGGCCACGGGAGTTGGTCGTTGTAGACAAAATCGAGGATGGGGCCGGCACCGGCACCAGTCAGGAGGACCCGTTCGCCGTCGTTGCTGAAGCGGCCGGTATACTCGAAGGATTGGATGCTTGGAATGGGGCCATAGCGGGTCTCGAAGGCGGCGCGCTTACGCAGGAGAAGGAGGCGTTCCCCGGCGGGCAGGACCGTGCCGGCGGGAAAAGCGAAGTTGATGGCCACATCGAAACGAACGCTGGTCAAATCGAGAGTGGAGGCTCCGATATTGAGGAATTCGACGAACTCGAAATCGTCCCGATCATTGCCCACCGCGAGTTCCGCCGGATTGGCAGGATTGGAGGGATGATAGTGCAGTTCGGAAATAACGAGATTGGAGGAGTCGGCGGGGATGGTGTCGATGGTGAAGAAGGCTTCGTTGAGAGCGCTCCATTCCCCGGTGCCGGTATTGAAGGAGCGGGAGCGGAGCATGGTGGGCTCGCTGAAGAAGATCGCATCCGAGGTGTTGTTGCCGCCGCCTTGAGTGGTCTCTCCGCGCAAGAACATGTCGAAGCGGATATCCGAGCTCTGACCGTCACCTTGGTGTACTTCCACTGCGAGGGTGTTGATGCCGGATACGAAGGAGGTGGTGGGTATGGTGTAATCGAACCAGGACCCTTCGCTGCCATTGTCCGCACTGGCGTACTGGTTGAATGGGGCGCCGGAAGGAAGATTGGGAGTGCGAATGATCTCAGTGCCGTTGAGATACACTGCGGCCGCGTCGTCGTAGCGCAGCCGAAGCAGGAAATTGATGAAGAGGGAGGGGTCAGGAATGTCGATACGGGTTCGAAAGTAAGTGGTGGCAAACTTGCTGTTGGCATTGGGCCCGTAGGAGAGGGAGGTCACTTCGCCATCCCCGCCGTATCCAAGGGGTGACGGGCCGTCCATCCATGAGACGTCGTTGAATTCGGGAGCCTGCCACGCGGTGAGCTGATTGGAGCCATCGTCGAGATAGTTCCAGCTGAATCCTGTTGTGAGAAAGGTGACCGGGGAGGTGCCTGCTCCTCCAAAGGCGGCGGTGAGGGCTGTCGGGTTGGGCACTCCTCCGGGGAGGCGTGGGTCGCTGCCATCGAGGGTGTAGTAGATCGTGTCAGCGTCAGTGGACATCGTGATCGGGGTGTCGGGTGAGATCGATCCGCCGTACTTGCTAAAGAACGGAGCAATGACGTCGGGATACATTCCTTCGGATTTGAAGCGGCTGATCATGGTGTTGGTCAGGCCGGGGAAGTGATTGTTGACGAGATTTGTTTGGTAGGATTCCCAGGACGGAGGGTCGCGGAAGATGTCGCCCCAGCGAGCAGCCTCGGAGATGAAGCCGAGTCGGGCTTCGTTGACCCGCTTCTGCAAGCGCTCGATATTTTGTGAGGGGGTCAGGGCGCCGTCATTGAAGAAATGCTTGTGAATGCGATCCGCGACCAGGATGTCAAAGTCCGCGCCGCCGAGTCCGGACTGGAAGCGGGACATCATGCTGAGAGGTCCATTGTGTCCCGCCTTGGAGGCTGAGGGCATGCGCAGAAATCCGTCCGCATCCTTGATCATGAACTTGAGCGGAATGCCCTGCGGATCGGAGCCAAAGGCGCGAAACTCGCTCTCGGAATTTCCGCTCACCCACAGGATCATGAAGTCGATGATGTTGGCGGCGTCGATGTGGGCGTTGGAGTTGTTGAAGGGTTCCACCCCACTGACCAGGCTCTTGGTCTCGCTCCAGAATTGCCCGCTCCCGTCGTAGACTTCCTCATCGTTCTGGAAGTTGTCATTGGCGTTGATGGCTTCGTAGTCGGCCTCCGGTCCGTAGAAGTAGCTTGAGGCCATCTCGGCACTCCATCGTTCGCGGAGATGATATTGTCCCCAGTAATTTCCATTGAGGTAGACGTGAACAAAACGCCCGTGGGGGCCAATGTTGCCCATGTCCAACATCGAGTCGTCGGTGAAGCGGTTCGACATGTAAGCGCCGCGGGAGCTCATGTCGTGTGATCCGCTTCGCAGGTTGATCACATCAAAGGAATCGGTCGGGGGGTGGACCTTGTAGTGGAATCCGTCGAAGATGGGGTAATTCAGCTTCTTCGTTCCGAAGCGCGAGCGGAAGGCGACGCGAAAACTTTTTTTACGGAAGTTGGTGAAGCGTCCGCCATAGTTGCTCAGGCCGCCGTCCTCCTGGAAGCCGGGAGTGCCATCAGGAAAGATCATTTCGATCGAGCTTTGATATTCCTCCCGGATGTTTCCTGCGCCCTCGTTGAGGAAGCCCGTGTTCTGAGTGACGATGGAGATGCTGGGGACTTCCTTGAGGGAAGAGATCATCTGCGGGGCGTAGAGTGCGGACTGGGTAATGCTGCTCCGCATGTCCTGCTGGGTGATTACGTCTGTCGGGAAGAGGTAGGAATGGGTATCGATGTTGGTGGGTTCGTATCCCGTCCGGTGGGCGAGGGCGCGGACAATTGTGGTGCGGGTGATCGCAATCGGTCCGGTGTAGATCAAGCCCTGGGATTCACCGGGAGGAGTGCCGTCCAGGGTGTAGCGGATCTCGGAGTTTTCGGTGGTGGTGGTGATCTCAAGCTGGAAGGGAGTGTCAAAGAAGCCCCGATCGACACTGAACTTTGTGTCTGCAACAAAGCCACCAAAGGACTCGCCGTTAAAGCCCCCCGGGGTTGGGGTTCCCAGGTAGCCCGGACCGCCGACCGAGGGATCGGTGATGCGCACGGCATGGAGCTCCGGGGTGATGAGCATGTCGGAACTCCCGAGGCCATCGTTCAAGCCTTGAATGGCGAGCACATTGCTTCCGTTCTGCAGGAGTTGTGCGAAGGAAGTGAGATCAAAACTCGCGAAGGTGGTTGCGTCCCCATCGGCATGATTGGCGGTGGCCTCGGAATTGTAGGCGAGCGCTCCCAGGGCCGGGGCATTTTCATCTTGGACATGGGTGCCGTTGAGGAAGCAGACAAAGCCGTCGTCGTATTTCATGCGCAAGCTCAATTCTGCGATGGAGGAAACATCGCTCAGTTGAAAGGGTAGTCGGAGATAGAAGCTGGTGTTCACTCCGTTCAAGCTGGCGTCAAGGTTACCATTGGAGCCGAATTCCGAGACGTAGGTGTTGTTCTCATCGTAACCCACTCCGGTGCGTACGGCGCGCCAGGCCGAGTCGTCAAAAGGGACTTCCGTCCAGCTCGTGCCGAGGGCGGCATCAGCGGGTGCAGGCACCAGGCTGGAGCCTGCTGCATCACTTTGGATCAGGACGGACGGCGTTCGGTTGCCGGTCTGTTTCAGTCCATAGGAGACATCCTTGAACTGTAAGGGAAGCAACGCCGCACCCGCTCCATACTCGGTGATGACGGTGGTGCCATTGGGAGCAATCAAGGCGAGATACTCTCCGTCCTGATCGATCTTGAAATTGGTGTGGAGTTCGGCCCCGGCCACGCGCCGATCCTTCTCGGAAGCGAAGACCACGAGGAAGTCGCCTTCCGCGAGTTGTTCGGCGGGGAAGCGCCACTTCGTGAGGGCGCCTTCATTGTCGGTGAGGAAGTAGCCGTCGAGGTTGGCATCGCCGGGCCCCAAATTGAAGATCTCGATCCAGTCCGAGGAGTCGCCATCGGCATCAAAGTGGGAGCCGCCGTTGTCGGCCATGAACTCGGTGATATGGATGGTTCCGTGGGCGCTCGGGGGGACGAGAAGAAGGAGGGCGAGCGCGGTGGTGCTCGCAAGGAATCGAATCGGAGACATGGGATTTAGGGGAGGAGGGGAATAATGGTGCCGAGCGGCATCAGGGTGGATACGAATCCGATCTGCCCGCTCATGCAATATGTTGTCATTTTTGCGCTTGGCAACAAGCCTCGAGGTGCTCTCCAGCTGGTATTCTCTATCGATATCCGTCGGGGAAGCATGCTTGGATTGTTCGGGCTCCTGGCCGCTCTTTGCTGCTAGCTGATGATCTCCTTCACCACCCGGGACTTCTCCACTCCGGTCAGTTTTTGATCGAGCCCTTGGTAGGGGAATGTCAAGTGGCGGTGATCGACGCCCAGCAGGTGGAGCATGGTGGCGTGGAGATCGCGCACATGGACGGGGTCCTCCACCACGTTGTAGCTGAAGTCATCGGTCTTGCCATAGTGGAGGCCGCCTTTGATTCCGCCACCGGCAAGCCAGCCGGAAAAACAGCGGGGGTGATGGTCGCGGCCGTAGTTGTCACGAGTGATGTTGCCCTGGCCATAGACCGTGCGTCCAAACTCCCCAGCAAAGACCACCAAGGTGTCCTCTAACAGGCCGCGGGTCTTCAGATCCTTGAGCAGGGCCGCGGTTGGTTGGTCGACATCATTACACTGACCTCTCATATTCTGCGGAAGGCTGGAGTGATGATCCCAGCCGCGATGGAAAAGCTGCACAAAGCGCACGTCCCGCTCGGCCATCCTTCGGGCGAGCAGGCAATTCCTTGCATAGGATCCCGGCTTGTGAACCTCCGGTCCATACATCTCCAGGACCTCTTTGGGCTCCTTTGAGAGATCCGATAGCTCGGGCACGGAAGTCTGCATCCGGAAGGCCATTTCCTGCTGGGCGATCGTGGTCTGAATCTCAGGATCCCCGATCTCCGCAAGGTGTTTCTTGTTCAGGGCGTCAAGCGAATCAAGCATGCGTCGGCGCACTTGGGCATCGACCCCCTTGGGATTGGACAAAAACAGGACCGGATCGCCGGTGGTCTGGAAGGAGGTGCCCTGGTGTCTGGAGGGGAGAAATCCGCTACCCCAGAGTCGTGCGTAGAGGGCCTGCACGTTGACCCGGCCGCTCCAGAAGGCCGAAGGCATCACAACATAGTCCGGGAGGTCCTTGTTCATCGTTCCCAGGCCGTAGCTCAGCCAGGATCCCATGCTCGGTTTGCCAGGGATTTCCGATCCGGTACAGAAGGAGGTTTTGCCCGGATCATGGTTGATCGCGTTGGTATTGAAGGAGTGGATGAAGCACAGGTCGTCCGCGGCACCGGAAAGGTGAGGGAGCAACTCGCTCATCCAAACTCCACTCTCACCTTGTTGCGCAAAGTTGAACATGGAGGGCGCGATGAACTGATCCTTGCCCCGCGTCATGGTGGTCACCCGCTGGCCTTTGCTCACCGACTTGGGGAGTTCGGTTTTGAAGAGCTTGTGGAGATCCGGCTTGTAGTCGAAGAGGTCGACCTGGCTCGGAGCGCCGGCCATGAAGAGAAAGATGACGCGCTTCGCCTTGGCGGGATGGTGCAATCCGGGCTCGGCCGCGGCCCGCACTTGAGGGATCAGCGAGGAAAAGGCTGCCGTCCCCAGTCCCATGCCCGAGTTGAGCAGGAAGGATCGGCGGGATTGAAGGTTCGCGGCTTCGGTGAAGTTGTAGCGGGTGCTCATCCTATTCCCGGGTCTTGGTGATATCCAAATTGTAGAGGGTGTTGATCAAGACGGTCCATCCCGCGAGTTCAGCCTTGCCATGGGCGTCCTGGAGGGGGATTCCGCTGCAAATTTCTTCGGCGAGCGCAGGGTTCTTGCGATAGCGTTTCTGCAAATCCTCGATCAGCTTTGAGAGGATGTTGCGTTCGCCCTCATCCGGCAATTTCGAAGTCACCGTCTCGTAGGCCATTTCGAGGCGTTTGGCAGCATCCTTGTTCGCGGTCACCACCTTCTGCGCCAAGTTGCGCGCGGCCTTCAGATACTCAGTTTCATTGAGAAGCAAGAGGGCTTGCGAGGGCGTGTTGGTACGCTCGCGCCGTGCGATGCAGGCGTCCCGGATGGGAGCGTTCATGATCGTCATCTGAGGAGGAGGCATCCCTCGTTTCCAATATGTGTAGATGCTGCGGCGATGGATCGCGTCGCCGGTGTCGGCCTTGAATCGTTCACCGATCATGGTGACCGCCTTCCACAATCCATCGGGCTGGGGCGGCTTGACGCTCTTTCCGTACATCGCGCTCGAGAGCAGTCCGCTGGTGGCGAGGATTTGGTCGCGGATCATCTCAGCATCCATGCGATGGCGCGATCCACGGGCCAGCAGTCGGTTCTTGGGATCCTCCGCAAACTGGGTCGGAGTGGCCGCTGAAGACTGCCGATAGGTTCGCGAGAGCACGATCTGCTTCACCAGGGCCTTGATGTTCCAACCGGATTCCTGAAAGGACACCGTGAGGTGGTCGAGCAGTGCGGGGTGGCTGGGAACTTCGCCCTGCGCACCCAGATCTTCCGAAGTCTTCACCAGTCCGACGCCAAAGAGTTGCTGCCAAATCCGGTTGACCGCCACGCGGGCCGTCAGCGGATTCTGGCGATCGACAAACCACTCCGCCAGATCCATGCGGGTGGCGGGTTCTCCACTCTTCTTCATGGCGGGCAAGAATTCCGGGGTGTTGCGCGTGACTTCCTCGCCGGGATCATCGTAGCGCCCGCGCTTCATGATATGGGCCGGGCGAACCTCCTTGCGCTCCCTCATCACCATTGCTTGCGACATTGCCTTGTCGAGTTCGGCGCGCTGCCTGCTGAGACCGTTCTTCTTTGCAACCAACTCCCGCGCGGCCTGCATGAGGGGCTTTTTCTTCTCCGGATCCTTTTCCTCCGTCGCCGTTTTCTTGGCGAGATTCACTTCCGGTTCGAGCTTCGCCAGCTGCTCATTCACGGACTTGAGCTTCAGCTTCTGCTCAGGCGTCCCCAGCGTCACGAAGGGCGGTTGCAGCCCGTTTTTGGGGCTCCCGCCTGTCTCCGGGGCGGCGTCGATGTTGTTGAAGAAGGCGAAGAGCGAGTAAAAATCCTTCTGGGTGAGGGGATCGTACTTGTGATCGTGGCAGGTGGCACAATGGACCGTCATGCCCATGAAGGCAGTTCCGACCGCGGTTACGCGATCGGTCACATTCTTGAAAAAGCTCTCCTCCGGCAAGGCCGTGCCCCGGTCGATGATGAGGTGCAGTCGGTTGAATCCCGAGGCCGCCAACTGGTCGTTGTTCGGGTCGGGGAAGAGGTCGCCGGCCAATTGATAGCGGACGAAGTCGTCGTAACCCAGATTCTCGTTGAAGGCCCGGATTACCCAGTCGCGATAGGCGACCGCGTTGCGATAGAAGTCCTTGTGCATGCCGTTGGTGTCGGCAAAGCGAACGAGGTCCAACCAGTAGCGCGCGATGTGCTCGCCGTATTGAGCTCTGGCGAGGAGTCGATCAATGAGCGCTTCGTAGGCCTTTGGGCTCTTGTCGGCCAGGAAGGCCTGCACCTCTTCGCGGGTCGGGGGAAGCCCGGTGAGATCAAAAGTGACCCGGCGAATGAGGGTGCGCTTGTCGGCATCCGCGGAAGGGGAGAGACCGGCCGATTCGAGACGGGCCAGGACATGCAAGTCGATCGTCTGCCTACTCCAAGTCTTGTTCTTGAGTGCCGGGGCTGCGGGCATTCTGGCCGGAACGAAGGCCCAGAAGGTCTCGTAGGGTGCCCCCTTGAGGATCCAACGCTTGAAGATTTCCTGCTCTGCCTTGGACAGCGGCTTCTTGTGCGCCTTCTCAGGCGGCATCACATCCTCCTCCTCGGAAGTCGTGATGCGATACCAGAGTTCACTCTCTTCGAGCGATCCGGGCACGATCGCAGTCGAGTTCTTGAGGGTTCGATAGGCTCCATCCGCGCCGGTCGCGCGGTCCAGTCGGAGCTTGGCCTTGCGTTCCTTCGCGTCCGGTCCGTGACAGGCGAAGCACCGATCTGACAAGATTGGCCGCACGTCGCGGCTGAAGGAAATTTCGTCGGCGAGAGTGCTTGAGGCGCCAACGGCCAAGGCTAGGAGAGCGAGCGTGCATGCAGAGGCCAGCCTGAACAGCCCAGAGTTTATTCGCAGGAACATCTAGAGTGAACGCTAGAATCTTGTTGCTCGAGAGTCACGGAAAGAAAGAGGGGAGTTCCGATGCGGCAAGGGGGAGGGGGTTGTGGCGTGACCCTGAAGACCATGGTCATCAAGGTGCAATCCGCAATCGCACCGACTGATCGAGGAGGTTCAGCGTTTTGGTCGTGAGCAGGCCAGTGTCCTCGGGAGTGGCTTTGCCGGCCTGCTGGGTCGTTCCATCATGTGAGAGGATCCAGCGATACGATCTGCGAGGCTCGGTCTTGAAGTGTTGCAGGCGGCGCAAGCTGACTGCGGTGGTGGCACTGGTTGGAAGTGCGCTCGATGTCTTCAACTCCGTTTTCGTGACGAGGCGCAGGTCAATTCCGAAGATTCGCGCCTCATCGCGAATCGTCTTCCAGCGAAAGACTGGACCCAACTGACCAGTCGGATCACCGCCCGAAGCATTCATGTGATCCGAGTAGATCTTGTCCGTGCTGGTCTGGGTAAAATCGGATAGGTTTCGTCCCTGCGAATGGAGCGTCAGGGGAAGGCTTGGGCAGCAGGATGATAGTTTGTCACCGTGCTCTTGCGGCCATGGGGACCCCAGGAAAAAACCAAGGGGAACCTCTTCTCCTTGAAGGAGGCGAGCAATTCCTCCTGCCCTCGGGACCATCCGTCATTGGGCGCGGAAAAATTGACGAGGACGGGCGGATCCGGGACCTCCTGTCCGAACAGGCGTGCCTTGAGATGATCGATTTCGGCCGGGACTGCAACATTGGCCGCCGCAAAGATATTGCCGCGCCGCATGCCAATTTTCCCCATGGAAATGCCGAAGCCATCGCAAAAGGTGGCGGCGGTTGATGGCCTTCACCGGTTTCGGAGAAGGGAATGGGGAGGGTCAGGGGGAGGGTCAGAGACGAGGATTGTTAGTTCCGCCTTTCGACAAGGAATTCAGATTAATTCGTCCGCAGAAAACTCTCGCTGAGTATGATTTCTCTCATCAGGGACTTAAGCTTGAAGTTTTCCTTCTCGGTCTTTTCGACAATCCGGTCGATCGTGAGGGAGTCTGCGGGGCTGAGTTCCTTGGAGAGGGCAAATCTCAAGAGGTGTGCAGTGAAGGCCTTGGCGAAGCGCCTCTTCTCCATGACCAGTGATTCCTTGAAGGCGGTGATGTCGGTGAAGGGATACTTCTTCATCAGGGTGCCGCTGGAGTCGACCTCTCTGCCATTCTCATACTTGTCGCGCCAGCGTCCGGTGATGTCGAAGTTTTCCAGGGCAAATCCCAGCGGGTCGAGCCGCGAGTGGCAACCGGCACAGTCGGGGTTTTCGCGGTGCTTGGCGAACTTCTCGCGGATGGTCAGATTCTTGTCGCCGCTGTCCTCATTCAGGGGAGGGACATCATTGGGCGGGGGAGGGGGCGGGTCGTTGAAGATCACTTCGATCATCCAGGCACCGCGAGCAATCGGGTGGGTGCGCTTGGGGCCCGAGGTCATGCTCAACATCGCGGCATTGGTGATCACCCCGCCATAGCGCGGATCCGAAGCGGCCACCCGGTGGAAGGTCCGGGAACGCATCTTGTTGCGGATCTCGTTATCAAAACGCTTCCGGGCCTCCTGCTGCGCCTTCCCCGGGTTCTGATTCGGGGGGACTCGCTTCAAGGCGACTTCTGATTGTGCAAGAGTCTGGCTCAATGACTCCTTCTTCGCTTTTTGACCAAGGGTGAGGGCCTGCGTCAACTCCTTGTCGGAGATGTAAAGGTGCTCGCCACCACTGGAGGCGGAAACTTCGATCGCGTTCAGGGCACGTTTGTAGAGGCGCGCCCGGGCCAGACTCACCGAGAGGTATTTGTTTCCTCCCGGAGGCAGATGGCGCAAGCCGAAGAGCACCGAGGAGTTGTTCTTGGGAAAGGTGGCCGCGCCCTTGCGGTACGGTTTTCCGTAGGGTTTGCCATTGCGGTAGAGGGTAGTGGTTCCATCCGCCTGGTAGACCATCGCCAAGTGCAGGCGTTCGTTGGGCTTGTCCTCCGGGGTGGACTCCGGGAAGTCCAGCGTGCGGCTGAAGCCGTTGCTGCCCGAGATCCAGTGGCGCGCTTTTCTCTC
Source organism: Roseibacillus sp. (assembly GCA_028821775.1). Lineage (GTDB taxonomy): Bacteria > Verrucomicrobiota > Verrucomicrobiia > Verrucomicrobiales > Akkermansiaceae > Roseibacillus_B. The sequence goes on from JAPKFB010000003.1 coordinate 102,606, forward strand.
GCCGAGCACGATGGTATCAAAGAAATCGCCGGGCCCCTGGATGCCCATCACGCCGCCGCCGCTCTGGTTCACATCGTGGACCTTGAGCCAGACTTCCAAGGTCTTGGCCTTCAGGGCAATGGGCAATTTTTTACTCTCCAGGTGAGACTTGTTGAGCTCCACCATGCCGTCCTTGAACTTGATTTTTCCGTGTGCTTTCAGATCCAGAGATCCGATCGAGTCCTTCAGGTCGCCATTGAACTCCCAAGCTGCGTAGGGCTTCAAGTCGATTGGTTTCCTGGCCCGAGGGTTCTTCTTGCGGGCCGCGAGGAGTCTTGCTCGCACCGGTTTGAGCAGGGCGTCGAGTTCAGCATGAGTTGATCCGATGGTTGTCTGCAGTTTTTTTCGCAACTCGTCCTTGGCCCGGTTCTGCTCCACAATGTCACTCCCCTCGACTTGGGGTGGTTTGAGATCGGTGGTGTACCAGCTTTTCAGAAAGTCGCTCTGATAGCTGAAGGTCGGAGCGATGAGATCCACGAGAGGCCGGTCTTCAATAAACACCGCATCGAAGAGCAGGAGCGGTTCGAGGACCATCTGCAGACTGGCGGGATTATTCTTATCCAGGCTGAAAAGTCGCGCTTTCTCGGGGTCCGGAGTGGCCGCGAGGATGTTTTCGAGCTGCATCCACTGGGAGGGGAATGTGTCCAGGAAGCGTTCAATTTTGGGGTCGGCAAGCATCCGCTCGATGGTCCGATTGAAGACTTCGCGGATGGCCAATTCTCCACTCTCTGCTGCGCGCAAAAGCTCCGGGTCCGGGCTGCTTCCCCAAAGGAAAAATGAGATGTTGGAAGCGATCGAGAAGAGGTCCTCCTTGTCATTGGAGGAGTCATAGCGATAGAGAAACATCGGGGAGGACAAGGCCGCCGAAGCCGCTTTCTTCATGCTCTCCGTAAAGGTGAGCCCGGTCTTCAGCTTGGAGAGGGTGTAGGCCGTGTAGCGGTCCAGAGTGGCGGGATCGACCGCGCTGCGAAAGGCTTGCCTCAAAAACGGCTCCAACCGCTTCCTGACTTCCTCCTTCATGTCCGTGCCGGCCGCAGGTTCCTTGAGGAAGTCATTCCACACTCCAACCGTCCCTTCATGGAAGTCCGGGCTTTCCAGGACGGAAACACTGAGCCGCAGAAAGGCGTCGAAGAGGAGAGGGGAGAGCGTGAGCTGATTGGCCTGATTGTCGAATCCATGGGCCGCGCGCAAATCCTTTGGAAAGGCGTTCACATCCTTCAAGCCGGCTTCGGGCTTCAGGGCATGGCAGGACACCTCAACCCGATCGGGCATCTTGTCCTCTTTCGCATGCAGGTAGTTCTCATGGCGGGTCAGCAGCTTTTCGGTGAGCGGGAAGACGTTCCCCTTCAATTGGAAAAGATCCTTGATCGAGTTGTTGTACTGGAAGCGATTCAGCCTCCTGATCTGAACCTGCTTCGCTTCGGTGCCGGCTGTCGCCTCGCGCAGCATGGTCTTCAGGCTGGCAAGCAATTTGGTGCGATCCTGTTCGTCCAATTTCGGCTCATCTTCCGGTGGCATGTCATAGGCATCGATGACCTCGATCATCTCCTTGATCAGCTTGGGCTTGGTCAGAAGATGTTTCGCGGTGGTGAGCTCCTTGAGGTTGACCTTGCCCTTTACCTTCTTCTCGCCGTGGCACTTGGTGCAGGTCTTGGCGAAAAGTGGTTTCAGGAAGGTGTCGAAGTCGCTCTCTGCCTGACTTTCGGCGGCCCAGACGAGGAGGGGCAGGAGCAGGCAGGATCGGAGGATGAAATGTTGTGGATACATCAGGGCTCGCCTCTTAGCGGGGAATACTTCTTGGGAACGGTTCCTTCGTGAACAATCGAGGGCCCCCACGAGCGGTCCCATCATTGTTGGAATGCGCATGGGAAGCTCTCTCAGGTCCACAAGTCGGAGATGACCCCGTTACTGTCTGCGTACTCATCGATATCGACTCCCATCAACTTCGCGAGCGAGAGCCACATGTTGGAGTTCAGAGTGCCGCTGGGGCACTGAATAAAGCGTCCTTGTTTGACCTGTCCCTGTCCTCTGCCGGCGACGATCAAGGGCAGGTCATAATACTGGTGGGTGGCTCCATCTCCGAGTCCGGCGCCATAGGTGACCAGGGAGTTGTCGAGAAGGGAAGTGCCGTCCGCCTCCTTGATCGTCTTCATGCGGGACAGGAGATAGGCGTACTGCTCCATATGAAAGATGTCGATTTTTTGCAACGCCTTGTAGCCGTCACCCTTCTGGTTGTGCGTCATGTTGTGATGTTGCACTGGCTTGTCGAAGATTCCTTCGTAGAGCAGGGTGGCATCCCACCTCTCAGGTCCCACCATGAAGGTGGAGATATTCGTGATCCCCATCTGCAAGGCCAGCAGCATCAAGTCCGCTTGTAACTTGATGTATTCACCGCGCGGCAGGATCTCGTCCTTGGGAATCCTGATGTCTGCCCCCGCCAACAGCTTCTGCATTTTTGTGATTCTCACTTCGACGTCGCGAATCATCTCCATGAATTCGCCCAGCGTTTCGCGATCATCCCGGCCAAGTTTCTTGGCGAGGGTTTTGGCATCGGCCCGCATCAGGTCGGTCACGTCATCGAGATGAGTGCGGTAGCTGTCCGCCATGAAGAGTCGATCGTAGAGTTTCTTGGGATCTTTGATCGAGGGGGCGATCTTGTCCGGGCCATACCAGGAGATATTATTGAAGTGGATGGATTCTTTCGGTGCCTTGAATCCGTTGCAACTGATCTCCAGGGTCTTGAAGGCGGTTGAGCCGCCCACGTGTTCGCCGATCACCTGGTCCAGGCTTCGCCCGTTCGGGTGTCGGATCCCTTGCTCCGCGGCCTGCACGGGGGAGAGGCTGGTGAGGTAGCAGGAAGCGCCCTGCGCATGCACGTCCTGACCATTCTTGTAGGTGCGATCAAGCCCCGTGATCAAACTGATGTCCCTGGTGTGATCGGACAAGGGTTGCATCGTCGAGGTCAGTTCCAAGGGGTAGATGCCCGGCTTGTTCTGAACTCTCTTTTGATTCTTGGTTTTGTCGGCGTTGAACCCCCCCACAAAGCCCGGTAATGCTCCCTCCTCTTCACCGGGGAAGAAGCAGCGACGCACCAGTCCATTGGGGACATACATCATCACCAGTTTCTTGGAGGGTTTGGGTCCCCTTTTGGGCGCCGCTACGAGCGAGGGAAAAAATGGCAAGGTGAGGAGAGCCCCCTTGCTTCGGAGGAACTTTCTTCTGGAAATGCTCATTGGAGAAGATGGTTTCATACCTGTTGTATTGGAAAAGCTTATTATTTGCTCGTGGTCACTAAGCGGATTCGCAGGGGCTGAGAGGCACCGGAGATCGGGTTGTTCGTCGTTGCCTACCATGAACGAATTACTCCGGAAAACTCCGGTCCAGCTGGCTTCGCTTGGAGCACCCGTGACAACATTGCGGAGTCAAATTGTGGATACCCTCAATCGCCTACGATTCTTACGGGGAGCCTTGTGCATCGCCTCGTCACAAATTCGGAGAGTCATGGATGAGCCAAGGCTCTCTGCACTACGGAATGGCACGCAGGCCCCCCTCATCGCAGGCAGGGGGGAATGGCGTCCCTATGGGGTGAGGTCGCTCGCGGACGCGAAAGTAACGATCACTTCTTGAGGTTATCGCTCTGTCCTTGCGATGCCGCTGTGAATGCCGTAGCGACTAGCTCCATGATAAGCTTTCGTGCCCGCGTACTGGTCCTGGTGCCCGTCATTGGGTGCCTTTCGCAATTGCTTTCGGCCCAGCGGGAAGTCGACGCGGTCGCCGAGGGAAAGAGGTCGTTTGAAGCCTACGGATGTGCGGTCTGCCACGCCACCTCCAGGGACGACCAGTCCGTGCGGACGGGGCCAAACTTGTTTGGCCTCTTTCTGAACAGTCCGCGCGAGCGCGAGGTTGCGCATCCGAAATCCGGGAAACGGAGCACGGTTGTGGCCGATAAAACCTACTACACGACCTCAGTGCGCAAGTCGTGGGATGCTCTGGCAGTTGCGGAGAGTGGCGAGAGGAAGACGAATTCCTATCCGCAGATCATGCCGATGTATGGGAAGGAGGTGATTCCCGATCAGGCGGTCGAATACATTTGGCACTATTTGCGGACCCTCGCGGATGACGGCCAGGCCGGACCGGCCGTGGTGAGAATGAAGGAAGAACAGAAAGTGGTGCCGAAGAGCCCCCTTGAGATCCCGAATGAGATCCTGGTAGCCAAGCGCTCCCGGGTCTTTCGCGCTCCGCTTCGCGGATCGAGTGGGCGCGCTCTGCATGTCGGTCATCCGAACGGGATGAACTACACTTTTGACCCCCGCGTGCTGGCGGTGCGCAATGTGTGGGGCGGCGGATTTCTGAATCTCTCCTCCGAACGTCATGGTCGCGGAAAGCCGGGCTCGGTGCGAGGTCAGGGGCACAGGGTGTTTGTTCAGGGGGGCGGAATTCTGCAACCGCTCACGCCCTCGGGAAAGGTTGTCGATTTTGAATTCAAGGAGCCCGACGTGATGGATCACAAGGCGATCGAGAGATGGCTTTGGGAAGATCGCGATTTCCCCGGGTTGCTGGCCTCAGTGGATGCGGCGTTTCTGGGCCACCGCCTGGAGGTCGAGACGGGGAATCCGGTCTTCAGATTTCGGGTGGGGAGCAACGAGATTCAGCAGGGCGTGACACTTACCGATGACGGTCGGATTGAGATTAGGATCACCTGCTCGGCGAGTGAGTCGCTCCGATTCAAGGTGGCGAGTGAGGGGCTCTCCGATCCTGCGGTGGAGGGGGGAGTGTTGAAGGATGGCGTCTGGACGCTCAAACCGGTTGGAGGATCGCTTATGAGCGCTACGTTTTCTGCTCGCTTGGTGGGCGGACTGGTGGCGCGACCTGTGGTGGGTCGCGACGAGGTTTGGAGTGCGCAACCGATGGTGAGCAACACCGACAAGATCGGGCGAGAGAGGATGGAGGTTCCGGCTGGTTACGCATACGAAAACTGGGAAGCTCCGAAGGATCTTTACGGGCGTGATCAACTTTTTGAACCGACCGGCATGGCGGTGGCGAAGGACGGCACCCTCGTGGTGGCGACTCGCACGGCAGGGGTGTGGCGCCTCCGGGCGGGCAAGTGGTCGCTCTTTGCGGAGGGCACCTACGAGTGCCTGGGAGTCTGGATCGAGGATGGCAAGGGTGACCGGATTGTGGTGATGCAAAAGCCGGAGATGACCCGGATGAGTGACGGCAACGGTGACGGGCGTGCGGACTATTTCGAGACCGTGTGCGACGACTACGGCTTCCACGGAAACTATCATGAGTACGCGCACGGACCGGTGCGCGATGCGGAAGGGAACTACTACTTTGCGCTCAACCTCTCGCACGGCGGCAATGAGCGGACGTCATGGCGCGCCGGCGGTCCCTTTATGGGGTCGATGGGCGGCTATCGTGGATGGGCCTGCCGGGTCACCCCGAAGGGAGTATTCGAGCCGTATGCCAACGGTCTGCGTAGTCCGGCCGGTCTCGGAATTGATCCGGACGGACGGCTTTGGTACGCGGAGAATCAAGGGGAGTATGTCGGCTCCTCGAAGGTGGTGCCGTTGGAGCAGGGGGAATTTTACGGGCACCTCTCCGGCCTCGTTACTCTCCCGGGAAAGATGAAGCCGGATTCTCCGGAGCTCAAGTTTGACCGCTGGAGGGATAAAATCCGCAAGGGCGCGGTGTGGCTGCCCCACGGTAAGATTGCCAACTCACCCGGGCACCCGGCTTGGGACACCACGGGCGGGAAGTTCGGGGTTTTTCAGAAGCACATGTTTCTTGGAGATCAGACCATGTCCAATCTCTTTAGGGTGGTGGTCGAGAAGGTGAAGGGGGTCGATCAGGGCTGCGTGATTCCCTTCGCACGCTTTTTCGCCTCGGGCGTCATGCGCCCAGTCTTCCTGCCGGACGGGAGCTTGCTAATCGGCCAAACCGGCCGCGGCTGGGGAGCATGGGGAGGGCAGCAGGGTTGCCTGCAGCGCATCACCTATGATGGGAAAACGGTGGCGGCCACGATCCACCGAGCGAAGGCCGCCAGAAACGGATTCCTGCTGCATTTCACTCAACCCATTGCGGAGGGCGTGAGGAGCGGGGAGTTGACCGCCCGCCTCAAGGTGCAGTCTTGGTTCTATACCAACACCGGTCGCTATGGATCGCCGGAACACGACAAGCGCGACGATGCCATCGAGGCGGTGCAACTCAGTGCGGACCGCAGGTCCGCCCTGGTGGTCGTGAAGGACTTCGGGAAGGGCGATGGATGGTTGGACCGTATCTACAACATCCACTTTCCAGAAACCCGGGATCTCTTTGGCAAGGCCGCGGTGAAGAGCACGGTGCGTTGCTACTTCACGCTCCGGGCGATTCCGTGAGGAGTGAGGCAGTTCGCTTCGCCTGCAAACTCCATGCACTTGATCAGTCCTCCCATAGCTCTTCAAGAGTGGCGGGAATGTCACGGAATGAATCGACCAGTCGATCTGCCCCCACGGCGATGAGTTCCTCGGAGGCATGATAGCCAAAGGTCACTCCGATCGCTTGGGCCCCGGCATTTTTCGCCAGGAGAATATCGTAAGTGGTGTCTCCGATCACTACCGTCTGTTCAGGAACGGCTCCCACTTCTGCCATGGCATCCTGCAAGATTTGGGGATGTGGTTTGCCCGGGCCGTCATCCGCAGTCTTGAGCGAGGTAAAGAGATCCGTGAATTCATGCTTCGCGAGGACATAGTCAACTCCGCGCCGTGATTTTCCGGTCGCCATCCCGATCGTGACCCCGGATTCAGCAAGGGAGGTCAAGACCGTCCCAACATGTTCGAAGAGCGGTTCCTGAATGTCATCGGATTGTCGGAGGGCAACGAAGTTTTTCTTATAGACATCCGCCATCTCCGAAAAGGTTGTGTCCGCGGGAGCATCGCCTACCAGTTGTTCAATCGCCTCGGCGAGGTGGAGCCCGATCACCGTCCGGATCTGGGCGACCTCCAGTTGCGGCAGGTCAAAATCCGCGAAGGTGAGATTCATGGTCTGCGAGATGACAAACTGGCTGTCGACCAGGGTCCCATCGCAATCGAACACAGCAAACTTCATAGGGGTGGGGTGGGAGACGGGGAAGCAGGACTCAACGCCCGGGAGGCAGGCCTCTTCCTCGTGGCCTCCGGCTGGGGCTCTGTATACCGAATTCGGACTGCTGTATACTTCTTCAACGCGCTGGGCATTCGAGAATTCGGCGAGTGGCCATCCTGATTGCAATTCCCGAGGTAATTTGCAGATGCCAGGCGCCGTGATCTCAGGTAAGCGGGGACCCCTTGGATTTGATCAGATACGTTTCGGGATAGCCAGGCAACAAAGAGAACCGACCCATGAAAACAACGATTACCACTCTCACGACTGAGCGTGGAATCCCTTTGGGCGCGAGATGATCAAAGGGAGTGGTCTATGATGTTGCCAAAGGCACGGGGGAGGATGGATACCAAGAAACCATCCATTTCGATGCGCGGCCTCACTTGAGGCATTTCGTGAAGCGGCCCGATGCCGCGATCGAGATGGGGGCTATCGCAAGGTCGACGGGATCATGACGGCTTTCTCGATTGAGGTCGCTGCGGGCGGGGTCGAGTTCGGGATGACGATCAATGAGGTGAGATACGGGAAGAAGGTGGACGACGCTCTATTTGCGATGCCAAAGAATTAGCGATAATTCCTTCTTGGTGGCTACCGAGAGGGACCGGCGAGCTTGAATGGGGGAGGTTCCGGGTCTAAGAATGGGTCCCATGATGAGACCTCTCGCAACGACCGCTCTAACAACTTCGCTGATCACGGCATTAACTCTGCTTGCCGCGGGCGCGGAGGAATTGCATTGGCCAGGCTTGCTTGGTCCGCAGCGCAATGGTTGGGTAGACCACTTCAAGCTCCCGACCATGTGGCCGAAGGGGTTGAGGCAGCTCTGGAAGGTCGAGGTGGGGACGGGCTACGGATCGCCACTTGTTTCCGGCAACCGAGTCTATCAGCACGCCCGCCAGGGAGAGGATGAGGTTGTTTGGGGTCTCGATCTCAAGGCCGGCAAGGTCGTGTGGCGAAAGAGCTATCCCGTGCCGTTCAAAATGGGTGGCGGGGGAGAGCGTCACGGGAAGGGACCCAAGTCGTGTCCGGTGTTGTCGGATGGCCGACTTTTCACCTTGAGCATTACCGGAGTGCTCTCGGCGTGGGAAGCGACCTCGGGTGATCTTCTTTGGCGCCAGGACTACCGCTCGAAGTTTCAACAAAACCAACCGAACTGGGGTGTTGCGACCTCGCCGCTTGTGGATGGCGAGCGGTTGATCGTGCACTTGGGAAACGACAAGGAAGGCGCCTTGCTCGCCTTCAACGTCAAAACCGGAAAAGAGATTTGGAGCCAAGGCAAGGACGGGGCCTCCTACTCTTCTCCGCTCTTGGTCGAGATTCAGGGAGTGCGTCAGATCGTACAGTGGAATCATGAAGCTCTGGTCGGGGTGGAGAGTGAATCGGGTCGCTTATTGTGGAAGCATCCCGCCCCGCACGTCGGGCACAATCAGAACATGCCCACCCCGGTTTTTCACCAGGGGCGTATTCTTTTAGGTGGAGAGCAGCGCGGGATTCAGAGCCTGGAACCGCACATGGAAGATGGGGACTGGACTGTGAAGAAAATCTGGCATCAGAGGGAGGTGGCGCTCGACATGAGCACGGCCGTCATCAATGGCGAATTGCTCTACGGCTTTTCCCATTTCAAGTCGGGACAACTTTTTTGCCTCGATCCCAAGAGCGGTCAAGTGCTCTGGCAGAGTCCGGGAAGGACGGGGCAAAATGTGGCGTTTCTGGCGCTGCCCGGCCACGTGGTGGCGCTGGTCAATGATGGACAGTTGCGAATCATTCCGGCCGTTCGTGAGCGCTATGAGCAGGTGGCCAGCTATCAGGTGGCGGAACGCGAGACCTGGGCGCCTCCGGTTTTCCTGAAGAATGAACTCCTCGTGAAGGACCAGAAGACCCTCACGCTATGGTCGCTGCAGGGCGCGAAGGCCGGGGCGGCGACCGCTCGATAAGGGACGACTCCCGCGCTGCCGGGGTGGATGATACCCTGACGCTTAGCGGTGCTCTGTTTGTGGTCGCACCATCTGGGGCCAATTTTTGCTTTAGGCATCGGCCCTTTTGTTGCTAGCTGCCTCAACCATGAAATCAATTGTGTTCGCCCTTGGCGCTCTTGTTGCCTCCACCTCGCTCAGCCTCGCCGATCATCACGAATTCACCACGGTCTTCGATGGCAAGGACCTCTCGAATCTGACCACCAAGGGGAACTGGAAGATCCAGGAAGACGGAGCGCTTTTCCTTGAGCCTCGGCCGGGTGAAAAGGGCTGGTCCCGCTACGGGTCCTACCTCTGGTTGAAGGACGAATATCAGGATTTCGTGGTGGACTTTGAATACAAGCACCCGAAAGGAGGGAACTCTGGATTCTACTTCCGGATCTACGACGAGTCGGACCCTACTGCGCATGGCTTCGAAGTGCAGATTCTCGACTGCTTCGGCAAGAAGAAACTCGGACAGCATGATCTTGGGGGCGTAATCCAGACGGCCGGCCCGCTCACGAACGCCGCCAAGAAGCCCGGGGAGTGGAATCGCATGGTCGTGACCCTGAAGGACGGAAAATTGACGGTAGAGCTCAATGGGAAAAAAGTTCAGGACGGCCTCGATCTTGCTGCGAAAAAGCCCAAGGGCAAAAAACTCGCCGCCAAGGGCAAGATCGCGATCCAGGATCACGGACTGCCGTTCTGGGTGCGCAACATCAAGGTGAAGGAGCTCTAGGCTTCAAGCCGCGGCCTGCTTTGGGATTTCCCACCATTCAATTCACGATCAGGATCTCGTCGGCGCTCCGCAGGTTCTCATCTCCTCTCAGGGTGACGAAGCCAAGGGTAATATAGACTGTTCGCACGCTAGGGACGAGGGACGGTATTGTCTGGCCGGATTTTCGAATGGGCGGCGACTTTTGAGGAGGAGAGCACCCGATCATGGAAGAAGGATCGCCTGGATTGACTCCAGGCCCACTCCGCTCTTTTTGGGAGTTGCCCCCAGTTCTCGATTCACTCGGGCTGGCGGATCCTCTAGCTTCGCGACATGCGGCGGACGGTGGACCCTGAAATTCTCGATGGCTTGCCGGCAGACGATCCGGAAGCGGTGGGGAGTCGGCGGGATCTGAGGCGGATCAATGTCCTGATGGGCAACCTCACTTGGATGCAGCGCGCGATGCGGAAGTTGCCGGAAGGGGGTGGTCGGTGCCTGGTGGAGATTGGGGCCGGAGAGGGAGGGCTCCTGGAACGGGTGCGGGATGATTTCGATTCGGTTCGTGGGGTGGATTTGGCTCCGCGGCCGGCTGGTCTGAGTGTAGAGATCGGATGGAGCCAGGGGGATGTATTCGAGCATCTGGGGGAGGGCGATCTTCTGGCGGCCAACTTGTTTCTGCATCATTTCAAGGATGGGCATCTGCGGGAATTGGGAGAGAGGGTGCGGAAGTTCAAGGCGCTGTGTTTTTCGGAACCGCGGCGATCTCGGTGGGCGATCTTGGAGAGCTATGCTCTTGTTCCCTTTGTGAACCGCGTCACTCGCCACGACATGATGGTCAGTGTTCGCGCGGGATTCGTGCGGGGAGAGTTGCCGGAACTGTTGGGCTTGGGCGCGGGCTGGGAAGTAAGGGAGGAAGTTTCATTGCTGGGGGCCTGTCGGCTGCTAGCGTGGCGAGCGGATTGAAGGAGATTACGATAGCAGGGGGCGGATTGGCAGGATTGTCGCTGGGGATTGCCCTGCGGCAGCGGGGCGTGCCGGTGGCCCTGTCCGAGGCGGGCTGCTATCCGCGCCATCGGGTGTGCGGCGAATTTATCAATGGAGTGACGATGGAGACTCTGCAAGAACTCGGGATCGGCGAGTTGTTCCACGACGCGCGGCGGCATCGGTCGACCCAGTGGTTTGTGAGGGAAAGAAAGATCTACGACGCGAAGTTGCCGCAGGCCGCTCTCGGGATTTCGCGTCACACCTTGGACCAGCGGCTCGCTGCGGAGTTCGAGCGCTTGGGTGGAGAGTTGCGGACGGGGTCCCGAATGGCGCGGGAGGGAAGGGAGGGGCTGGTTTGGGCCGCCGGACGCAGGGCCGAGCGTGGGAGCGATTGGCTGGGACTGAAAGTGCATCTCATGGACTTGGCGATGGAGGCCGACCTTGAATTACATATCGGGGAAGCGGGCTATCTCGGTCTCGCGCCGGTGGAGGGCGTTCGGGTCAACGCCTGCGGGTTGTTCCGGAAACGGAGCGAGTTGAAGGGCAAGGGGGCAGAGTTGCTGTGGCAATATCTGGAGAAAAATCGCCTGGAGCGGCTCGCGGCTCGCTTGCGAGAGGCGGGACGTGATGAATCCTCGTTCACGGGCGTGAGCGCCTTCCGGTTTGGTCGGCAGGATCTGGACGAGGGGCCCTGCGTGCTAGGAGATGCCGAGCGCATGATTCCGCCCTTCACGGGAAACGGAATGTCGATGGCTTTCGAGGCTGCCGAGGCCGCGCTTGAGCCCATGGTGGCCTATGCCGCCGGGCAGACCCGGTGGAGCGAGGTGATGGTGGCTCTGCGTGAACGACTGCGGATGAAATTTCGGAAGCGGATGGTTGCCGCTCGACTCTTGCATCCCTTTTTGCTTTCGGTTCCGGGGCACACCCTGCTCGCGCTGACAGCGCGCACGGGTCTTCTGCCATTCAATGCCCTCTTCCGGCTTCTTCGCTAAGACCATGTTCCTCCAGTCCCTCGCCAGCGCCTTTCCGCCGCACGTTTTCAGCCAGTCGGACTGTCTTGAGATTGCGAAATCGACACCAGCGGTGAAGGGGTTGAAGCCGCGCTCGAAAGCACTCCTGCTCAAGATTCTAGCCGGTGACAGTGGGATCGCGAAACGGCATTTCGCGTTGGGGGATCCGGACACAATGTTCGACCGCAGCGCGGAACAGTTGAATTGCGAGTTTGAAGTGGAGGCTCCCAAGCTCGCGGGGAAGGCCCTGCAAAAGGCTCTCGACGAGGCCGGGATGAAAGCGCGGGAGTTGGACGCTTTGTTCGTGTGCACCTGTACGGGATACCTTTGTCCGGGCGTATCGAGCCATGTCGCGGAGCATCTCGGGATGCGCAGGGAGGCTTTCCTGAATGATGTGGTGGGGCTTGGATGCGGGGCTGCGGTTCCGACCTTGCGGACAGCGCACGGGTTTCTTGCCGCCAACCCGCAAGCCACGGTGGCGACGGTGGCGGTGGAGATCTGTTCTGCGGCGTTCTATGTCGACGATAGTCCGGGAGTATTGATCAGTCTTTGTCTCTTCGGGGACGGGGCGTCGGCTGCGATTTGGAAGGGCAAAGGGGAGGAGGGCCAATACGAGGCCGGGGAATTCCGGACCCTGCATCGACCAGAGGATCGCGAAAAGATCCGCTTTGTGAATGCGGGCGGAAAGCTGCGCAATAAACTTCATCGCAGTGTTCCGGAAGTGGCCGGAGAAGCGGTCCGTGAGCTTTATGCGGCCCGCCGGTCCGATCCGGACCAGATCATCGCCCACACCGGCGGGCGGGATGTGGTGGATGTGTTGGAAGCCGCCATCCCGGAATTCACGCTCAAGGAGACGCGTCGTATTCTGCGGGATTACGGGAACTGTAGTAGTCCTTGCGTCCTGCTGGCGCTGGAAGAACGAATGCGGCATGACGAGGACGATCAACGGCTTTGGCTAACCAGTTTCGGGGCGGGTTTTTCGGCGCACTCCTTCGAGATGTGGCGATGAGGGCGCACTGAGTTGGGCAAACGCATGGGCGTGTGGGACTCAACGGGGAGATTCTGGCGGTCGCAACGGCTAAGCTGTCCAACTGCCCCGGAGTGGATCTGCAGCAAGGCTCCATTCTTGAGTTCCCTCTCGAGGACGGATTCTGCCACGGAGTGGTAGTTAATTTTGTGTTGCAACATCCGGAAGATGGCAGGGATGCGACCTTTTCTGAAACTCGTCGCGCTGTGGAAGAGTGTCGGCGGGTGCTTGCACCGGGTGGGAGCTTGGTCATCCAAACCTGCTCGGTAGTGTAGGGTCAGAAGGGATATGGGGACTCGATCCCGATCCCCAATGCCGTTGACCGTGTACTCGAGCGCTACATCCCGCTCGATATGTTGGAAGCGGGCATGCGCGGGGGTCGGACTGCAGACGGGCCAACGCCTGCCACAGCTTGATGAGATCTATCAGGGGGGTATATGGATCCGCGCGACCCCACCCGCGGGGAGTGGCGCGGCGGTGATTCCAGTTGGGCGCTTGTCACAGAGGATGAGCTTGCGAGGTTGAACCGCAAAATCCAGGGCATGCCGGCGGATGGTTCGATGGATCGCTTTCTCGTGGAGGGTGAGGAGCGAGGATGCGAGCACGGACAGGGGACCATCGCGATCGGCAGGAAGCCGCTGACCGGCTGAGTGAGAGTTGACGTCTCCATCCTTTCCATGATTGGTCCCGCATGGTAAGGGTGTGATCACGCTCGTTTGCAGCTTCAGCCCGTTTTATGTCCATTGATCCCCGCTCTCCCATTACCCGTTGGCTGTCGAGAGCGCCGGACGTTTCTTTTTCGCTGTATGCAGTAGCGGCTGCCTTTACGGCCTACTTTTGTATGTATGCCTTTCGCAAACCGCTCAGTGCGGCGTCCTACAGCGAAATCTCCCTCCAGTTGAGTCTCTTTGGTCAAGAGCTCGTGCCCAAGACCATCTTCGTGACCTCCCAGATCTGCGGCTACTGTGTTTCGAAGTATGTGGGCGTCAAGATTTGCTCCGAAGTCACGCGGAGTAAGCTCCCGCTTTGCCTCGTCGCGGCGATCGTGGTGGCTTGGCTTTCTCTGCTCCTCTTTGCCGTTCTTCCGGTAAGGCTCAAAATTCTCGCCATATTTTGCAACGGCCTGCCCTTGGGATTCATCTGGGGATTCGTGGTGCGTTATCTCGAAGGTCGTCGCACCTCGGAGATTCTCCTCGCCGGGCTCTCGTGCTCCTACATTCTCGCCAGCGGAGAGGTGAAGAGTGTCGGGAAGTGGCTCATCCAGGACCATAATGTCCCCGAACTATGGATGCCCTTCGTCACCGGGGCCGTGTTCTTCGTCCCCTTTCTGCTCGCGGTATTTCTCCTCAAACAGCTGCCTCCTCCTACCGATCACGACGTCAAACTCCGAACGGTGCGTCAAAGTATGGATGGAGCCGAGCGCTGGAATTTTGCCAAGCGTTTTCTTCCTGGATTGCTCCTCTTGCTGGTCACCTATTTTTTCCTGACCGCCTTTCGGGATTTCCGGGATAACTTCCAACATGAACTTTTCGAGGAGATGGGAATCAAGGACTCGGGGGCATTTTCACGCACGGAGCGGCCAGTGGCGTTCGGGGTGATGGCAGCACTCGCCATGCTCTACCTGATCAAGAGCAATCGCTGGGGACTGCTTGCGACCTACTTGTTGATGATTGCAGGACTCGCTCTCCTGGCGATCTCCACCATTCTTTATCAGGCGGGGTCGCTCCAGGGCGAAACCTGGATGATCCTCTCCGGTCTCGGAGCGTATCTCGCCTACGTTCCCTACGGGAGTGTTCTCTTCGATCGCACCATCGCCTACACCCGCTATGCCGGAACGGCCGTCTTCGCGATCTACCTCGCCGATGCGGTGGGCTACACCGGCTCGGTCGGGATCATGTTTTACAAGGACTTCTTCGCAAGTGAGACGAGCCGGCTCGAATTTTTCCAGGGGTTTGTTTATGTGCTCACGATTGTGGGCACGATCCTGCTGGTTTTCTCGGCACTCTATTTCGTCAAGTCCAGCCAGGGGGGCGGAAAGTCGGGGTAGGACAGGGCTTGCCCTTTGGCGGTTGCTCCACTCATTCCGGGCCGTGGGAGGGAGGATCCCACCGGCAATTCGACGAGAGGCTACAACTTGCCGACCTGAACCGCCGCGCCCATGTTGGCGATGCCGGGACCGAAGTATTGTTTGCCGAGGGGAAGGATCATGGGTTCCTCGAAGGGGCGATGCGTCACCATGGCTGCGAGTTCGTCGAGGCGGTTGATGAGGTCTTGCGGCAAGGCGCCTTTCTCGACTGCCGCCACGCTCGCTTCGAGGTGCTCCACGGTCTTGCAACCGATTGGAACGGTTGAAATGTCCGGATCGGAGATCACAAATCGCAGACACATCTCCGCGGCCGTCATGCCTGCTTCGTCGAGGAGTTTGTAGTAGCCCAGCAACTGTTCCTGCCGGGCAGTCGCGAGCCAGAAGGGTTGGGCGCGCACTTCATCCTCTGCGCGTTTGGTCAGGAACCCCTGGCCCATGGTGGAGCCGAGCACGATACCCATATCATTTTCCAGCGCGGCCGGGATCAGGGTCTGCCTCGCTTCCCGAAAGAGGACGTTGTAGTTGAAGGCCGCGAGGACGACGTCAAAGCGATTGCTGCGCACGAGGGCGGTCATCTCCGTGATCGTCGTTCCGGCGAGGCCGTTGTAGCGGATCTTGCCTGCGGTCTTGAGCTCGTCCATCAGTTGCAGGGCGGGGCCGTCGAGCGGATCATAGCTCGTCCACCAGGGGTACTGCTGGGGTCGGTCCGGTTCATGAACCATGAGGATGTCGATGTGATCGCGGCCCAAGAGGCGCAGGCTCTCGTCAACCGAGGCGCGCAGGGCGTCAATATCCTGGGGGTCGAAGGGCTGTGGCCGACCGCCGAGTTTGGTGGTGATGATGAGCGGGGCCTCCAATCCACTGATGGCTTGTCCAACCGTCAACTCGCTGTCGGCATAGGCGGGGGCGGTGTCGATCGCATTGACGCCGAGTTCGATGGCCCGCTGCATGATGCGTCGCGTCTCCGCTTCTCCGCCCGCCAGTGATGAGGTGTAGAGTCCCCCGATTGAGAGAACGCTGATCTCGAGGTCCGTGCGCCCCAGTCTTCTTGTTTCCATAATTGGCTTTGGTCGGATTGCTGGTCTTGCCTGACTCCCTCCGTATTTGTTGAATTCAGCTCAAGGTCCCGCTTGGACCCGCAGGCGCGCGAACTGTTGATTGCCTGCGGATTG
This sequence comes from Roseibacillus sp., assembly GCA_028821775.1. GTDB lineage: Bacteria > Verrucomicrobiota > Verrucomicrobiia > Verrucomicrobiales > Akkermansiaceae > Roseibacillus_B. The sequence continues at coordinate 118,707 of JAPKFB010000003.1, forward strand.
AGGCAGGGGAGAGCGCCAGCTTTCGGTCACCAGGCCGTCGTTGTCCTCACTGGGAGCTTGGCTCACCAGAATTCCTCCCGCCGTCCAGGAGACCAGATCCGAAGAAAATTCAACGATCCTGCCCACCTCATCAGTGGCCACTTGGTGTTGAAAACTGATCGTCAGGTAGGAATCAGCAAGGTCATTCACCATGATGGTTTCGAGGGTCGCGACCGGAAGCAGATCCGAAGAGGAGACCTTGGGATCGCCTCCAAGGACGAACTCAAGCAAGGCGTCCAGGCCATCCCCGTCCTCGTCAGACTGAAGGTCGCTCACTCCGTGCAGCAGCATCCAGGCTGCGAGGGAGACCTCATCATCGGCGCCCGGGCTTCCTCCCGTGAAGCGGCTCAGGCGCCAGCTTGCGGCGTCGTTGTGATCGGGACTCAGGGGTTGGTTGACATCGATCAGGGTCAAGCTGAAACCTCCTCCATCTGCAGAGGCAGGCCAGGGGAACCTGTCGGAGTATTCGTCAAGGTCGTGAATGGGCAATCCCGCTCCATACGACAGTTTGAGGCGCTCACCGCTATTGCGAAGATTGTCCTCGGGGTATTCTCCTGCAATGGGGAACCCCGTGCCATAGCGCCTTTCAAAGGCTGCGATGTTCTTGACGACAAGGGCAAAGGAGTCGGGTTGCAGCGCTTCCACAGCGCTCCCCCCGAAGGTGAAATCGATTCCCTTCGTGAAGCGAACATCGCTGAGATCGAGAGGAATGGAGCCGACGTTTTTGAGTTCGACGAATTCGAACTCATCGCGGTTGGTTGAGATGGCGGTTTCGTTGCCGACCGGTTCGGGGGGATGGTACATGAACTCAGAGATCCGGAGGTTCTGTAGGTGGTCGGCAATATCCGGGACGGTGGTGGAGAATTGCAAGGGGCTCGACCAGTTGCTCCAGCGTCGCGCGGAATCCTTGAAGCGAACCCGGGCTCGATAGGTTCGGTCGACATGAACGGCCAAGGGAGGAAATTGGTAGGCGGTGCTGAAGGTGGTCAGTTCCCCCGACTCGAAAGCCCCCTTGATTTCATAGACGTTGGGCTGAAGAGGATCGTAGTTCGGGACGGTGGGATTGTGCACCTCTCCCACCCGCCATTCCATCGCGGCGAAGGGAGATCCGGATGGGCTGCTGTATTCCGTGCAAGTGAATCTCAGATCGTCGATCGGGAATTCGGGAGCGCCCTCAAAGGTCAGGGTGGGCCGGTTGGGGATCTGGCTGTTCTGCGTCAGGATGGTGGCTTTCATCCAGTTTCCCCGGGTGCCAAAATAGTTTTTCACGACCCGGATCATGCCCGCGAAATTGTTTCCGCTGGCGATATCGTAGTAGCGATCCTTGTGATTGAGTCGGGGATGATTGTCCCACTGTCTGCGGTCGGCGTCCACCAGTGACGGCTGGCCGTTGGTCCAGACGAATTTGACGGTTTCATCGATGAGTTTGTATCCCTCGTCGCGGTTGTAGAGGAGATCCATGATTTCGCGGACGCGATTCTGGTAATCGGTGTTGAAGGAGGGATTCAAGGCAACCTTCGATTTGAAATCATGGTTGCCATTTCCATACATGTTGTTGGCGAAGGTGAGGTCGAGATCCCACGGGTGAACTTCAAATTTCTCGGTCTCGGGATTGTGGTAATAGAAATAGTTTTTCCCATAGGCGATGTCGTAGTGGTGAATGCCTTCAACGATCGTGCGGTAACTCAGATACTTGTCGATATCGAGATTCTCCCGCCACCAACGGGCGGTGGGATTTCCGCTGCGGTAGGCGCTGATGAATGAAGTGACGTCGGACCGGTTGCTGACCTGGTTGGGTCCCTGGTTGTTGGACGACCCACTGTGGCCTTCAATCTTGTAAAGATTTGCGTCAGGCAGATTGTGTTCATCGAGGAACTGCCCGTCCATTTGCTCCACCGCCAGGAAGAGGCCGTAGTAGTCCGTGTCGTATTGGGTCGTTCCCGTCGATCGAGGAGAGTCGATGACATAGAACTGGAGATGGTGGGTCTCGCAGGCTTCCACGCCGCAGAGATCAAACAGTCGGAAGCCGACTCCTTCAAAGAGGCCCTGTTCCCCCCGATGTCCGAAGTTCACCTGTTGCACAATGGAGGAAAAATTCAGCTTGCTCCACTCGCTGTCGTATTTCTTGCCGTACTCGTCCCTGGCTTGAAAGCGGTGTCCGCGGTTGAAGTCGAACTTCCAGAAGTTCTTTCCATACTGGAACCGGTGCACCCCTCCGCGGGGGCGGTATTGAATGTGGTCATAGACTTCTCCATCGTAAATCAGGGTGCCCGGCCAGAGGTATTCCGATCCGCCATACCCTCCGAACTGGGAGTCGGTTACCCACGATGAAGTGCTCAGGAGGAAGTAGGTCGGGATGCTGGACATGAGTTCGCCCGAGAAGTTCACCGGAGGATCGCCAGCCCGGATGGACCCCGCCCAGTCCGGAGTGCCGTCGTAGACAAAAAAGGCGAAGTTTGGTTGAGGATCGTCCTCATAAGGGACCCGGACTGAATTTCCCGAGGCATCGGTCACGGTGATCCGGTAGCGGATCAGGTAGCGGTTTCGCTGCACTGTGCCAGGAAGAGTGACGGTGAAGATGCCGTCTCCGGCGAGGAGGTCGTCATTCAAACCGTCGTCCGCCATGGGTACGGGATTCCAGGCGGTCGGCAGTTCGTAGCGCGGATCGAAGTTGGGAGACCCGTTGGAGCTGAACTTGAGATAGCGACAGAAGTAGCCACCGGGCCTGATCGTTTGATAGGCAAGGGAGACGGAGCTCACGCCCTCGGGATCGGTGACCCGGGCGGAAATCACCACCGGGACGTCGGAAGCAGGTTGCTTGGGCGTGTGGGACACCTGGCGGACCTGAGGAGGTGCTTCGATGTTGTATGGTGCATTGCGTCTTCCTGCAGTCGGGGGGGCCGAACGCCAGCTGCCACCCAACTCGGTTTCGAGGAGGGGATGAATGAGCTGAATGGAGGGACTCACGGCGGGGCTCCCCACCGCATCCCCGACGGTCGGCCAGGGGAAGCCAAGTCGATAGTCTGCTCTGCTGATCACGGTGCCGTCCTGGTCCCGCAGGTTGACGGTCTCGCCGCTATTGCGCAGCTTTCCACTCCATGGTCCGAATGCTCCGTGGAAGCTGAATTGCGAGCGGATCGTTGCGGGGTCCTCCGCAATGACAAGATAGGCTCCGCTCGCGATGTTGGTGTCCTCGGGAAAGGCGTAGTCGACTCCCCCGGTGAGCTTCCAGTCGGTCAGGTCCACCGCGTCGGGAGTGGCATTGTGAATTTCGATGAACTCCGACCGTCTGGTCTTGATGTCTTCATCGTAGTGGATCTCGTTGATGACGAGGGTGGCGGGAGCGGTTCCTCCGCGGGCAGGGTGAATGTTCATCACCAGAAGGGTGACGAGGATGAGGCGCGGGTTGATCTTCATTCGATTGGGGCTAACCAACTACAGCCTTCTCAATCCCATTGGTCAAAGGAATCCGCTCAAAGGCTTGCTCGAGAGAGCCCCAATCGTTGCTCATTGCTGGTGGACGGTTGATGTGTCATAGACTGCAGCGCCATGAGAGCATTGACGTTCCTCTTCACCTGCTGCCTGAGTCTGGGAGCGGTCGCAGCACCGAGTGATCCTCCCAAGCCAAACATCCTCATCATCTTTACCGATGATCAAGGCTATGCGGACCTTGGCTGCACAGGCTCGACGAAGAACAAAACCCCGCGGATGGACCAGTTGGCCAGGGAAGGCACGCGCTTCACCAGCTTCTATGCGCAGTCGGTGTGTGGCCCGTCCCGCTCGGCTCTCCTGACCGGGAGATATCCCACGCGCAGCAAAGGGTGGGGGATGCCGGCGAGTGAAATCACTTGGGCGGAGCGCATCAAGACGGTGGGTTATCAAACGGCCTGCATTGGGAAGTGGGACGTCTCCAACCGGAAGCCCATCATCGAGCGCATGCCACTGGCGCAGGGCTTCGACTATTACTTCGGGCCGCTCGGGGCCAATGATCGCGGACAGGTCACCTTCCATGAGAACAATGAGAAAGCGGGCGGGACCAGCGAGATGGGCAGCCTGCTTCGGCTCTATACCGACAAGGCCATCGACTACCTGCAGAGCAAACGGGATCAGTCCAAACCCTTCGTGCTCTATCTTGCCCACACCATGATGCACACCATCATCGATGCCTCATCGAAATTCAAGGGGAAGTCCGCGGGGAGTCTCTACGGAGACGTGGTCGAAGAGTTTGATCATGAAACAGGACGCTTGTTGGATGTGCTCGACGAACTGGGCTTGAGGAAAAACACGCTCGTGATCTACACCTCGGACAACGGTCCCTGGAACCAGCCGGCCTACTACGAGCGAAAAAAGGGGCACCCGAAGGGATCGGTCTTCTGGGGTGACGCGGGACCGCTGCGCGATGGGAAGGGATCCTGCTACGAAGCGGGCTATCGCGTCCCCTGCATCGTGCGTTGGCCGGGGCAGGTTCCCGCCAACAAGGTGTCCGATGCCATCTTTGCCACCATCGATTTCATGCCCACCTTCGCGAGGCTCACCGGCTTCTCGGTCCCGGATGACCGCGTGATCGATGGGGAGGATCAGACGGAGCTTCTTCTTGGGAAACGCACGAAGGGGCGCGACAATTTTCTTTTTCTTAACAACGCGGTGCGTCAGGGCCAGTGGAAGTATCTGCGAGCCGAACACAAAGTGCCCGGCTACGCCCTCGATCGGAAGCGGGAGAGGGTTGAAGAGCTTTACGATCTGGAATCGGATCTCGGGGAGAAGAACAATCTGGCCGCCAAGTATCCCGGGAAGGTGAGCGAGCTCAAGAAGTTGATGGAGAGGCTCGGGAAGGGAGAGTAGAGGGAGCCGTTGCCCAGGGAGAGATCGAGGGAATGATGACGGTTTCCCTAAAGAGGAATGCGCGAAGCACCCGCGGATTCGCGAGGTTGCTGACGTCGATCACGACCAGTTCCTGGTTGAAATCCGGAGTCCATCGAACGCCATAGACGACGATCGTACCATATCGGCTCCGCCCAGAGACCCGAGCAGGGATGGGTGGCCCGGATTTCTGAGATCATAGATTCCAAAACCCTGCGAGGGACCTCCGGCAAAGAGAGTGCTTCCACGCACGCGAACAAAGTCCACATAGTGCTCCGGATCTTGTCAGGGGCCAATCCGGTGGGGGATTCTGAAAATGGAGTGTCCGGGGTGAAACGTGGACGGGGCCATGGATTGGTCGCGGAGTCCGCTCCGGCTTGTGCGGCGAGCAACGAAAGAATCAGAGGGACCCGAACGAGAGAGCGGATCATAAGGAGAGATCGGGCAGGGAGTCTGCCTCAGGATCCCGACTGCCGCTTTCGGGTTAGCTTGGGAGAGGTTTCGGTGCTCAAGGTCGAAAGGCCCGCACTAGCAGCTGCTAGTCTCGTCTCTCCGCGAGGTAGATCCGATGGCGTTGTTGTTTGGCACGAGGATGCTTCGCGACCGCCAATTCTTCGACTTGAAAACCAATCTGGCGGAGATCGCGCTGGAGGCCGGGTTCGCTGGTGGCGGCCCAGAAAGCGACCCTTCCGCCGGAGGTGAGAGCGCGATTGATGGTCTTCAATCCCTCGCGTCGATAGATTCTGGCGTTTCCCTTCTGGAGCAATGAAGTGGGGCCGTCGTCGACGTCGAGGAGAATCGCGTCGTAGCGGGGGGCTTTCCTGGCCGCCGCCTCGATCATGGTGAATACGTCGCCCTCAATGATCTGAGTTCTCGGATCGGCGAGGATCGCGTCGTTCAGCCCAGCGAGGTGTCTCCGGTTCCAATCCACGATTTCGGGCAGGAGCTCCGCCACCTGGATGACCGCCTGGCTCTCCGTGATTCCCAAACAGCGCCGAAGACTGTAGCCGAGTCCGAGGCCACCGATGAGGATTCTCGGGTTCTTGCGGTGATCGCGAAACTGGCAGCCGAGATCAGCGAGGAGGAGCTCCGAATGGGTCATGTTGCTGCTCATGACCTGGCGATCATTCATGTAGAGGTAGAACTCGCCGTCATGAGAGCACAAGCGGAAGACCGCTCCGTCCGGGGCGGTGGTTTCCGCGAGATTGAGGGTCGGCTTCATTCGGAAATTCCGTCTGTTTCGGGCGCTTCTTCCTGGGCGGGAGAGTAAGGAGGCTTGCGCGTGCGATGTCCGGGTCGCGCGATGATCTCGAGGTAGATTCCTTCCCACTGTTCCAAGGCCGCGGTGTCGATGGCCGCGTTGAGTTCTGCGACATGTACGGAAGCGGACGATTCCTGATCTCGACCGGCTTTGCAGTCAAAATCCCAGTAGTCGGTGCCTTCAGGGAGCTCCTTGCGCCGCTCGCGTTTGAGATACTTACGGGCCTCATGCTTGATCGAATCGATCACCCTCGCAGGTTTGAGGTTGGGGGCCGCCAGGGGAAAGGTCTTTCTCATTTCGATCCTTGTGGCCGGGACTGAGACGAATGTCTAGGGTGGGTTCGAAAAACCGGCTGGCGGTGGGGTTGGAATCAAATTGGAAGCAGAAATCAGGCGCAGCGAGCTGGGCGATGAAACAAAAGCGCGTTCATTTCCCCGGAGGGGTTTTGCGAGGCGGGTATCGCCCCCACGATTGCTACGAGGCCAATGAGAAGTTGAGGAGGTGTTGGAATTACTTCGCAGCGGATTCTTCTCGCCGGATCAACTGGATCTTTTCCGCGGTCTTGTCGATCCGCTCCTGCATCGGGACGACTAAATGTTGTGGGCGGACTATGCGTCCTGCCTGGAATACGGAGACCTAGATCTCGGCTGCCTATCGGGACGAAGGGCGGTGGCCCCGGATGTCGCCTCGAATCACTTATCGGAGACCGGCAACAACTGCAAGGCGTCTGCAATCACGTATTTCCCGTCGGTCCCATCGGTGGAAATCATCACCGTGCCCGACTTGCCTTTCTTGAAAACAAAGACGCCGAGCGAACGAAACAGCCGGTCGTGCTCGGGTGGGGACTGCTGGTTGATTCTAACCGTTGTGGATCCGCCTGCGTGGCGGATCGTGACCGGGGTGGTGGTCGCGCGCCTCACATTGGAGCAATGGGAAACGCGGACCTCGTAATTTCCGGTCTTCGGGATTTCCGGGGTCCAGATGACCGACTTCGTTCCCTTGCCCGAGTTTTGATCGTGCAGGTAGCCGATTCCGACGTAGGGCGGGGTGTGAGTAGAGTATTGCCAGGTTCCCTTCAGGACGGCATCGGTCTCGTCCAGCACGATGCCGGGCAAGGTCTTCGGATCGGCGATGATGAACTTCACGTTGGCCGCGATATCCACCTCGCCGACCTTGTGTGGGTTGGTCGCCGCCTTGGGATGCGGTTCGATGGCGAAACTCGCCGAGGCAGCCAACGCAAGAGCGAGCTGCGGCAGACCGGGCTTCATGAGGGGAGAGCGGGTGTGCGTCGTTATTCCTTGGTGGACCAGGCTTGTTGCGCCTTTTCAAGCTGGGTGTCGCTGAGTCCGAATGCCTTGAGGACCCCGGCGGCCATCATCCTGTTGCCGTCCGGATTCATGTGCACGCCGTCGCTAGTGAACAAGCGGCCCTTCTTCTTGTCCTTGCTGCCTTCGATGGTGGCTTGCATGTCGGCATTGAGATCGGCCAGAGGCAGGTTCTTTTCTTTGGCGAGGGTTCTGAGGAATTCGTTGTAGGTTGCGAGTTTCTGATTGTTCTTATTCGGCTCGTCTTCGCCAATCATGGTCGAGGTGAGAATCACCACCTTGACCTTGGCGGCTTCACACCTCTCTACGATTTTCGTGATGTTCACCTTGTAGTCCTCGAGGTTCACGCCGCGTGCTCCGTGCCACACGTCGTTGACGCCGCAGCTCAAGGTCATCCAGTCGGGCTTTTTGCTCAGGACATCCTTTTCCAAGCGAGCCAGCATTTGATTCGACTTGTGGCCGCTGATGCCGGCGGGAATCGCGGTGGTCTTTACTCCGGCGGCCTTGAGTCCGCTGATGACCAATCTCACATAGCCGTTGGGGCGGGCTCCCGCCTGGGTGATGGAGTCGCCCATAAAAGCGATCTGTTCCCCATTCTTGACCACAAGATCGGCTCCCTGGACGGCGGTCGAGGTCATCATCGTGAGGGCTGCCAACGAGAGCAGACCAAGGATTTTCAGTTGCGGGAATTCTCTTTTGAATAGTGTGTTCATGGTGAGTAGGAGGGTCTTGTTGGAATTGTAGACGCGGTCTCCAGTTCGTGGCTGGGGTCGTCTCTGGAGATACCCTGAAATCGAATCGCGCTCGTCAACGGTAATCGGTCCGAGGAGTGCCTCGCGGCAGGGCAAGTCCCCTGCATGATTGTCGCCTGATCGGGTTACGTCAGGACTCTGGAACATCTTGTGGTGGGAGGGCGAGGCACCCAGAGGGGCTGTCTCGCTTGATTGTGGCCAACAAGATGGAGAGCGCTTTCCTTTCTCTGCCAAGGTCGGGGGATAGGAACCATTCAGTTAACGAATGCGCGGATCTTATTCCTTCTTGGGGGGGTGCTCGTCCTCTCTGGTTGCAAGGTTGGTTGGGTCTGCGGTGGGCAAGGTCCCGTCGTGGGATTCCTCTTCGTCCTTGACCTGATCTTGAGCGTAACGTCCAACAGGAGGCATGAAGTTGAACCGATTTTTCTTACCGTTGTTGGTTTGTGTGGCGGGCGAGCTAGGTGCGGAAGCCGTTGAGGGGCCGAAATACAACCTGGTCTGTGCGGATTTTGCAAAGGGGGAGGTCTGCGTGGTGGATAAGAGCGGGGAGAGAAAACACGTCTTCAAAACACAAAATCCCAATGACGTGTGGGCGCTTCCCAATGGGGAGGTGCTTTTTGCGTGGAGACGGGGCGTGAAGATTTACGACCAGGCGGGCAAGCAGATCTTTGAGTGGAGCTCCAGTGAGGCCAAGGATGAGATTCACACCTGCCAACCGCTGGCAGAGGGCAACATCCTCATTGCACAGAACGGGCTCTCGAGGTTGATCGAGATCAATCGGGAGGGAAAGATCGTGAAGGAGGTTCCGGTGAAATCGAGGAACAACGATTTGCACATGCGTTATCGGATGTGCCGGAAACTCCAGAATGGAAACTACCTGTGTATGATCTCCTGCGACGATGAGATTCGCGAAATTGATTCGGAGGGAAAGACCGTGCGGGTGATTCGCGATCTTCCCGGGGTCAAGATGTCGAAAGCGCATGCGGTGACCCGCCTTGCGAATGGTAACACCCTCTTTTCCACCGGGGCCGGGGCGATGGCGGTGGAGGTCGACCAGGACGACAAGATCGTCTGGAAGTTGGAACGCTCCGACCTGCCTGAGATCAAGATGGGATTCATGACGGGGCTCCATCGCCTGCCAAACGGAAACACGGTGATCAGTTTCTACCAGGGGAGTCACCACTTGATTGAAGTGAGCCGGGAGAAGAAACTCGTTTGGAAATGGCGCCTTCCGGATCAGCGCACGGTCGTCAGCGTGCAGATCCTCGATCAGGAGGGCGACGCCTCCCAAGGGCAGATTTACAAGTAGACCTAAATCCGCCCTGTTCTTCTGAGGCTCTTCTCAGATTCCCCCTCTGCGTACTCATCTCTCACGTTATGAGGTGACGCTCATCCGGGCGGGTGATTATTCCCGGTTTGACCTGGCCGTGGTTTTCCTGTGCTCTTCCCCGTCCACAGCACAAATAGAGCAAAACATTCACGATGATGATCACCCAAAAATTTCCAACCTCCGCGATCTTGGCCGTCTCTCTCCTGGGAGTGCCAGGCGCGTTGGCCGATGTTCAAGTTTCGAAGATTTTCGGCGACCACATGGTCCTGCAACAGGAGAAGCCCATCCGAATCTGGGGAACCGCCGAGGCCGGAGAAGCGGTGACCGTGGAACTGGCAGGAAAGAGTGCCTCCACCGAAGCAAAGGACACCGGGAAGTGGCGGGTCGATCTTCCGGCCATGAAGGTGGACGGGAAAGCTCATACCCTGACGGTGAAGGGAAAAAATACGGTCACGATCAACGATGTCCTGCTGGGCGAAGTTTGGATTTGTTCAGGCCAGTCGAACATGGAGTGGTCGGTTGGTGGATCGATGAATGCCAAGGAAGAGATTGCCGCCGCCAACCACGAGAACATCCGCCTCTTCAATGTTCCTGGTCACGTGCAGGGACCGGATCCGCAGGATGATCCTCGTGGGCAGTGGCAAATGTGTAATTCCCAGACCATCGGCGGATTCACGGCGGTGGGCTACTTCTTCGGGCGCGAACTTGAGCAGAACATCAAGGTGCCGATCGGTCTGGTGGGAACCAACTGGGGTGGCACGCGCATCGAGCCATGGACTCCGATCACTGGATTCGAGCAAGTTCCCAACTTGAAGGACTACGTTGAAAACCTCAAGCAGATCGCAGATGCGAAGGCGAAGGGAGAAAAGGGACCCGGTCCAAAGGGTGGAGCAGTCAAGATTTACAATGGCATGGTCCACGGCCTCACTCCGCTCAGTGTGCGGGGTGCGATCTGGTACCAGGGTGAGTCCAATGCCGGAGACGGGCTTCGCTACGAATACCAGAAGGAAGCTCTCGTCAAAGGCTGGCGCACGGTCTTCGACAACCAGGACCTCGCGTTCTACTGGGTGCAGCTTGCGAATTTCCAACAGCCCAACAACAACCCGGCCGGCGGTGGCTGGGGGCCCGTTCGGGAGGGTCAGCGACGGGCCTTGCGTGTGCCGCACACCGGCATGGCGGTCACTACCGACATCGGCAATGCCCGCGATATTCATCCCCGCAACAAACAGGACGTTGGCAAGCGTCTCGCTTTCTGGGCCCTCGCGAAGAACTACGGCAAGAAGATCGCCTATTCAGGTCCGCTCTACAAGGGCATGAAAAAGGAAGGGAGCAAGATTCGGATCTCCTTCGATCACGTCGGATCCGGATTGATGACCGGCAAGAAAGAAGGTCTCGCCCCCACCGAGGAAGTGAAAGGTGCCGAGCTTGCCCGTTTCGCGATTCAGGACGGCTCAGACAAATGGCATTGGGCCAAGGCCAAGATTGATGGAGAGACTGTTGTGGTTTGGCACGACGAGGTGAAGGATCCCAAGCACGTGCGCTTCGGCTACGAGTCCAATCCGGTCGGGGCCAACCTGTACAACAAGGAGGGCATGCCCGCTTCTCCCTTTACGACCGACTAGGCGAACTGATTCGCTAGCGCTCTGCCAGGCCGCGGGGAACCGCGGCCTTTTTGTAAAAAACTTCGTCATCGCGGGCTGGGCGGACAACCATCAGGCGGCCTCAGATTCTCTGCAACCATGTTGGATTTTGCCGACCTTCCCTACGAATTCGTTCCGCCGAAGCCAAACGGGCTGATCATTGCGCTTGCGCAGGTGATTAATCGGCGAATCGCGCTCCCCGGGAGGAATCACCTTGTGACCGACCTTGAATTGCGTGGGGTGGAAGCGTTCGCGGAGGCCAAAGGCGAGCAGGGTGCGAGGATTGTGTTGCTGCCGAATCATTCGACTCACAGCGATCCAGAGATCATGACCGAGGTTTGTCGTCGCTTGGAGGTTGTTCCGTCTTTCATGGCGGCCTATGATGTCTTTGCCCGGAGCAAGCTCAGAGCTTGGGTCATGCCGCGGCTCGGGGCCTTTAGTGTCGACCGGGAGGGGAGCGATCGGAAGTCCATGAAGTGCGCGTCCGACATCATCGCCGCAGGCAAGTATCCGCTTGTGCTCTTCCCCGAGGGCAATGTCTATCTCTGCAATGACCGGGTGACCCCCTTCGCCGAAGGCGCGGCTTACATTGCGCTGCGAGCCCAGAAGGAGATCGGGGCGGCGGCTCCAGTCTATGCAGTGCCGGTCTCGATCAAGTTCACTTTCGTGGAGGATGTGCGGGAGAGGGTCCTCTCCGAATTGAACGAGATGGCAGAGCTCTTTGCCACGGCGCTCGATCGCCAGGCTTCGGTGACTGACGAAATCAAGCGCATCAGTCTCACGGCGTTGGCACGCTTTCTCAGGCAACGAGGCTACCTTCCGTCTGAGAACGATCAGCTGGCAGATCGTCAGATTGAAGATGCGGTGAGTCAGATTCTGGGGTCCTTGGAATCAAAGATGGAGCTCAAAATGCGGGAGTCCGACGACCTCCCCACCCGGGTGCGCAAGATTCGCGCGGCCATTCATGGAGTGCGAACCGACCCGGGACGGGAGGTGGACCATCGAGCGGCGAGTCGCTGGGCGGATGAAGCGATGCTGGCCTTGAGAATCCTCGGGTATCACGGGGGCTACACCATCGATGATCCCACCCTTGATCGGGTGGCGGAAACGGTCGCTCGCTTGCGGGAGGATGTGACTTCCAAGTTGTTGCCTCCGGACGGCAAGCGGCGTTGCGTGGTGCAACTCGGAACCCCGATTGATCTTCGGGATCGCCTCGAGGCCTTTCAAGGGAAAGCGCGCCAGGCAATCGGGGACCTGACCGAGAAATGCGAGAATGCAGTGCAGTCCGGAATCGATGCAATCAACGCCTCGAATGAGGAAGTGGGGGGAACTCCCTTTCAAGGCACCCATGCATGATCTTGGAGCGCAGTTTGAGGAGGTCATCCCTGATGCGAGGCAGGGCATCCTCGCTTCAAGTTGAGGACGTCATTCAAGAGTTGTGGAGCGGCTCCGGGAAGATTCTGCGAGTTTGAGTTGAGGGGGCAGAGCGGAGTGGCGACAGGTGGAGATCTGTCTGGCGTGGTTACCGGATTTTGCGGCCGCTGCGTGTCTCTTCGCAGAGCTGGGCGCGGTGGTGAGTGATGTTCCGGGGTGGCCGTTGACACTCAACCGTGAAGGAAGCACATTCATGAACCAAGACGAGATCGTCTTTGCTTCGAGCTTCGCGCTGGCGGCGGAGATTTATGGGATGATCGAGCAGGCAGGCTGAAGCGCGAGGGTCTGGGGCGAGGAAGAAGTCATGGCTCTCGCGGATATTATTCAGACCATGCACGGCCAAGACGTTATTTCCTTCCGCCAGCAGTCCAAGATGGGTGCTGAGATCGAACTCATGAAGCTTTAGGGCGACATAGTCCGCCGCAAGCACACCCACGATGAGGTCTTCCTTTGGCTGGCCGGAATCACTTTGCTCCGAAGCTCCAGAGGGCCTTGTGGGTGCGAAGAAAAACTTGGCCGTTGGAGATCGCAAGGGAGGAATTTGTTTCTTCGTCCACGTCGCTTTGAGCGATGACCTTGAGTCCTTCGGGGGAGGCCTTGAAGACCACGGTGTCGCCAGCCTGGCTCAAGCTGTAAATGTTGTCTCCGACCAGGACCAGGGAGCCCCACGATTTCCCGGCTCCCGGGAGGCGCCCTTTCCACAGTGTTTTCCCGGTCTTGATGCTGTCGCAAAATGCGACCCCGCCGGAATTGTGGTAGTAGTGGTGATCCTCGAGGACCACGCCGCTACCGATCCCGCCATTGTGGCGAATTTCCTGCCAGATTCGGCGGGACTGGGTGACGTCTCCCGTGCCTCCTACCCTGATGCCGATCGAATTTCCCTGGTAGCCGCCCATCGCGACTACAATTCCGTCGGAGAAAACCGGAGAGGTGTAAACGAGTGGATTGAGACCGTGGCAGGTCCAGATTACCTTGCCGGTGATCGGATCGAAGCTCTTCAGTTCCATCGGGAAACTCATGACCAGTTCTTCGCGGTCACCAACCGGAACGATGATGGGCGTGCTGAACGAGCCAATGATTCCTTCGCCATCCTGATTGCGAAATCCATCGGTTCGTTTGCCAGGTTTCCAGCTAGTTTCCTTCCACTCCCAGCGGGTCTTGCCCGTCTTGCGATCCAGGGCGTAGAGCACCGCATTCTTTGCAGGCCCGTGATAGTGAATGATGAGATCGCGGTAGAGGAGGGGAGAGGTCGAGTTTCCCCACACATGATCAATGGCACCAAGATCCCGATGCCAGAGCTGCTTGCCGTCGATTGAATAAGCAACAATTCCGGCGGACCCGTAGGAAGCCACCACGATCTTGCCGTCGGTGGCCGGCGAAGCAGAACAAAATGGATTGGAGCGATGGGTGCGCTCCTTTTTTTCGTATGTGAGTCCCTCCTTCCACATGAGCGAACCGTCTTCCCGGCTGAAACACATCAGTCCCCGCCAGTTCGATGCGCTTACCGCCTGGGTGACGAAAACTCGATTTCCATGGACGACGGGAGTGGAGTTTCCTCTCTCGGGAAGATCGACGCGCCAGCGCAGATTCTTCTTTGGTCCCCATTCGAGAGGTGATTTTGTCTCAGTGGATTTGCCGGAGCCGAGAAGGTCGCCGCGCCAAGCGGGCCAATCTCCGGCGTGGGCGAGAGATCCGGTGATGCAGCAGAGGCAGACGGCGGTGAGAAATGGAGATGATCGCATGAGGCTGATGGGTTGGCGCCCACAATGGTAGAGGTTGCGCTTCGAGGCGAGGGAAACCGTCTCATGAGGGAGGGGTGAATCGCTTACTCTTGGCGAGTCGCTTCGGTTGCAAGTTCTTTGAGCAGTGGGGACAGTTCGGACATGTGCCTGATCGTGAACATGGAGGGGTCCTCGTGGGCGGGGTCTTTGTGAGGCTGGTAGTAGATTGTGTGCATGCCTGCCGCGAGGGCAGCCTCAAGGCCCACCTTGCTGTCTTCAACCACCGCGCACCGGTGGGCAGGGTATCCCATCTCCCCCGCGGCGTGGAGGAAGAGCCCGGGGTCAGGTTTCCAGGAATTCACCTCGTAAGCACTGAAGAGATTATTGCGAAAGTAGGGCGAGAGGCCGCTGGCATGCAGGCCGTGACGCATCTTCTGAAGGGGGCCGTTCGAGGCCAGGCCATAGCTCGAAGTGAGGCCTGCGAGCATCTCCTCAACGCCAGGCATGGGCCTGAGATGGGCGTCGAAGAGTTCGTTGACGCGAGCGCGATAGATGGGTTCAAAATTCGCAGGCAACTTGATTCCGGTCCGCTCTTCGATGTCAGCCAAGATGGGCGCGAGCTGAGCTCCACGATACCGCTGAAGCATTTCATCGAGAGTGTCGGTCAGTTCGGGGATCAGATCGAGATAGCCCTGCTGACAGAGGCCCTCGCTGTCGATCAGGGTGCCGTCCAAATCAAAGATCACACACAAGTCCGTTGCCATCTGCTGGATTCTATCTTCCCGGCGCACTCTTCACCAGCCTGACCACCTGAGGGCAGGCCGGAATTTCGGTTGCAAGGTCTCTGCAGTCAGTGATTGCGACTTGCGCGAATGTGGACGACTGGCAGACGAGGGGCTCGCTCAGGCTTGGAGGTCCTGAGGCTTAGCGGAAGGGGATGTTTTCTGGAAGGGACGGCGGTACCAGGCTCCGAATTTTTTGAGAGCCCGGTTCACGTCATCCCCGACCATCAGGACGCAGGGGATGAGGAAGAGGGTGATGCCGGTGGCGAAGATGACTCCGAAGGCGAGGGAGACCGCCATTGGGATGAGAAACTGCGCTTGCAGGGAGTTATCGAACATAAGGGGGACCAGTCCGACGAAGGTCGTGGCAGAGGTAAGGAAGATGGGACGGAAGCGGCGACATCCTGACTGATGGACCGCGACTCGAAGATCAATGCCGCGTCGTACCCGTTGATTGATGTCGTCAACCATCACGAGGGAATCGTTCACGACCACCCCTGCCATTGCGAGGATGCCGAAGAGAGAGAGGTCGGAAGGCGTGACGTCCATGATGATATGTCCAAGCATGGCGCCGATCACTCCGAAGGGGACGACCACGAGGATGTAGATTGGTTGCATCACTGACTGGAAGGGAATGGCCAGCAATGCGAAGAGGGCAAACATCACGGCGATCCCGCCAATGATGAGGCGCTTCTTGGTTTCGGCCGCTTCCGCCACTGCGCCCGTGAAGACGAACGAGAGGTCGTCGTGATCACGAACCAATTCGAGAATGGCTGGTTTCACTTCCTTTGCGATGCGGAGCAGGTCGACATTCTTGTCCTTGGGTGCTGCTCCGATGCGGGTTACTTCCGCCTTGTCATTGCGCTCAATAAAGGTGGGCGATTTTACAAATGCGAGGTTCGCTACAGTGAAGAGAGGAACTTCCGCCCCCGCCGGAGTGCGAATCTTCATTTGTTGCAGAGTGTGGAAGGATTCCCGTTGCTTCTTGGGCAGGCGGACCATGACACGATATTCGTCGTGTCCTCGGAGGATGCGTTGGGCTTCCTCGCCGTAGAAGGCCCGGCGCACCTGGTAGGCGAGAGTTTGCTGCGTAACCCCCAGTTCGGCCGCGCGAGGCTTGAGGCTCAGTTCGACTTCATTCTGCGGTCGGCGTTGGTGAGCCCAGGCCTCGGCGATGCCGTCGTAGGAACGGAGGAGGTCAGAAATCTGTTTTGCGACGGCCTCCTTGGTCTCCGAGGCAGAGCCGCGTAACTCGAGTTCGAGGGGGTCGGTCTCCTTATCTCCGTCGTCGCCGCGGGTCTTCTGAGTTCGGATTTTGAGCGTGGCGTTGTCCGGGATTTCTCCAATCAACTCGCGCCAGCGTTTCATGATGGTGTCGTTGTCCGGTCCCGGGGCGCCACGCAATCCGGGGGGCATGAGACCGAGGAAGAGGACGGCGTCCGATTTTTGGTAGGGCCGCCCGGGATAGGTTGTGCCGATCAGTCGCCAGTTGTTGCCCACGATGGGGTCGCCTGACTTCTCGTCGATGAACTCCTTTTGCATCGCTTCGGCCGCATCCGTGATGCGATCCATGTATTGGCGAGTGGTCTCGATGGAGACGTGATCGGGAAGATCGAGGCTGGCAACGAGTTCAGGACGCTCCACGGAAGGGATGGAGACGTAGCCAAGGCGCCCGCCCGCGAAGTAGCCGAGCATGAGGAGACCCATCGCAACGAAGAACGTGATGGCGGTGACACGGTGGGAAACGACGATCCTGAGGCTCGGGGCATAGATCTTGTCGACGAAGGACTGGAGACCGGCGGCCGCAAATCGCTGGACACGACGAATTGGGCTCCTGGTTGGTTCGCCGGTCTTGAGATGCTTCAGGTGGGCGGGGAGGATAAGCTTGGACTCGACCAGCGAGAAGATCAGGACTGGGGCGACCACGAAAGGGATTTGGCGCGCGAAGTCGCCCGTCATGCCATCAAAGAAGAGAAGTGGCAGGAAGGTCACGATGGTGGTGAGGATGCCGAAGGTGACCGGAACAGTGACCGCCTTGGTTCCTTCAATGGCAGCCTCGAGGGGGTTCACGCCCTTCTGCAGTTGAGAGTAGACGCTCTCACCGGTCACAATTGCATCATCGACCACCACGCCAACGACAATAATGAAGCCGAAGAGGCTCATCATATTGGCAGAGATACCGAACATGTGCATCACCACAATGCCGCCGGCAAAGCTGACTGGAATTCCGAGGACAACCCAGAAGGCCAACTGAGGCCGCAGGAAGAGGCCCAGGACAAGCATGACGAGGACGGCGCCGAGGAGAAGCGAGCTGCCCATCGTTTCCAATCGCGATTGCAGTCCGACCGCGCGGTCAGCATGGGTGCCAAGCACGATTCCCTCGGGAAAGCGGTCCTTGGAATTTGCGACATACTCGCGAACCTTGCGAGCGACATCGAGAGCGTTTTCGTTGCCCGTGCGTGAGACATCGATCCGGACTGCAGTGCGACGATTGAATTCGGACGCCACCTTGTCCTCTTCGAAGGTGTCACTGATGGTTGCAACTTCGCTGAGAGTCAGCTCCGCGCCATTCGATGAGCGAAGGGGGATCTTGGAATAGTCATCGACGGTGTAGGCTTGTCCCCGGGTCCGGACAACCAGGTGGCCGCTTGAGCTTCGAATGGAGCCCGCGGGCAGGTCGATGGAGAATTGACGGATGGCGTTGGCGACGTCGTTGAAGCTCAGGTTGTAGGCTTCGAGCTTGTTGGAGTTGAGCTCGATCGAGATCTGCTTGTCGCCGTCAAGGAAGGCGTTGACGCGGCTGATGCCATCGATGTTGAGCAAGTCGTCACGAACGCGCTTGGCTGCCATCTGCAACTCCTCCTCCGGAAGTTCGCCGGTGACCACAACCCAGATCACCGACTTGCGATCGGAGCGACTTGGGACGGTGACTCTGAAGGGTTCGTTCTGTGCAGGGATGCTTCGGATGGTGCGCAGGAGGGACTCGATGTCCTCCTTGAGTTCGCGCAGGTCCTTGCCTTTCCGGGCTTCGACATAAATTCGCGCTGAGCCGGGGTGGGCATCGGTGTTGAGTTGTTTGACGCCATCGAGGGACTCGAGGGCGTTTTCAACCGGAATCAGAATCTCCTTCTGGACGTCACGAGGAGTGGCGCCAGGATAAGACTTCGAGATGAAGACCATCCCGTAGGATTTGTCGGGTTCCATCTCGAGGGTGATCTGGAAGAATGCGACGTAGACTCCAGAGAGGAGAATGCCAACCATCAGGAGATTGGCGGCAATGCTGTTCCTGGCAAACCAGCCGATCATTTTTTCACAGCCTCTTTCCCTTTTTCGGGGGGAAGCTCTGCGCTTTCGGATTCGTCCAGAAGGGTGTCCTCAATGATGAAGATCATCCCGCCATCGGGTGCATAGACCAGGCGTGTCATTACGAGCAGAGCGCCATCTTCGATCCCCGGGTCCTGGAAGATGATGTTTTCGTTGTCGGAATGGAGCAGCTTGATGCGGGCGGTCTTCAATCGAAGTGATTCGGGATCGACGAGTCGAATGCGACTAAGGCTCGATACGGCATCACGGGGAATGACGAAGACGTCCTTCAGGATGCGCCCGGGGATGTCCGCGGAGACGGGTTGTCCCACGCGGAGAGGAGACTTCTCCGATTCCAATCCGTAAGGGTCTTGAATGCGGGCGATGGCAAAGAGTTCAAGGGTGCTGGCATCGAGTGCTCCTTCCGTGCGCAGAATCCGGGCTTCCCATTCAAGTTCGGGATTCTCTGCCAGCCCGTCCTGGAGGGTGATGGGGAGTGCGGGATCGGTGGTGTCCTCCGGGAGAGTCAGGTCTGAGAGCTGGCGGGTGGAGACCGGAAGACGCACCTCACTGTAGTCGGTAGCGAATATCGTTCCAAGCGGCGTTGATCCGCCGATGGTTTGTCCCACTCCGATGATTCGGGTCAGGACGCGTCCGTCAAAGGGAGCTGCGATTCTGGAGCGTTCTTGATCGCGCAGCGCACTCGCTTGTCGCGCCTGGGCAAGGGCAAGATTCTGCCGGGCAGCATTCAGTTGCGGTTCCCGTCGCACAAGCTCGCTCGGCTCATCGGTGTAGCCGAGGTCCTTCCAATCGAGACGTGCTTGTTCAGCGCGGGCTTTTTCCTGGTCGAGGGCCAGCTTGGCCTGGGCTGCCTGGGCGTCAGCGGAGACCACGTTGACTTGAAAGTCGATAGGGTCGAGCTCCAGCAAAATGTCGCCCTCTTTGAAGAATGCGCCTTCTTCGAACTGGGGATGAATGGTTTGGATGCGGCCTGAGACTTGAGAGGTCAGATTGACCTGGCTATGAGCGCGGACGAGGCCTTGGGAAGAGACCAGGATTTGATAATCCTCGCGGTTGAGTTCCTTGACCCGCGCTTCGATCGCCTTGGGTGCAGGTCGGGGGGGGGAGGGTTCAGGCTTTTTTACGGAGAGTTTTCCGTAGCCCACGATCCCGATCGCGATGAGAATGACCGGCAGGAGAACGCGAGCAAGAACGCCCACGAGCTTCGGGCGGCCATCCGCCCTGAGAGCTGGGGAGGGATTGTCGTGGTCGTCTGGTCTCATCGAATTCTTGTGGTCGATACAATATCGATTGAGCGGGGCCAATCAAAAGGCCTCTCCGCTCTGCAGGCAACGGC
>JAPKFB010000165.1 GCA_028821775.1 Roseibacillus sp.
TACCATGGCCCCATCGTGTAACTCCCGAGCCCGGTGGTGCGGAGGTAGAGCCAGTTGTCCGTGTGGGAAAGTTCATGGACGCCGGCATACGTGGGAGTGGTCTGACTGGCACCGCCTCCGGGATGCACCCACGCCGTGGTCGCTCCGTCGGGAATCGCAGCATCGTTCTGAAACACTCGGGCGTAAACGCCCGAGCGTTCGGTGTACCACGAGGAAAGGAGCGGATCGGCCCGCGCCGGCATCATGCCGGCAAGGAGAAGGAAGAGCCCGATCCTGAATCCTCCGGAAATTCGTGCCTTCGCCATAATCATTTTGGGGGAGTGTTTCCTGATAACGGGATCGACGTGTCCGCGGATGCAATGGTTACATCCAAAGCCAGAGCCGATTTACAAAAAATAGATGGGCAGCATAGGTGAACTTGTCGACTCGTGGGAAGAGGGAGAGGAGTAAACCCCTCACACGGCCCAGACTTGCGTGGCCTTCTTGAGGACGGCAGCACCCCCACACCCCCGTCTCAGCGTGCAGGAAACAGGGTGCGTGATTACTCGACCCTGAACCGGAAGAAGAAGGCCCTGTCCTCAGAGGCAAACTCAAGGCAGATCTTACCATCAACCACCGATACCGAATCAGGGTCCACGGTGAAGGGTGTGAGGTATCCGACGATAGTTTCTTGCCGGGCATTGGTCATTTCCGTGATTACCTGTGAAAGGGATTCGCTACGGAGCTGGAGTAGTAACCACGACGTTATCGATGTACCAGCCGGCCTGGGTGGGGGCCGAGATATCGTCGGAATCGAAGCGGAACTCGAGCACGACGTTCTTTCCGAGCGCGGCGGCCGGCAGGGCTTTGCTGAACGGTTCCCAACCGGTGGGATTGTTCCCGTCGATCGTCATTTCAAGGACGGCCAATTCCGCAAGGGCGGCGTCGGCGTCCAGCAACCTGACTTTCCCAAAGTCGAAGCCCTCCTCGATATCCACGTAGTGCGAGAAGTTCAGGGTGGCCTTCGCGGCCGCCGTGAGGTCGATCGGCGGCGAGCGCAGCCAGAGGTCGGAATCGTTCGCGTAGTCCGCGGAGAGGTTGGTCCCGAAACAGTTTGCTCCGCTATTGGCAGAAGCCGGTCCGACCACCGTGGGGGAGCCGAATTCCCAGTTCGTGAAGGGATTCGATCCGTCATCTCCACCGGTCGTCCAGTCACCCTGGCCGTCCTCGAAGTTGTCCGAGAAGACCGTGACCGGGGGGGCGGGGAACTCCTCGACCACAAAGAGCCGTATTGTTTCCGGCGGCAGCGGAATGGTGAGGGTGTTGGTGGGCGGAGTGGGCGTGAGGTCCATGTTGCCGTCGTAAATGGGCCAATCCTTGGGATCGGTGGAAGACGGATCAACGACACTGCGCAGGGTGTAGAGCATGCCGGCCTGGCTTTCCCAGGCGATGCTGAGGGTGTCGGCGGCGGGCTCATGAGTGACCTGCAGTTGGGGACGAGCGCCGCCGGGCCGGCTCCAATCGTAGGGCGGGCCGACGTAGACGTTGTCGAACATCGAAATCTGGCCGTTCCCGACGTTGTAGAACCCGAGGAGATCCGGCACCTCGGTGCCCGTCGCCCCTCCCCGCAGGTGCATGGGCGATTCCCGGGGCGTCCCGGCAAAAGCGCGCGGATTGTCCATAATCCATATCTGGCCGGTGGTCAGATTCTGTGTCTTCAACTGCGTGATCTGCCGGAAGGAAGGGCTCGCCGGATCCAGATCCATCACGAAGCCGATGCGGTGCCAGCTCTCTCGGGGTAGATTGTCGAAGCCCTCCACACCATCGAACCGGTAGAAACGATCGAGGATATCCTCGTCGAGTTCTTCGCCGACCGCGTCGTAGGCCAACACGCTGATGGCCCATGGCCCCGAGTTGGGCGGATCCAGAGGCTGCAGAAGAGGCTCGTCCGAGGCCGCGCTGGTGTAGATCCCCACCATGTGACCGCCCGCATCGCGAGCCAGGATGCTGCCCTGGTAATTGGGAAAATCGTGCTCAGAAGCATTGCAGAAATCGACGCTGACTTCCACCAGTTCCGCAGAGTAAGTCACCGCAATCTGGTCGCGTCCGCCGCCTCCTCCGTCGCTCGTTCCGAGAGCGATGAATTGTTCCCCGCCATTGGGATTCAAGGGAAAGGTCTTTGGCGCGACGGGGTAGAGCTCCGGTCCGCGAGAGGGCGGAGTCCACGGGATCTGAACGCCGGCGTAAGTGTGCACATCAAAGTCATTACCGAATTGCTTGAACCAGCCGTTCTGCGGAATCAGTTGGGTCGCTCCGCCGGTAGTTCCGGCCGAACCCGGTGCTCCGACGTAGCCTTCGTCGGATTCGAACCCGGTCATGAAATCGGCGAGAGCGGATGAGGAGAGCAGGCCCAAGCACAAGAGCGAACCTGGAATCAGCCAGAAATGGAAACGGTTGCCACTGTTCATAATCGCGACAGTGAAATTCGGGCCCCCCGATGTCAAGCTCACGGGGCGGCGCCGACGGCGCTGCGTGGTGACATGACCAGGGGTCTCACTCCAGTTCACTACCGAACTTCCGATAGCACATTCTCGATCCGCGTAGTGTCCGAAAACTGGAATCGTCGGCATTTCATGGGATCAGTGTAAGGCGCGATGCGCCAGTCCTCCTATTCCAAAAAGGCGCAAGCGCTGCAAGGAAAGCAGCAGCTACCCATCAGGGTGCAGGAACCAGGGCGCGGGGGAGCAGGCACCAGCATCCACCTAGTGTCATCATACCATTTCACCAGCACCACCGGCTGGTCCGGGGGAGGCTCGCGCGCCACCCGCGAGAACGTAAAAAAAATAGCCCCTCGCTTCGCTCGGGAAAAAGGGCAAAGGGAGAGAGGATCAAGGGAAGCAGAACCACGCTTTCAGGTGACTTGCTCCCCCCTCCTGCTACGCACCGGCAAGGATGCTCGAACGGGCTCAGGGACCTGCGACGCGAAAACCAATGCCGTCGCCCCCGAACGTCGGGGTGCCGATGCTGACGCGGTTCGACGACTGCAGGTTGTGGCTGTCGTTGAACCACGAGCCGCCGCGAATCCCGCGATTCCCGCCGATGGTTTGCTCGTTCCACTCCCACACGTTGCCTCCCATGTCGAAGGCGCCGTAGAAGCTCTGGCTCCCCGGGCCCCCGCTGCCCACCGTCGTCACGTTGCCGTTCTGGCCGTTCCAGTCCGCGCTCCTGCGGTAGTTCGCGATGTTCGCGGTATCGTTGTCCACGTTGCCATCGAGGTCCGCGGTGGCGACCGTCGGAGCGCCGTCCGACTTCGTCGGATACAGCCAGTAGTCGGCCGTCCCGTTCGCGTCGGCTCCGGCGTTGGCCGGATCGTGGTAGGCGGCCTTGTACCACTCGTCCTCG
>JAPKFB010000166.1 GCA_028821775.1 Roseibacillus sp.
ATGCCACCGGCAGATTGGGCGCCGCCGCCGTCTTCGGTCATGATGATTTCTGCGTCGAACCATCCACCGCCACCGAAGTTGTAGTCGCCGTAGGTGCGAGTGTTCCAACTCGTGTCCTGGTGAGTCGGTCCGGCGGCGCCGGTCGCGGTCAGGTCGGTTGCGCTCACAATTGGCGTAATATTGATCTGGACGCGGTCGTCGAAGTTTTCGGTGAAGGAAAACTGTCCGTCGCCGTCGTAGAACTGGAAGGTGAAGGCGAGATCGAAATTGTCTCCATTGAGGGGGGTGCCATTGGCAAGCCCGAGGGCTTCGCTATCGACATTGATTTGAGTGATGATCGAGGAATTGGGATCGTCCAGTTCGCCGAGGGGCAGCTCGGTGTCGGTGTTCTCCGGAAGAGCCCCGGTAAACTGGTCATTGGGGTCCCCGACATTGAGGCCGTCGGTGCGCTTGAAGAGAATCGATCCGGGGGAGTGGGATTCCTCGGCCATGGCGAGTGGGACGATGAGGATGGCGCAAAGTGCGGTTGTGAGCGAGGGGTGGATCTTCATAGTTCGAGGGGGAAATTAGTTCGAGGGGGGGGTGCCAGAGGACGATTCCGTCGATGCAAGCGATGGAGATTTATTGCCACTACATGTAGAAGGTCAAATTTAAAAAGACTTCGAGGAGCCGTTTTGGTTTGTGACACCGTTCTCTTCTGACGGAGTGGTGTTCTCTCCGCCGGAGCGATCATTTTCTTGAAAATCTCTCTGAATGCACTCTTTTAGACGCACTGCTGTAGACGAGCTACTCAGTCCCCCCCGATGTGAAAATACCAACTATCCGCACCGCGCTCCTGACCGTGTCGCTCGTCAGCCTTGGCCTCTTGGCCTGCTCCGATTCTTCCGATCCCGAAGTCGACGACGGCGGGGGGGGGGGCACTCCGGGAGAGACCTCCGAGAGCGGGGAGCCTCTCGAGGGCCCCGACCAGCCGCCCGGCCATCATCGCATGGTCAGGGCCTTGGCTCAGGTTGCCGACCGCAGCGCCGCCGACAATCCGTATGTTGGGGACTTCAACGCGAAAATATGGGGCGCGAAACTGGCCGCGCTTCCTGAGTCACCGAGTGCACAACGATTGAGCGTGCTCGTCAACTTGGCCGAAGCGGAGGCTCTCCAAGGCAAGGAGCGATCGGTCATCTCTCGATTGAAGGCGGCCTACAAGATCCATCACCGTCTGAAGCCTCCTTTGCCGGCCAGTGCCCTGAATGAGATACGCTACCGCTTGGGAGTGGCCTATCTCAGGTATGGAGAGACGCAGAATTGCTGTGCCCGCTTCACGGCAGAAAGTTGTATCCTGCCGATTCAGGGCAGGGGAATTCATCGCGATCAGGAAGGATCGAGGAAGGCCATTCGCTATTTCACCGAGGTTCTCCAAAGTCGCCACAGTTCCGCCAAGCTGCGCCTGCGGGCGAAGTGGCTTCTCAACCTGGCGTTCATGACGATCAACGGCTATCCCGACGAGGTCCCGCAGGGCTATCGGATCCCGTCCTCGGTCTTTGCCTCTCAAGAGCCGTGGCCCAAGTTCGTCAACATCGCGCCCAGGCTCAACTTCGACACCTTCAACCTGGCCGGCGGTGCGATCGTGGACGACTTCGATGGGGACCACCTTTTGGACATCGTCAGTTCGACCTTCGATACCCGCGGCCCGATGCGTTTCTTCCGGAACAACGGCGACGGCTCGTTCAGCGAGCGCTCGGATGCCGCGGGCCTGACCGGAATCACCGGGGGGCTGAATTTGGAGCAGGCCGATTACAACAACGACGGCCACCTTGATATCCTCGTGCTCCGCGGGGCCTGGCTCATGAAAGCCGGCAAGCATCCGAATTCCCTGCTCCGAAACAACGGAGATGGCAGCTTTACCGATGTCACCTTTGAAGCTGGTCTGGGGGAGGACTCTTATCCCACCCAGACCGCGGCCTGGGCGGACTACGACCACGACGGCGATCTGGATCTCTATGTCGGAAACGAACAGGTTGGCGAAACCCACGCGCCCAATCAGCTCTTTCAAAACAACGGTGATGGCACCTTCACCGACGTGGCTCGGCAAGCCGGGGTCCTCAACGGGCGGTTCACCAAGGGCGTCTCCTGGGGTGACTACGATAACGACAGGTTTCCCGATCTCTATGTTGCCAACCTGATGGGGCCCAACCGTCTCTACCGGAACAACGGCGATGGCACCTTCACTGATCTCGCCGTTGAGCTCAAGGTCACCCGGCCGAAGGCCGCCTTTCCCACCTGGTTCTGGGATTTCAACAATGACGGGAATCTGGATCTCTATGTTGGGGCCAATCGCGGCCAGCCGGACTCGCTCTCCAGCCTGGTCGAAAGCTACCTGGGATTCCCCTGTGATGACGAATTGGCATGCCTCTACCAGGGCGACGGAAAGGGCGGCTTCGTGGAGTCAGCGGTGCAGCTGGGACTCAGCAAGCTGACCCTTCCCATGGGCTGCAATTTTGGAGACCTCGACAACGACGGCTTCCTCGATTTTTACCTCGGCACCGGTTACCCGGCCTACGACGCCCTCATGCCCAATGTCATGTATCACAATCAAGCGGGAAAGCGCTTTGCCGACATTACCTGGAACGGGGGATTCGGGCATCTCCAGAAGGGACACGGAGTCGCCTTTGCCGATTTTGATCACGATGGGGACCAGGACCTCTATGTGCAGATGGGCGGAGGGGCAACCGGGGACAAGTTCAATGACGCGCTCTTTGAAAACCCCGGATTCGGAAACAATTGGATCGCCATTCGACTGGTCGGATCCACCTCCAATCGATCGGCGATCGGTGCCCGCATTCGCTTGATGGTGGAAGACGCGGGCAGGCCCGGCGCACGGTCCATCTATCGCCACGTGAACAGCGGCGGAAGCTTCGGTGCCAATCCTCTCCGGCAGACGATCGGCATCGGAACCGCCCAGGTCCTTGACCGCTTGGAAATCTATTGGCCGACCAGCGACACCACGCAGGTCTTTGAGCAGGTTTCCGTCAATCAGATGATTCGAATCAGGGAAGGCGCGGCCGAATTTGAAGCCGTGAATCTGCCCCGCTTTCAGTTTCCCTCCGAGTAGTTCTGGGCCGGGGCTGAAGGGCTGGGGCGCTAGAACTTTTCCATCATGCGGGTCAGGGACTGCCGACTTCGCGGATGGACGCCCTCCGCGGCAATTCCCTGCTCGAGGATCGCTCTCGCAGCGACCAGGTCCCGCAGGTTCAGGTAAACCTTGGCTAGGTTGGCGTAGGCGACGCCGTCCGAGGGTCGGAGCTCGATCAATCGTTTCAAGTGCCTTTCCGCAGTAAATAAATCGCCG
>JAPKFB010000167.1 GCA_028821775.1 Roseibacillus sp.
CGAGTCCACGCCCACGCCTGCTCCCGAGTCCACGCCCACGCCTGCTCCCGAGTCCACGCCCACGCCTGCTCCCGAGTCCGTGCCCAAGCCCGCTCCCGAGTCCACGCCCACGCCCGCTCCGGAGTCCGTGCCCACGCCCGCTCCGGAGAGTCCCTGAATCGGCCCCCAGATTTCCAAAAATCCAAGATTTGGCAGGTTATTCACAGGGCTTTCTCATTGCGTGAAGTCTCGTCTAACAAATTTGACAATGGTGTATTGTTCTGACTTATTGATCTGTCGTGTTTGAAAAGATCATCAGCAAAAATACGGAAAGCGAAACATCCCGAACGCCTCCCGCTCCCCACATCGATTCCCCACCTGCGCCCACTGCTGATCGGGCCAAGCCGGTTGCCATTCCGGCCGGACAGCGCAACGTGCTTTTGCCGGACGTAGAGATCCACGGTGAAGTGAGATTTGAGAACGACCTTATCGTCGATGGGAAAATTGAAGGGAAGATTTCTTCCAAGGGCTCTCTCACCATTGGAGAGCCTGCAAAGATCAAGGCCGAGATCCGATGCGGAAACGTGATCGTTCATGGCAAAGTCCAGGGCAACATCACCGTCACCGACCGGGTTGAGATTCGCGCCCGCGCCGAGGTAATCGGCGATATCAAAGCTGGTGCCCTGGTCATGGAGGCCGGAGCCATCTTTGTGGGGTCCTCCACCATCGGAACTCCCACACAACGCGAAGCCAAGATTGTAGGCACCTCCCCTTCCCAGAAGAGCCTCCCTCAACAACAAAAGGGCACCCAACAAGCCCCGGCCCCCGCCGCCTAAGGCCCTCCAGGATCTTGGGTGACATCTAACCCCCGTCGCGCAAACGTTTCAAAAGAACTTTGCCAAGCCGAATAAAGAGGAAGCCAAAGAAGCCACGGATCGCTCCGAGAGTGTGATCGTGGAAGGCTCCGTCCATGGCAAGATCTACGCCACCGACCGTCTGGAGCTCGCCGAGATTGCAGGGGACATCAAGGCTACGGTCCTCTCCATGCCGGCTGACGCCGTCATGGTGGGAACCTCTTCGGTGGGATCTGGCCGTCCAAGCCGAGTGACTCCAAGCCCAACCCGAACAAGCCGCGTGCAGCTCCGCCACAATTTCTCTTTGCGCCATCCCGCTCCATGGGTGAGCCTCCGCCCATGAGCACGGCTACCCCCGCCCTCGATCTCAAAGAGGACATTCTGCGACTCAAAAAAGAGCGCAATGCCATCATCCTCGCGCACAACTATCAAATCGGCCCCATTCAGGATCTTGCCGACTACGTGGGAGACTCCCTTGGACTCTCCTATCGTGCACAGGAAACTGATGCCCAGGTGATCGCATTCTGTGGCGTGCACTTCATGGCCGAGACCGCCAAAATCCTCAATCCCGAGAAAACCGTCGTCCTCCCCGACAAGGATGCCGGTTGCTCTCTCGAACAAAGTTGTCCGGCCCACGCCCTGCATAAATATCTCGATGACCACGCCGACCGAAATTACTACATTGTGGCCTACATCAACTGCTCGGGTGGAGTAAAAGCCCTCTCCGATGTAATCTGCACCTCTGGGAACGCGGTCCGCATCGTGGAGCAAGCGCCCAAGGATCGCCCCATTCTCTTCGTTCCGGACGCCAACCTCGGCGCCTGGGTCATGGAGAACACCGATCGCAAGATGGATCTCTGGCAGGGTGCCTGTTACGTGCATGTCGAGTTCACCCGCGACTCCATTCAGAAAATCAAGGACGAGTACCCCGATGCCGTGGTGGTCGCGCACCCCGAGTGCACCACCGCGGTGCGCTTGCTCGCCGACGAAGTCTGTTCCACTGAAAAGATGATCTCCTTCTGCAAGAACGCGGAAGCCACGAACATCATCGTGGTCACCGAGAGCGGCATGCTGCACCGCTTGCAGAAAGAAGCTCCCGACAAAAATCTCATTCCCGGGCCGACCGAGAGCTGTGCGTGCTCCGATTGCAAGTACATGAAAATGAACACCCTCGAGAAACTCCATGCCTGCCTCGAAACCCTCGAGCCCCAGGTTGAAGTTCCCGAGGATATTCGCCTCAAGGCCGAAGCTGCGGTGGTGCGGATGTTGGAGCAGTCAAAGTAAAGACCCCAAGGTCCACTCCAGCCACCCGCCAAGCCCTCTCATCGACGTCATCGTCACGAGAGAGGGGAAAGATCTCTTTCAGCTCCGCGCAACCATCATCCCGGCGAGGGGGAGCGCAAGTAACAAGCCCACTCCCGCTCCGATCGTGATCCCCATCGGAATGCTGAGATTCGGATTCGAAGGTGAGATCGCCAGGATAGGCTCCTCATGAACGGTCCCCAGGTTGTGAGGACTCCTCAGCGCAAGCAGCTTCCTCCGGTTCTCGATCTTCATCTCGGACAGGATTGCCCTTGGCCCCTTCGTAGTCGTGTTTCGCTTAAACGGAGTGCTGTGCTTGGAGGGCTACATCTACGGCCTTGAATCGGCGTTCCGCTGTAAGCTCACGAAGCATTTCCAACCTGCCGTCGATGCGCTTCAAATCGATCTGCATCTCCGTCACCAACTTCGCCTCATCCTGAACAGCGGTGCGCCACCACTCTAACTCGCGATCTCCCATCACTCCACGCTCAGGGAAAGCTTCAAGATAGGGAACGCCCACCGCCCATGATGGGGTGAAGAATTTTCCCCTTTTCCACCACTAGATCCTCCTGCGCACGCCTCTCAACCTCAAGAAGATTGAAAAACGTCCGCGCGCGGTCACCCTCCAATTGACCCTGCCATCCCTGAATCCATCCTCCAGCGTCTCGTGAGATCTAGCCGCTCGACGATCCGCATCAGGGTCTCACGCGATCGCATCACTTCGATTTCGGGCTCAAGAAACCAATCCGTTTCGTAGGGCCCCACCAAGGAGTCGTGCGGCTCCCCGGTCGAACTCACCATGCGCAAGGGATGGATTTGGATCACAGTCACACTTTCGTCCTTCTTCGGGGCAACGGAGCTGGAGAGCGCTGAGATGATCAGACCCAGGATCGCTCCCGCACAGGGCAGGAGAACTAGGAGAGTCAGCCCCCTCGGTTCAATCTCCTGCTCGTTTGTTTCGGGATCGCTAACCATTCGCCCTTTAGCTCGACAGCTTTCTAAGTCGACCTTATCGTCCGCCCCGATCCACAAAAGACCATGAAAATTACTACCCCCGCCGCGCTTTTGAGCGTTGGCCTCCTCATCACGGGGGCGCTCGTCGCCCAAGAGGCACCGGCCGAAAAGAAGCCTGCCCCGGTAGCTCCTCCCAAGGCCACTCCTCCCAAGGCCACTCCTCCCAAGGCCGCTCCCGTTCG
>JAPKFB010000168.1 GCA_028821775.1 Roseibacillus sp.
CCATTCCTGAGCCTTCCAGCGCGCTCCTCTTCGGAGTAGCTGGCCTCGCACTGATGATTCGCCGCAAGCGATAGTCTATACGATTTAGGTCGTTTTAACAATTCAAGCTGCCGGTCCCTTTGGGGCCGGCAGCTTGCTTTTTGAGGGGAATGAAGGAAACAATCCCGGCCTGGGATGGGAATGGACTCCGGTGTTTGATTGATCCCGCCGGATCTCAAGGTGAGGCTACAACGAGTGAATGCGAAATAACGGGGTGCCAAAGCGCCTACGTTGTGGCCTGCCACAGCCGAGGCCGACAGCGGTGTTGCCTCCTCAGGTCCAAGCTTATGGTCAAGAAACTCTGCTGGTTCCACTCTGCTGGATCCAAGGACGTCGGAGAAGGCGTTTCTGGACTTTAGAAGGCATCGAGTCCCCAACCCGATCTCAAGAATCGACACTCAACAAACCACACACTAAGAAAATTGAAATACACTATTCTGACGGCGCTGACAGCGGTTGCTAGCATGGGATTGGCCACAGCGGCCACGACCATCACGGCTACCAACAACAGTAACGCCGCCACAATGCAGATCGTCGATAACGCGGGCAACGCCCTTGCTGGCGGTATCGTCCAAGTTGGATTCTTCGCGGATCCAGGGAATATCGCAGTCGGGGACTTCACGTCCTTCGGTTCTGCTGCGTTCTCAACCAGCGGACTAGCTCCCGGAGTTTTCGGATCGTTTGGCGGAACTGGAATCACAGGAGATCTTTCCAATGCAAGTCAGGCTGACGATGCATTCATCGGAAATAGCATCTTCGTGGTGATCATCGATCCCAGTGCTCCTGGACGCATCGAACTCTGGACAAACCTTCGCGAGTGAAACCGATCTCGACGCTGGTCTTGCCGTTTCTATCTTCACGTCGACTCTGGCCCCTGTCGCAGGACATGGCGGGATCTCCCCAGGAGCAAACAGCGGAATGGGTGGCCCAATGGCCGGAGCAAACGGTGGCCATGCTGAGACCTTCCTTCCTGAGCCTTCCAGCGCACTACTCATCGGTGCAGCAGGCCTTGCTCTCTTTATTCGCCGTCAGCGGTAACCTATCCGGCTTGGGCCGTCTTAATGAGTCGAGCCGCTGGTGTCCCTTGGGGATCAAAGGCACGTATTTTGTGGGGGGAAGGAAGGAGTCGGCCCGCCTTGGGTTGGGAGTGGACTCAGGGGTTTGATTGATGCCGCCGGATCAAGGTTAGGTTACAGAGAAGACAAAAGAACCCGCTCCTTCGTCGCCGGCTTGCGGAGGTTCCGAGGTCGAATCTCGGGACCCATGATAGCTTTGATGACTTGAGTCGAATTGGGGCGTGGCCCTGATGCCTACAGGGATTGACCGCGACAGCATCGGGAAGACAGTCGTCATGGA
Organism: Roseibacillus sp.; assembly: GCA_028821775.1. Taxonomy (GTDB): domain Bacteria; phylum Verrucomicrobiota; class Verrucomicrobiia; order Verrucomicrobiales; family Akkermansiaceae; genus Roseibacillus_B. Next base: position 1,396 of record JAPKFB010000168.1, read on the forward strand.
GCCCGACCAACGTGTATCCAACGTGTATTGTAGCAGACCTGCTGGCACCGCAAGTAGGCCAGAGAGTCAAAGCTTGTGAAATCGATGGTAGGAGGCGCTGGCTTTAGGTTTCCCGAAACAAAAAGGTTGGCAGGTCCCTTGCCCCTAGGCGGTCTTAAAGGAGCGATCAGAACCGGGGAGACACTGAGCAAAGTTCTTGGAGGACTAGAGATTCCCAGGTTCCCTGAAGGCGCAGGCTTTCGATGGAGAGCACCCAAGCTGGGAGCTCGGGGGAACCGAGAGATTCGAAGTGTGTTACCAGTGTTTACTCAGGATGTCCGGATCCCCATCGCCAGGTCGGAAGGTCAATCTACCGCGAACACGGGTGAGGAGGCAGAGCAGTGTGCGATGCGGTGAACACTGCAATCAGTTGGAGATCGTCAGTCTGTAGCTTCCGGGCAGCGCTCGGAATGTGATATTGCCTCCAACGACTTTTTGTCCAAACAAGAATTTACCTTCCTTGAGGAGGCCGTCTTTCTCCGTGATCTTCGAGCCCTCGGGAGCAGGGAGAGCGACGTAGGCGGTGGTGTTTGGCGGCACTAGGAATTCGACGGTGAGGCCATCTTGTTCGTTCTTCCAATGGACATGTGTCGGGCCGTTTGGCGTCTGGTATTTGACATCGGCGAATTGAAGGACTTCCTGACTCGGGATGTGGGGCTGAATTCGCAAGGTGCGGAATCCGGCTTGATTGGCTTCGATTCCGCCGATCATGGAAATCAGCCATTCGCTGATCGCAAGGTGGGCCATGGGCTTTCCAGTCTCCAGGGGATACTCGGAGGCGATTTTCACCGCTAGATCCACCTGTCCCAGCCAAGTGAGGACGGGAAGAAGATGGGCGGTTGCGTAGGGCCCCTGATCAAGAGGAGAGCTGCCCTGAAGTGCTTTAACAGCAGAGAGTAATTGCTCTCCGACTACCGTTTTTTGAACGTCGTTGAGAAGTCCGGACCGGAGAGCATAGACACACGCCGTGACGCTTGTGTGCTTCAATTTGTGATCTTTGGTAACGTGCTCCAGCTGAAACTGTTTGCCAAGAATCTGGTTCTGGTGCGCCAGGACTTTTTGTTCGAAGGGGTTCTGACTGGCGGTTTGGGCCATGTCCTGGAGGAGTCGGATATTGATTGCTCGACTCATGAGATGGATAAATTTTGGCGGGGTCGAATCGCCTTCGGGCAGGGTGTCGGCCGGAAGTTCGCCGAAGGGCGCTCCTTCGCCGTTTGGATCCGCCTTCATTCGTGCCTCGGCATAGGTGTTCATCGATGGCCATGCCCGGGTGAGGAGATCTGTGTCTCCAGACATCCACCAGAGGGAGTGCACGCACATGATACCGGCATCGGACCGAGTGCTACCGTAGGATCCATCGGGAGGAATTGTTGCGGGAAAGAAGCCTGCGTCATCGATGGATATCCGAAGCTGTTTTGCGAGTGCCATTCCTCGGGGACCAGTGGGAGAATGAAAGGCACCGGCTCTGAGAGTAAGTGAAGTATCGCGGAGGCTGGTAATTTTACTGAGCTGCTTCTGTGCAGCTTGGAATCCTGAATTGAGTGAACTCAGATCGGAGTTGAAGCTGGAGCTCCGGGATTCGGATGGGGAATACAGGGGGAGTGCCTGTGATTCGATCGGGCCGAGCTGAACTGTGAATGATCCCGGAGAGCTCCATGCGCTGGAGACGTTGTCGCGACTGTTGCACCTCACTTTCCAAAAGCACATCTCCCCGGATCTGAGGGGAGTTCCTTCGGATGCAATCAGAATTGAGGACCTGAAGGGGGTGAGCCCCGAGTCCCACAAATCACCTTTGTCTGCTGCCAGGAGTTCCGGAGTTGACGCCACCAGGATGTGGTAGGCGGTCTGGAGCCAGC
>JAPKFB010000169.1 GCA_028821775.1 Roseibacillus sp.
ATAAAATCCGACAGCCGCCCCTTATGATCGATGCCACGCAGACTTCCTCCTAGCCGCCGGCAGACATTACGCGGTGGACATCGCCGATTTCGAAGCGATGCAAGAAACCGGCAAACAAATCATTGCGGACTTTGGTGAGGTCAACATTCTGGTCAACAACGCTGGGATCACACGCGACAAACTCTTTCTCTTGATGAGGGAAGACGACTGGGATGCGGTTCTCGACACCAATCTGAAGGGCGCCTTCAACGCCATCAAGGCCTTCCAACGCTCTCTCCTGAGAGCGCGCGACCCGCGCATCATCAACATCAGCTCGGTCACGGGACTCCTTGGCAATGCTGGCCAAGCCAACTCCGCAGCATCCAAGGCGGGCCTTCTTGGACTCACCAAGTCCATCGCGCGCGAACTCTCCAGCCGCCAGGTGACCTGCAACGCGGTCGCTCCCGGTTTCATCGATACCGATATGACGGCTGGCCTTTCCGAGGCCATTCAGAACGAGATTCTCAGCCGAATCCCCCTCCGCTCATTTGGCAACAGCAAGGAAGTTGCCAGCCTGATTCTCTACCTGGCTTCGCCGGCCGCTCGCTACATAACCGGACAAGTCATCGCCATCGATGGCGGGATGGCGATGTGAGAAAGCTCGCATCTCGATAGCATGCGCGATCTCACCTCTGCTCGCGAAGACCTCATTCCCGATGAGGGGTCCCCCGCAACCGCTCGCTCTGGAGCTGGGAAGTTTTGTAACCGATCTTCTGGGCGATGCGCGGGTGGAGACGTCGGATACGAACTAGGGTCATTTCTCCGATGCTAATGACCTCGAGGAGGCCATCACACGCACGGTGGCGCTACGCGAATCTTTAGTCACGAGCGCCCTCTCCCCAAAAACCCTGCCCGAACCAATTTCCTCGTGCACTTGTTCCTCACCGCCTCCGCCTTGCTTGATGATCTTGGCGCGGCCGCGCAGCACGAAAAACAGATCGGTTCCCGCCGCGTGCTCCTCAGCCACGTTCTGATCAAGTTCGAAATTTTTGAGGATCCCTGCGAGGGCCACCCGCATGGTTTCGGAAAGCTTGAGCCCCTATCCAACGGGCGCCAACCCGCGCGACTGACAAAAGGCAGTCTCCTGCAACTGCTGACCTCAATTCCTGCTCATCGAAAAAGCAGGTCCTTCTCATCAGGATCTTCGCGAAGTGCCGGGAAGTTCGGCCATCCGTCTCGGCAGCAGAACAAGCCGAAACAGGAATCGCGGCGGTCATCTAACACTCTCCGAATTAGAGAGTGACGGTCTGACCATCTCGCGCCAACTCAATCTGAAAATCTTTTCCGGCCGAGAGCTTTTGAAGCTGCTCCGCCATCGCCATCTGGGCCGGCCAATTCCGCTCCGGGTCGTGGTGTCCGATCAGCGCATGGTTGATTCCGGTTTGACTCACCCTTTCCAGGATGTCCTCGACGCAACCGTGTCCCCAACCCACTCTGGACATTGCGGGACTGGAACCAATGCCCTGATGCCCGTAGTATTCTTCGCGGAAGTACTGCCCATCGAAGTAGGCGAGGTCCGCGCCTTGACACATCTCGATCAATTTTTGTTCAGCCTGCAGGCTCTCCGTCACCTCGTCACTCCCCAAGTTCGGGAGGCCAATCGATTCTGGAGATAGCTTCTCATGATCGGTGCTGAAGAGGAACGACTTGCCCCCGTGCTCGATCCTGTAGCCAAGACATTCAGTCGACCCATGATAGGACTTGAACGGTCGCACCGCCGTAGATCCAATCATGATTGGGGCTGCAATGTCCTGCACCTGCCAGGGGGCGCCAGTTCCCAATTCTTCCTCTCCATCGAGCGCGCGGATCTCGACTCCGCTGAACGAAGCGCTCATTGCGGTGTAGTCGATCGGGTCGTCACTATAGGTGGATTCCGAGACCGTATGCGAGAACATGGCGAAGCGTGAATCCAGTGCCTTGAGGAATCCGGAACAGCCGAAGACCTGAATGTCAAATGGCGGATTCGCAAAGCAGATTCCGGCGAAGGAAAGCCCGTTTCGATGGTCAAGGTGAGCGTGCGTACCGAACACCGAAATTTCGCTCAGCTTGGTTTCACGGCGCCGCTGCAGAATCTCCGCCGCGCAATTGCGGATTCCGCTGCCGCAATCCAGAATGATCACATTCCCTTCCGAAGTCTCGATCTCGACACAAGTGGTCTCGCCGCCAAAGATGGGCGGATGGGAGATTGGCAGCTCGCTCTCAATCTCCTCGGGAGTGCCTTGGAGCAATTCGCGAAGCTCGTTGAGACCCGTTTCAGTTTGGAGCCGCTCTCTGACATAAGCGATCGTTGCTGCTGAAACGCCTTCCGCATACCCTCGGACCTCCCAAGCTGCGGGAATGGCGGGACAACTTCCACGGGTGCCCCAGAAGGTCACCCTCATATTTTCAGTCTTTGGCACGTGCTTTTGCTAGTTTGTTAGATGGGCGGGCTCATCACTTTTACTCGTCGATTCGCTTTGAACGCGCATCAGGTAGGGATCCAAGTTTGGGTCGTGGTTTGTTCGCGCGCTCTCTCTTTCATCCACGGGGTAATTCTTCGCTGTGCTTCATTATAGCCAACCTGGACGATCTTCTCAGCGGCTCGAATTCCGAGGATATCAAACTGCTCGACAGGCATTGAAATATAAAGATCGGTAAGCTTGTCCACAATCCCCTTGAGCTGCAAGACACCCCCAATTTCGGCCGATCTTTGCATGATCGTCGGCAGGGAGGGGATTTTGATCTCTTCCATTAAGGGGTTAATCTTGCTGAACATGATGTCCCAGCCGGACAGCGGGTCGCCGTAGGACGCGTTTTCGGCCATGTCGACGATGGGACTGACATCGATCGCGATCACGGTAGCCCCGTCACACCTTTGACTCATCACGTCGACAGGCAAGTTGTTCAGGAGTGAGATGGTTGAGGCTGCGGGAGAGGCAAGGGCGCGCGGGAGAAGTAGAGCAATCCCTCCTCGATCACGTTTGTAGCAGTTTCGGCTGGCTTGACCGTGCTAGTCAAGGTTGAAAGCTAGGACTGTTTGTTAATAAGTTTTACCTGATCTGATTGGTTTTTCGGCTCCAAGGGGGCCTCGATCGGGGTGCCAAATTCTTCTCCTTATCGAGAGCTCCCACTTCTTCAAATGTTCCAAGATGACCGCAAAGCCCATTCCAGGGGACCTCCTCCGCGCCCTCTGGACCTCTGCGGTGGTGCTGGCCACCCGAGTGATCGGAAATCTCTTCTTTGCAGTCGACGGGTCTCTTCAGAATCC
>JAPKFB010000170.1 GCA_028821775.1 Roseibacillus sp.
CCGGATCTGTTCAGGCAGAGCCCTGCTGTCCTTGATCTGCTCCAGGACTCGGATGACGCGCTCCGCGGGCAAGGAGGAGGACGGAGAGGGCAGTAATGTTCACGGCTTGGAATGGAGATGAGAGGAGAAGTTCTCGCAAATTCGGGTTCCGGATCGGAATCAGTTTCAGGCGCGACAGAAGTCGAGAAAGTCGAAGAGAGTGTGCTGGGGGCGCTTCAGGTGGAAGGCGCGGAGACCGACCGCGGTCGCGCCTTGGTAATCGGCTTCGTAGTTATCTCCGCAGTGGAAGGTCTCGGTGGGGGCGCAATTCAGGCGATCGAGGGCGAGATCGAAGATGGCGCGGTCGGGTTTTCGTGCGCGAGCGTCGGCGGAGGTGAAGATGTGTTCGAAGCAGGGGCCGATGCCGAGTCCATCGAGGATGGGGGCGAGACGATCATCGAAGTTTGAGACCACCGCGAGGGGACCGAGCTCGGAAGCAGCTTCGAGGAACTCCACGGTGTCGGGGTAGAGCGACCAGGCTGCAGGGGTGGAGAAGTGGGCGTAGAGCGAGTCGAAGAAGGAATCGAAGGTGGGAAGGTCACAGGGGCTCAGGCGGGAGGAGGCAAATTCGGCGGCCGCACCGCCCAGCTGGGTGAGGACCGACGCGGCCAGTTCGCTCCACCAGGCGCGCTCGGCGGCGTGGCCGAAGGGATGAAGCGAGTAGTCGGGTGGTGGGGTGGCCGCGAAGACTTGGCGGAAGGAGGCGTGCATCGCCTCGGGGGCGATGGCGATCCCGGTGGCGGTGGCGAGGTGCCGGGAGTAAGCTTGGCCGACGCGTTCGGCGGGGTGGATGATGGTGTAGGCGGCGTCGAGGAAGAGCATCCGAGGGAGGGTTCAGGAAACAATAGACACGGTTCCGGAGGAGTCGAGGGACTTGCCCCGCCGTCGCGGAGAGCGGCCTCGCACCGATGAGAGGGTGGCCTTCGATCCCACTCTCTTGAATCAGGAGAAGGAAGAGCGCTTGCTGGAGCGTAGGAGAGGGTGAATAATTGACCCAGCATGAAGGCGAGACTTTGGAAAATGGTGAGCATCCTCCTGGCGGGGACCGTGATGGGATCTGGGGAGCCCGATAAGAAGAAGCCGGACGGGGAGGTTGCCAAGGGCCAGGATGAGAAGAAGGAGAAGTGGGTCTCGTTGGTGCCGGAGAAGGGAATGGGATCTTGGAAGGGGCTCAACTTTGGTGGAGAAGGGGAAACGAAGTGGGACAAGGGGACGCTCAAAATCGAGGAGGGTGCGGAGCTGACGGGACTGGTCTGGAGCGGGAAACTTCCCGAGGCCCCCTATGAACTCGAAGTGGAAGCGCGACGGACCTCGGGCGTGGACTTTTTCTGTGGCCTGACCTTTCCGGTGCGCGGCAAGGAGACTTGTGTGACCCTGGTGGTGGGCGGCTGGGGTGGCGGGGTGGTGGGAATTTCGAGCATCGATGGCATGGATGCCTCGGAGAATGAGACTGCGAGTTATCAGGGATTTAAGGATGAGCAGTGGTACAAAATCCGTCTGGAGGTGCGGAAAGACAGTCTTAAGGCGTGGATCGACGGGAGGGAACTGGTGGATGTAGTCACCAAGGATCGGAAATTGGGGCTGCGATTTGGGGACATCGAGAAGTGTGCCCCGCTGGGGTTGGCGACTTGGCAGACCACGGCAGAACTACGAAAGCTGCAGTGGAGGAAGCTGGCGAAGTAGGCGTGGAGAGAGGGAGGCCAAAGGGCCAAAGGTCGAAAGTCGGGAGGCTCAACCCGGAGAGCGGGATTTCGGGGCCCGGGACGCGCCTGAAACCGCACTTTCTGGGCTGGTAATTTCGCTTGATTCGTCGGGAAAGCGGCCCTATAGCCACCGCAACAGATACAACTCTTGACGCCATGGAGGAGTGGGTTGCCGCGACCCGCTCTTTTGCGTCTCCAGACCAGAAGATCATGACGAACGACCTCGTCGCCCTCATAGAATTTTACGAGAAGGAGAAGAGCATCGAACGCGAGAAGGTGGTCGAGGCTCTTGAGAATGCCTTTTTGTCCGCCTACCGTCGCATGGTGCCCGGAGCGGAGGACATCGAAGAGCTCCGTGCAGAGGTGGATACCAAGCACGGGGAGACCCGCATATTCGCAACTCTCCGCGTGGTGGCCGATGACGACCACCAGGACAAGTTCAACGAAGTTCCTCTCGCGGTCGCGTTGAAGAGGAAGCCCGATGCCGTGCTCGATGATACTGTCGTGTTCAACGTGACGCCGAAGAACTTCGGGCGGATCGCGGTGCAGACGGCCAAGCAGACCATGATTCAGCGTCTCCGCCAGGCGGAGAAGGAGATGATCTATGACGAGTTCAAGGATCGGGCTGGCGACATCGTGAGTGGGGCCGTGCGGCGCTTCGAAAAGAACGACGTGATGATCGATCTCGGCAAGTTCGAGGCCCGCATGCCGTCGCGCGAACGGGTCGCCACTGAAGATTACAACATCGGAGATCGCATCCGTGCCTACGTGGTGTCGGTGGACAATGAGTTTCGTGGGCCTGAGATCATCCTCTCCCGTAGTCACCCAAACTTTGTGCGTCGTCTCTTCGAGGCGGAGGTGAGTGAGATTTCCGATCAAACGGTGGAGATTCGGGGCATTGCCCGGGAAGCCGGCTACCGGACGAAGGTGGCAGTCTACAGCAACGACGAGAAGGTGGATCCGGTAGGTGCCTGTGTGGGCCTGCGCGGGGCGCGGGTGAAGAACATCGTGCGCGAACTCAACAATGAGAAGGTCGACATCATCCGCTGGAGTGATGACACCAATGAGTTTGTGACTGACGCGCTGAAGCCTGCCTTGATTCGTTCCATTACCCTGGACGAAGAGAACAAGGTCATCAACGTCACGGTGGATGAAGAAGATTTGAGCAAGGCGATCGGGCGGCGGGGACAAAACGCGCGCCTGACCTCAAAGCTGGTGAATTGGGATGTGCAGGTCCGCAAGGACGAGAGCCAGCGTGAGCAATTCGAAGCCCGGGTTGCAGATGCCGCTCTTCACCTCGCGGACGAACTGGAGATCGACCCCCTGATCGCTGACAAATTGTTCCGGGCCGGTGGAGCCACCGCCGACTTGGTGCTGCAAATGCCTCTGGAATACATCGCGCAGACGATGGAATCGAATGAAGCCGATGCCGAGGCTGTGTTGGAAAGGGCTCGCCTCGCGACCGGCGGAGGAGCGGCCGCAGAACCTGCTGCTGCGGACGAACCTGCTGCGGACGAACCTGCTGCGGACGAA
>JAPKFB010000171.1 GCA_028821775.1 Roseibacillus sp.
ACCGGGAGCTTCGTCAGCGCAACCGACACCGGCACCGATCCCACCAGCATCGATAGCGATGGGGATTCCTATCCCGATGCCCTGGAACTTGAGACCAATTCAAATCCGACCGATCCAAACAGCACTCCGTCGCTGAGCGCCTTGTTGTGCGCCTACTGGCCGCTCGATGAAGTGCAGGGCGGTCCCGGCACCCTGACCACTCCCGATCAAGCGAATGGACAGGATCTCGACCTGGTCAATTTAGACGGGACCAACCTCATTGCCGGCAGATTTGACAAGGCGTTCTCCTTTTCCAATGCGGCGCAGACGATGTTGACGCGGGTCAGCGGTGCGGGGGACTTGCTTCCGATCACCAAGAATTCCGCCTACACCGTTTCCCTTTGGATCAACGCCACCGGAACCGGCCAGAACGACTTGCGCTTTTTCTCGGAGGCCTCGACCACCACCAATAATCCACTCTTCAACATCGGAACCCACAATGGTGGTTCCAACGGTGCGGTCGATATGTATATTCGCAACAGCGCGAATGCGAACGGCGGACACGATAAGTCGCTGGTGGAGCCCTTTGATGGCAATGGATGGAGGCATGTCGCAGTTGTGGTGGATACCATTGCTCAGACCGTGATCGTGTACATCGACGGAGTGGCCGATCTCGGCGTGTTTACGTATATTGACGTCTACGCGCCAGTCATGAACACCACTACCATCGGTGGCATCCTGCGGGCCGGGCCCAGTCACTGGGTGACGGGCGGGATTGATGAGGTTTCGCTCTGGAAGACCGCGCTCTCTGCAGAGGATGTCGAGCGCCTTGCCGGCGGGGTAACCGTGGCGGAGTTGCTCGATCCGACCAGGCTGGACGTGAATTTCACGAGGAACGGAAACGACCTTGTGATTGATTGGGCGAGCGAGGCTGGCAAACGCTACAACCTGCGCAGCGAAACGGATCTGTCCGTCGTCGATCCCGTGGATTGGGCCATCTACGATGGCAAGATGGAGATCATGGCCACCCCGCCTGAAAACACCCTCACCATTCCGCTTCCAGCGGATGCGAAGCGCTTCTTCGTGATCGAAGAGTTTCCCGCTCCCCCGGTGACGGTATTCTCGGAGAATTTCGATGGTGCCGATCCTGGCTGGACCACCGGCTTCGATGCCTTGGACACCGACATGAATACGATTTGGGAATTGGGCGACCCAGTTGGAGGCCCCGTTACCGCTCCGTCGGCGGCCAACAGTGCTCCCAACTGCTATGGCACCAACCTGACAGAGAACTACGGAATCAGCTCCAATACCTGGTTGCGGACTCCAAATATTGATCTCACCGCCGCGCCCGGCGCCACCTTGGTCTTCCAGCAATGGCTGGACATGGATGAGTTTGACAACCTGGACCGCGGGATGGTACGCGTGCTTGATGCCTCCGTGCTTCCCGGGACGGTGACCGAGTTGGGCGTGGTGCAAGCGAACATCACCGGATTCCTCGACGGTTGGGCGGCCTTCTCGGCAGAGTTGCCCGCCGCCGCGCTGGGGCAGGTGATCTCCCTGGAGTTCGGTTTCGTGAGCGACGGTGATGACATTTTCGATGCTTCCGGTTGGTACATTGACGATGTGATCGTCACCATGCCCGGTTCCTAGAAGACCCTTTCATAGGCAATCCAAGAGAGACGGTGGCATCCTTCGGGAGGCCGCCGTTTCTTTTTTCGGCTGATTCCACCATCTCCGCCGAGCAGGCATCGTTCTGTATCGCCGCTCGCTTGGCACAGGCAATGGGTTCGAACGTTCCCGGATTGAAGATCAGCGAGATGTGAATAGCATCAACCCGATGATGAGCGCGCGCATGGTGTCACCTGCCGCCCCTCCGTCCGTGATGTCGCGACGGGGGTCTCTCGGTCGCGTGGTCGGGCGCTTGGAGTGTCTCGTGGTTCTTGCCGGGTGGATGATGGCGGCCGCCGCATGGGGTGATGGCGACCAGCCCACGTCCGCCGCGCCGGCCGCGAATAATCACAGCGATCGTCCTGCAGAGGCCGATGCAGAGCAGGGGCGCAGTAAGGCGAAGGTTGGGCGACGCATTTTTTCAGATCTCAGACTTTCCCGGCCTGTGGGGATTGGGTGTATTTCCTGTCATGATCCCAGGACCGCCTTTGCGGATCCGCGGGTCGTCTCGCCAGGCGCGGTTCCCGGGCGGGTGGGAACCCGCAATGCGCCAACCTTGATGTATGCGGCGTTGATCCCGTCCTTCGCCTATGAAGATCTTCTCACTGAGGAGGGCGAGGAGATCTATGTCTGGGAGGGTGGACTGTTTCACGACGGGAGGGCGCAGGACCAGTTCGAGCAGGTTCAGCAACCGTTCTTCCATGCGGACGAAATGAACCTTCCGAATCCGGCCGCCCTTGCCGACCGCCTACGCAAGGCGAACTACGCGGATGAATTTCGAAAATCGGTTGGTGCAGCGGCTTGGGCGGACGACGAGCAACTCAACTACCATGCCTATCGCGCGTTGGTGGAGTTTCTCAAGGAGCCTCTCTTTCGACCGTTTGACGCACGCATCGATGACTATCTCAAGGGAAAGAAGGAGGCGCTCAACGAATCAGAAAAGCGCGGTCTCGAGGTGTTCAAGAATGCCGGGAAATGTGCGGACTGCCATCTTCTGGCAGCGAGGAGTTGGTCGCAGCCGCTCTTGAGCGATTTCGGATACGACAACCTCGGAGCACCGTCGAGAGGGAAGAAGGATCCCGGTCTGGGCGGACATACCGAGAATGCGGAGGAGTTGGGGCAGTTTCGTGCTCCGACCTTGCGCAACATCGAGTTGACCGCTCCCTATCTGCACAATGGATCGATTGCGAGCCTCAGGGAAGTGGTCGAGTTCTACAACAAGCGTGACCTGGAGCCGAAACGCTGGGGGGCGACTGACTATCCGGCGACCGTGAATCACGACGACCTGGGAGACCTCGGGCTCAGCGATCAGCAGGTGGACGATCTCGTGGCTTTGATGAGTGCCTTTACCGACCGCAGTTTGCTGAGCGAAAAGGTGAAGGCAGGGCGTGTTTTTCCGGAAGCTCCGCCCGGTGTGCCAAGCACCTTGGAGATGCAACTTCACTTCCCCGACTGGACCCATCGCCTCCATCCAGCCTTCCCACGGAGCTCCGAGCCCCCGAGTGAGGGAGGGGCCTTCGGGAAGAAGGAAAGCGGTGTCGGGGAAATGGCGACCAGTCTTGGGAAAGGCAGACCTACCTTTTCAATTCCATGGAAATGATTTCGAGGCCGCTGAGCTG
>JAPKFB010000172.1 GCA_028821775.1 Roseibacillus sp.
CTCGACCTCCGGCGTCAAACCTTGGCTCGCCGCCGTCACCGACCGCTACAAGCTCGTTTACTCCGCGCTTGGCCAACCGTGGCTGTACGACCTGAAAACCGATCCCGACGAGTTGCACAACAAGTTCACCAATCCCGATTCCGAAAAAGTCGTCCAGCGACTCACCGTCAAGCTGGCCGCCTACGCCAAGCGACACAACGACCCCTACGCCACCGACCCTCAGATCAAAGCCGACATGGCCCAAGCGTTTGGACGGGATTAGGAGAAGGTGACCGGTACTCTTATGGGAGGGGTCGTTTGGCTGTCTAACAGCAGTTCCCAGCTCGCTGGAAACGGTAAAAGAACTCAAAAACTTTATGCATTATGCGCGTTTCCTACTCAATTCGGAGTTCAAATAAAAAATGTTTTCCAATTTACAAAAATCAAAAATGTGAGACTCTTCCGTTGTGCTGTTGTTAAAACCATCTTCACCCACATCAGCACGATTTCGTTGGCGCAAGCGGAACATAGTTCTGGATACAGCGACAGAACTCCGGTCTTAATAACGCTCGGAACAGGAGCGTTGGCGCGATGTCCACAAGACCCGGCCGGCGCATTCAGCGACAAATCATGCAAAACGTTGTTATCACCAAACCCTATCGTTTCGTGCCCCCGCGCCTGAGCCGTTTCTGGTCGCGAATCATCCAGTGGTATCTGCCTGCTTATCTTCGCAAAAACTACGGTGTCACTTCCTGTGAGTTTGTCGGCGCCGAGCGGCTCCGCGCATCGCTGCACGCAGGCGACGGAGTCCTGCTGGCGTCCAACCATTGCCGGCCCTGTGACCCCATGGTTCTGGCGTTGCTCTCGCGTGAGGTCGCCCGCCCTTTTCACACCATGGCCAGTTGGCATCTCTTCATGCAGAATTGGCTACAGTCCTTCGTCCTCCCTCGGATCGGAGGATTCAGCGTCCACCGTGAAGGTCTTGATCGGGACTCGCTCAAGTGCGCGACTCGCATTCTGAGCGAGGCGAAATATCCGCTGGCTCTCTTTCCCGAGGGTTTCGTCACCCGGAACAACGATCGCCTGATGAACCTGATGGATGGGGTTGCCTTTCTCGCGCGCTCCGCCGCGAAGCAGCGCGCCTCCTCCGCCCGGCCAGGCAAGGTCGTCGTGCATCCGATTTTCATCCGCTACTTTTTCGAAGGCGATCTGGAGAGCGCCATTCTGCCGGTTTTGCAGGACATTGAATCCCGCCTCTCCTGGCAACCCCAGACTCAATTGCCCATGCGCGATCGGATCGTGAAGGCAGGCCATGCGTTGCTGGCTCTCAAGGAAATTGAATACCTCGGCGCGCCGCAACCCGATCATCCCGTGGGCAGGCTCCCGCAACTGCTCCAACGCCTGCTGACGCCGCTTGAACAGGAATGGAAAGTCCCGGATCACGGCCAGGATACGATTGTCCGCATCAAACGTCTGCGTAGCGCGATCGTCCCGGACATGGCCCACGGCGACCTCGCAGAGGAGGAGATCGCCCGCCGATGGAGGCAACTGGCGGATATCTACCTGGCGCAGCAGCTCCATTGCTACTCGGGCGACTACCTGGCCGACGATCCCACGCCCGAACGCCTGTTGGAAACGATCGAAAGATACGAAGAGGACCTGACCGATACGGCTCGCGTGCATGCCCCCATCCGCGCGGTCATTTCAGTCGGCGAAGCCATCGAGGCAAGCCCGACCCGGGATCGCAACGCTGACAACGATCCTCTGGTGGAAGAAATCCGACGGCAACTCGGAGAAATGCTGGAGGAAAGCAAATCCCAATGACGCGACTAAAACGATGACAGCTACTCTTGCCGTATTGGACTGGCCCGCCATTGGCCTTCGCGCGGGCGTTGTCGCCGGCTCCCTGATTCTCTGGTTCTGGACACAATCGCTAATCGCTCGCAGATCCGCTCCCAAGGAAGGCATCGGCGATGTCGTCCATGATCTGACGGCCAGCTGGCACAAACACCTCGTCACCCATCCGCGCGCGGCCAACGCAACCCTGATCGTCAGTTCGATTTTCATCGACCTTCTGGGGCTGACGTTGATTGGCGCGGCTATCTTCGGTTCAACCTTCTCTCCCTTTCTCGGCATCCTGATCCTGTTTGCACTGCGACAGGCCTGCCAGGGTCTGTGCACCCTGCCCCCGCCGCCGGGCATCATCTGGAGAAACCCCGGATTCCCGACCTTGCTGGTCACCTACGACGTCGGCAATGATTTCTTCTTCTCCGGCCACACGGCGCTGGTGACGCTTGCGGCAATTGAGACCGCCCACCTCGCCCCCTCATGGTTCGCGGTTCTGGTGGCGGTGATTGCGATCGGTGAAATGTTCACTGTCCTGGTCCTGCGGGCGCACTACACGATGGATGTGTTGGCGGGCGTATTTGCTGCGTTCCTGGCGGCGGATATGGCCGGAAGGCTTTCCCCGATGGTGGATTCCTGGCTGCACTGATCCGAAGGCGTTGCGACGAATCTCATCTCTGTAGCGCCGTTTGGCTCTCTTCACCCAGCATCCCGAAAGTCTTGTTTACCGCAGTTAATTCGCGGGCGTTAGAACCCACTCACGCGCCCGCTTCTTCGCTTCCTGGATCTGACTCCCCATCATTTTTCGAGCCAATGACTCCTGACGTTTCCTAAGCTCATTTCGAAGCGTTTCGTCCTCTGTCTTGCAAGCCAATTCGAGCCACTTGAAAGCCTCGGTATTGTCGGGAGCAACACCCCTGCCCTTCTCCAGACTCTCCGCCAGCAACGATTGCGCGAGATGGTCGCCTTGAGCCGCGGCCCTGGCATACCAGCGCGCCGCTTCACGCTCATGAAAGGGTCAGTCCCGTAAAACAGGAATTGTTACTTGCAGGGCAGGCGCGTTTGGCGTTGAATCGGGACTGTGGCGGGAGCATTGAGAATCCAATATCCGGGCGCGGTCTACCACGTCATGAGCCATGGCAACCAAGTAAAGGGGTCAGTCCCAGTAATTGACAATTGGCGATTGTCAGTGCTATCCGGGAATGTTTTTTGGCTCATCGGACATTTTGTGGGTGGAGTTGAGGAGGAGATTTAGTTTGCCGCAGAAGAAGAGGATTCTTGTCCGGTAGTTGGCAAAGTTTCGGAACCCTCTTGAGGCTGTCTTGATCGATTGAATGCGACTGTTATATCCCTCGGCCATGCCGTTGCTTATATGATGCCGAAACCAACTCAGTATCCGATCCAAATGGCGCTTGAGCA
>JAPKFB010000092.1 GCA_028821775.1 Roseibacillus sp.
GGCTGCCACTCGGGAGACTTTTTCGCAGAGAACGAAATCCCTTCACCAGGCGCAGCCGGGGGCTGAGTTCGGTGGCGAAGAGCTCGACGATCGAGCGAGCATGGTTCAATCGTGGCTCCGGAAACTACGCCGCCCGGCGTCGTCTGGGTTGCGGTAGATTAGAGGCGAACTGAAGCGCATCAAGGAACTCGAAGCGGAGCACTCCAAGCTCAAGCGGATGGATGCGGATCTCGCCATGGCGAAGCGAGGAGTGCCTCAACCAGGATATCTTCCTGAGCGTGACAGAGGGATCGAGAAGTGGCGACTCTTCTACAGCCGCTTACACCCTTACAGGGGATTGAGCTTCCAAAGCCCAGACGACTTTGCCAGAACAATGGAGCAATCCAAACCAGTCCCCGAAACCTAACCCTCCAACTGGTCCAGAAAGGGTGTCCCGATCACACCCGTTAAACGACTCCCCTCCGGATTCCTGCGATGAAGAAACTTCTTGGTCAGAACATGGCGATCTTACCTGTCCTTTTACTGTTCCAGGCAGTTTCCGCCCAAACCGTCATCAGCGTCAACATCGCGGGCGGAAATGAAAACGCGCCAGGATCTGGTGGCGGTGCCGGGGAAGGCATCGTGACCGGAAATGCCGGCCTCGGGCAGCTTGGCAACTGGAACAACGCCGTCGGCACGAGTGGGACGCTTGCGAACGTCCTTAATTCCAATGGCATCGCGACCAGTACG
This sequence comes from Roseibacillus sp., assembly GCA_028821775.1. Taxonomy (GTDB): domain Bacteria; phylum Verrucomicrobiota; class Verrucomicrobiia; order Verrucomicrobiales; family Akkermansiaceae; genus Roseibacillus_B. Next base: position 730 of record JAPKFB010000092.1, read on the forward strand.
TCCTTCACCTGGTCTACCAACAACACCTGGTCAACCTCCTCTGCCAATGGCGCAGGCGACGACGTGGATATGATGTCGGGATATCTCGACAACTTCCACGCCAACGGATCGATCACGGTGGCAGGCCTCGGCGCAGAATATACCTCTCAGGGCTACGATGTCCTCGTCTACTACCAGAACGACAACAGCTCCAACACGGCCGGGTTCACAGCGATCGACAACCTGACCAACACCGACACACGCTTCGGCCACCAGATCACAGCCAACAACAACTGGCCGCTCGCGGGAGGAACGGATGGCTACGTCACGAGCACGGAGACCAGTTCGTCCACGACCTTCTCCGCCAATGTGGTCAAACTGACTGGGTTGAGCGGTTCGGGCTTTACGCTCACCGGAGTGGCCGGCACGGGTCAGCCCAGCATTCGCGCCCGCCCCAATGCCATCCAGATTATCGGCACCGACATCCCGGGCCTCGCAGACCTCGAGAATGATCCGGCTACCGGCATCACGTCCAATTCAGCGACCTTGCACGGCGAGGTCATCGACATTGGAGAGGCCGCGCCCTCCGTGACGATTTTTTACGGGGACGACGACGCGGGCACGGATGCCCCTGCCTGGGATGCGTCCGTCAATGTGCCGGGGACGCAGAATGGGACCTTTTCCTCTGTCGTTTCGGGCCTCACGGTGGGGGCGCCCTATTTTTTCCGGGCCCGGGCCACCAACTCGGCGGGGGTATCCTGGGCGCCCACCAGCGCCACTTTTCAGACTCTGGCGACCGCGGCGACGGTTGTGAACCTGGCGGCTACCGAGATCATGACCAGCAGCGCCAAAATTGGTGCGAACGTCACCGACACCGGTGGTGAAATTCCGCTCGTGACTCTGCACTGGGGATTGACGAACGGCGGCACGAACGCGGGGAGCTGGACGAACACTTCCTTGCTGGGAGCGCAGGCTGCCGGAGCGACCACCACGATTACGGGCTTGCAAACCGGCGCGCAGTACTTCTTCCGCGCCTCCGCCACCAATGGGGGCGGAACCAGTTGGGCACCCTCCACCGCCAGTTTTTCCACTGCGCTGCCCGTGCCGCCCACGGTGGTGAACCGGAGTGCGGATGGAATCAGCGGTAGTTCTGCCAACCTGCGGGGAGAGGTCACCGACATCGGATTCGATTCCCCCACCGTCACCCTGTTCTACGGCACCAGCAACGGCGGGACCAATCCACTCTCCTGGGATGAGTCTCTCAGTCTGGGAACACGCACGGGAAGTTTCTCGCTCTTTGTCTCCAGCCTGAGCCCGGAGACCAACTACTTCTTCACCTCCCGGGCCACCAATGTCGCGGGCACTTCCTGGGCGCCTTCCTCGGAATCCTTCACCACGACTGATTCGCTGGTGAGCGCGATCGTGATCAACGAGATTCACTACGACCACGAACCAAAGACGGAGCGCGGCGAGTTTGTGGAGATTTACAATCCCGGTGACAGCCCGGTGAACCTGGAAGGGTGGCAGTTCAACGGAGCGATCGATTTCGACTTCCCACCCAACACCATGATCGACGCCAACGGATTTCGCGTGATTGCGGAAGATCCCGCGGCCATGAATGCCATCTTCGGAGTGGCCAACGTGCTCGGGCCCTACAGCGGGAAATTGAGCAACGCGGGCGAACGGCTCGAGTTGGAGAGCAACACGGGCGCACTGATCGACGAAGTCGATTACGGGATCGGCTTCCCCTGGCCCACCGGCTCGCGCGGGGACGGCTCGTCCATGGAACTGATCAACGAGACTCTCGATAATGATCTGGGAAGCTCGTGGCGCGCCTCCGGTGCCGTGGTGGTTGGACCGCAAGTGACCTACGTGTCTGCCAGGCAATCCTGGCGCTACCGCAAGGGGACGAGCGAAGCGTCTAATCCTACCAGCGCCTGGCGGCTCACGGGCTTCGCGGAAGACGCTTCCTGGCTCACGGGCACAACCGTGATCGGCTATGCCGACGGAGACGACACCACGTCGCTCAACGACATGGAGGACAACTACGCGTCCGTCTTCATGCGCAAGCAGTTCAACGTATCCGGCGCGATTCCCAACCAGCTGCTCATCCGGGTCTATCATGACGACGGGGCGATCGTGTGGATCAACGGCGACGAGGTGGCGCGCGTAAACGTAGACCAGGGTGACATTACCTATGAGGGGATCCGCGCCTCTGATCCTCTCGGCGGCGCTCCTGGCGCGGCCGTGATCAACCACGAAGCGGGTTGGACCGATGTCATTTACAATGGGGGCCTCGGGACCCTCGTTCAGGGAGCCAACACGGTGGCGGTCCATGCCTTGAACGGAACTCTCAGCAGCAGCGACTTTTCCATCGACGTGGAAGTCAAGACCCCCACACTGGGCAATGGATCGGGCGGAGTGCCCACTCCCGGAGCCGCCAATTCGGTCTTCTCCCCGAGCGCTGCGCCCAACATCCGTCAGGTCACTCATCTGCCGGAGCAGCCTCTTTCCACCGATGAGGTGGTCCTCACGGCCAAGGTCACCGATCCGGACGGAGTGCAAAGCGTGACCTTGACCTATCAACTGGTGGATCCCGGAAACTACGTCGACAAGGAGGATGCCGCCTACGAAACCGGCTGGGCCTCGCGCCCCATGGTCGACGATGGTTCGGGCGACGACCTGGCGGCGGGTGACTCGATCTACACCACGACCCTGCCCGCAACCTTGCAGGTGCACCGGCGGCTCATTCGCTATCGAATCACGGTGGAGGACCCTTTCGGGAATTCCGAGCAGACGCCCTACGCCGACGACGAGTCTCCGAACTTTGCCTATTTCTGCTACGACGGTGTGCCCGATTGGACCGCTTCAAAACGCCCGGGCGTACTGCCAAATGTCACCTATCCCGCGGCCGCCCTTGAGAGCATTCCGGTCTATCACCTGATCACCAAGGAGTCTGATGTGATCCTCTGTCAGTGGACCGGTTCCGCCGATGGCCAGTACCGCTACCTGGGAACCTGGATCTATGACGGCAAGGTCTACGACCACATGCGCTATCGCATCCGTGGGCGGGCCTCCACGCGGCAGGTGGGCAAGAACAAGTGGAAGTTCAACTTCAATCGGGCGCGCTCACTCGAAGCCCGCGACAACTACGGCAAGAAGTACGATGTCGCCTGGGACAAGATCAACGGCCTGCCCGGGACCAACCCCTGGTGGCGCAACAACGCTTCGACCGACGGGACCATATTCTGCGAATCCCTCGGCTTCCGCATGTATCAGCTGGCCGGCGGAGTGGGATCCAACACGCACTTCTACCACTTCCGCATCATCGACAAGGCGCAGGAGGCGCCCAGCGACCAGTACGACGGGGACTTCTGGGGACTCTACATCGCGATCGAGCAGCCCGATATCAAGTTCCTGGAGGAGCGCAACCTGCCGGACGGAAATATCTACAACGTGCACGGTGGCTCGGGCTCGACCAAGCGCGCCCAGGGCGCGACCCAGGTGAGCGACAAGTCCGATCTCTTCGCGTTCCAGGGGTTGCACAGCAGCGGCACCTCGCAGGCGCAGTGGGAGGCCAACCTCGAGTTCGACGACTACTTCGCCTTCAACGCGATGAATCTCGCCATCAACAATTCCGACATGCGGTCGCAGGAGAACATCAACTACTACCACAACTCGGAGACCGACAAGTGGCACATCCTTCCCTGGGACATCGATCTCACTTTCGAGGATGCGCCCCACCTGGGCCGCGGGGACACCGCCGCCTGGGAGAATATCTATCGCTGTCTGCAATATCCCACCATCAACCAGGCATACGAAAACAAGGTGCGCGAGATCCTGAACCTCCTCCTCGACAACGATCAGTCCGCCCACGTGGTGGACGAGTTTGCCGGGTTCGTCACGCAGGGCGGCCCCAACAACATCGTCGAGGCCGGCCAGGCGGTCTGGGATTACCACCCGCGCAAGAACAAGAAGGGGATCTGGTATGCCAATTTCAATGGCGCGCTTTTGCCAGACCGGACCTTTGCCGACCTCACGCAGTACACCAAGGAATTCCTCACGGTGGGCGGTTACGGACGCAGCAATCTGGCGAGCAAGCAGCAGGACTCCGCCATTCCCAACAAGCCGGCAATCGGCTACATTGGTCCGGCCGGGTTCCCGACCGATGGATTGACCTTCCGGTCCTCGAATTTCAGCGATCCGCAGGGCAGCAGGACCTTCGGATCGATGGAGTGGCGTGTGGGCGAAATCAGAAATCCCTCCACGCCCAACTACCTCGCGGGTGATCGCTACCTCTACGAGCTCGAGACCTTCTACCAGACTGATCGCCTGACGCCCTTCCAGGGCCAGTTCACCTTCTCCACGGTCGAGGTTCGGCCGGACAGGACCTATCGGGCGCGAGTGCGCCACCTCGATAACACGGGCCGGGCCAGCGACTGGTCGGAGCCGGTCGAGTTCACGGCCACCTCTCCCGACCTCACACCCTGGATCGATAACCTGATGGTCACGGAACTGAACTACAATCCGCTCTCCGCAGATGCCGGAGAGATCGCGCAGGGCTGGGTGACCTCCGACTTCGAGTTCATGGAGATCCAGAATATCAGTTCCACTCTTACCCTTGATCTCACCGACATCCGCTTCACCAAGGGAATCGACTTCGACTTCGAGGATGGAACGATCACCAGCCTGGCGCCAGGGGCCTTTGCGCTGGTGGTGCGCAATCCGGCCGCCTTCGAGTCGCGTTACGGGGTGGGACTACCGGTCGCGGGCAGCTACGGTCCCGATAATCTTTCCAACGGTGGTGAAAACGTGAAACTCTCCTTTGGAGCCGGCTCTGCCATCCAGGAGTTCCACTACCTTGACGTGGTGCCCTGGCCCTCCAGCCCGGACGGGACCGGGGTGTCTCTGGTCCTCATCGAGCCAACTACTGCTCCCGATCACGCCGATCCCCTTAACTGGAGGGCCAGCGTGACGGTGGGGGGGAGTCCAGGGGAGGCCGAACTGACTACCTCTCTGGCGAACTGGAGGAACGACAACTTTACCGCCGCCGAACTCGTTGATCCCGAGCTCACGGGTGACTTTGTGGATATCGACTTTGATGGGATGAACACCATCATGGAGTACGCATTCGTGGCGGATCCCAAGCTTTCGGATTCGGAGCACCTGCCCCGGTTGGTGATGGTGACCGATGGCGGGGTGGACTACCTCGGCCTCGCGATTCGCCGCCGGGCGGGAGCAGGCGATCTGACCTACGAGGTCCAGTCGTCCGGCAATCTGATGGATTGGATCGTGGAGAGCGGCGTGGTGGCGGTAAGTTCCGTGGACAACGGTGATGGCTCGGTGACGGAGACGCTGCGGCTGCCTGTGACCTCAGCGGTTCGAGTGTTCCTACGGGTGCGGGTGACAGTGATTTGATCCTGCCCTGGACAACATGATCGTAAACTTGGAATTCCTGTCGGCGACTTTAAACCAGAGCAAGGGAGCAAAGGTCGGTGAGCGCAATAAAGTGGGCTGTTTTTATTTATTCAATGTCCACGTCTATCCTGGGGGCCATTAATTACCGGAGCTCATTATAACGCATGAAGCTCAACACCTTCCTTAGGATCCTTTCCGTGTCTGGTTTCTTGGTGGCGGAATCTATCGCTGGGAGGTTCAGTTTGAATTTCGACGGCCAAAGTGGCACTGGCACTCCTGGCGCGGTTACGGGCGTGGCAGGTGCGATCGCGGTCGGCAACTGGAACAATACCGGTCAGGGGAATGCCAATAATGTTGGGCCTCTTGACCTTGTCGACGACAGCGGTGCTACCGCGAACTGGTCAGGGGCCAACCACTGGACCACCAACGGTGGAGACAACCGCTCGCGTCCCAACGGGTTCCAGATCACTCAGATCCCCGAGCCTTCCTCGATGTTACTCTTTCTACTTGGATCGGCAGGGATCTTCATTCGACGTCGGCGTTAAGAGGGCGCGGGTCCCGAGGGATTTTATATGAACAACGGCTGGGAAAGGGATTTCCCAGCTCTGCGCACCCGCTAGGATCATGGCGGGTGATTTTTTTGGAGACCCTTTTGGATCGTGCACGAACCGAAAAAATCTCATCCCTCCGCCCGGAGACTTGTAGCGGGCCCGCTCCTTGCACTGGTCTTGGTTGTGCTTGCCGCCTGTGAAGGTCCGGAAGTCAAAGAGGAAGGCGGTAGCCGGAACGACGACAATCCGCCAGTGGGCGCGACGCAACCGGATTCCAACTCCGCCGGGGTCGCCTTTCAAAACAGGATCGACATTAGCCCTCCCCTCAAGCGTCTCTATCATTCCGGCTTCGTGTGTGGAGGGTGGCAAGAGGCGACCCGAGGTCTCTTTGCTGTATTGCTCAGACGGGAAGCAAGTTGGAGAAGTATGGATAGGAAAGGAGGATGAGTTTTCAACCGGCAGCCCGAAAGCGGTGTCGCCGGTCGTGCCTCCCTCTGCCACCGCACTCCAAAGTTTCGTTTCGCTCGACCTCATTGCCGAAGCATTGGACATCCGTAAGGCGAGTGAACTTTTGTGAACTTTTTCTTTCTCGAGGTCGTTTTAGGCGACAGGAATGGGGGTGATGGATGGCCGTGTGTTTTTGGGGTGGGATGGACCGCTTGTGGAGCGGGTGCTGGATTGGCTTTGGGAGCGTCGCGAGGAGCTGCCGGGGATGTGCGTTGTGGTGCCGACGGCTCAGGCGGGACGCCGGTTGAGGGAAGGGCTGGCGGAGAGAGGAGGTTGCCTGGCTCCGCAGGTGGTGACGCCCGGGTATTTTCTTCGGACCGATGGATGCACGACTGGTGTCGCGCGGTCTGCTCCTCCATCCGCGGAAGTGTTGGCGTGGGTGGAGGTGCTGGAAGGGGTGCCGGATTGGTCACGATATGAGACGGTGTTTCCGATTGCACCGGGGCAGGATGAAACGAGGGGTTGGGCGCTGCCGCTGGCGAAGTCCTTGATGGATTTGGAGCGCGCGATGCAGGAGGCGGCGGTGACCTTGGAGGGGGCGGCTCGGCGATTGGAGAGTTCGATTGAAGCGGAGCGATGGGAGGAACTGGCCCAACTTTGGCGGTTGAAGGAGCGCCAGCTTTCGGATTGGAAACTGGCCGGGCGATCGAGGTTGTTGATGAGCCTGCTGCAGGAACCGGTCGAGGGTCGGGTGGTGCTGGCCGGGGTTCCGGACTTGCAGGGAGCGGTGGTGCGGCGTTTGGAGGGCGCGGACTGCTCGGTCTTGATTGGCGCGCCGGAGGAGGAGGCCGAACAGTTCGATGCGTTCGGCCGCCCGGTGGTGGATGCGTGGCGGGATCGCGAGATACCTTGGCCGGAACAGGGAGCAGTCATGCTCGCGGCAGATCCGCGCCAGCAGGCCGAGTATGCGGTCGAGCGGGTGGCGGCGCAGAAGACCAAGTCGGCGGATCTGACGCTGGGATCGGCGGATGATGAGACAGCGGAAGAACTGGTCCGCGCGTTTGCCCGGAAGGGATGGGTGCTTCACAATCCGGCGGGATCCGGGGTGTCTCCGGCGCGTGCGTGGTTGGTGGCCTGGCGGGGGTGGCTCTCGAAGCCGGCGGTGGCTCAGGCGATCGATTTGCTCGGACTGCCGGGGACGGTTGGAATTGCCGGTGGAATGCGCGCCCAACGAGTGATGGCACTTTCCCAGGCACGCGATCGTTGGCTGGTGCGCGATCGTGAGGACATCGAGCGGATGTCGAAGTTGAGCGAGCGGGATCGTGAATCTCTGGAGCGGGCGGCGGAGGTGTTGGAGAAGTTGGAGAATTCACGGAATATTTTTCTTCGGCGGCCCTTTGGGCAGGCAATGGGCGATTTGTTGGATCGAGTGGACCGCGATGGCGAGTGGCAGGATGTCAGGGACTGGCTTGCCGGGATGGATGCCGTGATATCCCGAGTGGAGCGCGATGGCGTATTCTTACTGGAATTGCTGATGGGGGATTTGGCTGAGCCATCGAAGGTGCCGCCGGAAGGGCGAGTGGTGGATGTGCAGGGTTGGCTGGAATTGCTGCACGAACCCGGCAGCCATCTGGTGGTGTGTGGAATGAATGAGGGCCGGGTGCCGTTTGCACCGAGTAGTGATGCCTGGCTCTCGGAAGGGGTGAGGGCATCACTTGGCCTCACGACGGATGCCAAACGAGCGGCTCGGGATGCCTATGTATTCACGGCGATCACCCGGGCGCGCGAGTTGGGCCGGGTGGATCTGCTGCTGGCGAAATCGAGTAACGATGGCGATGCCTTGCTGCCTTCCCGGTTGCTGCTTGCGGCCTCGGGAACTGAGCTGCCCCAGCGGGTAAAGTTGCTCTTCGACGAAGTCGAGCCTCCTGATGCCGGGATGAAGTGGACGGCGAATTGGAAATGGAAGCCACCGGTCGTCGAGCCGAAGCTGCGGCTCAGTGTCACGGCCTTCTCGGACTACCTGGCTTGTCCGTTTCGCTTTTATCTCAAGTATGTGGTGCGGATGGATGCGGGCGACCCGGAACGAGTGGAGTGGAACGCGAGGGACTTCGGCAATATCTGCCACAAGGTGCTGGAGAACTGGGCGAACGACGAAGAAGCCAGGGATTTTTCCAAGTCCGAGGCTTTGGAGGAATGGTTGCGTGATGATCTGGATCGGGTGGTGGCGGAGCGATTTGGGTCCGAAGTGCCTTTGGCGGTTCGGATTCAGGCGGAAGGATTGCGTCAGCGCTTGTCGTGGTTCGCCCTGAAACAGGCGTGTGAGCGGGCGAGTGGATGGCGGGTGCTGGCGGCCGAGCAGAAATTTGAAAAGGAACTCGAGGGCGTGACCTTGGTTGGCACCGCGGACCGGATCGACCTACATGAAGACGGCCGCAAGCGGGTGCTCGACTACAAGACCTTCAACGAACTGAAGGACGTGGAGAAGAGTCACCGCCTCGGCGTGACGGCCAGCACGACGCTGCCCGCACATCTTGAGGGTGTGGAAGCCGTCCTGGGCGTGAATGCCAGGGGCAAACAGACGAGGTGGACGAATCTTCAGGTTCCCCTGTATTCGTGGGCGATTGAGGATGTGACCGAAGCGGGCTACTTCGTGCTTGGCGCGTCGGAGAATCAGGTCGGCTTGTCGTTGTGGAACGGATTTTCTGATGAAGACCAGAAATCCGCTGTCGCCTGTGCCCAGTGGGTGATCGGACAGGTGAAGAAGGGAGTCTTCGAGCCGCCGGCGGAGAAGGTGATGTATGACGACGTGGCGGTGCTCGGTGTGGGGCGGTCGTTGGGAGAACTGATCAAGGAGAACTGGAAATGAAGGCGGACATTCTTAGCAAGAACCTGATGATTCGGGCATCCGCCGGGTCGGGAAAAACCTATCAGCTGGGCAACCGGGTGATCGGGCTGGTGGGCTCCAAGGACATCGATCCCGAGCGTATCGTAGCCCTGACCTTTACGCGCAAGGCGGCGGGGGAATTCGCGGACTCGGTGTTGTCGAAGTTGGCTGAAGCTGCGGTTGATGATGACGCTCGGGCGGATCTGTTCGAAGGAGTCGGGCAGAAGTTCGACGTGGAAGCGACCCTTCAGAAGGTCGTCCGGGCTTTGCCGCGGTTTCAGCTGGGCACGATGGATGGATTCTTTGCGCAGGTGGTACGAGGTTTCCAGTATGAGTTGGGGCTGACCGGCGGGAAATTTGATCTGGTCCAGGGACCGAAGCTGGAAGCGGCGGTGAGTGACATTCTTTCGGCCTTACTGGTGGATGCGCTCGAGGAGGGCGAAGCGGATGAGTTTCTGTATGCCTTCAAACGCGCGACCATGGGCCGTGAGGAACGCCGGGTCGCCGAGCTGTTATCGGAATTCTTCAAGCTGTGGCAGGGGCTGTGGAAGAGTGGGTTGAGGGTTGATGGCCTCGACGAAGCCTTTGGTCCCTTGTGGGACGTCGATGCCTGGGAGGAGCAGAAGCGTGGGTTTGTCCAATCTTTGAGAAAGACCGTGAGCACCATCGAGTGGACGCGGAAGGGGCAGGACAAGGCGTATGAGAAGCTGATTGATGCGTTTGAGATGCACACCATTGGCAGCGGTTCGCTTGGGAAGGCGGGCAAGTTGTTCGAGGGCATTCGGGAGTGGTCGATTGAGGGTGGGCCGATGGTGCTGAAACACTACAAGGAATTCACCCCGGGTCCGATGGCGGAAGATGGGTTCAGTAAGATGATGGAGTGCCTCCGCGGTTGCGAATTGGCGGCGGCGGTGGAGAGGACGAGAGCCGTTGTCGATCTGGTTCGCCGGTTTGATCAGGAATGTGAACGCCGACTTCGGCGCAGGGGGATGCTTGGGTTCGACGACGTGAAACTGCTTATGGGAGAGTGGGTGGAGGACGAGGAAAAACGCCTGCGCCGCGAGGCGGTGGATTTTCGTCTTGATGCCCGCTACGACCACTGGCTGCTCGATGAATTTCAGGACACGAGCCGGGCCGAGTGGCGGGGGATGGAACCCTTGCTCGATGAAGCGGCGTCGGATGATCAGGGTTCGTTGTTCATCGTCGGCGATACGAAGCAGGCCATCTACGGCTGGCGGGGTGGCGACGTGGGCCTGTTTGACCTGGCCAAGAAGCGCTACGAGGGAGGTCTCGAAGTCGAAACCATGCCGAAGTCCTGGCGGTCATGCGCGGCGGTGCTGGACTTGGTCAATCAGGTATGCGGCGACAAGCCATCCATCGGCGATCTCTTTGGCGCAGGCTTGGCGGAGCGCTGGCCGTGGGAGAGGCATGATGCCGCTCAAGAGGGTCTGACGGGTGAAGCCCGCGTCGAGGTAGTCCCCGGTAAATCGGAGGAGCGTTATGATCGGGTGGTCGAGTTGTTACATGAACTGGGAGTGGGTGAGAAGGCACTCAGCTGTGGCGTATTGGTTCGTACGAATGCCCAATTGACGGCGATTTCCGAATTACTGCGTGCCGAACGTTTCGATGTCATCGAAGAAGGATCTCGCAAGCCGACGACAGATCATCCGGTTGGGGTGACGATCTATCAGTTGATCGCGTGGTTGGCGGACCCATCGAATGATTTTGCGCGCAAGGTGTTGGCGATGTCGCCGCTGGAGGGCGTTTTGCAGGAGCGGTTCGAAGGCAAGGCGGCGCGTGCTTGGGAACAACTGCTGGGACTGGCTCTGTCTGAAGGCTATGCCGCCATGGTCGAGGGGTTGTTGGAGCCGGGATGGGACGAGATCTCCGAATTTGGTCGGCGGCGGGCCGGCGATGTGATCGGCGCGCTTGCTGCATTCGATGCCGGTGGAGGAGGGAGCGCTCGTGAGGCCCTGCGATGGATCACCGGTCTGGAGATCGCCCAAAGTCCGGGTTCGGCGGCGGTTCAGGTGATGACCGTGCACAAATCAAAAGGGCTTGGCTTTGATGTCGTGATCCTGCCCGAGATTGATGACGGCCAAGTGCCCAATGGGGGGCGTTTCCAGATTTCCAAGGGGGAAGGGTGGGTCCTGCAAAACCCTGCATCTTGGGTGCGTCAGGCCTATCCGGCGATCGCGGAAGATGAAACGAGATGGGAGGAAGAACAGCGCTACGAGGCGATGTGCGTGCTTTACGTGGCACTGACCCGGGCGAAACGTGGACTTTATGTGCTGCTGCCGGAGGACAAGAAGAGCCGTGAGCCGGACTGGGCCTCATCCGCGAACTTGATACGCCGTGCGGTTGGAGCGGAAGGTGACGGGATGGTTTTCAGTGCTGGCTCAGCGGATTGGTTGGCCGAGGTTGATCTGCGTGAAGCCGACGAGGAGAGGAACGTGGTTGAGCTTGCGTCGGCGAAACCCATTCGTGGGCGGTCCACTCCGAGTGCTGCCAAGGCTGAGGCCAAGGTTGGCATGGTGGAGTCGGCGACCGGCAAGGTGTTCGGAAGCGAAGTTCACGAGGTGTTCGAGCAGGTGGGTTGGGTTGATGAAGATATGCTTGAGCTGCCGGATGGCCAGGCCGGTCATCTTGTGGCGGGATTACTGGAATTGCCGGAGATCCGAAGCGGATTCGAAAGAGCGAATCGGAATGTGATGCTCTATCGCGAGCAGGCTGTTGAGTTGATCGTGGATGGCAAATGGCTGAGTGGGATTGTGGATCGCCTGGTAGTCGGTGAAGGAGTGGTCGAAGTGATCGACTTCAAGACCGATGCCGTGGACTCACCGCAAGTATTGATCGGACGTTACAGCGGACAAATGAAAGCCTATCGGCAGGTGTTGGAGAAGCTGTATCCGGACATGGAGATCCGTTGTCGGCTGCTCTCGACGAAGTTGAGGGAGTGGGTTGAGTGTTGAGGCGTGGCAGGGTGCCACAAGGCACCCCACGATCTCGCGGCGGCTCCACTGCCTGACCGCCGAGTCGACCGCGAAACTTGTGCTAACTTCGACAGGTTCCTAGGGTGCCGGGGTGATGATGATCACGTCATCGAGGTACCAGCCCGAGGAGTCGAAAATATCATCGTCATCGCTCACGAACCCGAATTCCAGCACGATGGACTGACCCAGTGCAGCGGCCGGCAGTTCGGCTGAGAATTGCACCCAACTCCCGGGAGCGGGGGCCAGGCCGTTGATGTTTGCCTGGATCACGCCCAGTTCCGTCACTACTCCCGGAAGAACAGAGGCATCAAGGACGCGCACCGTTCCGCGGTCCAGGTCGTCAAACTCATCGATCTCCACCCACTGTTGAAAGAGTACGGTGGCCCCGGTTGCGGTGGTGAGATCAATCATGCCCGGAGGCGTGCGCAGCCAAGTGTTTGAACTGAGCCCGTAGTTGGCCGCGAGATTGGTGCCGTAACAGTTGAGGCCGCTCTTGGCCGCCGGCGGTCCCGTGAGCGGACCCCCGCTCGGGGCTCCCAATTGCCAAATCGTATTCATGGCGGTGTCAGAGGCATCGAAGCCAGTGGTCCAACCCGGGTCGGCTCCATCGAAGTTCTCCGAGAAGACCGTCACCGGAGGCAAGGGAAACTCTTCGATCACAAAGAAACGGGAGGCCTCGGCAGGGAGGGCGATGGTGAGGGTGTTGGTATCGGGAGTGGCCGCGATGTCCATGTTACCGTCATGAATGGGCCAGTTCTTGGGCTCCCTGTTCGACGGATCGGTCTCGCTGCGCAGGTTGTAGAGCATGCCGCCCTGACTCGCCCACGAGATGACAAGATCGTCACCGACTTGGACGATTTCCAGTTGGGGCTTGGCGGAGGCATTGCCTCCGATCGCCTCTCCGAAAGTCGTGGCGATGCGGAGCTCGTCGACGTAGAATTTGAGGCTCGAAATGTTGATCACATCGAACTGGCTCTGGTCGAGGTCGGGCTTGTTGGATGCCCAGTTCTTGCTCGAAAGCGGGGGGAGAGCGGCGACCAGTGCATCAAAGGCGGCTTCGCTCAGTTCTTCAGTCTCCAGGAAGCGGACCACCGAGACAATGTCCTCACCCCCGCTGTCGGCGTCCCATTCGATCTTGCCGACAACAATGTTGGGCGCGCCAAATCCGTTATCATCACTAATCTGCCATGCCATGGTCTGGGTCCGTGGCAGCCCCGACTCGTCCAGGACGCCATCGCAGGTTCCGGTACTGCAAAAGGCGCCCACAATACCGTTGTGTCCACCGAATGCTCCGCTCAAGTATCCGCCCGGAGTTTGGTGGTGCATCCCACCGCTGAAGTAGTGCGGGTAAACGTCGTGCAGGTTAAAGCGAGTTGGACCACCGACCCCTCCGATCCCGTTCCCCGAGTTCTGCATCGTGAGCCCCCGCGTGCCATTATTCGTCGGGTCGGTGCAGAGCATGAATGTCGGTGACCCGGCGTTGCGGTTGTCGGCATGAGCCCCCACGTAGCTGAACCAAGTCGTGGTTCCGGATTGGAACGTCGCCGTCACACTGGGGTCGAGTCCGATGTTTGCATCCATGTTGCCGGTAGGATCCCGCGTTCCACTGGCCGACCCCTGCTCCACCGGGCCCGCGCTGCCGACGAAACCGCCGGAAGTGGGCAGGTTGTCCACGGTCCCGTCGAACATGTTTGGGCCTCCGCCGAGATCGTCAAATTGCCCGGTCAGTTCGCCCTCCGGGTGGCACCACATCCCTGCTGGGAAACCGGTGTCCGCCGTCGTCCAGGTGCCGGTGGTGCCCAGGGCGCCACCCTGTTCGTTGAGGGCCGCGTCCGGGTAGTCAAAGGGTTCGTAGACGAGTAACTCAGCGTTGACCGAAGTGGTGAGGAGCGATGCCGCCACTATAGCGGCGAGGATCATGCCGATCCCGGACAGGTCTTGTGTTTTCATGGGTTCTCTCGTTGGGGCTGTTGCTTTGATCGCAATGGACTGTCCGCCCGTGCCTCAAACACGAGAGCAAAACAAGTTCGGATCGGAATCCCCCCAAGGATTCTCCCTCCCCCCCCCCGCAGGAGCAACCATTTTTGGCACAATCGAGAATTTAGTGGGGATGGAAGCTTCCCATTCGCGTGACACAGATAGGAATGAGAGGTTTGGGCTTGGGGAACACAACCCAGACCAATGAAGAAGAGCCGATTCAGCGAGACTCAGATTGTGGCGATCCTCAAGGAGGCC
>JAPKFB010000093.1 GCA_028821775.1 Roseibacillus sp.
GCTCCGTCGCCTTCATGCTGGCGGGCACGCCGGCAAATTGCATCGGTCGACCAGTGATCGCCCCGAGCGCATCCACGATCTGCTCCGCGGAAAGCATGCGCGGTTGATAGTGCGAAAAGTAGCGATGGTCATCTTCGTTGATGGGCAAGCTGCCCGAACCTGCCCCCGCAGGCCCGCTCCATTTCCTCGAAAACAGGGGCAGACGAGCACCTCGGAAAGGACCCGACATTCGCGGCTTCAAGGGTTGGCAGCGCGGAAGACTCCCTCCACACTCCCGCCCGATTGGCATTCAACAGCTACGTATTCTGGAGTTTTTTCCTTGTGGTCATCGGGCTCTATCGCCTGTTGCCACACCGTTCCCAGAATCGAATGTTGCTGGTCGCCAGCTACCTCTTCTACGGGGCTTGGGATGCGCGCTTCCTCTTGTTGATCGCACTCTCCACGGTGGTCGATTTCTTGGTCGCGCAGCGGATCACCGCTGCTTCGGAGAAGAAAATCGCGAAGCGCTGGTGCACGCTCTCCATTGCGGTCAACCTCGGCCTCCTTGGCGTCTTCAAATACTACGACTTCTTCGTCGAGAGCTTCGCCGGGCTTCTTTCCTCCCTCTTCGGATACGAGACAAACCTCCTTTCGCTCGGCATCGTCCTCCCGGTCGGAATCTCGTTCTACACCTTCCAGACCCTCAGCTACACCATCGATGTCTACCGCGGCCACACCAAGCCCGCCCGCGACCTGCTCGACTTCGCCCTCTACGTATCCTACTTCCCGCAACTAGTAGCCGGGCCCATTGAGCGCTCCCATCGACTCCTGCCCCAGATCGTCGAACCCCGCAAGAATCGGGAGGGCGATTTCGCGGCCGGCCTCTATCTCGTGATTGCGGGCCTCTTTGCAAAAGTCGTGGTCGCCGACAACATGGCCTTCGTCTGCAACGGAATCTTTGCGGCACCCGCAGATCAGATCGGAGGCATCGATCGTCTGGTGGGCATCTACGCCTTCGCCTTTCAAATCTACGGCGACTTTTACGGCTATTCGTCGATCGCTCGGGGCATCTCCCGCTGGATGGGCATCGACCTCATGGCGAACTTCCACATGCCCTACTTTGCCCGCTCTCCCAGTGACTTCTGGAATCGTTGGCACATCAGTCTCTCGAGTTGGCTGCGTGACTACCTCTATATTCCTCTGGGTGGCAATCGTGGGAGCAAGCTCTTCACCTATCGCAACCTCATGCTCACCATGTTGCTGGGTGGCCTCTGGCACGGCGCGGGATGGACCTTCGTTCTGTGGGGCCTCTACCAAGGCCTCCTGCTCTGTGCCTACCGTCCGTTTGAAAGCCGCATCCGCCTCTCCAAGCCCTCGATAATCCGCCGGCTCATTGGCACCTTCGTCTTCTTCAATCTCGTCTGCCTGGGCTGGCTCTTCTTCCGCGCCGAGAGCATTGCCCAAGTCGGGATCTTTCTGCGGGAGATCTTCACCAACTTCCACCCGACCGTTCTCACGGCCTACGGATTGAAAATGCTGCTCTTCTTCGCCGGTCCCTTCCTCCTCTTTGAAATCTGGCTTTCCCGCCGCAACGAACTTCTCGCCCTCACCAAGGTCCGCTGGGGCTGGCGGGCGGCGGCCTACACCTATGCAGTCTACATGCTTCTGATCTATCAACCCCTGCGCAGCAGTGAATTCATCTATTTCCAGTTTTAGAGGGAGCGAGTGGAAGGTCCTCGTGGCCGTCGCGCTCGCGGTAGTCGCGCTCGAGATAGCCTCGCGCATGATGGCGCCCTCCCTCGACTCCGATCGCACTCACATTCACGCCTTTCCCGAACTAATTGGTGAGATGAAAAACGCGGACCACCCGCGCGTTCTTGCCTACGGCAACTCTCTCCTCAAGTTCGGCCTCGATGAGGATCTCCTCGCAGAGGAACTCACAGAGGCGACGGCCGCGCTCTGCCACGTGACTAAAATCACTCCGGTCGGAACGGCGGTGCGTGATTGGAACTATCTCTACGAGACCTACTTTACCCGCACCGATACCCACCCCGAGGTGGTCGTGATCGGCTTCGTGGCCCACCATCTCCCCGATGATGGAGAATTGAAGATGCGCCGGCTGGCGCGACACTTCTGTTCGAGTGCCAATCTGTGGAATTGCCTGCGCGAGGAGACCGCCGACTTCGACACCAGGGTCGTAGGGGCCCTCTCCCATCTCTCTGCCATCTATGGAGATCAATACGAACTGCAATGGGGATCTGTCCATTGGTTTGTTCCGGAGTACACCCAGGAGGTCCGCAAGATCAACCGCTGGCTGGACGACCAGGACGCACGAGCTGTCAGGACCAAGGCCAAGACGGCCAAGAGCCCGCCCCAAGAAGCCCCTCCCAAAACCTACCGGCAACTCGCCCACCTCATCGCGCAGTTCAAGGAACACGGCGTGCGAGCCTACTTCGTCCCCATGCCCCAACCCGAGATTTGGAAACTCGACCCGGCGATGGTCGAAACTGTCAATCAGGGCGGCGCAACCATGGTCGATGCCCGCGCGATCGCCGGTATGACCAAGGAGGACTTCTCTGACGGCTATCATCTCGGGAAGTCCGGCACGAAAAAGTTCACCCGCTTTCTTGCGAAGGTTCTGGCCGCGGAACTAGGGGATCAGGAATAGGGAATTCACGATCGTCCGCCGGGTGCTCCGAGAACGAATCAAGGAGGGCGGTTGCATGAAAAATCTGGAGTCCGCGCACGATCTCTTCCAAGGGGCGGGATTCAGGTCACCGCTCTTCTGTTGACGCTGACCCCCTGCCTTCTTCATGGTTGCTCCATGATTTCGCTTCGCGGCCTACCAAGTGCAGCTGCCCTCTCCCTTGTTGGCGCAACCCTCCTTCACGCCGATCTTCAGGTTGCGGGAGTCTTCAGTGATCACGCGGTGCTCCAACAAGGAGTGCACGTTCCCGTTTGGGGAAAGGCTGCGCCCGGAGCAGAGGTGACCGTTCGCTTTGCCGGTCAGGCCAAAGTCGCGCAGACAAGCAAGGCTGGCATATGGATGCTGCAACTCGACGCCCTTCAGGCGACCTCCCTGGGGAGCTTGTTCGAGGTGAGCAAGGGCGAGAAGACGATCAGCTTCGAGGATGTTGTGGTGGGCGAAGTCTGGCTCGCGAGCGGACAGTCCAACATGCAGTTTTCTCTCGGGGCCTGCGCGCGGCGGCTTGAGGAAGTGAAGAAGGTGATGAACGACCCCACCTCCCTCGGAGTGCGCATGTTGCGCGTCGGGTGTGGCGACGCCGAACGACCACAAGCGGACCTCGACCGCAAAAGTCATCACTGGAAGATCGATTCTCCTTCCGTTCGTCCCGGCCAATCCGCGGCAGCCTTCTTCTTTGCGCGCCGACTCCATGAGGAACTCAAGGTTCCGATCGGAATCATCGAATCGTCCTGGGGCGGCAAGCCCATCGAAGGATTCATCCCGCGCCCGGAGTTTGAACGATTCCCATCCCTCAAGCCCATTCTGCGCCTCGCGGATGAGAACAAGTTGGAGGAGCTCAAGGCCCTTGAAGGCGGGGTCTGGGTCCGCAACACCGCCGGACTTCCGGGTCGCATTTTTAACAGCCGCCTCTCACCAATCGCTCCGTTCGCGGTGCGCGGGGCGATCTGGTATCAGGCCGAGTCGAATGCCGGCACCGCGGAAGACCCACGCAATTACCGTCACAAAATGCGAGCCCTGATCGAAGGCTGGCGCCGGGCCTGGAAGCAGCCTGCAATGCCATTCTACTTTGTCCAACTTCCGGGATTTCGGGACGAGATGCATGGATGGACTCGCGTGCGCGAGGAACAACGACTGAGTCTTGAAATCCCCAACACGGGCATGGCGGTCGCAATCGACCTGCGCGATGCCGACATTCATCCGGCCAACAAGATCGACGTCGGGGAGCGGCTCGCCAGGTGGCCCCTGGCCCTGCACTACGGCAAGAAGGTGGTGCCCTCGGGTCCGCTCTTCAAATCAGCCGAGATCAAGGGATCCATCGTGCGCGTCCGTTTTACTCACCTCGGCGGCGGATTGATGATTGCGCGCAAGGAAGGCCTGGCCCCTCCCAAGGAAACTCCCGCCTCCGAACTCCAACACTTCGCACTGGCTGACCAGTCGGGCCATTGGCATCCCGCCCAGGCCGAGATCGCAAGCGGGGAAGTGGTGGTGCAATCTGAGGCCGTCCCCAATCCCACCGCGGTGCGATACGCCTGCAGTGGGGCGCCCAGGAATGCAAACCTCTACAACCGGGCCGGGCTCCCGGCGTCCCCCTTCTGTTCCCGCCTCGACTTGCTCCCATGGGTCCCGCCGGGCATCAGGTAGTCTGTGAGCCCCTTGCTCTCTTCGGGAGCACGTGCGGCCCCACTTATCGAGCAGATCTCACCACTCACGTGCCGTGGTGCCAGCGACTGGGAGCCCCCCTGACCAGCAAACCTGACCGGCTGCTGGCGCAGGATGCAAAGGCGAGAAGGGCCGCTTACTTGCCCCCGGTTCCCGGAAGAAAGCGGTAGTAAACTTCCAACATCAAGGTCGCCAGACAGGAGACGTAGTGCACGTTGTTGTTCCCATGCCCGGTGTTGCCTGGAAGCTTCCAGGAGCCGTTTGCGTTTTGAGCATTGAGGGTCTCGTCACGAAACAGCTCGTTGTATTCTTTCCAGAACTTCCCGCCGTAGTTGATCATGGCCTGGGAGGCGTAGTAGTGGCCGTAGATGTCGGTGTCTTTCCCAGCCCACTTGCACTTCATGTTCTTGTTGATGACCTTGCAGGCTTTGCGCGGAACGCTGTGTGCCTCCTTGCCCCAGATCTGGAAGCAGAGCGCACCCGCAGCCGAGAGCGTCGTGCCATCGCCACGTTGACTGGCGTTGGTATAACCAATCGCACCGCTGGCCGCTTGATTGCCCTGAATGGCCTCGAGCCCGTCACGAACACACTTGGTCATATTGCGAAACTCGACTCCGGAGTGCTTGCAGGCTTTGAGCGCCTGGAGACACCAGCCCATGACGGAAGTGTCGTTGCGCTTCTCCTCGGAAAACATGTAGGTCCACCCACCGGCAGCATTTTGCCCATCAATGATGGTCTGGCCGCCGTTCTGAACAGACTCCATCAGGTTGGGAAGATTGACCCCAAGCTGTTTGCAAAAGGTGTAGGCCTCCGCGATCGCATAGGTGGCGATGGCATGCTCGTAGACCCACTGGTTCGACTGGAGATTGGTTCCCATCCGTCCCTTGTTCTTGGTGTTCACATCCACCAGGTAGGTGATGGCATTGGTCACGGTCTCGCCGTACTTTTCAGAGAGGGGAGTTTCGCAGTGGCCCAGGTAGGCGAGCAATGCCAAGCCGGTCATGGCAACCCGGTGGGACCCGCTCCACGACCCGTCTTTTTGCTGCGTGGTCTGGAACCAATCGAGAGCTTTGACAACCGCCTCCTCGCATTTCTCCGTTCCGCCATTTGCCTCGAGACGTTGTGCTCGATCTTCAGGGGAACAGCGCTTGCGCATGACAGCCGGAATGTTCCCGAACCCACCACCACCACCGTCACCACCATTGCCCCAGCCGTCGCCAAAGTCGTCCCCACTTCCAAAGTCGAGATTGGGCTCGGCCTCGGTTTCAGGAACGGGCACTGCGGTGGGTGAAGGCGTCGTGGAGGCGATCACCTTCGCCATCGACGATGAGGGCGCGGAGGGCTTGCGCTGAATTTGCGGGTTGATCTCCTTTTGATCCATCGTGTCTTCATTCGGCGCTCCCGCCTGATAGGTCACAATGGTGGGTGATTGAACGAGAAGGTTGGGAAGGAGGATGAAGAGGAGGATGAGAACTACGAGGGCGCTCGCGAGAAGTGAAATCACGACGCTGGTAATGACGGAGTTTCTCTTTTGGGCCTCGAGGCGGGCTTCCGCTTCGGGACTGAGTTGGGCGTGGAGGCTCATAAATCGAACTTGTTCACTCCTCTTATCGCGTTCCGCAGGCCGTACGAAAAGCCAAAATCCCGCAATATCACTGCCTTGGGTTACCTTCATGGCCTGATTTTGCAGTTTTATGGCTTGGAATCAGCAAGCTGAAGGCCTTTCCCGCGACCGCCCACCCTCAATCGAGGGTGAGTTGTCAGGACTCATTCGTCCTGATATCGGTCCCAAAGATGAAGATTCTGCTCGCCTGCTGCCTCCTCCTGCTCTCCTCGGGCCTCCTTCCCATCCACGGGGCCCAGAGGCCGAACATCCTGATGGTCCTCACTGACGATATGGGATTCTCCGATCTGGGATGCTTTGGAGGCGAAATTGAGACCCCAAATCTGGATGCCCTCGCAGCCGGCGGATTGCGCTTCACCGAGTTTTATAACACTGCACGCTGTTGGCCGACCCGCGCGACGATGCTGAGCGGGCGTCACAGCAACAAGCTGGGAGGCAACCAAGTGACCATCGCCGAAGTGCTCAAGCCCGCGGGATACCAGACCGCCATGGTCGGCAAATGGCACCTCGGCATGAATCCGAAAAAGGACGGGCCCATCCAGCGGGGCTTCGATGACTTTTACGGGACGATGACCGGAGCGGGCTCGTTTTGGGACCCCTACACTCTCACCCGCAACACCGAGGCCACCGAACCGGAGGGCGAGGAATATTACTACACCGACAAAATCGGAAGTGAGGCCGTGCGTCAGATTGAATCCTTCGCCAAGTCCGGACAGCCGTTTCTTCAATACGTGGCCTTCACCGCTGCGCACTGGCCCTTGCACGCACCCGAGAAATCGATTCAAAAATATCTCCAGCGCTACCAGGGAGGCTGGGACAAGTTGCGCGCCGATCGTTACGCCCGCATGTTGAACATGGGCATCATCAACAAGGAGCATTGGCCGCTTCCCGCGCGGGAAGGCAACGTGAAGGACTGGGAGAGGGCACAGGACAAGGAGTGGCGCATTCGCAACCAGGCCGTCTATGCCGCGATGGTTGATCACATGGATCAAGCCGTGGGAGAGATCGTGAGCGCCCTCAAACGCACCAAGCAGTTCGAGAATACTCTCATCATCTACTTCCACGACAACGGCGCATGCGGGGAACACCTTCACGGGAACGGTTGGAACACCGCCAACAACATCATCGCCAAAGCCAAGAAGGAGGGCAAGGCGGTGGCGATGGGTGACAAGGTCGAGGTCCCCATGGGAGGGCCGCTCACTTACGGCAGCATCGGTCACAGCTGGGCGCATTCGCAGAACACGCCCATGCGCCGCTATAAGGCGAATGTCCACAACGGAGGGTCCTGCACACCTGCGATCATGCATTGGCCGGCCGGACTCATGACCAAGGCCGGATCGATCACCAAAGAACGTGGTCACGTCATCGACATGATGGCAACCTGCCTGGAGTTGGCCGGAGCGAAGTATCCGGTGAACTTCAACGGAAAAGAGATCGCACCCCATGAGAGTCTTTCTCTGGTTCCCATCATCAAGGGCAAGGGCAACAGTCGCGAGCACCCCTACCTCTTCAATCACTCAAACACCCACGCGATCGTGAAAGGTGATTACAAGATCGTGCGCGAGGGAGGGAAGCGACCGTGGGCACTGTACAATCTCGCCAAGAATCGCACGGAGACGGTCGATCTGGCGGAAGAATATCCGGACGTCGTCAAGAGCCTCGCTGCCATCTGGGAGGCGCGTTGGGGAACAACCCGTTGAGACCAGCCGTCCGAGTCTCTCTCATCTGGGCGTCGATCCAAATCCGGTCTCTCGTCGCAATCGCCCCCGACTTGTCAATCAATCACCGTCCGTTCCCCCGGGGAACCGGAGTCCTCCATGCGCGACTTGCCCCGAGCTCCGTCCACCGGAGGGGACCGCGGACTGGTCGTTGCCGCGGGTGATCGACCGGTCCCCCCAGGCCCGGTTGGAGTTTGGCTCCCCTGGGGTCCAAGATCTGCCTTCGAAGCGAGAAGAGCCGGAATCTGACCTGGGGGGGGAAATTGGGCAATTGGATGGTCGAGTTTTTCTCGAAACCGCGTAGTCCTTTCCCGCGCCATGTCCACTCTCCTTTCCGCCAGCTCCCTCGACCTCGCCTACGGCTACCAAAAGCTGTTAGAAGGTGCGACCATCGCGATCGAAGCGGGAGAGAAAATTGGGCTGGTGGGCCGCAATGGTTGCGGAAAAACCAGCCTCTTAAAAATCCTCGCCGGGTTCGAAAAGGCGGACCGTGGCGAAGTATCCACTCAACGCGGCATTCGCGTGGGCTATCTCCCCCAGGAGTTCGAACTCGATGAGAGCCTCTCCGTACGCGAAAATATCGAGGCGGGCGCCGCCGATTTGGTGGCCGCGGTGCGCAAGTATGAAGCGGGCGAGGGATCCGAGAGCGAACTCGCCGATCTCCTCCACCTGATCGACCACGCCGATGGCTGGAATTTCGACACTCGGATCAAGTCGCTCATCACGGCTCTTCATGCTCCGGCTCTGGACGATCCGGTCGCCTCTCTTTCCGGTGGGGAAAAGCGCCGCGTGGCGCTCTGCCGTGCCCTCGCGTCCCAGCCGGATCTTCTTTTCCTCGACGAACCCACCAACCACCTCGACTCCGAATCGATTCGCTGGCTCGAACAATTCCTCCTCTCCTTCGGCGGCGCTCTGATTTTCGTGACCCACGATCGCTACTTCCTCGACGTGATCGCCACCCGGGTGGTCGAACTCGACCAGGGGAAATGCTTCTCGCACGCCGGAAACTATACTGCCTATCTCGAGTCGAAGGCGCTGCGCCAGCAAATTGCAGGGCAGTCCGAGCGTCGGCGCCAGCGCTTTCTTCGGGAGGAACTGGAGTGGGTTCGCTCCGGCGTGAAGGCGCGAACGACCAAGTCGCGGCATCGCATGGATCAGTTTTATGCCGTGGCAGGGCTGGAAGCGCCACCCGAGGAACGCGAGATGGATCTTCTTCTTCCTCCTCCTCCGGAACTCGGAAACGTCGCCATCGACCTGGAGAATTTGGGGGCCGTGGTGGGGGAAGGCGAGGAACGGCGCTGGCTCTTTCGCAAGCTCAACATCTCCCTCAAGCCCGGACAGTGCACCGGCATCGTTGGTCGCAACGGCGCGGGCAAGACCACCCTCCTGAATATTTGTCTTGGTCAACGCACCCCGGACGAAGGAAGAGCCATCATCGGCAAACGCTGCCAGTTCAACTACATCGATCAATCGCGTCTCGTGCTCGACGGAACGGGATCGGTTCTCGATGAGATCTCGGAAGGCCGCGAAACGGTGGAATTCGGAGAGGAGACTCTTGGTGCCCGCGCCTACCTCCGGCGCTATCTCTTCAGTGACCAACGCATCAAGGAACGCGTCGACATCCTCTCCGGCGGGGAACGGGCGCGCCTCCTTCTCGCCAAAGTCCTCAAGACCGGAGGCAACATCCTCGTTCTCGATGAACCCACCAACGACCTGGACCTGCCCAGTCTGCGCATGTTGGAGGAAGCCCTCGCCGACTTTGGCGGCACCGTGCTGGTGGTGAGCCACGATCGCTACTTCCTCGATCGTATCTGCGACCAGATCATCTCATTCGAAGAGGGTGAAGTGGTGGTCCAGGCCGGGAATTACTCCTACTACCTCGAGAAGAAACTTCAACGCGACGCCCACTACCGGCGCTTGGAGCAGAGCTACCGGAAGGCCACCGCGACACCCGAGACTCGCGGCCACAGCAGTCGGACGCGCAAGCTCACCTTCAACGAGACTCGGGAACTGGAGGGAATCGAGGAGACCATTCTCGCCGCCGAAAAGAAGACTGCCGAAATCGAGCACAAGCTCAACGACTCCGACTTTTTTGTGGAGCGCTACGAGGAAGCAAACCGGCTCAGCGATGAAATCGGGCCTGCCAAAGCAGAGGTGAGTCGACTCTATAAACGCTGGGAAGAGCTGGAAGCGATCCGCGCCGCGGCGGAAGACCAGGGGGACTACTAGGGTTCTGTCAGAGTTGAGCTGAGAGATCCGCGCGCTGGAGAAGAGAGTGCTGAGAAGGCACCGAAAGGCCGTGGATTGAGCCCTCCCCGACGATTCGGGAACGCAGCCAGCACTTCAATCCATCCGCGATCATCCCTCACATCGGTCCTGACTGAGCACTAGTTCCCGCTACGAAACTCGGCCATCTCCTTGACCAGACGAGCCACGATTTCAGGATGATCGGCGGCGATGTTTATCCGCTCCCCGATGTCCTTTGAGAGATCAAAGAGCAGGGGCTGATTGTGCCTGCCAACCGGTTCGCGCTTGCGGGTGTCCGGATTGGACGAACGCTTCTTGGTGGTGAGGTGAATCTTGTAATTCCCGGACCGATAGGCGGCGCCGTAAAACCAAGTCTTGCGGGGACTCGGCTCGCTCCGCAGGAGAACTCCCGAGAGGTCCTTCGAGATGTAGCCCGGCTTCTTCTTGGGTTCGCGGCCCTTGGCGAGGCTGGCAAAGGTCGCATAGAGGTCGAGATTGGCGGCCAGCGCATCGACCACTCCCGGTTTGATCCTACCAGGCCAACGAAAGATCCCCGGCACTCGGAAGCCACCTTCCCAGGAGGTCCCCTTTTCCCCACGCAGCGGTCCCGTAGTGCCGCCGTGGGGACCAAACATGGACCACGGTCCGTTGTCACTCGTGAACACCACGAGGGTTTGCTCGTCGAGGCCGGATTCGTTCAAGGCTGCCATGACCTGGCCCACCGACCAGTCGACTTCTTCAATCACGTCACCGTAGCGAGCCCCAGCACTCTTCCCTTGAAAGTCCGGCGAAGCAAAGACCGGCGCGTGGGGCATGTTGTGGGCAAGGTAGAGAAAGAAGCGTTGGTCCTTCTTATCCTTGATCCACTTCACCGCCTCCGCGGTGTATCGTTGGGTGAAAAGTTCCTGGTTGACGGGATACTCGACCACCTCACGGCCCCGGATGAGAGGGACCAGGAAGGTCGTCTTGTCGCAGCGGTCGAAAAGCGTTCGATTTTGCACAGTCCCCTTCGGAGCCGGTACGTCGTTGCTGCCGGGTGTTCCGAAGTGATAGTCGAAACCGCACTCGAGGGGATGCATGGGACTCGTGGTGAAGTCTTTGGGGTAACCGGCGAGATGCCACTTGCCGAGGATTGCATTGGTATATCCGCAACCTTTGAACATCGCGGCCATCAACTCCTTTCGCGACTCGGCGAGCTGACCTCGTTTGACCTTGGAAGGATGCCGTCCACTCATGAGCCCGGTGCGACTTGGAACACAGGTGGAACCGGATGAATAGAAACTCGTCCAGCGCTGCCCTTCCGCTGCGAGACGATCGAGATTCGGAGTCTTGATCTTCTTGTTTCCGTAGCATGCCAAGTCGCCGTAGCCCATGTCATCGACAAAGATGAGAACGATGTTGGGGGGATCAGCGGCGGGCAGCGGGGCAGACGCCAGCAGTGAAATTGCGCAGGCCAGCGTCACGATGGGGATGAGGATCCGGTGAGAAGAGCGTGGGGCAGTCATATCGGTTTGCGGGCAGACTACGTAGCCCCGGATTCAATTCCAACCCGGATTCGCACCCATGGTGTCCCCCGGACGGACCGTCACCTTTCCGCATCCCCACCCAACGCAGCCTTGACCTCCGCCTCGTAAAAAAACCGGGGTGGATACCCCCGGCTCTTGGAAAACTCGATTGGCGACTCCGCCTAGTTGGGATTGTGGTCAGGGTTGCGCGTCCAGATGATGCCATCCTGGTGGATGATGGAACCCGCGGG
This sequence comes from Roseibacillus sp., assembly GCA_028821775.1. Taxonomy (GTDB): domain Bacteria; phylum Verrucomicrobiota; class Verrucomicrobiia; order Verrucomicrobiales; family Akkermansiaceae; genus Roseibacillus_B. The sequence goes on from JAPKFB010000093.1 coordinate 11,691, forward strand.
AGTAATGAGATCAGAGACTCGTCGCACTTCAACGTGTCCATCGACGAAGAGAAGGATTCCCTTGTCATTGTGGCGACCGGCGAAAGCTCGTGGGTTGGCCTTGGGGCCCGCATCAAATCCGCGCTGGGCGGGAGACACCTTCTTGTCGCCGGGCATTCCTCGCTCAAAGAAGACAACCGTGTTCACCGGCTCAACGATGGAAATGAGGGTTCCCGGCTCTTTGACTCCAAATTCGTCCGTCCGTTGCAAGCGACTGTTCATCGCGATGGCAAAGTACGGTTTCTTGAATCGTTTTTTACCCTCAGGGTAAGGCGCCCCCGGCACGTAGAGCGGGTGGCTGGCCTCGTAGAATCCTTCCGGATTGTTGTTGTCGGCAAGCTCTCCCACACTGGCGGCACCCATGGAAATGGGGAGCGCGTTGTACCACGCTTCACTCGAATCCGGATCGCTCGCAGTCGTCCAGTCATCAGGACCGGTGGCATCCTCACGGGGAAGCACCCCTCCGCTATCGGAGGTATAACCCACAAAAGCTTCCCCCAGATTTTTGATCTTCTGGGCGGCTCGCGTGAGCTCGGTCGTCTCTTGCATGTTCCTGGTAACGCTAAATGCAATCGATGCGAGCGCGATCACGATTGCTACCACCACGAGCAATTCCATCACGGTGAAACCCCGTGTGAATGGATCTGCTTTTCGTGGGCAATTCATGAGTTTCAGGAGTCGAAACTCCTTTGCGTTGAGGTCAGTATAACACGATTGTTTCCGGAGGCGACCTGCAATTTTTCCATGAAATCCGACACTTTCTTGTCTGGCTTGAGCAGAACTCCCCAGCGCAATTCTGTCATCATGCCTGCTTGGATTGATTCCACACTAATTAGCTCCGTCTGATTCGCAAATTCTTCGAAAATCGGGGAAAAGGACTCATCATACTGGATATCGTTATTCACCCGGATGCGCAGTTGATGCGATGCCTGCTTGGGCGCGAAGGCTTCCTTGCTGGAGAGGATGTAGATCGCTGCCACCATCACAATCGTGGTCGCAAAGGCCTCAGGATAGAGCCGCGCACCCACAACCATGCCGGTCATCATCGAAAAGAGAATGAAAGCCAGGTCTCTGGCCTGTCCAAGATTTCGGCGAAAGCGAATCATCGCGAAGGCCGCGAACATCCCGAATCCGATCGCCCCCGCATTTTTGTGGGTGCCGACCACCAGAATGAGCATCGTCGTTACCGTTCCGACGATGACGAGGGTATGCACATAGTCCTGCGAATAACGTGTCCCGCGGTAGGTCGACTTGTAGAGAGTTCCCACAATGAGGTTGAGCCCGAAACTCAGGCCCAACGCGAAGAAAACTTCGGGGATTCCGGGTTGATCATTATTGAATCCGAGAGTGTCCCAGATGTCTCCAAAGGTTTCGGCTAGGGTCGCGAGGATGGTCATGAATTTTATTGGGGAATTTAAGGGAGAGAGGAGTTAGGCCACGCGAGAGGCACGCGCATCCTTGGACGCCTGATACTGCCCGCGCAGCACCGGGTCGTATTTTTCGAGAGAAGTGCAGTACTTGCTGAAACTTTGACGACTGAGTCCGGTTTCACCGGCCCGTTGTCGAAGCCAATAAGGAACGGAACCAATCGACTTGATCTCCATGATGGAATCGCCTTCCGGAATGATGAAATTGCTGAATCCGGAATCGTCCGGCAGGAGGATGGGAAACTCAGGCCGACAGAGCAGGAGATTATCGAAGGTCACCCGCAGGAGGCCATCGGGAGAACTGAAGGCATTACGGTCGTAGCGGATTTGCATGGACGGCTGGTGCCCCGCCGCACGCATTCCGAGCACTTCATCGATGACGATGCGGCCAGCGCGACCGACCTGATCATACATCCCACGAAGTGCGTCATCATCGCCCAAGGCAAAGGCCTGGGCAGTTTCCACCGGCATGGGGAGGCGGCGCTTCACGCCCAAGCCATTCAACTTGTGCTTCACCTCGAGGAACCCGGCAGGAGGAATCTGGGTTTTTTCCGATCCGTAGACACGGACCCGGATTTTGCGGCGACTCCGAAATTGCCGCTGCTTTTCCCAGTAACACTCGCGATCGGCGGTATCGTAATACTGCGAAAGAATCGGATAATCCCCCGAGTTTCCCGGGTTGTCATCCACCGCGAGACGCTGAGAGATCTCATCTTTCCACTGATGATACTGCTCGGCGTTGATTAGAAATTTGTACTCAGTCCTGCTGGCACTCACTTGCAGATAGTTGGAGAATCTTGGTGGGGTGCAGTCTCTCCTCAGGGCAAGAGAAGGGACCTGCGAGGCGGCAAAGTCACAATTTCGAGCTTTTTGTCAAGACGCGACAGCAGGGCACACTCCCTGAGTAACTCAAAATGCCGGAAAATCCCAGAAATTTCCGGTTATTTGACCATTCTTATTATTACGCATATTTAGCAAAAAACGTCATTTCTGCGTCCTTGATTATTAAACCGTCCTTACCAAAGCGCTGCAGTTGTTTCTCCTCCTTCAAGGGGCTGCGAAGGATTGTCAGCTTCCGTCCCAAGCGGAGCTTGCCGCTCGCTGGTGGGCAGCCCTCCCCTCCGATTTTTGGGGTCCAACAATCGGTAGGAACCAGTTCCCTCCGCTGCCGCAAAATGTCGCGGCGGCCGGGCACCCAATTCAACCCCGAAAAATCAAATTCTCATCCGACCAATCACGATCGCGCCCGCATCACCACACTCCCAGAGACCCGCTTCTCAAGCTCTCCTCCAGCTGTGCAGCCGTTCCGCGCCACTCCAACCATCTTGAAATTCGGGGCAAGCTCCCTTCGCAGTCCCCGACTCAGCCTCAATGCCTTGCCGGCGAATCGATCACGGACTAAGATCCCGCGGACAGTTTCCAACTACCCCCATGCCCCCCTCCCCTCGGCGGATGTGCCGACCTCCCTTCTTCCTCGCCCTCTCGATCGCTCTCTCGCCTCTGGAGGCCCAGGCCAGCCTGCTCTGGTATTCGCCCATGAACGGCAATGCCAATGCGGTGGTCGGTTCGAATGGAGTGCCCACAGGCAGTCCTGCGGCAGCGCCTGACCGCGACGGCAACGCCGGACTCTGGAACGAGGGGCTGAGCGCCCGCAAGGTCGCCGCCATCCATGGTCTCGGAAAATTCCAGGGCCTGGGACTCAACCACGCCGCCATCAACACGGTGGTGGCCTTCAGCTCCCTGGCACAATCCACCACGGTGGGATCCGTGAGCTGGGAATATGTTGACGGCCTCTCCGGCGGAAACAGAACGACCGGCGGGACGGTCGGGGGAGAGGATGCCTTCATTGTCCTCGACGGTGCGGCCGGCCGTGGGATTCAGATCAGCGCCGGCGCCGCCTGCCCCTGCGGGTCAAAAACAACATCACTCTTATGAA
>JAPKFB010000173.1 GCA_028821775.1 Roseibacillus sp.
CACCGGGCTCGTCCCGGTGGAGCGCATGGTCCTTGGCTGGAGCTTCCCCCGGATCGCAGGGACAAGGCTCATCTCGGTAGCTAACTGACCATGGCTCCCACGACACAAGGTCGCAGGTGGCCTTTCGGAGGGAGGGGTGCTGGTAGCTGATTGACCATGGGCTCCCACGACGCAAGGTCGCAGGGGGCCTCGGAGACGCCACCACCGGGTTTACCCCGGTGGTGCGCATGGTCATTCAGCGACAAGCGCCCCCTACTTCAACCCCATGATCCACGCGGCCTTACGCAACGGGAGATACAGTGGAAAACCCCGCTCTGATTGGGATCAACAAGAGTGCTGCGAGCAGTAGCCATTCGGGGATGGCGGTCAATTGAACATGCTTCACAAGAACAATCGTTGAGGGCGCCGAGAATTGTGGGTGTCTGATTCTTCTTCTGATTCTAATTATTAACTTTTAAACATCCAATATGTGGCGTATAACCATCTACATGGCACTAAATCATGAAGAAATCCACCAGGCGCTCATGCTTCTGGGGGAGTTGATCGACGAGGCGGGGCAGGCTCCGGTGCATCTGATTGTTTGTGGCGGATCGGCGCTGCAAGCTGCGGCGATCGTCGGGCGGACGACCAAGGACGTGGATGTGCTGGCTCGGCGCGGGGAGATAGATGGGGAAATCAGCATGGCTTATCCGCTTCCGGCGCATGTGGTGCAGGCTGCGACGCAAGTCGCCCGCGAACTGCACCTTCCGAACAACTGGTTCAACGCGGCGACCTCCCTGCTGACGGTCCCGCTGGAGCAACTCCCTGCGGAGGTTTGGTCCGGCCTCGAAGAGCGCGAATATGGACGCTCCCTGCGACTGGGATACGTCGGCCGAGTGGGTCTCATCTACTTGAAGATGTCGGCCGTGACGGGACGCGACGAGCAGCGGGATATCGAGGACTTGCAGGCACTCGCGCCGAACCGGATGGAGTGCGAGGCGGTCCTCCAGTGGCTGAAGCACTGCCAACTGATCGATCAAGGCAACCGGACGCGCCTGGAGAGCGTCCTCAAGGAACTCGGACACGATGAACTCAGTACAGGAATTACAGAATAAGCTGCGAGAGGCTCTGATCGACCTCCTCTGGGATCAGTGGAGGGTGCTGGGCGGAGCTGGTAACGGACGGTCTGGCGCCGTGCCGTTCGTGATTGATCCTGAGGCCCTTCTCCTCGCTACCATGCGCTTCGGCCGAACGGACTCCCGTCTCACCGGAGAAGCGCTCGATTGGCTGGCGCGAAACGGCAAGCTGGTGAGCTTGCAGCGACTCAAGAACATGCAGTCGTCGACGATGCTGGCTGGCACCGAATGCCTGCGTGAACTCGCCGGCTTCATGACCGATGCCAGCTACCGCAACTGGCACTCGCTGGGTCAATGGGCTTCGAAAACCTCACCCCCATCCGGTGGTGGATTCGTTCCAGAGGGATTTCAGACACGCGGCATGAGCCAGCCCCCGGATTGCGCAGCACCCGAAGCATTCATCCTCCGCCTGCGGGCCCTGTTCGGAGTCAGTGCCAGACCGGAGGTTCTGGCGTGGCTGCTCACCCACCATGCGGGCTACGCTGCGGAAATCGCCCGCGACGTCAGCTGGTTCTCTAAGTCAGTGCAAGCCATTCTGAATGAACTCGATCTTTCCCGCGTGCTGGTCAACGAGACGGCGGGCAAACGAAAGCTCTACTCCCTCAACCCGCGAAGCGAAACCCTCCACCCGTCATTTGGCAAGGGACTGCGATGGTTCTCGCAGAGTTGGTTCTACATGGGCGTGCTTCATGTCGAGGCCACTCTGGACGCCCTTCAGGAATCTCCCGGCCGTTCCATCCATGCCCAGGCGATCAGGATCCGCGAGGTTCTTCCGGCCATGAATACCGCTCTCCGAATGGCTGGCGCGGACAAGGTATTTGTCGGTTTGAACCAACTCACCGGAGCAACCCTCGTGGACTCCTTCCACGAGGGCACCCAGTCGATCCAGAACATGCTGACCGAACGAAACTTTCCGGGAACCAAGACCTAGGGAGTAAGATTAGCAGTATTGGCCGACGAGTGGTCGAGAACGAGCAGGAGGGACTCGTTGACTGGCCTTTCGGAGGGAGGGGTGCTGGTAGCTGATTGACCATGGGCTCCCACGACGCAAGGTCGCAGGGGGCCTCGGAGACGCCACCACCGGGTTTGGTTAACCCCGGGAGGGGTGACAGAAGCCCCCGCCAACTCACGGCCAAACGAACCGCCCATCATATCCGATCGCCTGTTGTTGACGCAATCTTGACTTCCTCTCCTCCTTATGGTATGGCTACCCATATGAAGACCACCATAGATATTGCTGATGATCTTCTCCTCCGGGCCAAAGCCCGAGCCAAGGAGGAGCACATCACCTTGCGGAGTCTCATCGAGCATTCCTTGGCGCAAACCTTGGAAGACACCTCTCCACCCAGACAAGTCACTCCCGTCACCTTTAAAGGCGAGGGCCTTTCCCCGGAATTTGAAGGGGCTTCGTGGGACAAGATTCGTGAGGCCATCTATTCATGATCGCGGTCGACACCAACATCCTGGTCTACGCCCACCGCGAAGACTCCCCGTGGCATGAACGCGCGCACCAGGAAGTCACCACTCTGGCCAATTCCGAAAAACCATGGGCCATCCCCTGGCCCTGTCTTCATGAGTTCCTGGCCATCGCGACTCATCCTAAAATCTACCAACCGCCCACTCCCCTCGCGATTGCCTTGGATGCGCTCTCTGCTTGGCAAACAAGCCCCGCGCTCCGCCTCCTGGGGGAGGGACCGGGATATTTCGAAAAACTGCGCGAGCTCGCCCTCACCGGAAAAATTCGCGGTCCCAAAATTCACGACGCCCGCATCGCCTCCCTTTGCCTCAACCACGGTGTCCGCGAACTCTGGACTGCCGACCGCGACTTCACCTCCTTCCCCACCCTCCGCTGCCTCAATCCTCTGCTCTCGTAGATTGCGGTGATAGACGACCGGCCTCATACCTCCTCGGCCGGGAAAAATGTGCGTTTTTTGGTAGCGGCGTTGGTGCGAGAGCGGACGAATCTGATTAATTGGCCAGTTGCCAGTCGTGACGAATTCGCAGAATGTGATGCGCGGTGGGATACCCGAAACCGTGCTATTTGCCGCGGACCCGCTGCAGCCATTTTTGTAGGGCCGGTATTTT
>JAPKFB010000174.1 GCA_028821775.1 Roseibacillus sp.
CATAAAACCCCAAAAACGCGCTCCCGAGAGGAATCGAACCTCTATCTAAGGTTTAGGAAACCCTTGTTCTATCCGTTGAACTACGGGAGCTCATTTGAACGGCGGGAGCCTAGCGACCGTCGACCCACCTGACAACCCCTAGGGTTCGCCTCTTTTAAGACCGACTTCTACACTTCTCCCCCTTAAAAATTGGACATTCCTTTGCCTGCCCTCCCGTAGCTTCAGCGAAGGCGGGGTCGACATTGAGTGTTCTCCCCCTTCACTCGCTCTCCCACCCCCTTCCCCTCTCCCAAAGCATTGCCTCCCTCCCCCGAACCCGCTACAAGCAGCCACTCTTTTGTCAGACCAAACCACAGCGCCCCCCAGTTGGCACCGGCCCCTCCTCCACGCGGCACTCATCAGCCTCGGGTCGGTTCTCGTCCTCTTCCCTGCCTGGCTGCCTCGTGGGGAAACCGTCGCTCTCGAAAACGGCGCGGTCGAACTCCTCCAACTCGCCCTCCTTGCCGCCTCCGCCGCCTTCCTCATGGCCGCCTCCAGCCACGCGGGACGCTTTCAGCCGACCTACAAGGGGATGAGTTTCGCCACGATGGCCGCAGCCGTCGCTGAGTTCGAGGATGCCCTCCACCACTTCATCCCCAGCGGCTGGTCGAAACTCGCCTTCGTTCCCTTTGCCCTCGTCTCCATCTACTACTTCGTCCGCTACAAACGTGAAACGCTTCGCTTCGCCGGCCTCGCCTCGCGGCACCCCGCCTCCGGCTTCATCGGCGCAGCCCTCATCATCATTTACGTCTTTAGCCGCTTCTTCGGCTCTGCCGAATTTTGGTCGGCGACCTTGGAGACCGACGATTTTGATCCGGAGCTCCCGAGCATTTGCCGGGGATACCTCGAGCTGGTGTCCTGTTACTTCATCCTTGTTGGAGTCATCGGGTTCTGCCTGCCGATCCGGCGCCGTGAATCTCCGCCATCGTAGCCCATGCCTACCCCGCAGCTCATCCTGGGCAACTCCAACCGTCGCTTCTCGGGCGTCACCTCGACGATGCTGCAAACCCTGCCGGGGGTGCAGGCACAATTGCCGCTGGCCGTCCTCGGGGCGCACCATCTTCCGTACGACATCCCCGCTCTCAGCTACCGTGAATTCCTCAGTCTCTGTCGAGAACCACTCCCGGACGGATCCCCGCGCGTCTTCCACGCCCGCCGCAACGACGAAATGATCCAAGCGCTCGTCGCGCAGCGGCTCTTCCGGGCCAAGATCAAGATCGTCTTCACCTCCACCGCCCAACGCGAGCACAGCGCCTTCACGAAGTGGTTGATCTCGCAAATGGATGGACTCCTCACCACCTGTCGCGGCGCAGCGTCACACCTGGAGAGGGAGGCCGATGCGATGATCCCCCATGGCGTCGACTTGGAGCGCTTCACCCCACCGTCGAACAAAACCGAAGCGTGGAAAAAGCTGGGACTCCCCGGCAAGTATGGCATCGGCATCTTTGGTCGGGTCCGACCACAGAAAGGCATCGATGTCCTCGTCGATGCCGCGCTGCCTTTGCTCCAGAGCAACCCCGATCCGACCATCGTCATCGTTGGGGAAACCACTCCAAAATTTCTCTCCTACCAGTCCGCCTTGCAGCAAAAAATTGCCGCCGCAGGATTGGCTGATCGCATCATTTTCCACGGCAAGCGCCCCGGCGCGGAGCTCCCGGGTCTCTTCCAAGGCATGTCCCTCGTCGCGGCCCTCTCTCTCAACGAAGGTTTCGGGCTCACCGCGTTGGAGGCCATGGCCTCCGGCTGTGCTGTCCTCGCATCCCACGCGGGCGCCTGGGAAGACATCATCAGCCAAGGAGAGCATGGCTACACCGTTCCCTGCGGAAATGTCGTCGCGACTCGAAAAAAACTGGCCAAATTGATCTCCGATCCCGACAAGCTGATCGCGATGGGCCGGGAGGGCCGGGGACACGTCGAGCACAACTACTCGGTCGCGGGCGAAGCAAACGCACTCTGCGACTACTACCGCCGCCTGCAGAACTCCTGAACCATGGCCAGAAAAACCCGCCCCACACTTGCCCATTGGTTTCAGTTTCTGGCCTACCGTTGTGTCGAATTTTTCCTGGGGATCCTGAGCGTCGACACCACCTTCAGCATCGGCGAGCTGATCGGGCGTCTCATCTACCGACTTCCACTGGCCCACCGTTCCATCGTCCTCCGAAATCTCCGCCTAGCCTACCGCAATGAGATGTCTGAAGAGGAAATCGGCACCCTCGCCGAACGGGTCTATGAGCTGACCGGAGCCAACCTCCTATCCTCCATCCGCATCCCCTCCCTCTCGGATCAACAGATCAAGGACCTCGTTCAATTCGAACACCTCAACCTTCTCACCGAGGCCTCTGTGGGGAGAAAGGGAATTGTCCTCCTCGTCCCCCACATGGGGAACTGGGAACTGCTCGCTCAGGCCATGGGCCTCATCTTTCCTGAAATCGATCCACCGATTCAGGGAGGCACCCACTATCGCCCACTCAACAATCCGGCAATGAACCGGCTCATCGAACGCCGTCGGAAACGTCGGGGGACAAAGCTCTTCTCAAAAGGATCCTCGTTGCACACACTCACCGCTTTCCTTCGGGAAGGCAACCTGCTTGCCATCCTCGCCGACCAACGGGTTGGCCCGAGAGGTGAAACGTGCAATTTTTTCGGTCTCCCCACCGATTGCTCCCCCCTCCCCGCTCTCCTCGCCAAGCGCACCGGCGCAACCATTCTCGCCCTCCACTGCGAAACGACGGGCCCCGCCCAATGGAAAATTGTCATCTCCACCGTTCGGCGCCCCGACACCGCTTCTTGCATGCAAACCTTAGAAGCAGCCTGGCGCTCCTCCCCACAGGACGTCTTCTGGTTTCAGGACCGCTGGCGATACCAGATCAGCAAAGGCATCATCTCCGCCCCCTTGGATTGAACGATCCCCGACCGGACTCATGGAAAACGCATCCGCTTAACAGGGTTGACCGTGACGGATTTGCACAGTCGCTATTTGATGCGAGCCGAAGGCCTTCCACAGGCGACGACGAAATGGACCCAACAGGCGTTTCGCTCGATGTTTCGCCGATACGGGCTTCCTGAGATCATTCGAGTAGACATAGAGCGCCGTTTGCCTCGATGGGGCCAGGGGGCTTGAGCAAGCTTAGCGTGTGGCGGATCGGCTTGG
>JAPKFB010000175.1 GCA_028821775.1 Roseibacillus sp.
CCAAGCCACGCGGATCTGGGCGGGGTCTCCCACCCCGACGGCCAGCCGACATACCTTGAATTTGGTATTCTCCTCCCAATTCTCTTGTCCCTCCTGCCATTCCTATTCTTGATAAGAACCCGTAAAACATCGTAGCCTGAACGAGGGTTCCGCTTCCCTCCAGAGTTTTACAACCTCCCTACCACTGCCCATGAACTACTTTTCCTCGATCCTGGCCACTGCCCTCGTCCTCGTCATATCGAATCCGACCCTTCTGCAAGCCCAGGCGGTCCTCCTCGACTGGGACCAGAACTGGGTCTTCCTCAACCCCACCCGCGGAGCTCTCCCGCGCAATTCAGAAGGAGTGGGCCCTCATCCCGTGGGCACCACCCCCTGGTCCGCCTCAAAGGCCGATTTCGACGCCACTTACACGGGCCCGTCCTTCTCCGTCTCCTCTCCCGCGTTTGAGGCGGGCCCCGGGAACGGCCCCTTCGGCTATGGCTCCATCGACTACCTCGGCAATCCCATCCCTGCTCCGGGGGAATTTAACAGCCTTACCACTCTCCACATCGCTCCGCCCAGCGGAGTCCGTTACACCAGTTATTTCCGCACCACCTTCACCGTGCCTGACGACGGAAACGAATACACCAATCCGGTTATTCGCTACATCATGGATGACGGTGGGTTCATCTACCTTGACGGGGAACTTATCCTGGCCGTCAACATGCCGGCCGGGAGCAGCGACACCTACCTTGCCGTGGCGAGCAACACCACCAATACGGAGACGCATCTTCGCGAGGCCCCGCTCAACCTGGCTCCGGGCACCCTCACCGGGGGCAACGAGGAAGCCTCCCTCACAGGCAACACCACCGTCGAAAAGCAGGTGCTCAGCCTTCTGCCGGGAGAACACACCATCGCGGTCTCTCTCCACAACTATAAGAATGACAGTTCCGATCTGTTCCTTGCCCTCCAGGTGCAGGCGGGCGAACCCAAGTGTGTCATGACCGTCACCGTCTCCGATGTCGTAGTGAACGACGGGGGCACTCCCAGTAATCCAGTCGATGACACCATTGACTTCACCGTGAATGTCACCGCCACCGGAGAATTCGGGGAGGCCTGGAAAATCCTGGCCCCCGGCAGCGCCACTCACGAAGCCGGCGGAGCCTACGACACGGACGTCGAGATCAGCAGGATTCCCATCGGGGAATTCGCCTCCGGATCTCTCAACCTCACCATCGAGGATGCCGATGACCCACTGTGCTACACCGTGGCAACCGTGGGTGCGCCCCAGATCATTGCCAGCGATCTCCGCACCGGAACCGCGGTGTCTGTCAAGACCTTCCCCGGTTCCGATACCACCGGCTGGGTTATCAATGGCCTTGAGCGCACCATCACGATGAACAATCCCGGCGGTGGCCCGTGGCAGCTCACCAGTGAGGTGCTTGATCTCTCTTCCTCCCGCGATGTGCTGTTCAGCGGAGTGCTCCAGATCGATGACTCCTCCAGCGGCACCGAGGACGTTGATACTTTCCTTGCCACTCTCATCATCGACGGTGACATCGATAATCCCGTCAATCTCATCACTCCGCACGATACGGTCTTACCAGACGGCATCCTCAGTGGCGCGGAACTCGCCCCCGCCCCGGGAAGTTTCACCCTCGAACTGAATCACCTCATTCCCCGCAGCGCCCGCTCCGTGCAACTCGTCATCGAGGCTCTCAACAACTCCGCGAGCGAAGTCTTCACCGTCCGGGACCTCGTCTTCAGCCAACCGGGGGGCAACGCCCCCAGGACCCCTCTCCTTGTGGAACGCGTGGGCGACAACCTGGTCTTTACGTGGCCCAGCGGCACAGGATCGCTCTACAATCTCCGCAGCGTGGCGGAAAACTTCTCCCAGGACCCCTTCGAGTGGCCCGTCTTCGCTGGTCACGCCTCCATCGTAGCCACTCCACCCGAGAACATCCTCACTGTTCCCCTTCCCCCCGATCCCAGCCGGCTCTTCGTCATCGAGTCCTTCCCCGCGCCTCCTGTTTCCATCTACTTCGACGACTTTGAAAACGGCGTGGGTCAGTGGGAGGCCGGTTCCGATGGAGCGGAAGGCACGGTGTGGGAACTGGGGGTTCCGACCAGCGGACCGTTCGGATCCTTCAGTCCGGCCAGTTGCTTCGCCACCAATCTGGGAGGCAACTACTCCGCCGATGCCAATGTCTGGCTGCGCTCCCCGGCGATTGACCTGACCGGGGCACAGGGCGCGACCCTCCGGTTCGCTCACTACTACGACATCGAGTCCCCCGAGCCCGTTGCTCCCTTCACGGTCTATGATTTTGGCCAACTCTCCATACTGGACGCGGCTGATGACTCGGAACTGGCCCTCCTGGTTCCCGGCCTTGCCGACTTCATTAACGACTGGGAGGAGATCAGCTTCGCCCTTCCGCCAAATGCCCTCAACAAGGTCATCAGGATCGAATTCCGGCTCATTTCCGACGACGTTGCCGTCCTGCCCGGCTGGTATGTTGACGATGTGGAGGTGACCATCCCGTAACCCGGGACCACCTGAAAGACAGGTCGACCGGGGTCCCGGGGTGAGGCCCGCCCATGCTTGAGTCATGGCCCGATCCCGCTAGGCTCGGACCGTCGTGATTGCCCGATTCCTTTCGCCCTGTCTGACCGTCGCTTTTTTAAGCTCGGCTCCTAGGAGTCTGAGGGGACGGGGAAGGTGGGGGTGCAAGTAACTTCATTCACACCCACCCTAACATCGCCATCTGAAGGCACACAAGCACCCTCATGAATACAAAACGCGTTTACCTGCAACGTTATACTGGCAGCCATCGTTGCCCTCTAGAAAATGGTTGCCGACAACAGGGCTGCCGCATGAAGCGTTGCAGGCCTCCTGACATTGACCGGCCTGATTGCCGCGCCAGCCCGGAAGACTACGGGAAAGCAGGTTGAGGCTTCAACCTGCTTTATTTGATGCGCCGGCGAATCAGGAAAGGATCAAATTCGTCCTTGCTGTCATAGGCGAAGGGCTCCCACCCAACGGGAATCTTGATCCCGGCAGTCTTGATTTCCCACTTCTGCTTTGCAGCCGCGGCATCCGTAGTGCAGCGGCGGATGAGAAACGGGTCAAACTCATCATTGCTGTCATAGGCAAAGGGCTCCCACCCAACGGGAATCTTGATCCCGGCAGTCTTGATTTCCCACTTCT
>JAPKFB010000094.1 GCA_028821775.1 Roseibacillus sp.
AGGGGACGCGAAAAGGGGGAGCCTTGTGGCTCCCCCTTTCCGGATAAATTTTCTTAGGTAAACTGATTGGACTTAGAACCCGAAGCCAACACTCACTCCGGTAAAGGTGTGGTCGCCGAGGTCGTCAGAGGAGGTCGCAGAAACGTGAGGAGTCACCGTGATGTCATCCGAAACAGCGAAGCTCAGGGACGCGGTGCCACCGACAAAGTCATCCGACTCGTCGCCAAAGCCAACGACTGCTGCCAGGCCGAGAGTGCAGCTGTCGCTGAGCGCGCGCTCATAGGCAGCACTAACCTCGTAGTACCAGTCGCCCGGTCCTTCATCGTAGTAGGCAGTTGCGCCAAGCGCGATCTCACCCATCGCCGTGCTAAGGGACACGTAGGGCTCAATGTCGTCATCGGAGCCATCATTCCCAAAGTAGGAATAGTTGGTGACACCAACAGCCACATCAAGCATGTCGCTCAGCGACTTGGAAACCTGACTGTAGAGGTCCAATTCGTTGTTCGAGCCACCACCGGTGGCGGAATACGAAGCATACCAGATGCCGGCAGTCCAATCAAGACCTCCAAGTGCACCCAAGTTTCCGGAACCGGAAAACTCAAGGGTCATATCGAAGAGGTTAGTTCCATTATCTCCACCGCGGAAGATGTAATCGGAGGTATATCCCGCTCCGAAATTGACCTCGAGGTCTGACGAAGGAGCAGGGGCAATAGCTGCTTTGGGGGCAGGATCACCGGCAAGGGCGAATCCAGTGAAGAGAGCCGAACTAGCAAGGACGGCGGGCATGATCAACGCGTATCGTTTCATAACGGGGAGTTTTCTATCGTCTTCTGAGCCCTTTGACAACCTGTATAATCATGTGAGATCACATGATAAGGGAACGGGATCGAGAATTCGCCCCATTTTCAAGATTTAATAACTCCCCGGCGAAACCCGGGGGAAAGGTCAAAAGACTGATCTGGGGCTGATACCCCCTCACGGTTAGAGATCCTACGATTCCGGAGTTCTTAGAATCCGAAACCAACACTCACGCCGGTGACGATCTCGTCGCCGCTCGCGTCGTCAACGGTGTGCATGATGTGAGGAGTAACGGTGATGCTGTCCGAAAGGGCGATGCTCAGGCCGGCACCAATACCGTAGAAGGTATCAATCGGACCATCAACGAAGTGACCGAGCACACCCGAGATGCCGAGCGTCATATTACCGGAGAGCTCCATCTCGTAGCCAGCGGTGATCTCCCAGTAGATGTCGTGGTCAGCGGCTCCGCCGCTCTCGTTGCAGGATGCCCCAACCCCCAGGGAGGGGCCTAGGGAAACAGAGGGCGCAAGATCCTGGCGGGACTGGGTTTCCAGCAGGAGGATTTCGACCGGCCAGCCAGCGAGATGTCGGGCGGCTGGGTCATGCGGGCCCACCTGGCGCAGATTCTCTGTCTTGAGCCTGACCTTCTCCTGCTGGACGTGACCAGCTGTAGCGGGGGTTACGATTACTACCTGGAACAATCGGGGTTGCTGGATGACGAGAAGGGTGCGGTGACGGCTTGACCGTGGTTGTCGCGGTGGGCGGCAGTCCGTCCCGGATACCGGAAGATCTCCGCAGGTGAAAACAGGCGGCCTTCCGCAGACCTCTGCCGATCATCTTCCCGCTTCAATGTCTATTTTGACCGGAGCTGAAATGTTCTTCCAGAAAAATGGGAATCGCTCCCTGACTCCCCGGTTGGAATCCCAATGCGGCACGGTCGAATCGCTTTTCTCATCCTCCTGAGTTTCGGGTCAGCGGGGGCTATCGTCATTGAGGGCCCCTCATCGGACGATGCTTCTCGCCTCCCTTCAACGGCGGCGGTAGCCCGGATTTTTACTCCGTTCGGCCTCACCGCCTCCGGCACCCTTCTGCCCGGTGGTCGCTACGTCCTCACTGCTGCTCACGTCGTTTTCTGTATTCCAGAGGATCGCATTCCAAACGGTCTCATCGAATTTCCATCCTGTGCAGGAAAACCCCGGTGCCGGTGGAAAGCAGTATATCTTCATCCCAAGGCCGCCGATCACCGGCTCTCACGCATCTGGGATGCCGCCCTCATCGAGCTCGACAACCCGATTTCCCCGGACGTCATTGCTGGAGTTCCACCCACGACAAAGCCCGCCAGGAAAGACCTCATGGTTCACCTTGCCGGTTACGGCCATCGGGGCAACGGACTGCTGGGAGACTACCGGCCTCCCGGAACCCTGGCCCTTGGGCGGAACTTCTTTGACCAGGGACCAACACCGGAGCTGTTGCTCACCCTTGGCCTCCCTCAAGACTACGGGCCGCTCCTGATCCACCGTTTCGATCCGGGTAAGAATGAAGCGCATTTTGCCGCAGGCGATTCCGGTGGACCCGGTCTTGTCCTCGATCCCGACGGCAGGCTCCGCATCGCCAGCCTCAACCTTGGGCGCCATCGCGGTCCCTCCGACCATGACCACCGGCTCAACGGTTCCTTTGGGGAACTGGGGCTCTCACTCGACGCGTCAGCCCTCCGTCCCTGGCTCCAGCCGTTCCTTTCCCAGCACAGACAAGCACCAAACATCGGAAACTGAAACACACCAATCCCTAAAGACATGAAATATAATACCCGACGAATTCGTCATCTCAGCTACTCCCTACTCGGTCTCGCGGGCGGACTTGCCTTCGGCCAGGAAATCGAAACCACCGAAGTCGACGGTGACACCGTTCGTGTGCGGATTAGAACCCCGCAGGTTGAAATCGAACGGATCAATCCGGATGGCACTACTACTACCGAAGCCGTGGCCACTGAAAACCAGCGCATCATTGAGCTTGAAATCCCCATGGACGTTCCGACCAAGCTGTTTCGGGCCAAGGTTCAGCTTGGTGGCCAGGAGTTCGGGTCAACCATTCGACCGATTGTTGAGGAGGGGGCCGTCCCCGATCTCGACGACATCCGGCCCTCCTCGATCAACCTCCAGGGAAACCTTCTCACCCTGCAGTTCCCGCCGGAGCACACCGCAGTCCGGAACAAGGAATTTTTCCCCGGGGGATTTCCCCTCTTTCTCAATGAGGGGCCGGTCACTTTTCAGGCCGGCAGGGCTCCCGGGAGCTTCACCGCTTCAATTCCTGTCGGCGTTGCC
Organism: Roseibacillus sp.; assembly: GCA_028821775.1. Classification (GTDB taxonomy): domain Bacteria; phylum Verrucomicrobiota; class Verrucomicrobiia; order Verrucomicrobiales; family Akkermansiaceae; genus Roseibacillus_B. The sequence continues at coordinate 3,120 of JAPKFB010000094.1, forward strand.
GACAAGTTTAGCGCCGAGCTCAGGGGCTCGCTGAACCGCCTGCGGAACCTCGGTGACGGGACTGTCCCCGTATACGCTGGTCGTCAGTTGACTGGCCACCTCCCGGTTCCAGACCCGGATTCACTCGGGGATAACTTCGATCTGTTCCCATTCTTCAACAACAGGGAAATTCAGCCGCTCTCCTCTTCGGGTGGTCCCATCCTTGGATCTGCGGCAGCCGTTGATCCGAAGAAGTCCCTCATGATCACCGATCTCTCGGTGGTCGAAGATCCGGACCGCACCTTCGACCTCTTTAACCCGGGGGCGATCTCCTACCTTGATCCGGCAACAAGCCGCCCACGGAAGTGGACCTTCGGTTTCCTCATGGAGGAAATGTGCAACTCCTCTCTCACCGGTCTTGACCCCAAGATCTTCACCCGCCGCTGGATCCAGCATTTCGAAGCCTTGCAGGTGATCAACTTCGACCCCGTGCCGGATCGCGGAGGTGCCGTTCAAGCGCAGATCATCAACAAATGGCAGGCCCGGAACCTGGCGGAGGGCCTCGATCCGCTGGACCTGAAGAACGCTCCCTTCCGTCTCACCGCCATCGTGAACCGGGTCGACCTGCGCAGTGCCTCCGGCTACGCAGCTGGTGATGCCGGGGAATGCCGCTTCGTGTTCTGTGCCTACAACCTCGACACGGGTGCACACCTGCCGATGACCGTCATCTTTGAATATGGTGTTCCCCTGGGAACCTGTCTCCAGATCAAGGATTGGGCCAACCGGTGGCATCAACTGGGTAGCCTGCCCTTCGGAGCGGTCTACAATACCGACCTCGAGACCCTCACCGACGTCGTGGCCCTTGCGAATTCCAATCCTTCCAAACCCAATGGGAGCGCAATTAATCAGATTCGTTCGAACAACTTCATCGGGCCGGGACCCTGGACCCTGCGCGAGTGGCAGATCACGGGGGCCGGGGTAGCACCCAACGACCTCACCGCAGTCACCACCAAGCAGACGCCTGCTGACTCGAAAATGGGCACGGTGGACCTGGCCAACTACATCAACACCTATGAGGCTGATATCCTGGCGGGCTCCCATACCGTTCCGCTTTCCTTCCCGGGAGCCACGCCCTTCCTCTCGGGAAAATCCGGTGTTCCCACTCCTAATTTCTTCTGGAATACACCCGGGATTCTGAACAATGACGCCCGCCACTGTCTCTCGCTCAATACCTGTAACGGATGTCACGGAGGTGAGGCGGGGACACATCTTCCCCCGCTCGGGCCATTATCGAGCCTGACCCCGAGCTTCGTTCACATCGCCGAGCGCAATACCGGGATTGAGTCCCACCTCTCCCGTTTTCTTACTGGAACAGGGACGTCCCTTTCCGATCCCGTGAGTGGTGTTCCCCGCGTCTTTGACGATCTCACCCGCCGGGCAGCCGATCTCGACTTCGTCGCCAACATGCCCTGCCTGATGATCTCCCTTTCGCCAGCCCTGGCAACCAGGTCTCACTAAAAAGAACAAAAGACCAAGAACCAATTATTACTACGATGAAATCAAGACTTTTACTAGCTGGTGCCGTTGCCTGGGTGTCGTTCACGGGTTTCGCGCAGGGGCAGGACGTCCCCGGCGATTCCAAGTGGGACTGGGTTCCGCTCGAACGAAATTATCCCGAGGGGACGCCCGTCACGGTGGAAATTCGCAGGAGTAACATTGAGGAGACCGAACTCGAAGTGAGGGTTCCCGGATACTGGAAGCGAACAGTCAACTACGGGGGAAATCCTCACACCCAGATCCGCTTCCCCGATCCCGTTCTCTTCGGGGAGGGTTTCCCTCGCCTGCAGGTCCTTGAGGCCTTGCGGAACGGGAATGGATTTCAGGGTCTCCTTGGGGAGGGAGGGCTCCTGTCCGAGCGCGAGCCTTTCCTCAAGGAGGATGACAGCAATTGGTTCGACTTTCCGGACGGACAGAACGCATCGCCGCTCTCTGCAGCGAAGTATATGCAGAGCATGCGTATCGGAGTGAGCCGGGGAGCTTTCCCGGAGGGACTCATCGACCAGCAACTGGGTGATCTCACGGCCAGACAGATGATCGAGCTTGGGATTGATCCTGCCGGCGCGCGCCCCGGGATCCCCCATCTGCGGGGATTGATCGCAACTTCGCTGGGATCCAAGCCCGGCGAAAACTTCAGGGTGCAGGTGCTCAATCACAAGAAGAAGGACGTAACACTCGAGCACCCGCTCGTCCCGGCCGGCTTCAGCGGTTCGGACGAGGGAGAAAACTTCGAGGGCTACGACGCACCGGAACTCAGGGACCGGGACTTCTACGAGAACAACGTCGAGAGATACAACGGGAACGTGCCTCCGCGTTAACGTGGTTCTCACCAACAGAACCATCCTCAATGGACTCACCGACGACAATGGTGAGATCGATCTTGGGGTTGATCCCTCGGAGGTCGCTCGCTACGTGGTGATGGATGACGATGAAGGCAGGGTCCGGGTCATGGACTCGGGGACCGCTGCGGGGACAACAGTGTCGTTGAGTGACAATCTCATCCCCGAGGGGAACAACCCGGGATTCCGAGTTGGTGGGTTAAGCACCATTTCAGGTGGGGGAGAGGTTGAAGCGACCTACTCCCTGGTGAGGGGTGCAGGGGCCAATGACAACGGACATTTCCAGGTCGAAGGAGGCTCACTGGTCTTCACCAGCCATGCCGATCATGAGAGCCGGTCTGCCTACAATGTGCGGGTTCGTTCGAGCCATGCCGGGGGATCGAACGAAGAAGCCTTCGTCGTCCAGGTCATTGACGATCGCAGCGAGGATGCGGATGGAGACGGGCTCACCGAACTCACTGAGGAAGAGATCCACGGGACCAGCGATACCGAATCCGACAGCGATGAGGATGGACTGGAAGATGGTGTCGAAATCTCTCTTGCGGACCTGGGATTCAATCCGGCTCTGGACGACTCCGTCCGGATCGCCTCTCTCGAGGCCTCGACGGGCTTCTTTACCAGGAAATCCATCATCGAGGCCGACAGCGGCGATCTCATCATCGAGAAGCAGCAGGACGGGCACTTCAAGCTGCAGTTCCAGCTTCAGGAATTCGATGAGATCAGCAAACGCTGGCTGGATTTCGGCGAACGTCACGAGTGGATCTACCAGGGAGGGGAGGATAAGCACTTCTTTCGCATCAGGATCCACAAGTAGGCTCAGCGTTCTTTCCTCTACCGCGCGCCCGGCGACAGCCGGGCGCGTTATTATTGCTAGGGATTTGCTTTTGGGGTGGGGAGCAGCGGTCACTGATGATGTCCTCGCGGGTGAGTTGATTCTTCAAGTAGCGATTGATGTTGTTGAGGACGAAGTCGTGATCCTCATCCGTGACCCTGGTCTCGGGCATGCTTACCCGGGTGTCGGTTGTCCCGATGCACGAGCAGTCTTCCATCGGGCAGACGAAGAACGGCCGGTCATCAGCAGCGAAGAAGGTCAGGATGCGATCGGAGTCGGTGACCTGGGGCACTACGAGGTGGATCCCCTTGGAATAGACGAGGCGGTGATTGGTCGCGACATCGCGGGCGCGGTTGAATGCTCCGGACTAGGATCCAGTGGCGTTGATGACCCCCCGGCTCTTCACCGCGAAGGAGTCTCCGGTGGTCTGATCACAGACTCCGGTGTGGTGCACTCCGCCGAAAATCTTGCCTTCGAGGGCGCGGGCATAGTTGACGGCAAGGGCCCCACGATTCCAGACGCGCTTGATGAACCCAAAGACGAAGTGGGCGTCGCCTTCTGGGAGATCCCCGTCCGAGTAGGCCCCTCCGCCACGCATCGAGTGCATGGCGAGGGCAGGCTTGCGGGTGAAGGATTCCCCGATGAGCCAATAGAGTCAGGTGCCCACGAAGATCGAAAGGGGTCGATGGGGTCGAGCGCCGCGAGGTAGCGCACCTCGGGGACCAGGTGCGGGTAGGCTTGCATCAGGGTGTTGCGTGAGCGACAGAGGTTGCGCACCAGGGTGATCTCGAAGGATTGCAGGAATTTGATTCCGCCCCAGACGAGGCAGGAGGAACTCGAGCTCGTTTCTCCCGCAAAGTCGCCACCATCCACCAGCGCGACCTTGAGTCCCTTGGCGCTCAGGGCTGCTGCCGAGACCGCGCCATTGATGCCGCCGCCCACGATGAGGACGTCGAAGATTCCCTGGCGCAGTTGTTGGTGGCGGCTGAGGGAGGGCATGCGATCGTGTTATTAAAGCCCAAATGGACCCGCTTGAAAAGCTGCCGGTGAGGATTGCACTCGCCGGAGAGTCAGGAATAGTGGGTCTCGATGACGATTCGCGAATTGCGCAACGAGGAGTGGAATGCAGTGGGAGATTTGATTCATGCCTCCACCAACGCGTGGTACGAGAAGAATCTGAATCGGGCGGTCTTTCAGCGCGACGATCCCTCGGGGTGCCAGGTCTTTCCCGAAGTCTATGAGAAGCTCGATCCCGGTTGTTGCCTGGTGGCGGTGGAGGAGGAGAGCGGGCGCTTGATGGGATCGTGTTTCTATCATCCACGCGAAACGCACGTCTCGCTTGGCATCATGAATGCCCATCCCGATTTTGCAGGGTGCGGAGTGGCGCGGGAATTGCTGGCGGAAATCGTGCGCCGGGCGGGGGACTTGCCGGTCCGACTGGTCTCGAGCGCGATGAATCTCGATTCGTATTCCCTCTATACCCGGGCCGGGTTTGTACCCTGCGAATTGTATCAGGACATGATGCTTCCTGCTGGGAGGTCCTCTCCGGAGAGACCCGTGGGGTGTGACCGGATTCGCGAGGCGACCCTCGATGACGTGGAAGCCCTGGTGGCCTTGGAAGAGGAAGTGAGTGGCATCCGGCGGGCCAAGGACTTCGAGTTTTTCATTCGAAATGAGCAGGGCATCTGGCGCCTTTTTTTGAGTGAGAGCGATGGCGGCGTGGAGGGATTCCTCGCTTCGATCGATCATCCGGGGAGTTGCATGCTGGGCCCGGGAGTGATGCGAACTGAGGAGGCCGCGCTCGCCCTGATTCACACCCAACTCAACGCGATCCCGGAGAGACAACCCGTCTTTCTGGTTCCGGCCCGCTCCTCCGGATTGATTGCGGCACTTTATGATTGGGGCGCACGCAACTGTGAGATTCATCTCGCGCAAGTGCGGGGTGAAGCACAGGACTTCCGGGGGGTGACGATGCCGACCTTCATGCCGGAAACCGGGTGAGGCGGTGGACCGTGGGAATCGCGAGGATGGTGGTGACCGGAATGTCAGGCGCGACCTTCCTCACTCCATCGATTCAAAGCGGTAGCGTTTGCCTTCCACGGTCACATTCGGGGGGACGTTTGATTCCTCAAAGACATCATAGCCCTGCTTCAGGTTTTTCCAGAAGGACCACCAGCCATCCAGAACGGCCTCCTTCATGCGCGCTTCGGTCATGCGGAAGGGGAAGCTGTGCACGCGGAAGAATTTCTGACCACTCGCATGCGCGGCGTCGCAGAGGGTGTAGATCTCTTCGATCTTTTTGTCGGTCATCGCGAAGCAGCCGATGGAAACGCGATTGCCATGCACCATGATGAAGGTGCCATCGCGCCCATGGGCACGATCGAATTCGTTGGGGTAGCCGAGATTGAAGGAGAGATGAAAGTTGCTGTGGGGATTCATCGCTCCGTGCGCAACGTAGTAAAATCCTTCCGGAGCCTGAAGATCGCCCTCGCTGACCTTGGGGCCCAGTTTGCCCGACATCGCTGCGATGCGATAGGTGCGAAAGAGCCGGAAGGATTTCTTGCGCGGTTCCCTGACCCAGAGTTCGAGTTCACGTTCCTCCTTGAAGATGCGGATGAAGACCGGGTCGCCAAAGCGGAGGCCATTCTTCTCGAGGGCACGGGTTAGTTTTCCGCGCACTCGATTGGCCGCGGCGCGGGCGCGGTTGGAATCCTCGTCTTGGCGTTGCGAACTCACGACTCCGGCAATCAGCATGAAGAGAAGAATCCCAAGGCACCAAGTGCTACGGGGCACATGGGGACGGCTGGCGGGCATCGGGGGCGAGGAGAGCGGAGAGGCAGGCATGGAGTGCATCCGGATTCGGTTTCTCAATTTGCCAGAGAAAGGGGTGCTCGGGAAGCCCGCAGGCGGCGGAGGCCACGACGGGAATTTCATTGGCCAGGGCGCGGAGAGCAAGGCGCGGTTGGTGTTCGATCCAGGCGGGCAAGACCAGGGCGCGAGCGGTGAAGAGGTCGTCGGGGGTGGCTCGGCGATGGGAGAGGGAAGCGAGGGGATCGGTCCCTTCGCTCGCGCCGCCAAGAACCAGGAGATCGACGTCGAGCGATTTGAGGGCGGCGCTCAGTTCGTAGATTCCCTTGCGGGCCAGCGGGGAGGCGGGAAAGAAGAGATGATGACGCGGGTGCGGTGACTGGTCCCTCGCTTTGGGCAGGTGCCAATCGAGAAGCAGAGCGCGGGAGCCAAAGTGAGCGGCAATGGCACGGTGGGGGGTGACCAGGCGTGCGGCCTGGTCAAGCGCTTCCGATTCGGCGGCCACCAGTTCGGGAGCGGCGCGAAAGTCCGCCAGGGTGGGGGAGGCGGAATGGAGTCGAGCAGCGTGATCGAGACGTCGCTGCAATTCCAGGAGGGGCCAACGGGTGATCAGGACGTCAAAGGTGCGGCCCCCGAGAGCTCCGCATTGCCAGAGATGAGGGAGGAGATTTTGGGAGATGATGAGATGGCGTGCCGAGGGCTCAAGCTTGCGCGCGTAGTAGTGGGCGAGAGACCGATCGCGGGAGAGGAGGGCACGTTGTCGGATGGCACCCTGAGGAGGGATGCGCCGGGTGCGGAAGGAGGCGTGCAAGGTCTGACAGGTCGCGTAGCGGACCTCGGCGGCCTTGGGCGGGGACCAGGCATAGTTTGGCTTCTTCCAGCGCTCCCCATCGAGGGGAAGGAGCCAATGATCTCCCTCCCGGCTGTGCTGGCGGCACCAGGCTTGGAATTCGGGCCAGTGTTCATCTAACAGAAATGCGGTGTGCCCGGTGGCGAGCGGATGGTCCGCGCTCGAACCCGGATGGCGAAAGCAGGAGGCCATTCCGCAAGTGAGGCAATCACCCGAGGCACTGCTCCGCACGGGAGCGCCGGTCGTGGTCACGGTCGCGGGGTGGGGCACCGGAAGCGAGCTCTGCTCCCCTTGCTGCGCGCGGAGGCGGATGGTCAAGTGCGTGGCGGAGAGAATCGCTTCGAGGCGAAAGGCGAACCTGGCCCGGAAGCGGAGATCGACGTAATTCCAAAACACGGTGGCGTCGCGATCCTTCTCCGCGAGGGAGCCCGGAATGAGGCGGGAGTGGGGGTGGCGTTCCAGGATTTCCAGGCCGCCGTCGAGGGCGGCATTGTAGAGAAGGTTGGAGAGCTGGCAGAGACCGCCGCCCACCTGGGCGACGAGGCAGCCTTCCCGGAGTTCGCGCCCGGAGACGTAGCCTTTCCGCAGGGTGGTGCGGCCCAGTTGTTTCCAAAAGCTGAAGGGGGCGCCGGCAGGAAATTGGAGGCCGTGGAGGGCGGCACAGGCGACCCGCAGGTTCTGCACCTTGCCGGCCGTGAGCGGAAATTCCGCGGCCGATTGGTGGTTCCAGATCTCGGAAGAGGCTTCGCCGAGAATCGGAGCCTCCGCCAGCACGGAACCCTGCGGCTGCCGCCGAATGGGTGCTCCAAGGTCGCTCACCGCGCGACGGAGCTTGAAGAGGGCCGCCTTGCCCTGAAATAAAGCCGCCTGCTTCCGTGAGGGCGGATTCCGTGCGAGTTCAGGTGGTGACGACATGCTGGTAATCTAGCATTTACGGGGGGAGGGCGGGAGCTGTTTCGAGTTTTTTTGGAGGGAGGCCAGAAACCTCGACGAGGGTCTGCTTGCAGAGGCCAGTTTCCGCCACGAGTGCAGCGTCGCGGAAATACCAAGACCGCTGTTTTTGGTTGAGATAGAAATTGGCTGTCGCGTGCGGGATGGATTCCGCGGCTCTTTGCCCCGATTTCTGCGTTGTTTGTCGGTTACGGAGCCCGCTCCGCTCACTCCTCACGCCTTGAACTCGGGAGAAAAATCCTCGCGCATCTGTATCGTTATTTCCGCGACGATGCACTAGAGAGGCGGCATGCAGGAAGTGCCCGCGATCGGAATTATTGGTGGAAGTGGCCTCTATGAGATGGAGGGATTTGCGCAGAGCGAGGAGCGGACGATCGAGACACCCTTTGGTGCGCCGTCTGATGCGCTCATTGGTGGGGCCCTGGGCGACCGTCCTGTCTGGTTTCTGCCGCGGCATGGGAGAGGACACCGCATCCTCCCCCACGAGATCAATCATCGCGCCAATATCTGGGCTCTGCGCTCTCTCGGGGTGCGCTGGATCATTTGCGTGACGGCAGTGGGCAGCTTGAAGGAGGAATATGCGCCGCGCTCGATAGTCATTCCTGACCAGTACTTTGATCGGACCAGTCGCCGGGAAGATCACACCTTCTTTGGGTGCGGTATTGCAGCGCACATTTCCTTTGGAGAGCCCACCAGTGCCCCGCTGCGCCAGTTTCTCCGGGAGTCATGTCAGGAGGAGGAGACCCTCGAGGTGCATTTCGGAGGAACCTATGTGAACATGGATGGTCCGGCATTTTCGACGCGTGCCGAGAGTGAGGTGAACCGGAAGCTGGGCTTCGATGTGATCGGCATGACCAACCTCCCGGAAGCCAAGTTGGCCCGCGAGGCGGAGATCGCCCTCGCCACCCTTTGCATGGTCACCGACTACGATTGTTGGAAGGACGAGGAGGTCAATGTCGAGGCTGTGATCAGTCATCTTCATGCCAATGCGGCGGCCGCGCAGCGCATTGTGGGAAGGGCGGTGAATAAAATTCCGGGAGTTCCCGATTGGCCGGAACACCGGGCGCTTGATGCAGCCATGATTACTCCACAGAAACTGTGGCCGCCAGAAACCGTAGAGGCTCTTGCTCCTATTTTGACGCGCTTTGCAGACAAGGGGAGCGATGCAGGAGGGAAGTAAGGCGTGACAGTGCCACTGTAAAACGGTAAAACTTGTTGCGATCTGTTCTCCCGCACCTCGTGTTCCCTTCAATGATCCTTCGACCCCTCATCCCTCTTGCTCTCGCGGTATCGCTGGTTGTTAGTAGCTGTTCGTCGATCGGCGACAAGAAAACCGGAGATGGCAAGATTTCCACGATAGCAAACACCGGCTACCGTTCGCCCTACTACGCGTGGCCTGCCAGACGAAATCCGGACATCGGCCTGCCCTCCTATTTCACGAAGTCGATTGGGGTCTCTCACTCGCGTGGATTGACGAACCAGCCCTACATCGCGATGACCTTCGATGATGGGCCCCATGCCAAGAACACGCCGCGCCTGCTCGACATTCTTCGGCAGCGCAACATCAAGGCCACTTTTTACGTGATCGGCAAGAACGTCGATATGTATCCCTATCTCACCCGACGCATCGTGGCGGAAGGCCATGAAATCGGGAACCACACCTATACCCATCGTAACTTGAAAAGGCTCAGTGATGCGCAGGTCATATCCGAAATGTCGAGGACGCGGACCTCGATCGTGAAGGCGACCGGAGTCCAGCCCCGCACCATGCGCCCACCCTACGGTGCGCTTTATCAACGGCAACGCGAAATGATCCTGAACAAGTTTGGCTACCCCACCATCATGTGGGCGGTCGATCCACGCGACTGGCAGAGGCCGGGAGTGAGCGTGGTGAGAAGTCGTATTCTTTCGGACACCACGAATGGAGCCATCGTCCTCGCTCATGATCTGCATGCCCCCACGGTGGATGCGATGCCCTCCACCTTGGATGGATTGCTGGCGAAGGGATTCAAGTTCGTGACCGTCTCGCAGTTGCTCAATCAGAAGGCCGCGCGGTCGCGATAATCCTTGGGCGGGGGAATGTTCGGAGAACAGTATTTCGCGACCCGTAAGAAGCTCGGAGTAGTTGTCCACAATACCCGGGAGCTGGCCCGGAATCTCGGGTTGGAGATCGCCGGGTTCTCAGAAGAGAGCGAGCTCCTGGAAGGGTTGGAGAACCCCTTCCTTTTTGTGGTGAGCGGGGAGGTCAATGCTGGGAAGTCGACTCTCATCAATGGACTCTTTGGCGAGGAGCTCTGCAAAGTGAATGTGCTCCCGGAGACCGAGCGGGTCCTGTGGTATCGATTTGGCGAAGAGGAGCACAATGAGGAGATCACCGAGATCCTCGAGGAGCGCTATCGGCCCATCGACTTTCTGAGCGATTTCAACATTGTGGACACGCCAGGCACGAACTCCGTGGTGCGCGGTCACCAGACCATCACGGAGAGCTTCCTTCCGGTGGCGGATCTGGTGCTCTTCGTTTTCCCGGTGAGCAATCCGTGGGGAGCGGCGACCTGGGATTTCATTGAGCGCTTCCCGGAGGAACTGAAGGGGAAAGTGGCCTTCGTGTTGCAGCAGAAGGATTTGCGCGACGAGAACGAGCTTGCCATCATCATCGAGCACATGCGTGAGCTGGCGCGCCAGAAGATGGGTGAGGCTCCCGATGTCTTTGCGGTCTCAGGAAAGATGGCGATGGAGGCGAAATTGCGTCACCCGTTTGAAGGCAGGATTTGGAAAAAAAGCGGCTACCCGGAACTCGAGTCCTTCATCTCCAGGATCGTGACGAACTCGCCCTCGCGCCGACAGGTGCTTCGTGAGGTGCGGGATGTGACCAGCAAGGTCCTGCGCCGCATCGAGAATGAAATTGATTCTTCCTCCGATTCCCTGGCGCGGAAGATGCGTGTGGTGTGTGACCTGGAATTGGAGATCGACCATCATCGCGATGCCTATGGCTCCGAATTCGAGGAAAAGCTGACCTCGCTGGGCGAGATCTTTTTGGCCGAAGGTGAAAAGTCGCAAGAGGTCTTGCGCGAGAAGATGGCGGTGTGGGCCAGCTTGAAATCGCTTTTTCGTCGTGATGAAACGCCTTCCGAGATCGAGAAATCACTCAGCTCGACGGTCGAGAGTGCGATCGGGGTGATGACCGAGGACGAGGCGGAGGAATTGCGCAAGCTTTGTGGCAAGCACTGGAGCGAGATTTGTCCGCGGATTGTCGAAGAGGTTGAGCTAGAGCCGCCCCAGGTGGATGGAGGCGAGGTGAACCAGGGCGGCGCCCGCCAGCATTTTGTGCGTCGCATGGCTCGCGCCGCTCGGAAAAGCGTCGTGAAATTGAAGATGCGGAGCCTGCTCGAGATGCAGTTGGATTCCCGCCGGAGGGTGCTGCAACGGTTTGTGGTGGGCACCTTGCTTGCGCTCTCCCTGGGCGGAGGATTGGGCGCGGCCGGATTGCATCCCTACTCCTGGATCGCGATAAGCGTTGCCTTCGTTCTGGGTGCACTAGGCATTGTTCAGGCGCAAGGCAGCGGGGTGGAGTTGGTGAAGTGGTTTCAGGAGCGTCTCCAACGATCGGAAGAAGTCTTTGCAGAGATGCTGAGCATGGAATATCGCGAAGGAGTGCGGGATTACTTCAAGGAGTACGGCGTGCTCTTTGAAATTGTGCGCCGTCAGCTCATCAAGTCCAAGGCCGAGATCAAGCCCCGACAAAAGGAGTGGAACGAACTCTTTCTCGAGCTCAAAGCCATCGAGCAGGAGCTCTAGCAGGCGGTTGAATTTTGCCACAACCCCGCGCCGACCTGCCGGAGGGCCCTGGTTGGTAGGAGACTCTAGTTGAGTTTCATCCGTTTAACGGTGCTCCCATCCTGGGAGGATCTTCCGAGACACAAAAAAACCGGGAGGTTTTCCTCCCGGTTTTTGAAAGCTGCTGAGATTAAGCATCGGGCTTTTTGCCGCCGGGACGTCCACCTTCCGGACGTCCACCTTCCGGGCGTCCACCTTCCGGGCGTCCACCACGTCCGCCGCGACCAC
>JAPKFB010000176.1 GCA_028821775.1 Roseibacillus sp.
CCGGCTCCCTCGTTCCAGCGGACGCGACCAATCTCGTGATCAGCGAGATCCATTACCACCCGCTCGCCCCGGAAGGGGACGAGGTCGCCGCCGGGTTCACTGACGGGGCGATGTTCGAATGGGTCGAGCTGCTCAGCCTGAGCGAGTCTTCCACCCTCGACCTCGGAAATATCTCCTTCGACGCTGGGATCGCGCTCGTGATTCCTCCCGGCACGACGCTGGCACCCGGCGGGCGCCTCGTCGTCCCCGCCAACGCCGCTGCCTTCACGCATCGCTATGGCGCCCTGGCTAGGGGCGAGCTTTTGGCACTCTCGTTCCTAGGCGATGACGGGAGCAACAAGCTGTCGAATTCAGGCGAGCGCGTGGAGCTGTCGAGTGCCGCGAACGAACGCATCGCAGAGTTTTCCTATGACGACAGCCGCCCGTGGCCGATCAGCGCGGATGGCGACGGCTACTCGCTTACCCTGATGTGCGCCGGACGCAACGAGCCATCACTACCCGAAAGCTGGCGCAGCAGCGCGGCACCCGGCGGCTCGCCCGGGACTCACGATGCGCTGCCACTCGCTGAGTGGGTGTCGGCTAACAGTGTCGCTGACCTTTACGGCGACACCGATCTGGACGGTATCGAGAATCTGATCGAATACCTCGCGGGCTCGGACCCCAACCAGCCCAATGGCCTGGCGCTGAGTGTCGGTCTCGGGAGCGGCGATGAGGTGCGGCTCGAATTCCGCCAGCGCATTGGCGCCGACGAGGCGGACATGCTCGCGGTGCGATCGGACGCGCTACAGAACTGGGACACCGGCATTGAATATTGGGGGCGCCAAAACAACGGGGACGGTAGCGCCACGCTCCGCTTCCGCACGTCAATCGATGCGTCTCCTCTGGGGCACGGATACCTGCGCCTTTCGGTTTCCGAAAAACCGTAGAAAATTCAGTTGACCCTGTCGGGGGATCGCGGGAATGGCTACTTGACGGATTCATCGGGGGGACCAATAACTCTCGGGTCCGGGCCGATGAACTTCAAAGAATCCCCCTTATGATCCCCCACTCCCAAAGATTCGCGAGCGCCCTCCCGGCGCTCTTTCTACTCACCTTCTGGGCCCCGACGTCCAAGGCAGCGCCGATGACGTTTGGCGTCGAAAATTACTCCGACGCCGGCATTTCCACCACCGGCGCGCTCCTCGGCGCCCTGAACGTGGGCGCTACCGAAACGGTCAACACGGTTCCATTCACTGGGATCACGACCGGGCACACGAACCCGATCGCATTAGGCGACGTCACCTTGGACGCTTTCGGCGGGGGAGGCACATGGTATGATACCGGGGCTCCCGGTCCGCTCACCAACAACTTCTTCTACGCGTGTGGTGCTGGTTACCTCACCTTCTCAGAATTGACTGAGGGCCAAGCCTACGAACTCCAGTTGGTGATGAGTGAGACCCGCGCTTTGAATATGCAAATCTGGGGAGACCAGACGACCAACGCTGGCGCATCCGATATCGTTGTCGATCACGGCAATAGCGCCTCAAAGCTCGTCACCGTCACCTTCACGGCGGACGCTACCGGCACCCAGTCGCTATTCATCCAGGTCATTCCGGGTTGTCCGGGTCACTTCAACGCCTTGCAACTCCGGGCGATCCCCGATCTGCCGGTGGATCCCAATCTGCCGGTGGATCCCCCGCCGCTATTCCTCGACGACCTAGAGTCCGGCGCACCCGGTTGGACCACCGTGGTCAATGACGGCACGGGCAACACGGAGTGGCAACTGGGCGCCCCGGTCGGTTCCAGCGGTCCCCTCGCTGGCGCGGAGGATTCCGCCACCGCCTGGTGCACCAACTTGGGAGACTATGGCCCCGATTCCGACATCTCCCTCCGCTCGCCTGCCATCGACCTGACTGGGGTGCCCGGAGCTCTCCTGAGCTTCGATGCCTTCCGGGATGCGGATGGATTCGACGACACGGCCGAGGTGCGCTTCCTGCGCGCCGACGACCAGACGCAGCTGGGGGCGAACGCTCCGATTGACATGACCGGCTTCGACACCGACTTTGAAACGATCGAGATTCCCGTCGACGCCGCAGCCATCGGGGAAACCGTCATCATCGAGTTCAACTTCGTCAGTAACGGCAGTGCAGACGCCTTCAGCGGTCTCACCCTCGACAACATTAGCGTGGAGGCCAACTCGGAGGCCAACTCGCCGCCGCTGCCGATAGGCTTCAGTTCTGAGGATTACGCAGACGCCGCGATTTCCACGGCCGGCGCGCTCGTCGGCGCCCTGAACGTGGGCGCTACCGAAACGGTCAACACGGTTCCATTCACTGGGATCGCGGACGGGTACACGAACCCGATCGCATTTGCCGGCGGCGTCACCTTGGACGCTTTCGGCGGGGGAGGCGCATGGTATGATTGCGGGGCTCCCGGTCCGCTCACCAACGACTTCTTCTACACGGCTGGTGCCGGCACTGGTTACCTCACCTTCTCAGGATTGACTGAGGGCCAAGCCTACGCACTCCAGTTGGTGATGAGTGATATCCGCGATTTTAATCTCGATATCTGGGGAGACCAGGCCGACAGTACCGGCCTATCCGATCTCTCTGTCGATCACGGCAATAGCGCCCCAAAGCTCGTCACCGTCACCTTCACAGCGGACTCTACCGGCACCAAGTCGCTCTACATCGAGGTCCTTGCGGATTATCCGGGTCACTTCAACGCCTTACAGTTGCGAGCCATCCCCCCGGACGGCCCGTTCGAGATCAGTTCTATCACCAAGGCTGGGGCAGAGACGACGATCGTGTTCGAGAGCACCCTAGGGGCGACCTACATCATTGAATTCAGCTTTGACCTGATCAACTGGCTTGAGATCACAGACTCTTTTGTGGCGACAGAATTGACCACAGCGTTCATCGACGACGATGTTGATATCCAGGCGGAGGCACGGGTTTTCTACCGGGTGACCCGCCGCTGAGGCGAGTAATACGGAGAAGCATCAGAAAAACACCGAATAAGGGGAATTGGAGCTGGACTTCCTCTCAGCGCATGGAGAACCCTGAAATAAGGCGTTGCCTCGTGACGAGACAACCCAACGGAACCCAAATCTGCTAATACTCATGACATCCAAGATCTGCAAGTCCGCC
>JAPKFB010000095.1 GCA_028821775.1 Roseibacillus sp.
AGTGTTCATTGGATATGTCGAACGTCCAAGTCATCCTACGCCTGACCGAGGGCGCACTTCGACTTCTGGGTTGATGGTTGAATAGTCATGGCGGATTGAATTCGCAACGGGATCATCGCAATCGACAGCCTCCCGTGGTGCAGCAATATTTTCTGAGCCCTATTCAGGGGCCGGATTCGTGACGCGATAAAGATGTTTATCTGTGCGTAGGAGGAAGGAGTCCCCATCGACCGCGGGCGTAGCCATCAATTGCTCCCCTGACAATGGATTAACGCTCAATACCTCCAGCTTACGGGCGGGCTTGATCACGGTGCAGACCGAGTCTTCGTTGAAGAGGTAAATGCGGCCCTTGGAGTAGATCGGCGAGGCCGAGTAAGCCCCCTTTATCCTCTCCTGCCAGAAGATTTTCCCCGTCCTTGCCTCAAGGCAGGAGGCAATGCCATTGCGGTTCACAAGGAAGAGGAGATCCCCGACAAGAAGGGGTGAGGCCCTTGCAGGCATCCGCTTGGTCTCCCTCCAGGCCACATGGGTATCCGTCACATCCCCATTGCCATCCGGGCGAATGGCCCAGAGTTCAGGATTGTCCCGGTCGATGATGGCAAAGAGAAGACCATTTCCAAAAACGGGCCGAGGTGCGATGGACCAGCCGCGGTGACGGGCCTTCCACAACTCCTTTCCGGTACGAGGATCGTATGAAAAGACACCCCTGCCCCCGACCCCGACGAGTTGAGTGCCATTGCCCCTCGGGATGAGGGTCGGCATGCCATAGGCTTTCCGGTGGTGCACCGGAATATCGGCGTAATCAAGGGAGCGTTCCGCTTTCCACACTGTTTCACCCGTGCTCTTCTTGAGGGCGATGACATATTGCACGTCCCGTCCGTCGACATGAAATATGACGTGGTCGCCCAGGAGAAAGGGAGAACTGGCTGGCCCCGCACCCTTTTCATGATCACATTTCAGGTCCCGCCGACTCCACAGGATGGCGCCGTTGGCGGTGTTAATACAGGCTGTCCCATAGGTGCCATAATGAACGTAAACTCGCCCCTCCTCGATCGTCGGAGTGGGTGTCGCGTAGGTATTGGCGGATGTAATCGCCATGGCGGAGTCGACATCAAAAACATGGATATCATGCAGGATCTTTCCGGTGTCCTTGTGCACGCAGACCGCAAAAAGCCTGTTGCCCTTCTCGGTGGCGGTAGTGACCCAGATCTGTTCCCCCCAAATCACGGGGGAAGACCATCCCCGATCATGGATCTCGGTTTTCCAGACCACATTCTTTTCATCCCATTTAATGGGCAGATCGACGGATGTGGTGTGCCCGTTACCGCCGGGTCCCCCGAACTGCCACCAGTGTTCCGCAGTCACGCCGCTGGCCGTCAACGCAACCGCGGTAAATATCCATCCTACTTCTTTCATCTCCAGCACCTGCGCTTGATTATTTGTAATTCTGGGTGGGCTCGGGGAATCATTGATTATTGCTAGGAAATTGCTTTTCCAGCTCTGATTTCCTGGAGCTTCACGGGCCGGGGTAGGTGGGGGTGCAGGCCCTGCCGTGTGGCGATGGCTACTCGGCCTCCAAGGTGACGTCGTCGAGGTACCAGCCTCCGAAAACAGTGTCAGGGAAGTTGTCGGAGGTGAACCGAAACTCGAGAATCACGATATTGCCGAGAGCCGCAGCTGGAAGGGGGGCAGAGAACTCCCGCCAATCTGTGAAGAAGCCCTCCAACCCGGATGCCACGGATCCCAATTCGATGTTGAGGTCGTTCGCATCCAGAACCCGAATGGCGCCCACATCGTTGGAGGGGGCAAGCTCGGTGTCCAAAAAGTGCTGCATGGTCAGCCTGACACCGGTCAGGCCCGGATCGGTGAGGTCGATGGCGGGAGAGCGCAGGTAGATATCGTCGTCCGAGCCATATTCGTCGGAAAGATTGGTTCCGAAGCAGTTTGCGGAGCCTCCCGCTGCAGTGAACGGGCCGAAGTTGGATGGGGCCCCTCGCTCCCAGACGGTGTTGCCGGGGTCTCCGGCATTGGCACCGCTCACCCAACCCTGATCACTTTCGAAATCATCCAGGAAGAGCGGCGGAGCATTCCGTTCCTGGACAACGTAGAAGTGGCTGTCGTCGACCGGACGCACGAACATGACCGAGTTGATCGGTGGCGTGGCGGCGATCCCCTCGAGACCTGCAACGATTGGCCAAGTGGAGGGATCGACCGACAGGTCCGTGCTACTAAGAACATCGTAGATCTTCCCCGCCTTGCTTTCCCATTTTAGAAAAAGTTCGTCGGTCCCGGTGGCATGAGAAAACTCGGTGATACGGGGGCCAGACTTGTCAATGGCGGCATCGGAGCCCGCCGCAAAGCTCGCCGCCACGGCGGCCTCATTCATCGAACCCTCATAGATTCGGAACTCATTGAGATCGCCATTAAGATAGGCGTCTCCTGTCCAATTCGAGCGGCCGAGCCAATTGTTCACGTCGTTGATGTCGCGCGGAGTGAAGGTGGTGGAACGCGAACTCACGTAGGCACCATCACGGAAAAGCACTAGTTGTCCTCCGCCGTTGCCGTCGGAGGTCCATACACTGGCGACGTGGTATTCCTGTCCGAGCGTTGTCGAGAGAGAAGTATCGAGGGGTTCTTCCTGGTCGTCGACCGGCCCGGTCCCGCCACCAGGGGCTGCAGGATCCAAATTGCGGATCGTGGTGCGCTGAACGTTGATGTCAGTGCCCCGGTTGGGTGCGAAAATAAAATAGTCCTGGCCTTGTAAATTTCCACTGATTCCTGTGGTGACTTCGCCCTGCAAGGTCGATCCAAAGTCCCAGATGCGGCTCCAGTTTTGCTGACTGTGAATGGTAAACCATGCTTCGAAGCTCAGGTGATCGAGCGAAGACATGAGTCTATTCGGGAGATCAACGTAGGCGGCGTCAGCAGTGGCTCCGGCTCCGCCGGGGAGGGTTATGGCACTGCCGGTCCACTGGCCATTGGCTCCTACTACAACGCCGTCCGCACCTCCAATCGAGTCCGTGACCGTGGCGCCGGGATTGGCTGGACCTGCCGGGGGGTTGAATGAGTAGCGGTGGATCATTCCGGGGCGGGTGGCATCGGCTACGAGGGGATTGAGACCTTCGGTGACTTCCGGGCCGTCGTTGAGTCCGTCACCGTCCGTGTCCACCACGAGAGGATCGGTCATGGCGGCGAGCTCGTCGCCATCGGACAGACCATCTTGATCCGAGTCGGCGAGAAGCGGATTGGTGTTGTGAGTATTGAGCTCAGGGCCGTCATTGAGGCCGTCACCATCGGTGTCCGCCACATCGGGCTGCGTGGAGGCATTGAACTCCTCGAGATTGCTCAGATCATCACCGTCCTCATCGAGAGCAGCGTCGTTTGGATCTGTCGGACTGAGGAAGGCAAAGCCGACCTCGTAGCCGTCGGGGATGAGATCGTTGTCACTGTCCGGGTCGAGAGGGAGAGTCGAGTGTGTGTTGACCTCGGCGCCATCGGAGAGACCGTCTCGATCGGTATCAGCGACGAGTGGGTTGGTGCCGTGAGTATTGATCTCATCCCCGTCGTTGAGGCCGTCACTATCGGTATCCGCCACGTCGGGCTTGGTGGAGGCATTGAATTCCTCGAGGTTGCTCAGGTTGTCGCCGTCCTCATCGAGAGCGGCGTCGTTTGGATTTGCCGGATCGAGGAACGCATACCTGTCTTCGTAGGTGTTGGGAATTCCATCGTTGTCGGTGTCCTCGGTTGAGGACACAGCATTCGGTCCGGCGGTCATGGAGGCGGCTACTTCGGCCCCGGTGAGGGCGTTGTCGTAAATGCGGAATTCGTCAAATGTTGCGTTGAGATTCCCGTCGTTGAGCCAGGTAGAACGGCCGAGCCAATTGTTGACGTCGTTGAGATCGCCGAGGTTCGAGGTGACCGCGCCGTTGGTCGTGAGCTGGACGCCATCCCGCCAATAGTTGATCTCACTGGTTCCCACCCCGGTGTCGACCCAAGTGACCGCAAAGTGAATCGGTTGGGGAAAGGCGGTCGCCACGTTGGAATCGTGGGTAGTGATTCCGCCACCGGCCGGATCCTCATTGCGGATTTCGACGCGCTGCGCGTTATAGTCGCCCCCTCGCGAGGCGGAGAGGAATATGTAATCGAGACCGTCGGTTCCTCCACCGTTGGTGTTGCCAGGACCGGTCACCTCTCCATTGAGGCCACCAGGATTGGTGCTCCCGAAATCAAAGATCCGAGCCCAGGGGTTTCCTCCGCCATCGATGGTGACCCATCCTTCGAAGGTGACCGAGGAGTGAACGGAAATCAGATTGTTGGGCAGATCGCCATATGCCGCCGTCCCCGAGCCCCCACCAGGCAAGTCCAGTCCGGATCCGGTGAACACCGCGCCAGCGCCGCGAACCACACCATGGGCGCTCCCCACTGAATCAGTGAGTGTTGCACCTGTTGCATCCCCAACCGCGTCATTGAAACTGTAGCGGTGAATCAGAACCGCTTGGGTGGAGAACGAAGTCGTAGCAAGGACAGCAGCGATCTGGCAGAGGGTTTTGTTCATAACTGTGGACGGTTGTGGCCAGGTCGGAATGCCTCCGATACCGGGATTGAAAAGGCGGATTTGGATACTACGCGGATTACGACAGAATCGGGTGGGATTGCGCCAGCAAAAAAACATGGCTGCCGGCCTGAGGGTCAGTTTGGCCCATCGCGGAAGGGCCGGGACCAACGACCGAATTCTGAAGCAGGAGTGAACTAATTCCCTTTCCAAGGCCTGCTAGTCGGGCTTCGTAAGGGTCGTATTCAGAACTCCCGGTTCGATCTGATGTTGGGAGCGAGTGCCATCGGGCCAAACCACAATTGCGTCACGAGCTTCAGAAGAGGCGGGAAAGTAGAGCGCTGCGGTGGATTGGGACAGATAGCCGCCGCCTGCACGCTGTTCTCGTGTGAAGTTCCCGATGGTGACCCGGGTCCCAATCCCGGCGGCATTTCCGCGTTTCGCCACCAGTGTGATCCGGAGTGGACGTGTCCCGTTGCGATTCAGGTAGGTGGTCACCCTACCGCTGTTCATCCCGAAGATGAGATCTGGCCGACCATCGTCATCGAGATCTGAAACGGTGATGGATTTTGCATCCCCCGGGACCACGAGGCCGCTTACTACGGGTGTCAGTTCGGAGAACACACCGTGGCCGTCATTGCGCAACGCGAGGCCGAGACCGCCGTCCATGCGCCCAGTTTCGCGTTGCGGGCTGAATGAATTCTGAGCCAACACGGCGTCAAGATCGCCATCGGCATCAAGATCCATCAGGACTGCGCCAAAGGCCGGAGCGATCTGCGAAAACCGCGGGAGAGGAGCCCACGAAAATCTCGCGCCACCTTCGTTGATCCAGAGACCGTTCTCGAGAGTGTTCGCTTCAAGTCGCAGCGCACTACGCAGCCGGGTCTCGGAGTAGAGCTCGGAAAGGGCGGAGGTCGCGAAGTTGTGGAACGTTTCGATCTTGGCTTGGAGCGACGGCATGGCATTTCTCGAGCAACTAAAGCCGCGCCGAGGGAGCAGTATTCCGTCGACAACCTTTGCCTCGATGATGTGAGGTTTGCCACTTCC
This sequence comes from Roseibacillus sp., assembly GCA_028821775.1. GTDB lineage: Bacteria > Verrucomicrobiota > Verrucomicrobiia > Verrucomicrobiales > Akkermansiaceae > Roseibacillus_B. The sequence continues at coordinate 5,600 of JAPKFB010000095.1, forward strand.
ATCGACGTCGCCATAGAAAATGAGTTCGGGTTTCTTCGAGCTGGCTTTGTATTTCGTGTTGAGTCCGGTGTTGGTGACCAGATAATCCATGTCGCCATCGCCATCGATGTCGCCTGCCGCGATGCCATTCCACCACCCGGTGTGCTGGTCGAGGCCCGCAGCCGCAGTTTGATCAACAAGCCTGCCACCTTCATTTTTGAGGAAGCGGACCGGCCCCCATTCAGTGGTGACGAGAACGTCGATCCAGCCATCGTCATTAGCGTCGGAGCAAATTGCGCTGGTGACCATGCCGAGGTCTGGCAGCAGGGTTTCCTGGAACTTGCCGTCGACATTGACAAGTAATGAGCTGGGAGGAGCGAGAGGATATTGCCCCGGGACGAGGCGCCCGCCGACGAAGAGGTCGAGGTCGCCATCGCGGTCGAAGTCTGCGGCGGCCACTGCCGTGGAGCTCCGCCGGAATTCGGGGAGCGTCCCGGCTGGGGCAGAGGTGAAGGTTCCCTTGCCGTCATTCAAGTAAAGGCCGTCCTGGTAACTTGGGGCGGCGGGTGGCGCTTCCACTCCGCCATGGGCCACGTAGAGATCGAGATCGCCGTCTCCGTCGCAGTCGAAGAACAACGCGCCAAGATCCTCCGAGTCGGCGTCGGCCACGAGAGCCTCCGAGGAGTGAGAAACGAATTTTCCCGAGCCAGAATTGAGGAAAAATTGTCCAGCGTGTCCCCGCGATCCGCCGAGGAAAAGGTCGTCGTCGCCATCGCCATCGATATCCCCCCAGGCCACTCCCGGCCCCTGCTGGGAGAGCTTGTTGGGGAGGAGCGGTTGCAGATTGAAATCGTCGAAGGGAATCTCAACATGCTTGGCAGCGGCGAGGATGTCTGACTCCACGAAGATGGGCTCAACCGCCGGGCGTGAAGGAGGGGGCGACTGGCCGACCGGTTCGGAGATGGTGTAGAACTGATCCGCTTCGAGATTCTCGAAGACCTGGCGCGTTCCTCCGGGCCAACGAATCTCAAGCTGCTCAACCCGTTCATGGGCCCCGAGCCCGATGTAGGCGATGGTGTCGCTGGCCGAGAGCCATCCTCGCGCGGAGGTGACTACGCGGGTCTGCGTGCCGGAGCCCGTGGTGACGAGAATGGAGGCTCCCAGTCCGTGAAGATTGCTGCGCCGGCCGACCAGTTGCACCGCGATGCGATGGTGATCGCTGCTGTCATTGCGGTAGAGGAGGACCGGCTCGCCGGCGTTGCTGACGACGAGGTCCGGATCGCCGTCGCCATCGAAGTCCGCGGTGGCGGCCCCGAAGCTGACGCCGTTGTGCTGGAGGCCCCAGTCGCCACCAACGGATTCGAATTTGAGGTTTCCGAGATTGCGGAAGGCGAGGTTGTCTTCCTTGCGCATGGGCTTCTCGAGCCAGAATTTCACATATTCGGGCGATCCTGGTTTGAGATTTTTGTTGGCGTAGGCTGTGAGATCGGAGTTCATGTTGTCGCGCATGACTCCATTGGTGACGAAGAGATCAGCGAGTCCGTCTTGATCAAAATCCTCGATGCGCGGAGTCCAGGTCCAGTCGGTGTTGGAGAGTCCGGCGAGAGAGGCCGCCTCATAGAAGCGGCCGGTTCCGGAATTGAGGTAGAGGGCGTTGCGCATGTATTGGCGCGGCTCCGCGGTGTCGAGGAACCAGGCGCTGTTATCCATGTTCCCCATCATCACCTTTTCCCGGTAGTGGGAGCTAGCGGACATGTCGGCGGCGAAGAGATCGGGAAGACCATCGTTGTTGAAATCTCCTACATCGCTCCCCATCGAAAACCACGGAGTGTGTGGCACGGAATCAGAGATGACATTTTCAAAGGTCCCGTCGCCCCGGTTGCGATAGAGCATGTCCGGTCCGGTGTAATCGTTGGAAACATAGAGGTCGGGATCTCCGTCCTGATCGTAGTCGAACCACGTTGCCGAGAGGGTGAAGTAAGCGCCGTCGATGCCGGCGGCTTTTGAAACATCGACAAATTTTCCGCCGTCATTGCGGAACAGGTGGTCGTATTGGCCCGCTTCGACGCGGCGGACTTTGTCACCGGGGAGATAGAGGATCTCCCAGTATTCGCGAAGCTCAGGGACGACGACGGGAATTTCCACTCCGTCACTCTCCCGGGCGACATAATTCACACGGAACTTGGTCCCCGGTGGGGGAGAGATGGCCGTGGTGGCGAGGTAACCATCGAGGTCGCCGTCGTTGTCGATATCAGCGAAGCTCATCATCATGCTGCCGCCGTTGTAATCGAGTCCAAACGCGGAAGCGCGATCGGTGAACTTGCCCGTGCCGTCGTTGAGATAGAGCTTATTGGCACACCTGTAGCCACAAGCATAGAGGTCCAGATCGCCGTCGTTGTCGATGTCAACAAAGCATGCCCCGGTTCCCCAGAAGGTTTCATCGTGGACTCCGGCAGCCTGGGTGGCGTCTTCAAATTTCAGGCCTCCTAGATTCCGGTAGAGGCGGTTTCCTCCGCTGGGACTGGTGATGTATATGTCCGGAAGACGATCACCATCGTAGTCGCCCGTACAGATGCCTCCGGACGGGTTGAGGAAAAGAAACTCCTTCAGGCGACTCTCGAGATTTTCCCAGGTGAGGCCGTAGTTGATACCGGTGTCGGCGGCTTCCAGCTTTTTGAACAGGGTCTGTCCCGCGCTCAAACTGTCCCGCTGGGGAAGTGGGCGAGACTCGATCGTTCCTTTGATGGGATCGAGGGTCTGCTCCTCTGATGACGCAGGCTCCTCGTCGGTCTTGCCACACGAAGTGAGTCCGATAGCGGCTGCGATCAAGATGAGATGACGGAGAATGAGCTCCATGGTTTAGGAGAACTTACGGGCTCGAGCTCGGGAGATCGAGGAGGAACAAAAAGCACCCGTCCCGATGGTCGGGAGGGGTGCTCATCTAAAGTCAGGGGAACTACGATCCTCCCACGATCAGGGTGGTCAGCGGCTCCGGCGGCGGATGAAAATCATCAGCGCCCCAACGAGCCCGAGGAGGGTGGAAGAACCAGGCTCAGGAATCGCGTCGGGTCCGAGGGCCACCGAAGCAAGCACATCTGCTTCGCTCAGGGCGTTGTCGTAGATGCGAAATTCGTCAAACGTAGCATCGACGTTGCCGTCGTTGAGCCAAGTGGAACGACCGAGCCAGTTATTGACGTCGTTGAGATCGCCGAGGTTCGAACCGACCGCGCCATTGGCCGTGAGCTGGACGCCATCCCGCCAATAGTTGATCTCACTGGTTCCCACCCCGGTGTCGACCCAAGTGACCGCAAAGTGAATCGGTTGGGGAAAGGCGGTCGCCACGTTGGAATCGTGGGTAGTGATTCCGCCACCGGCCGGATCCTCATTGCGGATTTCGACGCGCTGCGCGTTATAGTCGCCCCCTCGCGAGGCGGAGAGGAATATGTAATCGAGACCGTCGGTTCCTCCACCGTTGGTGTTGCCAGGACCGGTCACCTCTCCATTGAGGCCACCAGGATTGGTGCTCCCGAAATCAAAGATCCGAGCCCAGGGGTTTCCTCCGCCATCGATGGTGACCCATCCTTCGAAGGTGACCGAGGAGTGAACGGAAATCAGATTGTTGGGCAGATCGCCATATGCCGCCGTCCCCGAGCCCCCACCAGGCAAGTCCAGTCCGGATCCGGTGAACACCGCGCCGGCACCCTGAACCACACCGTGGGCTCCACCAACTGAATCGGTAAGAACCGCACCGGTCGCATCGCCGGCTGCGTCATTGAAACTGTATCGGTGAATGAGAGCCCCGTGGAGAGATGAGGCTGCGATGATGGACGTGAGGATGAGCGTCTTCTTCATGGATTTCTACGAGGGTGGTCAGGGCCGAAATACCTTGGCAAACAAAAATCACCAAAATTAGCGGGAATTCTGGATGTGATCGCGGCCAGCGGATTAGTCAGATGATCTAAATTTCGACTAATTTTCGTCGATTATCAGGGTCTGATTGCCCGGCACGTCGCGCAGGATCTGCGTATGGCCAGACGGCCACCGAATGATGAGTTCGTCGACCTGCTCATCTTTTCCGAGGCCAAAGTGGACGTGGTTGGAGGCCTGGGAACGATAAGAATTCAGGGGAAACTGGTCCCGGTAGATGTGGCGGCCCCCTATTTTGGCGGTAAGACGAGCTCCGATGCCGAGTCGGTTACTCGTTGTTCCTCGCAGCCGGAGAGTGAGATAATTTCCGCCTGGCAGGCGGTTCTCGTAAATCCGGAGCGGTGCTCCGCCGACCTGGCGCACAACGAGGTCCATCTGACCGGTGCCCCGAAAATCTGCTGCTACCACCGCTCGGCCGTCCCCATCACTGTCTGCGCCGGTGAGACGGCTGATTTCCAGGAACGTCTTTCCGCCGAGGTTGAGGAAGACGCGATTGCGCTCAAAGCTGCTCAGGTTGTTCTCGAAGTTGATCTGAAAAGGATCTTTGACCCAGAACTCGCCGAGTTCGGGGTCGATGTCTCCCGGCTGTTCACAGGTTGCGGAGCGATCGAAGGGCTGTGACACGACAACCTGCCAGAGGCAACTTCATCCGTCCGGTTTTCCGCGCTCCTGGCTGATGAATCCCGCCGTTGCGTAAAGATCGAGCCATCCGTCATTGTTGAGATCGACGAGGCACGGTCCCCAAGCCCAGCCGACGGCGTGCAGTCCCATGCGGATGCCGGCGGGTTCGAACTTCCTTCCGTCGCTCCCGAGGTAGAGCTGGCTGCCGTCGACCAGTCGCTTGAGCTTGCGGGTGACGTCCTCACTGTAGGCGCCGGGTGGGATGTTCGCCATCACGCGCTCACCCGCCTTCGAGTACATCTCGGCAATGTAGATGTCGGTGTGCCCGTCATTGTCAACGTCGCCTGCGGTCATGCCCATCGAGCCGAAATCGGTGGGGTCCTGGTTGAGTTCTACTCCCTTGAACGACCCGCCTTCCTGATTGACCAGGAGAATGCCGTCGCCGAATTCATCGATGACATAGAGGTCGGGCCGCAGATCGTCGTCAGCGTGCAGCCACACAGCGTTGCTGGTAGAGCGCTGACCACCATCGAGAGGGAACCCCTTGGTGACATCCTCGAATTGCCAGTCTCCCAAGTTGCGCAGTAACTGGTTGTTCGCGGTTTTACCGGCCTTGCCATCGATCCACGATCCGGATTTGAAGCTCCCGCCGGCCCCGCGAGTCACGTAGAGGTCCACCATTCCATCGAGGTCATAGTCGGCGATTGAGAGCCCGGTGGGTTTCTGCTTCACCCTGGCGGCTTGCTTATTGCGGATGAATTCGCGAGCTTCCTCGATGGGCATGCCGAGGAGGAAGCCGGGAAGGTTGGACCGTTCGGTAACATCGCTGAAGGACCGCCCCTGCATGTTGCGGTAGATGCGAAATCCATCCGGGTGTCTTGCGATGCCGTGAACGAGATCTTCCCAGCCGTCGCCATCGAGATCGACAAAGGCTGCGAATCCGCCGCCGAGATTGCCTTGGATGGCAAGCTCCCGGGTCGCCTCGCGAAATCTCCCTCCCGACTCACCGACAAACATGAAGGAAGCCTTGAGGTCCGTGACGAACAGGTCATGGAGCCCATCATTGTTGAAGTCGTTGAGGTAGACTCCGCCCGTATTGGTGAGGCGTTGTTCCCGGGGGACTTTCCAGTTGTCCCAAAACATGTCGAGGGGGATTCCGCGCTCGGCTGTTGCGTCGCGCATCAGGGACTCCCGGGTCTTTCCAGTGAGGAGGCGAGTGACCTTCAGCGACGTCAGCCAGCCTGGTCTAGCGAGACGTTCCTGGTCGAGTTCATCGAGCGCGAAGTCAACGTGGAGGACGAGATCCGCCAGAGCACCGGCCTCTCCTCTTGAACTAATCTCAATTTTCCCCGTGCCGGACCAGCGACCGTTGAACTGGTCGGGATTCACGGGCGAGAAGGTGATGACGTGGGTGCGCACCTTCAAGTCGCCCACATTGACCTCGGCGAGACGGTCGAGCATCCAACGCACGAAGGGGCCCCGCTCGATGGTCAGGGATTTTTGCGAATCATCAGCCACCTCGGCGCGGACCGTGAAGGTGTCAGACTGAAACCGAAATCCATGGTTGGAAGTGGGAGGAACGGTGCCGAGGAAGTCGGGTGGGAACATGCCCTGGAGGGCGGCGGCATCCTGCGAGGACACCGCCTCGGCGAGGCGTGAGAGTCCGTGCTCTTTGAGTAGATTGGCGTGATGCTCGATCTTCCAAATGTATTCGCGATCAGCCTCGGAAATGAGGCTCCGCTGATCGGATTTGCCCACCTCGGGCGCCGCGTGCTGGTCCGGGCCCCGGTTTTCACCGTCGCAGCCGGAGAAGACGACCACGAGGAAGAAGATGCAGAAGGTCAATCGTAGAATAGGCATGGGTTGTCGCGCCGCCGGCTGAGTCAGGTTCCCTGCATGCATGGGTCCTGTGGCCGTGCTGACAGGTTGACACGATTCTCAATCTTGCGCGAGAGACTCTTCGCTCTCTGATTTTTCTTCGCCAGCCGTGCCGAAGCGACCCGGTCCAAGCTTCATCAATCGTTGGTATCGATCCATTGTATCTCCCCGCTATTCATCAATGTTGTCGTCCACAATTACTTTGGCCTGATCCCGGCGGATCTCCGCCTGGTAGGCGGGCAGCACCCCGGGCTGGGTATTACGACCGTCCACCCCGATCCCGGTGTCGTGCACGAGGTGCAGGATTTCCTCGAAGGTCGCATCCCGATGATCGTAGTCCTGTTCGATGTGCCACCGGTGTCCCTCGACCTGCATCTCGTTCTGGTAGAGTGGCTGGGCCGGAAGGTTGGGTTCATTGCCCTCCGAGTGGGTCCCGTTGACCAGCATCAACATGGCCTCGTTGGCAGCCATCCGGTTCCCCAACGCGGCCTTGGCAGCGCCAAACTCGGAACCCGGCACATCAGTGAGGAACATCCTCAGGACCTCCCGGGCCCGCACGATCTGTCCCTCGCTGATCCGCGACTGGGCGATGATGTGGATCGCCTTCCCGTTAGCGGTGATGACCTTCGTGTAGCGGTTAAACCGCCGGAATGCCCTCGGAAGTCCCTTGGGCATGGCCACGATTCCTTCCGGGGCAGCGCCGATATCGATGTCGTGGGGAAGATCCTGCGCCCCGGTCTGCACCATGCAGAAGCAGGCATGAAGCATGGCCGCGAGAGCGACCCGCGGTCGTCGTGAAATGGGGACACCTCTGTTCACCACCGCACCCCTAGCAGCCATCACTCAGACCGTCGAGTGGGCACTGCTGATTTCGAACATCCTGGTCCCCGCTCCCCTTGGCCTCATTCTGGAGAATCCATCCTGCGCTCTGGAATTGTGATTATTGCTAGGAAATTGCTTTTCCAGCTCTGATTTCCTGGAGCTTCACGGGCCGGGGTAGGTGGGGGTGCAGGGGGCGGTGAAGACCTCAAAGTTGCGCTTGGTGCGCCAGCTTCGGCTGGAACGGTAAATGACGCGCCGCGTTTCTTTGTTCCAAGTGATCTTCTCAAGGGAAAAAGGAGCACGATGGCCAATGCCGATTCGATCCTTGGTCCGGTATTTCGGCGTCGGGAATTGACGCGAGGCTGCAAGTTTGTAAAACTGGGATTTATTGGTGATGGCGGATGAAAGGACTGGGAACGATGCGGGCGCTACAGTGCCGCCGCTCGAAAACGGGGCAGCGGAACTCCACGGAGGTGCTTACACCCTCGCCAACCGACTGACGCAATGGTTGGACGCCCAACCCTGGCTTGCGGACGGGCTCGTGACCCCACTTGCGCTACTCCTGTTGCTGCTAGGTCTCGTCGTGCTGGCGTGGTTGCTCTACGTGGTGGCGCGGCCGCTGCTGATACGCTGGATGAAGGCGCTCGTCCTTCGCACACCGTTTTCATGGGACGAAGACCTCTTCGGCCACGGGGTCTTTCGCTGGGCGAGCCACTTTGTGCCCGCTTTGATGATTCAAGCCATGGCCCCGGGGTTATTCGCGGAGGCCCCGGTCCTGGAAAAAATCCTGGTGGCGGGGTCGCGGATCTACATGGTCGTGGCTGGCTACTTTGTTCTTGATTCCCTCCTCAATGCGGGCCGCGCCATTTACCGCCGGACCGATCTTTCGCGGAAGTTCCAGATCAATACCTTCGTTCAGGTGGCGAAGCTGCTCGCCGCCCTGATCGCGATCCTCATGGCGATTGTGCTCCTCACCGGACAATCGCCGGTGGTACTTCTTGGCGGTCTCGGAGTCTTTGCCTCGGTTCTGATGCTTGTCTTCAAGGACGTGGTGCTGGGCTTCGTGGCCGGCATTCAGATCGCTTCGAACCGCATGCTGTCTCCCGGTGACTGGCTTGAGATGCCGAGCCACAACGCCGACGGTGACGTTGAACAGATCGGCCTCACCACCGTGAAGGTTCGCAACTGGGACAAAACCATCACGACTATTCCGACCTATGCCCTCATCACCGAGCCGTTCAAGAACTGGCGCGGAATGAGCGAGAGCGGGGGAAGGCGTATTAAGCGCAGCCTCTTGGTGGACGTCAGTTCCATCCGACTCTGCGACGAGGCGATGCTGAAGCGCTTCGGCGAGATCGAACACATCGGAGCCCACATCCGGAAAAAAGAAGCCGAGGTGGATGCCTGGAACAAAGAACACGGCGTGATAGACGATCCGAATCGGGTCAACGGGCGAAGGCTGACGAACGTGGGTTCTTTTCGCGCCTACATCGAGGCTTACCTGCGGAATCATCCTGACATTAGCCAGGAGATGACCCTCCTGGTGCGGCAACTTGCTCCCACTGGAGAGGGTCTGCCGATCGAACTATACTGCTTCAGTACAAATAAGAACTGGGCCCCCTACGAAGGGATCCAGTCCGATATCTTCGACCACCTTCTTGCGGTAGCGCCGGAGTTCGACTTACGCGTCTTCCAGCATCCAAGCGGAGCCGATGTTCGAGAAACACTTCAGAGCGTGAGCAGGCATCAGGAGTAAAACTGAGGACGATGGGAACGGGACTCCTGCCTCATCACGGATTCGAACCAGGATGCCATTGATGGGTGGCAATCTGCCAACTCCTGCCCGGTTACCTACAACGAAGTCCAGCCGTCTTCCCAGGATCGATCGTTGGCTATCTCCTGGAGGAAACCTACTTGCCTGAT
>JAPKFB010000177.1 GCA_028821775.1 Roseibacillus sp.
CGCTGGCGGATCGACTGGATCGAATCGACGTGATTGCTGATTTTTGTCCGCTCTTTGCCGTCTAGCCCGTTGAGACGCTTGCCTTCTTGTTCGCGCAGATGATCGAGCATAGAATTTTCTGAGTCCACCGCGCTGGTATTGGTCACCGACTTAAACAGTTCATCGTAAGCCGTTTGCGGATCGGCGTAACAGTAGTTTCGTTGATGCGCCGCCGGCGCCGAAAATCCGGATACAATACCGCTCCTGAACGCCGTCGTGCCCGACCCCGAGGCCAACGACAACTCAACGTGACCGAAGGGAGAGAGGAAAAGTTTGGCCAGCTCAAAGTCGACCGTCGTTCTCTTGATGCCGCTGAGTGTATTGCGTCCCGCTCTGTAGGCGCCCATGCATCCTGAGAAAGAATAGTGACCGCCGTCGCTCATTTCCATCGAGATGCCGTTCAGGATGGTCATGTTTTCCTTGTGGTCATCCAACGCCCTCATCCACTGTGGCAACTCGTGTTTGTCGAGGTCGGCCTCAAAGGCTACCTTTTTCTGCTCCTTATTTTTCTGTTCTTCTGAAAATGTGGGGAGCGAAAACAGGCTGGGAATGTTTCCGTTCGACTTGCGGATAAAGATGAAACGATGCGGGCGGAGATCCGGCTTTACGGCTCCAAAAAGATGATTGAACGAGGGTGAGAGCGCGAGGGCACCAGAGCCCAGGACGGTGGATTGGAGAAAGTTTCGGCGTGTGGTCATGGATTTATTTTTTATCGGGTTTTCGAAAAATGAAGGAGTCGGAAGTCAGGAGGGATACAATCACGGCATCAAAGCTCCCGGCATTATCAAGGTAGGCTTTTTCAGCGTCAATGAGTGTCTTGGAATCGGACAGCACTTCGTTGCGACCCATGAAGTATCGAAACGCGTGGCGGATGATGGACTGGCGCACGCGAGGTGACTTCGCCAAACGCCCGGCAAGTCCAAGAGCATCCCGCACCTCACCATCTACCTTCTCGTCTCCGGTGCCTTCAATGAGACTACTCGCCTCCACGGGCAGCGTCTTGTACTGCGCCACGTTAATTCCGTTTTGGCGTGGCGCTTTTCTGTCGAAATCTTTGATCAGATTTTCTGAGTGCTCGATTCTTTCTTCCGATCGAAAGCGACCGAAGTCGTCATAGATCTCGAAGGGCAAACCCAATGGGTCCATCTTCTGATGACACTTCCAGCAATAGGCAGCGGCGGTTCTTTTTTCAAGACGCTGACGGAGGGTCTTGTGATGGTCCTCGGGGATCACCGCGTCCACCGTGATTGGCACGTCGGGAATGGTGCCGGCCAAAAGTTTTTCACGGATCCACTTGCCTCGGCGAACTGGGTCGGTCTCGAGGTTCAGCGAATGAGCGATCAGCCAAGCCGGGTGCGTGAGCATCCCCTTCCGGTTCGACATTTTGGTGGGTTGGGTGGTCGGATAGTCCCAGTTCCGATGATCAATACCGAAAAACGTGGTGACCTCAGGTCCTCGCAATTGCTGACCGGTACGAGTGGAGGCATTGCCTTTGTTCCAGTATGCCATCCCCGTCGAGTCATACGGAGCCGCCGCTTTCTGCCCCTTCCCAAATCGAATGACAAGGCTGCGCATTTGGGTCTTGAACGACCTGACCCAACCCGACCGGCGTCGATCGTCTTTAAGGAAATTAGGGAACACCGTACCCATCATCTTCATTTCGTTGATGAAGTCCCAATGCTTGTAGAGCTCTTCTTCGGTAAAGTTTTCCCAGTCAAAAGCTCTGAAGTAGTCGTAGATTTTCCGGAGGCGATCGGATGCGCCTTTCATCGCCTCATTGTCGCCCGAATGATAAACGTAAAATTTTTCGCTGGTCAGCAGTTCCTCAAAGACATTCCGATCCTTTGCCAGAATATGGGCAACCAGCATATCGGCTTCGTCTACCAGGCGTCCTTTCGCATTGTCATAGCTCCCAGCGCCGAAGCGGGCGTCATCCTTGAACAGGGTCAGGGTCTTGGTGTAGCCGAAGAACTCACGGAAAAAACGCAGTTTGCGAATCGGCACGTTACAGATACTGGAATTGAAGCCGGCTTTCTGGACCGATTCGTCGATGACGTAGTACTGATCGCGACGATTGAGCATACGAGTGATCTCACGGCGATAATCTTCACGGGTAAGGAGACGGCCGCTTTTTACCGCGTCCACCAATTCTTCATCGGGACTGCTGTCCGTCAAAGCATAGGCAATGGCATAGCCGGCATCGCGTGGTGACATCATACGTCGGCCGTGCTCATCGGCCGGGCCCTGCCCGAACTCCGAACGGTAAACCAATTCCGAGCTCAGGATTAGAGTCTCAATCAGTTTGGCGATGGCCTCCTGATTGCCCAGGGTTTTCATGTACGTCTTTGTCAGAGCGATGTTTTCCTGCGCCTCTTGCTCGGTTGGCTCTCGCTCATAGATTTTGGCAAAGAGTTCATCCACCAGATCGTCGATCTGCTTTTCGCCCGCCTGCCCCGCGGCAACACGCTCCGCCTTGAACGACATATCCCAGTCGTTCATACACTTCTCGATGATATGCTTGTAACGATTGCCCTTCTTGCGGTGCTTCTGGATCGACGCATTGATCACCTGCATCTCGATCTCAGAGAGTGGCCGGTACGGGGAGAGTGCCATATTCTGCTTTCTGACATCATCGTAAATCAGCGACATGTCCCACCGCGCGCCCATGATCTTCATAAGCATGATCCGGCCTAGAAGCCGCTTCTCATGGACGCCGAAGTTAAACCAATCCCGCTCACACTTCTCAATCACTTCTTCGCAGGAAACATCCTCCTGCTTATATTTTTGAATGCCGCGATAAATGGCCTCAATATCCTGTTTGTCGTATCGAGTTCGCAGCAACTCCATGTTGTCCTCTTTTGCCCTCGGATTGCCCTTTGAATCCAAAGGTATAGGCACCTCGTCCCCTTCGATCCGGACAAACTCCGGCAGCAGAGCTTCATTTCTTTCTTTGTAGATATTCTGCGCGACGTTCTCAATATAGGCGTTTAAGAAGCGTTCGCGGGAAGCGAGGATTTCCCGGTGGGCCAACTCCATCTTCATGATGCGATACATGGCTGGATAGTGAGCCTTCATCG
>JAPKFB010000096.1 GCA_028821775.1 Roseibacillus sp.
CTTCCCGCCGCGTTGCGGGAAGGACCTCTCCGCGAACTCCTCTCCTAGAACCATCCACCCCCTGGCGGCCCTGCCCATGCCGGGAATGCAGGCCGCGCGCGCTCCAACATCGTGATTCGCAGCTTGGCGATCCCGTGCAAAAGCGTTATAGATTGATCGCACGTTTGGACTCCTTCTGCCGCTCCTTGAAAGACCCGTTAATTCCTGTCGATATCAATTCCAATGCTTGAACTGTTTGGAAGACGCGATCGCAAGCAATCGCACTGCGACGGATTCTCGCGGCGCGATTTCCTCAAAGTCGGAGGGATGGCAGCTGGGGGATTATCCCTCGCTCAGTTGTTAGGGATGGAGGCGAAGGCCGGGACTGGCTCGTCGCACAAGGCCATCATCAACATCTATCTTCCGGGTGGGCCCTCCCATCTCGACATGTTCGACCTCAAGCCCGATGCGCCCTCTGAGATTCGAGGCGACTTCCGACCCATCGGCACGAACGTCCCGGGGATCCAGATCTGCGAACTCTTTCCCCGCCTCGCCAAGATGGCGGACAAGTTTGCCATCATCCGTTCGCTCGCCGATTCCGATGGCGCGCACGACTGCTACCAGTGCATGACCGGCCATAAACGCCGCGACATCGGGCCCGCCGGGGGCTGGCCTGCCTTTGGCTCGTGGGTCTCGAAGGTGCAGGGATCAAAACCCGGCATTCCCGCCAACCTTTCGCTGATGTATCCGACCGGCAACCGCACCTGGGGCGAGGCCGGAACTGGTGGTTTTATCGGCAACTCCCACGCCCCGATGGGACTGGTCGACAAAGATCCCAAGGTGCGCGCCAAAAGCATGACCTTGAATGGCATGTCGCTCGATCGCCTGATGGATCGCGAAGCGTTGCGATCCTCGATCGATCGACTGCACAGCGAGATCGACCGCCAGGGGCAAATGGAAGGGCTCGATACCTACAACCAGCAAGCATTGGAGATTCTCTCCGACGGCAATCTCGCGACCGCTCTCGATATTTCGAGGGAGGATCCGAAAGTCACGGCGCGTTATGGCCTGAACGACCCCGCCTACCAACGCGACGGCGCGCCGAAGATGATTCGCAACTTCCTCGTGGCGCGCCGGCTTGTCGAAGCGGGCGCCCGGGTTGTTTCCCTCAACTACAGCCGTTGGGACTGGCACGGCGGCGACGGCTTGAACTTCCCCCGATCCCGTGAGGAATTCCCTCTCCTCGATCAAGGACTGAGCGCGCTCATCACCGATCTTCACGATCGTGGCATGCAAGACGATGTCTCGATTGTGATGTGGGGCGAATTTGGGCGCACCCCGAAGATCAACAAGATGAACAGCCGCGATCACTGGCCCAAAGCGAACTTCGTGTTTCTGGCAGGCGGCGGCATGAACACCGGGCAAGTCATCGGCGAGACCGATCGAGGGGGCCACGAACCAATCGAACGACCCATCAAGTTCCAGGAAGTCTTCGCGACCCTGTATCAAAACGTCGGGATCGATCTTGCTTCGGCTACGGTCGAAGATTCGAGCGGCCGCCCGCACTTCCTCGTCGATCCCGGCATCAAGCCAATCCGCGAGTTGGTGGGTTGATCCAACAGTTCCTACTCTTCGGCGAACAGTCGAATCGCGTTCATGGGGGAGAGCCCTGCAGCAAGAATGGCTTGGGCGGCGGCCTCCACATCGTAGCGCACCTGGCGAAACTCAACCGTGCGTCGAGCGGAGTTCCATCCGGGACGAAAACGGACTCTCGGTGGCTACGACCGAAAAATCCCCCCTTTCCGGGAAGGATCCCGAGAGTTGCCTAAGTGTCCTGGCTGGACCTCAGGTATGGCTAGGCGCAACCGTCGTGGAGACCGTCAGGGAGAACCGATCGATTCGCATGAATGACAGCGAGAAGAGCGGTGCGCATACGAGGATCGTAAGATTATGTGGGCTCTCAACTCCCACCAGCACAAGAACAGGTCCGCACCACCTCGTTCGCTTCCGACGGACCAAGAAATACCAATGCCCGTGCTGCACCTTGCGCCCTCCATGCTTTCTCCTATGGTCGCGGCATGAGAGCGCACTCCTCCCTGTCCATCCTCCTGCTACTCGTCTCACCCCTCCGTGCCGACGAGATCATCCCTGCTGACTCGCAGCTCAAGCTCGAGGTTGCGGTCGCCTTCACCGAAGGCCCGGCCTGGCATTCCAGTGGCAATGTCTACTTCAATGACATCTCCAACAACCGCATCGTTCGCCGCGACCCTCTGGGCAACTTGCACACCTTTCGCACCCCTTCCGGACGCGCAAATGGCTTGCTCTTTGATCGCCAGGGTCGGCTTCTGGCCTGCGAAGGCGGCGGCGAGGGCGGCAATCGGCGCGTCACCCGCACGGAAACCGACGGCACGATTACCGTGATGGCAGATCGCTTTGAAGGGGGGTCGCTGAACTCTCCCAATGACCTCGCAGTCGATTCGAAGGGACGCATCTACTTCAGCGATCCACGCTACGGAGATCGCACCGACTTGGAGCAATTCGACAAGGACGGCCGCGAGATCGAAGGCGTCTATCGCATCGATGCTCCCGGCAAGATCACGCGGATCATCATACACCAGGTCCATCGTCCCAACGGCCTTCTAGTTTCGGCCGATGACAAGTTTCTCTTCGTCGCGGACAATGTGAACGACGGGCCCTCAAGGGGATTGGGAGGCCCTCGCAAACTTTGGCGCTTTGATCTGAATTCTGACGGCTCGATTGATTCAAAGAGCCGCAAACTCCTCTTTGACTGGGGGAGTGATCGGGGACCGGATGGCATGGCACTTGACTCAAAAGGGCGCATCTTTGCCACCGCCGGGTTCAACTTCCCCAAGCCCCCGGTGGAGACCAGCAACAAGTACAAAGCCGGGGTCTATGTTTTTTCGCCCGAGGGAACACTGCTTGAAACCATTCCCATCCCCGCCGACATGATCACCAACTGCACCTTCGGCGGGGATGACCTTTGCACCCTTTTCGTCACCGCTGGCCACAAACTCTGGAGCATTCCTGTCAAGGACCCCGGCCACTTGGCATGGCCGACAGCCAAGTAATGCCCTTCACTCAAACTCAGCGCATGAAAGTAACTCCCGCCCTTTTCCAGGCAATTTCACAGGTTCTCTCCCTCTCCACATTTGCCCATCCCACTGATCACGGCACTCCGCCCGCGAACCCCGCGGCGGAACCCTCTAAGGCCCAAACCATTCTCGGTCCCTAGGAGACGCGCTCCCTCGTCGATCTCAACTGGCCCAAAGCCACTCCCGAGGGCTCCCCGGCGATCAATTCCCATGCTCTGGCGGAGAGTCGCGACGGGCACATCTCTCTCATCACCGATCAGCCCGCCAACGCCGTCCTGGTCTTCAACAAGGACGGCACCTTTGTCCGCAGCTTCGGGAAGGGATTGATCCGAGGTCATGGACTCGAATTTTTCGAGCGGGAGGGCGAAAAATTTCTCATCCCCGTCGACTGCGGATGGCACGATTGTGCGCAAATTGCCCCCCCCGATAGAAATTGAGGGCCTCGGAAATCCGCCCACAAAATTCATGCCCTGTGATGTCGTGGTGACCCCGGAGGGAACCATTCTCATTGCCGACGGTGACGGATCCGATCGTATTTACGAGATCACCTTCGAAGGCAAGCTGGTCCGTCAGTGGGGTGGGCAGCGCGCCCGGGGGCAGCGAATCCAAATGCCTCGACGGCAAGCTTCAGCCACTTCATCAAACCAGCAAACCCTTCCTCCACGGCCACGATCTCTATGTGGATGCAGAGGGGGCAATTTATCTGGGTGCGTGGAATGCCAACCGGCGCTCTCCAACCAAGCTCACTCCGATCAAGCAGGAGGAACCGAGTAAGCCACAAATCGTGGTTGGAAGACGAATCAGTCTCCGCTAGAGATCGGGCTGCACAACGACTCGCATCCATGAAATTACTTCTCTTCACAATCGCTCTCGTCCCGCTTGTCCCTCTTCTCGTCGGCTGTGGAGAATCCAATTCCTCCGGGGGAAGCAAGGATGGAAAGTATCGCATTGCCGTTATTCCAAAGGGGACCAACCACACCTTCTGGAAGACCATTCACGCCGGCGCCAACAAAGGCGCGGAAGAGGAAGGAGTCGTAATCATCTGGAAGGGACCTCTGATTGAAAGCGACCGCGAAGCTCAGATCAAGGTGGTGGAGAACTTCGTCACCCAGCAGGTGGATGCCATCACGATCGCTCCGCTTGACGACAAGGCCATGATTCGCCCGATCAAGGAGGCGCACGATGACGGCATCAAGGTCGTCATCTGGGACTCGGGACTCGACCCGAGCGGCGACAAGCATTGGGACAGCTTCGTGGCCACCGACAACTTTGCAGCAGGAGTAAAATGCGGAGAGACGCTCGCGGACTTGATGGAGGGCAAAGGGAACGCCATTCTTTTACGCCACATGGTCGGCTCTGCCAGCACGCACAAGCGCGCGGAAGGCTTCCTCAAGGGCCTCAGGGAGGCCGCGCCCGAGATCGTGCTCATCTCCTCCGACAAGTATGCCGGCGCAACGGTGGAAGAATCTCAGGAAGCAGCCAACAATCTGCTCAACCAATTTGCGGACGACGTGGATGGAATCTTCGTTCCCAACGAGTCCGCGACCGAAGGAATGATGGCGGCGATGAAGGCCGCGGGCATTGCGGGCAAAGTGAAGTTTGTCGGGTTCGACGGCAATGATGCGATCATCAAAGGGATTGAGGAGGGAGTGATCGATGCGGTTTGTCTGCAGGACCCCTTCAACATGGGCTACAGCGCGGTGAAACACGCCGTGGCCCACTTGAAAGGCGAAACGGTTGAGCGCGTGGTCGATACTGGTTCCGTCATCCTGACCAAGGAGAATCTTCAGGAGCCGCGCATGCAGGAGCTTGTGAATCCTCCACTCAAAAAGTGGCTGAAGGAATAGCAGCTCCGGCGCTCCAACCGCCGCTTCTTCGCCTCGAATCGATTACAAAATCATTCGGCCCAGTCCCCGCCCTGCGCGAGGTCTCACTCGACATTCGCGCCGGAGAGGTCCTTGCTCTCATTGGGGAAAACGGCGCAGGGAAGAGCACGCTCATGAAGGTGCTCAGCGGGGCGCACCGCCCTGATGGGGGATCGGTTGAGATGAATGGGCACCCGCTCGCCCTCTCGGGACCGCTCGCGGCCCGCAAGGCAGGCATCGCCATGATCTATCAGGAACTCACCCTCGCTCCCCATCTTACCGTGGAGGAAAACGTGACCCTCGGCCTCGAAGAGGGTCGCTGCGGATTCCTCCAATCGCAGGGCGCCAAGGTCTCCGCGGCCCTCGCCCTCCTCGGACGCGAGGACATTTCTCCCCGACAAAAGGCAGGATCGCTTACGATCGCGCGGCAACAAGTGGTTGAAATCGCACGGGCGATCGTCAGTAATGCCAGGGTGGTCATCATGGACGAGCCCACCAGCTCACTTTCCAAGGAAGACAAGGAAGCCCTCTTTCGGGTCATTCGTAAGCTGCGGGAGGAGGGCATCGCCGTTGTCTACATCAGTCACTTCCTCGAGGAGGTGAACGAGATCGCCGATCGCTACACCATTTTGCGCGATGGCGAGAGTGTCTGCGAAGGGGTGATCGCAGATTCCACCCCGGAATCGCTGGTGGAGCAGATGATTGGTCGCAAGCTCGACGACATGTACCCGCATCCGAGCCACCAGATCGGGGAAACGGTCTTGACCGTTCAAGGAGTGGAGGGCAGCCCCCTTCCCCGGGGAATCTCGTTTGATCTGGGACGGGGCGAAATCTTCGGCATCTTCGGGCTGGTCGGAGCGGGACGGACCGAACTCGCGCGCGCGATTTTCGGACTCGATTCCGTCAAGGCTGGCGTGATTGAACTCGCCTCGGGAGCTCGCATCACACTCGCCGGTTTGACCCCGCTGGGCGCCTTGCAGGGTGGACTCGACTATCTCAGCGAGAACCGCAAGGACGAAGGACTCGCTCAAAATCTGAGCATCACGGAGAACACGACCCTCTCTGCCATCCGCAAGACGTCGCGCTTTGGATTTCTCAATATGAATGCAGAGCAAGCGGCCGCTGACAACTGCACAAAGAAACTCGGCGTTCGCTGCGCAAACACGAATCAGCCCGTGAACGCGCTCTCCGGTGGCAATCAACAAAAGGTCGTTCTCGCTCGCATGATTCATCACGATAGCGACATCTTCCTCATGGACGAACCCACGCGTGGAATCGATGTCGGGAGCAAACATGAAATTTACGAGCTGATTCAATCCCTCGCCGCGAGCGGGAAGAGCGTGATCATGATCAGCTCCTACCTTCCGGAACTCATCGGCACCTGTCACAGCCTGGCGGTCATGCATCGTGGGATCCTCAGTGGGAAACGCGGCGCCAACGATTGGAACGAACGCGAGATCATGCTCTACGCCACCACCGGAAAGAACTAACGAAGCCCATGACCACCCTTTCAGCCCCCACGACGAACTGGAGATCACTGCTCCTGCCCTTCATCGGCTTGCTCTTCGTCTTCGGGCTCTTCACCGCCCTCATCGCAATCTTCAAACCGGAGAATCTCGACGCCTTTCTCTCCTCCAAAAACGCCAAAACAATCATCACTCAAACTGTCATCGTGGGCGTGGGCGCGCTCGGAATGACAATGGTGATCACCAGTGGCGGAATCGATCTCAGCGCCGGATCGCAGATCGCACTCACCTCGGTGGCCTGCGCCATGACCCTGAATGGATTTGCGGATGGCGACCCTGCAAGCATCGGAGCCCTGGGGATGACCGTCGCGGTTTTCGCCGCCATGGCAGCGGGGGCTGCGACCGGGGCCTTCAATGGAAGTGTGTCCTGCTTCCTCAAAATCCCCCCCTTCATCGTCACCCTCGGGACCATGATGATCGCACGAGGGGTCGCGGAGGGAATTGCCAAGCAATCCCAGGTCCGCACTCCCGACAATACGCTCCAGACCTTCATGCTGCGCAACCCGGAGCCTGAATGGCTCTTCTTTGCCCCAGGAGTCTGGATCATGATTGCCCTCCTCGTGGTCGTGGGAGTGACCATGCGATACACCATTCTGGGGCGATACATTTACGCCCTTGGCTCCAGCGAATCGACCGCCCGACTGTGCGGCATCCCGGTCACCAAGTGTCGGATTCTCATCTACACCCTGTGCGGAATCCTGATGGGGATCTCCGGAGTGATGTCCTACGCCTTCCTCGGAAGTGGCGATCCCACCACCGCAGTGGCCAAGGAACTCGACATCATCGCAGCAGTCGTGATCGGCGGTGGTTCCCTGAGCGGAGGGCAGGGAAGTCCGATTGGCAGCATCGCGGGAGCCTTGATCATGACCCTCCTCGTGAGCGGTTGCTCCATGCTGAACGTCGAAGATTACAATCAGAAGATCATCATCGGATTGATCATCATTGGAGCGGTGGCAGTGGACATGTGGAAGACTCGGCGGCAAGCGGCAGCCTAGTCGCCTGGGGCCGCTCTCGAGAGGGCCTCACTCCAACTCCCTTGCGTTCGCTGGAGATCTTGCCTACCGTGATTCCTGATGCAGGAGGCTCCCAACAACGCCCCCCTCGCCGATCTCGATGAGTGGGAGGACGATCTCCTCCGGAGGTATCCTGAAGAAGGGGACAAGAAATTCCGCGATTACGACGCGGATGCACGACCCAGCGTGCGAGAGTTTTATCAACTGAACCATCGCTACCAGACGATGGAGTTCGTGAGGGAAAAGCATGCGGAGTATCTGCCCCTGCAGAAGCGGCAGATGACTGTTTGGGAAGCGCTCGAGTATCTCAACACGCTCGTGGACGAGAGCGATCCCGACATCGATCTCCCGCAGATCGAACACCTCCTGCAAACCGCGGAAGCGATTCGCAAGGACGGCCATCCCCGCTGGTTCATCCTGACGGGACTCATTCACGATCTCGGCAAGATCCTCTGTCTCTTCGGCGAACCGCAGTGGGCCGTGGTGGGAGACACCTTTCCAGTCGGATGCCGCTTCTCCGAGAAGATCGTGTTTCACGAATTCTTTGCCGACAATCCGGACTCGGAGAGCGCGGACTACTCGACTCCGAGCGGGATCTACCAAGAGGGCTGCGGCCTCGACAAGGTCACGATGTCCTGGGGCCATGACGAGTATCTCTATCACGTCGTCAAGGATCACCTGCCCGATCCCGCCCTCTACATGATTCGCTACCATTCGTTCTATCCATCCCACAAGGAAGGCGAATACGGACATCTCATGAACGACCGGGATCGCGAACTGTTCGCCTGGGTCCGCAAATTCAATCCCTACGATCTCTACACCAAGAGCAGCGAGCGGGTGGACGTCACCGCCCTGCGTCCCTTCTACGAAGAACTCATCACCGAGTTTCTTCCCGGGAAGCTGTCGTGGTGAGCGACGATTGGCCCCTTCCTGCTAGGCAATAATCTCGCGGATCACTTCACCCGCCACATCAGTAAGTCGGAAGTCGCGGCCGGCGTAACGGTAGGTAAACTGCTCGTGATCAAAGCCCAAGAGGTG
The DNA here is from genome assembly GCA_028821775.1 of Roseibacillus sp. GTDB lineage: Bacteria > Verrucomicrobiota > Verrucomicrobiia > Verrucomicrobiales > Akkermansiaceae > Roseibacillus_B. The sequence continues at coordinate 8,535 of JAPKFB010000096.1, forward strand.
CAGGATCGTGGCGTGAAGATCGTGCGCTTCGACGGGGTTGTCCGTTGCTTCGAACCCGAACTCATCCGTCGCGCCGTAAACCGTGCCGCCCTTGATGCCGCCGCCGGCCATCCAGACCGTGAAGCCGTAGGGATTGTGATCACGACCCAACTTTGACTTGCCGGCCCCAGTGAGTTCCACGGTGGGAGTACGACCAAATTCGCCCCCGAAGATGACCAGGGTGTCTTCCAACATTCCGCGCTGCTTGAGATCGGTGAGCAGGGCTGCAACCGGCCCATCAAGCTCGCGCGCGAGCTTGCTGTGGTTCTCCTTGATCTTGTCGTGGTGATCCCAGGGCTGTCCCGCACCATGCCACAGTTGCACGTAGCGCACTCCCCGTTCCAGAAGACGACGAGCAATGAGCGTCTGGCGGCCGTGGACTTCGCGACCGTAAAGATCGCGAATGTGATCCGGCTCACGCTCGAGATCAAAGGCATCCGTCGCTTCCATCTGCATCCGGTAGGCCAACTCGAAACTCTGGATCCGAGCCCGCAGTTCATCATCCGTTCCACCTCGCGCAGCAAGGTGGCTTCGATTCAGAGTCTGCAAAAAGTCGAGCTGCGCGCGCTGCTGGTAGGGCGATTGACCATGGTTGCGGATGTTCTCGATGAGCTTCTCGACCTGGCTGTGTTTACTGTCGATGAAGGTGCCCTGAAATGCTCCAGGCAAGAACCCGGCCTGCCAGTTTTGTGCGCCCTTGATGGGATATCCTCCCGGACACATCGCGATGAAGGCAGGAAGATTCGCATTGTCGGAACCCAGTCCATAAGTCGCCCAGGACCCCACGCTCGGTCGACTCAGAATGGCGTCGCCGCAGTTCATGAGCATGAGCGATGGTTCATGATTGGGCAGCTTGGCCTTCATGGAGCGAATGACCGCAATGTCATCGATACAGGCTCCGATCTTGGGGAAGATGCTACTCACTTCGATCCCGCTTTGGCCGTAGGGCTTGAACTCGAAGGGCGACGGAAAAGCCGCGCCGGTCTTGCGTTCGGTCCGCAACTTTCCCTCCGGCAATTCCTTACCTGCGTATTTTTGCAAGGCAGGCTTGGGGTCGAAGGTGTCGATGTGCGACGGCCCGCCGTTGAGAAAAAAGTGGACCACCCTCTTCGCCCGACCGGGAAAATGGGGAAGGGCTCCTGCCGCGGCGGCCTCCGATCGGAGAAGATCCCCCAACCCCAACGCTCCCACCCCCATGCCGCAGCGGCGCAGGAAGTGACGTCGATCGAGAGCTGATCTGGTCGGGTTCATGATGTGTTTCTAGTCCAAAAACATCGCCTCGTTTGAGATTAAGAGAGCCTGCGCCAATCGCTCCCAGACATTCAGCGGCTCCGCTTCGCTCACACTGCCCGCGAAATTTTGAACGGCATCCCACACACCCTTGCGGGTCGACAATTCAAGGCGTGGTGCCCAGGTAAATCCATCACAAGAAAAGTTGTTGGCCTCACCGCAATCGATCACGAAGTCGAGAATCTCACCCGCCTCGACTTCGATTTCCGCGATCCCGGCCGATTGCGGTTTCCCAAATTCGATTTGCCAGGCCTGTAGGATTCCCAGTCGGCTACTTGACACCCAGGCCCGAAGCCCGTCTCCACAATCTTCGATCTTGGCAATCGTACCTGAGAGCTTGAGCGTTCCCGTCACCGGTGAGGTCCAGCGCCGCACCGCGGCGTGAGCAACCTTGTTCCCGGTGTGTCCTCCCTCGGCGGTGAGTCGCAACCAACCAAGCGCACCGTCCGGCCACCTCTTACCTCCGCCCCATGCCTGACCATCGTAGTGGGGCAGCTTGTGAAACTTCGCGATTCCTCCCTTCTTCTCATCAAACTTGCCATAGCCGTAGCTCCAGGCCTCGGTCGCAGGATCGGGCGCATCTTCGTCAGCCCCCGCGGGCATGGAGGTCAGGAAGCGCAGGCTGCTCGCCAGCTCCTCCTCGGTGGGCCTTCGCTGGTAGACATGCTGGAAGAGGCGACTGAGTTTCTCGCTCTCATTCTCCGCCGAGCTCTCCATTTCTACACGAGCTGCCAGTGCCTGGGCCCGCATCACCGTGAACGGGGAATTCATCAGAAAGAGCGCCTGTTGCGGCACATTGGTCCGGTAGCGAGCCGGGCTGTGCAGTTCCGGGTTGGCGAAGTCGAATACCAGCAGAGTGGAGGGCAGGAATTGTCGATCGATGCGTCCATAAATGCTCCGACGATGCGATGCTCCGGCACCGAAGAGCGGCCCAGGCGGACCGCCCATCTTTAGATCCAGTTCCCCAGACGCATTCAACATCGAATCACGCATTGCTTCGAAATCGAGACGACGCCGCGGATAGACTGAAAGCAGACGATTTTCCGCGTCGGCCTTCGGGGGTTCCCCCGCTCGCCGGCGATAGATCGCGGAGGTCGTGATGAGGCGTTGCAGATGCTTGAGCGACCAACCACTATCCATCACTTCGGCTGCCAGAAAGTCGAGCAACTCGGGATGGCTGGGTTGCTCGCTTCTCGTTCCAAAGTCGCTCTCGGTGCGCACCAGACCTTCCCCAAAGTGCGCCTTCCAAAGACGATTGACGATCACCCGAGCGGTGAGCGGGTTGCTGGTCGCCGTGATCTCGCGGGCGAGCTCTAACCGCCCCGAGCCCTTGCGATAGATTGGTCGCTTGCCCCCGTGCAAGATCGCGATGGAACCACGGCCGACCTCTCCAAGCTGAGTGGGATAGTGGCCTCGCTCGAAAATCCTGACATTCTGAGCGACTCCCCGATCAACCATCACAAGGGCATGAGGGGCTTTCCGCTCCAAACCCAGGATCTCCCGCTCAATCGCGGCTTCTTGTTTCTTGAGCGGGTTCTTGGACCCGTCGTCGAAGAGCCACTCCACATCGTGGATGTAGTCACGCGGAATACGAATCGGGGAAGCGGGGCCAATCACAACATCACGAATCTCCCGCCACTCTGCAGCCTTGTTGCCCCCCTCTTCCTTCACCGCCCGCCCAAAGAGCGCCTGGTAGCTTTCTGCCGCCTTCTTCAAATCTGCCCCGGCGCTTCGGAGGGCGTCCACAACGAGCACATTGGCAGATGGAAGCTCATGAATTCCCCCTCTCGATAATGCCAACCAGGGGCCGAAGACCGGATCCTCCCGCCGCGATTCCTGCGACAGGAATTCGTACCATCGCCTAATCTGCGCCGGATTGAGATCATCCTTTTCAATGACCTCAGCGAAATCCGGTGGCGGCACGACCGAAATATCGAGCGCGGCCACCATGTAATCGGCGGCGCGTTCGAGGAAGCGACTCTCCACCTCACGGGCTCTCTTTTCGAAGTCTGCCGAGAGCGCTTTCTTCTTTTTTTCGAGTCCTTCATGCTCGCGCGCCGCATCCGGATCAATGGCCTGCAGGTCCTCTCTTGAGCTTTTGAAGACGCCGTAAAGTGCATAGTAGTCCGCCGTCGGGATAGGATCGAATTTGTGATCGTGACATCGCGCACAGGAGACCGTGAGGCCCAGCAATCCGCGTGTTACAACATCGATCCGATCATCAATGATTTCGGGTTCCACACCGATGAAGCGCCGGCCGAGGGTGAGGAACCCCATCGCAGCAAGGTCTTCGCGGTCACACCGCTTCTTCTCCAAGAGGAGATCCGCCGCGATCTGGCGCTGGATGAATTGATCATAGGGAAGATCCTCATTGAACGCCTTCACCACCCAGTCGCGATAGACCCAGGCGTGGGGGAAGTCGAACTCTTCACCACCGTAGGCATAGCCCTTGGTATCCGAGTAGCGCGCAACATCGAGCCAGTGCCGCGCCCAGCGTTCTCCGTAGTGCGGAGAGGACAGGAGGTCCTCGACGAGGCGCTTGGCAAGGGTGCGCTCAGCCTCCTCGGAAGCGAGATGAGCTTTCAGTGTTTTAAACTCAGGAGGCAGTCCGGTCAGATTTAAATAAAGTCGCCGCACCCAGTCCCGACGCGCTGCGGTTGGGGCACCGGACAAACCCGCCTCCTGCAGGCCCTGCCCTATGAACCAGCTGATCGGATCTTCGGTCGCAGAATCGGGAATCCTGGGGCGCTCCACCGGGCGGAAAGCCCAGTGCTCCTCTGCAGCCAGCAGGAGCGGACAGAGGAATGCCAAGATCCCAGCGAAGAGGCTCGTTCTCATCCCGCTCAACAGGATGAGCACCCTCCCCTTCCAATCCAGCAAAAACGCGAACACAACCGTGCTCTCCAGATTGACAACGAGGGAGAGACCGCGCACAGGTTGACGCGATGATGAACACTGCCCGCGCGCTCGTAGTCCTCACCGCTTTGTCAGCAAGTGCCTTAGCCGCCGATTTGACCCTCGACAAGGTCGACCGCGCCAAGCCGGTCAACATCGTTTATATTCTCTCCGATGATCACCGCTACGACGTGATGGGGTTTCTCGGTCACCCCTGGGTGGAAACTCCAGCCATGGATGCGATGGCGAAGGAAGGAGTCTATTTCCGCAATGCGATGGTAACGACTTCGCTGTGCTCACCAAGCCGGGCCTCGATCCTGACCGGGCAGTACATGCACAACCACGGCGTGGTCGACAACAACGTGCTCACTCCCAAGGGCACGATCTTCTTCCCCCAATACCTGCAGGCCGCCGGCTACCAAACCGGCTACTTCGGCAAGTGGCACATGGGTGGTCACTCTGATGCGCCACGTCCCGGCTTTGACAAGTGGGTCTCCTTCCGCGGGCAGGGGCACTACTATCCTCCCAAGGGCAGGAAATGGTCGCTCAATATCGATGGGCAATCCGTGCCGCAAAAGGGCTACATCACCGACGAACTCACCGACTACGCCCTGGAGTGGCTGGCCGGCCCCGCAAAAAAGAGTGCCAAGCCCTTCTTCGTCTACCTCTCGCACAAGGGCGTGCACGGCATGTTCCATCCCGCCAAGCGCCACGCCGGTCGCTACAAGGACAAGCCTCTGCCCATCCCCAAGACGATGGGCAACACTCCCGCGAACTACAAGGACAAGCCCATGTGGCTGAAGAACCAGCGCAACAGTTGGCACGGCGTGGATTTCGCCTACCACCAGGCCACCGACATCGCCCAACACTACCGGCTCTACTGCGAAGCACTCCTGAGCGTCGACGATTCGATCGCCCGCGTGCGCCAGTGGTTGAAGGAGAACGATCTCGCTGACAACACGCTCGTCTTTTACATGGGCGACAACGGATTCCAGTGGGGCGAGCACGGCTTGATCGACAAGCGCACCGCCTACGAGGCATCCATGCGCGTTCCCCTGCTCGGAGTTTGCCCATCGCGCTGGAAGGCAGGCCAGACCGTCGACCAGGTCGTGGCCAACATCGACATCGGACCCACCATTCTCGAAGCGGCCGGCCTCAAGACCCCCGCCCAAATGGACGGGCGGAGCTTCCTCCAGCTCGCAACTGACGGAGCGGAACCATCCGAGTGGCGAGAAAATCTCCTCTACGAGTACTACTGGGAGTACAGCTACCCACACACCCCGACCACCTTCGCGCTCCTCACCCAGCGATTCAAATTCATCCAGTACCACGGCATCTGGGACCTCGACGAACTCTACGACTTGCAGGAAGATCCTCACGAAGAGCACAACCTGATCTTTGAGAAGGACCACCAGCAGCGCATCACTCAGATGCGCGCCGAACTCCACAACATCCTCGTTGCCTCCAATGCCAACCGGGTGCCCTTCAGTCACAAGCGCCGGATGGGATCGAATCTTCGGAACAGGAACGGCTCCAAGCCCGCTGAATTCCCGCCGCAGCTGATGCGTGGGAAGGAAGTCAGCGAATAACACGCCCGCTCAGAAACTCATCCCACCGGGACACTCCAAGATTCCATCCAAGACCGACTCCGATATGAAGGCCGCAACGGTACGAAGAACATTTCTCCGCACCAGCGCCGCGACAGCAGTCTCCGTGAGTGCGGCTGCGACTGCCAAGGTGCCCCATGAGAGAATCAAGATCGGTCAGCTTGGAACCAAGCATGCCCATGCTCGCGGGAAGCTGGATACCATCCTGAAGCTCTCCGGCCTCCCCGGAACTTCAACCGGAAACCCCTCTTCCGGGTGGAACTCAAGAAGGTTTACGGGGGAACTCCG
>JAPKFB010000097.1 GCA_028821775.1 Roseibacillus sp.
CCGACCGGCGCCTGGGTGTAATCCATGCTGTCCTTCGCGGAGAGCGGGAACTGGTAGGGAAGCGGCTCGGGGCGCTTCTCGTAGTTGGCGATGTCGCCGCGCTTCTCATATTTCAGCGGCGCGCGGTCGGCGACGAATTTTTCATACGACTGCTTCCTCGCATCGCCCACCGACCACAGAATCCCCGCCTTGAGCAACTGGTGGAAGGCTGGCTGCTTCCATACCCGCTCGTCGTGACCGGACGCGGTGTAGAATACCCGCCCCTTACCTTGAGTGCGCACCCAGGTCCACGGCTCGGGTTGCGTGATGTTGTCCCCCTTCTCCGCCACCTCACGCACCATCAGCACCTGGCGATCTTTTTCGTTGTGGTTTTTGTGTTTGTAGGTCTCGTCCCAGGCTTCGAACTCCTTCACCCCGGCCATCGCCGGGTGCTTCGCATCGACTACCTTGGCGGTGAAAGTGCCGGTGTTGTGGCTATCGAACCGGCCACCGACCAACTGGTCGAAACCCGGTTCGTTGCCGAAACACCAGCTCGCGCAATGCACCGGCACGAAGCCACCGCCGCCCTCGACGTAACTCTTCAGGTTCTTCCACTGCCCGGGTGTGATATTGCCATGGTTCGCATACAGCAGCACCGCGTCGAATTTACCCAGATACGCCGCGTCGCCGAGCGCCTCCTCGACGCTGGTGACATAATCAAAGTAGATGGCATCCCGCCCGAGCCCCTTGGCCAACATCGGGTAGAACTTGTTGCTGTTGTGGTGCTCGCTCTCGTGTCCGAGGAACAGCACGCGGATCGCGCCCGCTTTGGGCTCGGGTTTGACTTGGGGCACGGCAAAAGCGGCCAGCGCAACAAAGACGACGGCAGCGGCAATCAGAGGGAAGTAAAGAGCTCGAGTTCTCATAGAGTGTTCGTTAGATTAGAATGTTCATGGTTGATCCTTAGTTCGAAGTTTCTCCATCATGATCGGTTCCGGAGTCCTGTTCTCGATAGTTGCTGATCTTCAGTGGCCGCAATCTCGCCCACCTGCGCGTGGTGCTCGATCAAGAATCCCTTCGCGGAGCGCCTTGGACACCGCCCCGGTATTGGTGTTGACGAAGAGTTTCCCGTAGACACGTCGCAAGTGGGTGGAGACCGTATTCTTACTGATCCCGAGGCTGTCCGCGATCTCCTTCTTGAGCATCCCCTCAGCGAGGAGACGGAGAATCTCCAATTCCCGTGGTGTGAGTCCGTAGTCAATCGGCAAGGTGGTGATTTCACTCCTCTCGGCCAGTGGCCGGAGGGAGGGGCCTTCCGTTTGGGAAACGAGCGCCGGATTCACACCATCGAATTGCAAATGAATCCCACCTTGTGCATCAGACATGATTGTCGCGGCGACTCGCTGCCAACTCTGGCCTTGATCGTGACTGCGGTACACGACTCCAGATTCACGAATCACCAGAATCTCTCCACTGGCTTTCTGCCGGAGCTTGCCGTTCAAAGGCTTGCTGCTTTTATTAATCCCATTCGTGGCTGCGTTCATACTTCACTGATCTCCTCCAGGTAGATTTGATGATCATGAGAGTTCGACATTTCCATTGCCGATCGTTGCAAATGCAGGAGCCAACTCATTGGCTAAATGATCGATGATACCGGCGACTGCTCCGAGGCGCTTATTTCCCCGCGACTGGAGAATCCGGCAATCGTTGAACGACGGCGAAAGAGTTCGTTTCTTCGCCCGGCTCAACACCCGTTTGAAAATCGCCGGGTCGGAATTCATGAGCTGCCCATGAAGAAAGAGCGTTGAGGGGTTGAAAATGTTGATCACCGCCGCGACCGCAATCGCCAGATAATCGACGGTCTGCTCAATCACCTCTTCACTGCCACCCACAGCCAAGGCAGCGAGCGCTTTTTCAATCCCAACCCTGCGGCCGAGCTGTTTCGAAATCAGCCGGGCAAAGGCGGTGTCGGTGGCGACCGTTTCGAGGCAACCTCGGTTGCCGCAACCGCAACGCTCACCGTCAGGAACGACCGTGATGTGCCCCAACTCACCCGCCATGCCACTGTTTCCGGTGAGAAGGCGGCCTCCGCTCACGATACCGAGCCCCAGCCCCGTGCTGACATCGAGCATTGCAAAATCATCCATTCCCCGTGCCGCGCCATACATGCGTTCGCCGACACAAAGGGCATGGGATTCCTGCAAAGCGATGCCCTTCAGCCCGATTTGATTGGAGAGATCGGCCGCCAGCCGTTGCCCGTCCAACAGGTGGAGATTCGGCGACATCACGGTTTCTCCAGCACGAGAATTGAGGAGCCCGGGGACACTGAGGCCAACTCCCCGAAACCGCCCGCTCAGACCATCCTTTGCATGCCCGGTAATCTCACCAACCCCACTGATCACCGCCTGGAGCAGGCCGTCATAGGATTTCGGAGTGCGAAAGGAAACGGATTGATCCTTAGGCACGACGCCGTCGAGCCGGGCACTTCCGATCCAACAGACATCCGCATCAATGACAACTCCGAGAACATTGGCCTTCTCCTCCGACAATTGCAGCAACTTCCCCGGACGGCCAAACCCACCTTCCGAAGCTTCCGTTTCCTCCAGGAATCCGTTCCGAATCAGAGAGCCGACTGCCTTCGAGACCGTCGGTGCACTCATTCCGCAGCCCCGGGCCATCACGGCGCGCGAGGCCGGTCCATTGCGCTGCACGAATTCCAGCACACGGCGTTCGTTGATCTTTGAAAGCAGTTCGGAAGCGACCAGAGAACCAGCCATAGGGATCTATATAAATGCCACTTACAAAGCGTCAATTAGAAAGTGGCGTTTAGAAAAAACGGGGAAAGAGGGGGTGAGATCGGTCGCCGTTGGAGGCATAAGTCGGATATTTCGTATCAAGCCGCATCGCGGAATGTGACTACTTCAGTTTAAAGTGCGGCCACGCCCTGTCGGGCAGGTAGTCTTTGAGCGATACTTTTTCGATGTGACCGGCTGGCTGCGTCATCCCATGAGTCATGGAAATCGTCTCGGCGGGCCCCCTCATTCGAGGGTGCCATCGTTAGGGCCTCGGCGAAATGCCCTGTTCTTCAGATAGAGGTTGCGGCGAGCCTTGACACTTTTCACCAGAGCCGCTTCGCCTCTGTCTCTCAGCAGCGCGAGTGTGGCCTCTACGTTCGAGATTGCCGCGGAAAAGTCTCCGATTTCGGCGTATGCAGCTGCGAGGACATCCAGGACGGCAGCGTCCTTTCCACCCGTCTGTTTTCTGGCGGACTCTGCATAGGCCACTGCGCGGTGGCCGTCGCGAAGAGACGAGTTTGGATCGGCTGCCAGAACCCAGGCCGCGCCCCGCAGGGCTGCGCTGTCCTTGCCGGCCGAGCGGCCAATCGCCTCCTCGTAAGCAATCAAAGCGCGCTTCCCGTCGCCCAGGCGGTTGACGGCATCTCCGAGCAAAACGAGCATCCTCTGGAACTGCGGCTGTCCGGAAAAGGAGGCCTTGTGACGCTCGTAGTAGGCGATCCCTTCCCGATCATAGCCACGTTGGAGCAATTTCAATCCGATCGGAAAAAAGTGCAGGCGGCGCGGCGGCGCGAACCACTGCCCGCCGAAGAGCTGAGTGGATTTTCGGCGCGTGGCATCGCCGGCGCCCAGCTCTCCGAGATCGCGGAGGAGGGTCGCGAAGTCGAGTCGGCCCCGGTAAAACACCGCCAGGTTCCCGTTTTGATCGAGCAGGAAACTCGCGGGCAGAGGGAGTTCAGTGAAAATATCGAACTGGAGATCGTGAACCATCTGCAGTTTTTCGATGCTTGCCTCGCTGGCGAAGCCACTTCGAAACGGGAAGTCGAGTTTGCGCAAGATCCGCTGGGCGGCCGCCTCGTCCCCGCCCGGAGTGATGGGGTCGACCGAAATGGCGATCACGTCACAACCTGTGGCGCGCAGTTCGGCCTCCCTCTCTGCGAATTCCTTCAGTTCGGTTACACAGGGCGCACACCAGCTCGCCCATAGGGTCACGAGCAGCGGCTTGCCGGTGTCGAGCGGCAGGGAATCGATCGCGGGCAGCGGGATCCGGCTCAGACAAACAGTCCTGGCAGAGCCGGAGGGAGCGGGCCGGACGACCGGGCCGGGCGAGAGAGTATTCGCGGGTGTGGCCCGCCCGACCTGGACGACTTCGGCACGCCCACTTCTCTCGCGGAGCCGATAGAACGCGTTGCCTCCAAGACCCGGAAAGCTCTCCATGGATCCGTTCGGCCAGCGCACTTCCACCGTCACCGGGCCGGGGTGGCCGCCCAGCCCGAAGTGAAGCCACTTGGACGATTGGGAAAGGAATCCGTCTCCGGCGCGAAGGGTCTTGGCGAGGGGTAAATCCTTCTCACCGCCCAGGTGGACGTTGACCCGGGCCCCGATCGCATCGCGATTGCCGACCGTTCCCTCGAGCCGGATGGCGATGAATCGGTTCCTCCCTGGGAGGTCATTTCGGAAAAACCGCAGCCGTGGCGCCGAGCGGTTGGAAACGAAGAAATCGATGTCCCCGTCCCGATCCCAGTCGGCCCGCGCAACGCCGCGGCCGTCATCGGGTAAATCCAGTCCGGAAACAGCCGAAATATCGCAAAACGATCCGTCCCGCACATTGAGAAAGCAATGGTGCCTTTCGCGGGCACTGAAACTGCGGCCTTGCTTGACCACATCGAGAAACGACTCCGCTGCGCTACCGAGACCTCCTCCCAGCGAGACTCCCCCTCCTGACGACCCGACCTGCCGCCAGAAAAAACTTCACAAATCTCCGGTATCCGGAGTCGTGATATAACCGTTGGCGACAAAGAGATCTTCCCAGCCATCGTTATCGAGGTCCGTGAAAACGGAACTCCATGCCCAGCCCGCCACCATGGCCCCGCTCTTTTCGCTCATTTCAGCAAAGGTCCCATCTCGCTCATTGCGAAAACAGCTGTTGCCACGGACAAAGCGGCGATAGAGCGACCGGACCGGCTGCCCGCTTTTCGCCAGGAATTTCTCCTGGGACGTGATGCGACTGCCCGCGGAGGAGAACATATTGCCCACGTAAAGATCCATCCATCCGTCCCGGTCGTAGTCGGCCCAACTTACTGACATGCCGGATCCGTAATCGACCGCCCCGGCTCTCTCCGCGACCTGAGAAAACCTGCCGCCGTCATTCCGGTAGAGACAGTTCTTTCCGTAGTCGTTGGCGACGTAGAGATCCTGATCTCCATCGTTGTCGTAATCTTCCCACGCCGCGGCCAGGCTGTGCCGCGCATTGTTCACCACAAGTCCGGCCTGCTCGGTCGCATCGACAAATTTCCAGGCACCATCATTGCGGAAGAGCTGATTGCGCCCGCCGTCGTTGGCATCGTGATAGAGAAAGGGGCGCTTCGGGCTCAGGGCAAAATCCACCGTCACATACAGATCGAGATCCCCGTCACCATCGTAGTCCACGGCGGATAGGGCATGCAAATCGTAGTCCGCCGAAGCGAGCCTCGCCACGGGACGAAATCCCTTTCCGGTCTTATTCTCCAGCACCTGGGTTCCTTCGAAGGTCGCCAGGACAAGATCCTGATCCCCGTCGTTGTCCAAATCGACAAAGAGCGCGCTCGCAGAGTTGTCGAGCCAATCGACGCCGAATTCGGCGGAGGCATCCTGCGCTGTACCGTCCGGTTGATGAAGGAACAACTTGTTAGGCAACCCCGCCGGCTGACAAACGTAAACGTCATCCAGACCATCGCCATTGGCATCGCCCACTGCAATTCCGTGCCGCTGAAAGTAAAGCATTCCATTGACCCGGCCAACGCGTTGGAGCCAATGGTGCATGCCGAGGCCCAACTCGTTCGCGAAGGAGGCATTCTTCCCGAAAGCTGCCTGCGTGCAGTCCGAGAACCATGGCTCGGCACCCTTGCTGTGAACCGACTCGAATCCGCTCGCTCGGATCCTTTGGATGAGCGGCGGAGCGAGGACCTCCGGCCACAACCAATCGCAGTTCCAGCGAGCGCGCACCTGTCCGCGGCTCGACGGCGATCGCGTCTTGGCATTGAAGAGAATGGTCGTACGCACCGTCCCGTCTTCCAGAATATTTGTGCCAACTAGTTTCAAGGAGACGTCCACACGATTCTCCGACCTGTGGTGCAGATCCTCACGCAGGCCCTTCAGCTCCTCCTCGAAGCTCGCCAGGCCGTCCTGGAAGATATCCTGCCCACTCACCGCGTCGCCCGCACGCATCACACGCAGGTTGGTGGTCTCAATGACGGTCTCTCCCCCGTCGGCACGAAGTAATCCTGCCCGGATATCCTCGGCCGCGAGGTCGTGAAGTGTGTGCCATGCCTCGGATTCTCCTGAGATCAGCGCCGCGAGAAGATTCAGCTGTGGCTCGGCCTGCTCGGCGAAGATCTCCGTGTCCCAGCCGGTTTCTTTCGGGTCGAGGAGTCGAGTGGTCTCCTGCTCTCGCCTGGTCAGGGGAACTGATCCGAGCGTTTGCGGCGAAGTTGCCTCGAGTTGCTCTTCCTTCCGGGAGCGCTTGCAACCGACAGAATGAAGGAGCATAGCCAATAGAACCAGTCCGGTGAGCAACCAGGGTATCGTCCTCCGGACCTTCATTCATTCGAAGGAATACCGATTCTAAAATCCAAATCCGAGCAAATATCCGGACCATTTGGCTTATTGCGCTATACAGCAGGTTCCCATCGGAAATAAAGTGGGCACCCATGCAGTTGAAATTGCGAGAATCCTTTGTGGTGGGTCTCGCGGCAATTCTGGCTCTTTTTTCCGGATGCTCGCGGGAGGACAAGCCTCCGGCCGAGATCGCAGAGCCAGAGTCCTCCGGCCTCGAAGAGGAGTTTCTGCAACACGCCCAAGCACTCGAGGACTCGAAAAACCGGTACTTCGGCCGCCAGCAGATCACGGAGCTGAACCTCGCCCTTCAACAGGCGAGCCTCTCCCCGGAGGAACGGAGCAGGTCGCTCGCCCAGCTGGCCTTTCATCACCTTCGGCTCGGGGAGGGTAAGGCGGCGCGCCGTGCCATCAATGCGGCTTTCGAACACGAGGAAGCGCTCTCCCCCCAAGCGAAGATACAATTGCTCAAGGCCCGCGCCATGGTTGCCTTGCGGGAGGCCGAGATCGAGAACTGCGTCCAGCGCCACAATGCGCAGTGCTGCATTTTTCCCCTGGCGGGCGGAGGCTTGCACAAAGTGGCCGCTCCGGCCAAAGCAGCCACCGCCGATTTGCTCGAGATCCTGAAATCGGTTCCGGAGGATGAAATGGTGCAGTGGCTGTTGAATCTGGCGGCCATGGCAACCGGCGCTTACCCCGATGCGGTCCCCGAGCCGTTCCGCATTCCACCGGTCCATTTCGAGTCCAGCCAAGAGGGCAAAGGCATGGCCCCTTTTTTGAATGTCGCACCCAAGTTGGGAATAGACAGCTTCGACCTCTGTGGTGGAGTGGTCATCGAGGATTTCAATAAGGACGGGTGGTTCGATATCCTGACCTCCACTTCCGATCCGCGCGGGTCGTTGCGCCTCTATGTGAGCGAAGAGGGCATGCGCTTCCGGGACGCCAGCGACCAATCGGGAGTGCGGCAGCAGCTTGGAGGATTCAATTGCGTGGCCGCCGACTACGATAACGACGGGGACGCCGATTTGCTCGTTCTCCGGGGCGCGTGGCTGGGGTCCCAGGGAGCGGTTCGAAATTCCCTGCTGCGCAATGACACCAGTCCCGGGGGAGGACAGGTCAAGTTCACTGATGTCACGGCGGCGGCCGGGTTGGACGCTCCGGCTTATCCCACCCAGACCGCGGCCTGGGGAGACCTGGACAACGACGGAGACCTCGATCTCTTCGTCGGCAATGAATCGGAGAAGGAAATCCGCGACCACGATTCGGTGGGCGACTTTCCCTCACAGTTGTTTCAGAACAATGGCGACGGGACTTTTACCGACATCGCTTCCACGGCGGGAGTCCAAAACAACCGGTTTTGCAAGGGCGTCACCATGGGCGATTACGACAACGACAAGGACCTCGATATTTTCGTGTCCAATGTCGGGAAAAACCGGCTCTACCGGAACAACGCCGATGGCAGCTTCACCGACGTCGCTCCGCAACTCGGTGTGGCCGGACTCAATGAATATGATTTCGCGCCCTGGTTCTTCGACTTCAACAACGACGGTTGGCTCGATCTCTTCGTCGGCTCTTACGAGGCACAACTGAAGGATTTCATGCGCGATGCGCGCGGAGCACCCCATGCCGCCCGGATTCCACACCTCTATCGCAACAACGGCGACGGCACCTTCACCGACATCGCCAGGGAGGCCGGCCTTGACCATCCCTATCTTCCCATGGGCGCAAACTTCGGGGACATCGACAACGACGGCTGGCTCGACATCTACCTTGCCACCGGTGACTCCAACTTTGAAACCCTGACACCTAATGTCCTCCTGAAAAACCTCGCCGGCCAACGGTTCGAAAACGTGACCTATGCCGCGCACCTGGGACATCTGCAAAAAGGACACGGTAGCGCCTTTGCCGATTTCGATCGCGACGGAGACCTCGATCTCTACCACCAGCTCGGCGGGTTCTTTCCGGGCGACAAGTTTCACAACGCGCTTTTTCTGAACCCCGGAAACGAGAATGGTTTCCTCGACGTGAGGTGCCGGGGAACGAAGAGCAATCGGTCGGGGTTCGGCGTGCGGGCAGCACTGACCATCGAGTTTCCCGGCGGGCAACGACAGACGCTCCATCGCAGTGCGGGCTCGCTAAGCAGCTTTGGGGGTTCGCCCCACGACTCACTGCACTTCGGAATTCCCGCTTCTGCAAAGCCGGTGGAATTGCGTGTGCACTGGCCGTGCTCGGATACGGAGCAGGCTTTCTCAGGTCTTCAGGTGAGCACCATCATTGAAGTGGTCGAAGGGAAGAGCGCGTTCCACCTGCGGGAAGCGCTCTGACCCCCCCTTCGGAAAGTTGTAGATATGCCCATGATCGGCAGATCCATGAGATTAGAATTGTTGTGCTGATGAGTCAGGATTCCAGGCTGACCGCGTAGAACGAAGTTGACAGGATGGATCAATAGAGGTCTCGGCTTCCGCTGTCTGGATCTTCTCGCCCGCAGAATTCGCCGCACGAACCACTCCTATCATGAAACCCAATAAGCTCCTTCCATCCGCGTTCGTCACCCTGCTCTTGCTGCTCGCCTACTCGGGCCTTGCCCCCGCCGCTCTCGTCATCCACGGAAAGGATCCTATCGACACCGTCGGCACGCCCGAAGGGCCCTCGACCGGAACGGTCGTGAGCTGGACCTACGGAGTCGGGACGGACCGGGCCAGGCGGATCACCCCTCGCCGGTGATCAACACGGCCTTCACACCTAGCTCAGCTCAGGGCGCAATGCCGGTGATCTTCCCGAGAGGCGTGATCTTGATCGACTGCGGCTGCGGCTCTGCCGGCAAGAGAACCGAAGCTCGTGAACTGGATTGCGAGAGATATCCCGATCCCACATGAACTTCACGAACCACTTTGCGTCCATCTTCCAACGTCGCTTCCACTCTGGCCCCGGGCGGCAGGGCCACTCCATCCGTCGATGCTGCCACTTGTTTACGGTCGCTCTGATTAAGAAATGCCCGCACCCCGACATCGTTGATCCCTACCACAAAATCCGGGCGCCCATCAGCATTGAGATCGGCACAAGCCAAGCCCTTGGCGTCGCCCGGGACGACCAAGCCGCTCTGGCGGGGTGAAACGGGCTCGAAGGTCCCATCGCCTCTTCCTCGCAAGAACATGCTGAGACCACCCGCCATGCGGCCTGTTTCCAGCTGCGGCGTATAATGATTCTGGACCAGGTAGAGGTCGAGGTTCCCATCGCCATCGCAATCGATCAGGGCCGAGCCAAACGCAGGTGCAGTTTGGACGATGCGGGGAAGTGAGTGAAACTCGAATCGAGCGCTCCCATCGTTGATGAAGATCCCGCTCTCCAGAGTGGTGGCGGTGAACTTGAGGGAATCGCGAAAGCATTCCGGCCGGTAGATTTGCTTCAGCTCGGCCAGAGCGAAGGCATTGAAGGTCTCGAACTTCTTCGTCAGGTGAGGAACGGCGCGGGTCGAACAACTCTTCCCGCGAACTGGATAGAGGACCCCGTCCTCGTACTCGGCCTCGATCAGTCTCTTGGTCCCGTCGCCTTCGAAATCACCATAGTAGAGCAGCGCCGGTTTATTTGCAGTGGCATGGTACTTCGAATTCAGACCGAAGTTACTCGCCACGTAGTCGATGTCTCCATCGTTATCCACATCGCCCGCCGAGAGGCCGCTCCACCAGCCTAGGTGGGACGCGAGTCCGGCGGCGGTCGTGGCCTCCTCCAACACCCCCGACCGATTTCGGAAGATCCTGACTGGCCCCCACTCGTAGCTCACGAGCAAGTCAAGCCAGCCATCGTTGTCAGCGTCCGACCAAACCGCCCCAGTCGCCATGCCGGACTCCATGAGCTGGGGCGCCACTTCCCCCGTGACATCGCTGAATCTGCCCGATCCATCGTTCTGCAGAATCCGGCTCACCGGGCTCGTCGGATAATGTCCCGGGATCATGCGTCCGCCTACGAAGAGGTCGATACTTCCGTCCCGGTTGAAGTCCGCGGCCGCAACTGGTCCTCCGCTGTCGCGCAACTCCGGCAGGTATCCTTGGGTCTTGGAGAAGTTGCCCTGCCCGTCGTTGAGATAGAGGCGGTCCCTGAGCAGCGAAGCACCTTCCTTCACCTCGTATCCCCCGCTCACAACATAGAGGTCTTGATCCCCATCGCCGTCACAGTCGAAAAATAATGCCCCCATGTCCTCGGCGATGGCATCCGGATCAAACGGCGCATCGATGTCGGGCCCAAACTTCTTGCCTCCTTCATTGAGATAAAGCGCTCCCGGCCACCCACAGGCTCCACCGAGGTAGAGATCGTCCAGACCGTCTCCGTTGACATCGGCGACCGCAATTCCGGGACCGAGTTGAGAGAGCTTGTTCGGCAAGAGCGGCTGTCTCGAAAAGTCATCGAACTCCCGCTCCTGGACCTTGGCGTGGGCCAGGACCTCGGACGAAGAGAACAGCGGCTTGGAAGGGCTATGTGGGACGTCGGCTTTCCCCGGATCCTGAGCGTCTTCCTCCGTGATCGTGTAGAGTTTCCCCGCCTCAATATCCTCGAAGACCTGCACGCTCCCGCTCGGCCAGCTCACCGTCAATTTTGTGATCATGGTCGCACTACCGAGTCCGAAATGGAGAGCTGGATCGTTGGTTGAAAGGAATCCCGTCGCCGGATTCATTTGCCTGACCTGTTCCCGGCCATCATTGGTCTCGACCTTCACGAGGGCACCAATCCCAAATCGATTGCTCCTGGTCCCCTGCAACTCCACCAGGATCCGATTCCCGTCCGCCGAATCATTGCGATAGATTCCCACCGGTTCATCCAAATTCACCGTGACCAGGTCGAGATCGCCATCGCGATCGAGATCGCCATAGGCCGCGGCATAGGTCATGCCCTCGTGATCGAGTCCCCAGGCTGCACCGGTTTCTTCGAAGGACAGGTCTCCCCGATTGACGAAGGCGACGTTCTTCTCTTTTTGCGGGGGGTACTTTTCGAAAATATCCCAATCCGTGTTCCCGACTCGCAATTCCGAGAGGGGGCGGTTCTTGATGATGTCGGACGCCGTGAAGGGCCGCGACATCCCATTGCTGATAAAGACATCAACCATCCCGTCATTGTCAAAATCCGCGAGCTTCGGTGCCCAGCTCCAATCTGAATTCGCCAATCCTGCCATATACGCGGCGTCCTGGAACCTGCCCGTTCCGGTGTTGATCAAGAGAGCGTTGCGCATCAGTTGCCTGGGTTCGGAGGTCGCCATGAACCATCCCCTGCTCGCCATGTCGCCCATGCTCACCTTCTGTTTGAAGTGCGTCGTGGCCGCCATATCGACCGAGAAAAAATCCAGTAATCCGTCGTTGTTCAGGTCCGCCACATCGGCACCCATTGAGTACCAGGTCGTATGGGGAACGCTCTCCCTGATCACGTCTTTGAAAACCGGGCTCCCCGATTTTCCAATCCCCTGGTTCAGGTAGAGATGGTCCGGGTCTTCGAAATCGTTGCCCACGTAGAGATCCAACAATCCATCGGCGTTGAAATCCCACCAGGTCGCCGATAGTCCTTTCCCGGGGCTGGCACAGAGATCGCCACAGTGGTCGCTGGAATCTTCGAAGACGATTTTGCCGGCCTCTCCGCTGACACCTTTGTTCAGGAAGAAGAGATTCTTTTGCCCAACCGGATACACTTCATCCCTTCGGAACTCTTGTCCTCCTCGTTCGAAAGTGCCCACGAAGCGGGTGTCAAAGTATTTCCGGTATTCCGGTTTCACCGTGGGAGCACCCCCCTGGTAGGTGACGCCGTCGGCGGGTTGACCCCCCTCGCGCACGAACTGGTTCGTCAGCACGAAGAGATCGAGGTCCCCGTCGTTATCGGCATCGGCGAAGGTTGGCATGATGCACGAACTCACCGCGTCGAGGCCGAATTCCTGAGCCCGTTCCGTGAAGCGCGCCTTCCCGTCATTGAGGAACAGCTGGTTGGGCGCCTCGTAGTTGCAGACATAGAGATCCAGATCGCCGTCGTTATCGATGTCGACCATCGCGGCCCCCGTCCCCCAGCGATCGCCCCCACCGACTCCCGCCTCCGCAAACTCTCCAAATTCCAGCTTGCCGCCTTTCTTCTGCAGGTAGAGAGCGTTCTCTCTGGGGCCGCTCGTGAAGAAGAGATCCGGCAGCGCATCGCCGTTCACATCTCCGATCGCCACCCCACCCGCCGCGTATCCCATTGCGTAAAGGCGCTTCATGGGATGCGAGGTATCGAGAGGATTGATGAATCCCACCCCTGTGTGCTCAACAGGGAGATCGGCGAACAGGGCCGTCCCATCCGATGACTCCGATCTCTGGTTCAAGTCATTGCTGGACAACAGTTCATGGTCGTCAGCGGTGGTGGTCTTCTTGCCGCAGCTGGTCAGATTACACGACAGGACCAGAGAAACTAAGGAAATCCCGAATATCGGACTACTCATAATCTCTTTCATGATCAACAGATTAAATGCATTTTCCCCTTGTCCCGTCGTCGGGTTAACCCTAAACGGTTAGTTGCTTTACACCGTTACCCTATCCTCATCGCACAAACAAACCCAACTGTAGTCATGAATAAAAAATTCGCGTCCTTCATCCTTACACCCTTCATCCTTATCGGCATGGCAAACGCAGCCACCGTTATCGGCGATGGCGTCGCCGTCGCTGACGGCACCGGGAACCCCGACGGCTGGTCCGGAATCACCGTGCTCGAAAGCGCAATCATCAACTCCGCCACCGAGGGTGGCGGTCTGCTCCAAGCTACGTCGGTCTCGATGTTGGCTGGGGCTGATCGCGCTGGCGGAACTCACCACATCATCCCTCTCCTCGTCAATTCCTCGAACGAGATCGCTTGGGTTGGCCCGCAACTGACCCCGACCGTTCCTGGACTCAATACCTTCGCCATTTCTGGAGCGGCCACGATTGATGCGACAGGCGGGGATCTTCGCCTCGGCGTCTGGCAGTGGAATGAGGGTGTCAATAACAGCGCTGGTGGAACCATCACCTTCGGCAACGGCGGCGGCGGGATGTTCCAGATGGACGTCGATGGAACGCTCGGTGCCGATGCGGTTGCGGTAGGCAACGCGGTTTCGTCAGGACACGCCTCCGGTGCCGGTGGCCGCGACTATAATATCGATCTGACGGTTGCGCCGATTCCGGAGCCCTCGGTTTTCCCCTTGATTGCCCTCTCCGGTCTGGGCCTCCTCCTTCGCCGACGCCGCTCATAGAGCGCCTAGGGAGGATCAACTATTCTTTTCAAAAGCGCACCGTTTCAGGTGCGCTTTTTATCGCTCCGTGTGCTGTCCTTCCCCACCGGCCTCCCGCCAAACAATCTAGAACCAAGCATTTTCTCAAATCGAGCTTCCCCACTTCCCCAATGTTATGCGTATGAAACTCATTCCCACCTCTCTTTCCCTCCTCCTTGTTGCTGGAATCGGCATGGCACACGCAGCCACCGTTATCGGCGATGGCGTCGCCGTCGCTGACGGCACCGGGAACCCCGACGGCTGGTCCGGAGTCACCGTGCTCGAAAGCGCAATCATCAACTCTACCACCGAGGGTGGCGGTCTGCTCCAAGCTACGGAGGTGTCGATGTTGGCTGGGGCTGATCGCGCTGGTGGAACTCACCACTTCATCCCTCTCCTCGTCAATTCCTTGAACGAGATCGCTTGGGTTGGCCCGCAACTGACCCCGACCGCTGCTGGACTCAATACCTTCGCCATTACCGACGCAGACCCAATTGATGCAACAGGCGGGGATCTTCGCCTCGGCGTCTGGCAGTGGAATGATGGCGTCAATAACAGCGCTGGTGGAACCATCACCTTCGGCAACGGCGGCGGCGGGATGTTCCAGATGGACGTCGATGGAACGCTCGGTGCCGATGCGGTTGCGGTAGGCAACGCGGTTTCGTCAGGACACGCCTCCGGTGCCGGTGGCCGCGACTATAATATCGATCTGACGGTTGCGCCTCTTGAGACCGTGGATAGCGACGGCGATGGGTTGCCGGACTCATGGGAAACCGCAAATGGCCT
>JAPKFB010000032.1 GCA_028821775.1 Roseibacillus sp.
AGGTAAGGCCTGAGTTCCGCTCAAAGGCTTCCGCGGGCCCGTTTGTGGTCCTTGAGACTGGCGTCGAATTTTTCGGCAAGAGCCTTGAGTTTGGCGGCCACTTCGGGATGTTCCTTGGAGAGGTCCTTCCTTTGGCCGATGTCAGTGCTCAGGTCGTAGAGTTCCAAGCCGGTCTTGAGTTGTTGGTATGGCCCGGGAAGGCCCTCCTTTCCGGGGGCCCCCTTGAGGCTGCGATAGCTGTGAGGGAGGTGCAGGGACCACTTGTCCGAACGCACGGCTTGAAGCTGGTTCCCCCAGAAAAAGTAATACGCCTCGTGGGGACTCTTGGCGCTGGAGGGAGCGGCAAAGAGTTCGCGGATGTCCTTGCCATCGATCCGGTGCTTGGGCGGAGTGGCGTTGATGAGGCGGGCGATGGTGGGAAAGAGATCGATGTGCATGGCGGGCGTCTCACAGACTCCTCCAGGCGCGAGTTGGCCGATCCATCGGGCGATGAAGGGGACCCGTTGTCCACCTTCCCAGGTGGTCGCTTTGCCTTCGCGGAGGGGGCCCGCGTTGCCAGCGTGATTGCCGTAGCTGAGCCACGGGCCGTTGTCGCTGGTGAAGATGACCAGGGTCTTGGTTGCGAGGTCGTTCTTGTCGAGCGCGCCGAGGATCTCACCCACCGACCAGTCGATCTCCATGATGACGTCTCCGTAGAGTCCCTGCTTCGATTTGCCCTTGAACTTGTCGGAGACAAAGAGAGGGACGTGAGGCATGGAGTGGGCCACGTAGAGGAAGAAGTGATTGGCCTTGTTGCGATTGATGAAGTCGACCGCCTTTTCGGTGTATTGGGTGGTCAGGTTGACCTGATCCCTGGGTTCAACCTGTTTGTTGATAATCCTGTTTCCCTCCATCATGGGGAGGTGTGGCCACTTCTTGAGGCGTTGTTCCAAGGGGAGATGCCGCACTCCTGGATGGTAGGGCCACATGTCGTTGGAGTAGGGCAGCCCGTAGTACTCATCGAAGCCGTGTTGGAGGGGGAGAAACTTCTTGTGGTGACCAAGATGCCACTTTCCAAACAGGGCGGAGGTGTAGCCTTTTTGCTTCACCAACTCCGGGAGAAGGACTTCGTTTTTATTGATACCATATTTCGAACTTGGTCCGGGCGCTCCCAGCATGCCGATGCGATTGGGATAGCAACCGGTGAGGAGGCCCGCTCGGGATGCGCCGCAGACGGCCTGGGGAACATACCAGTTGGTGAAGCGCAGACCATCGTCGGCCATCCTATCGAGATTGGGGGTCTTGAAATCCGTGGCTCCGAACTTGCCGACGTCGGCATAGCCCTGATCGTCGGTCATGATGAGGACGATGTTCGGGAGGGGTTCCTGAATTCCCGGGAGAGGGGAGCTGGGCTTTTTCTGGGCGAGCGCTCCGTTGAAGGCGCAGGTTGTGAGCAGGAGAAAGGTGGTGAGGTTGCGTTTCATGAGTGTCGAGAGAGGGGTTTGGCAGGCGTGGCTCCGCGGGGGACAGGCACGAATTGAAAACGAGGGGCGTTTTTAGAGGAAGCGAGAAAGGAGGAAAAAGGCGACCGTGTAGTGTCGCATGGAGGGTGCCCAGTTGCCAACGTCCGACTCTGCAGACCTTCGCCTTGAGCTTCCGGGGCGAGGGCGAGGGTCAGGACGAGAGGAGGAAAACCGGGGTCGCTGGCCGCGAGAACGAGGAGGTCTTCGGTGGTGAACTCCGCAATGGCCCGCGGGTTACCTGAGGACGAGCCCTTTCCACGGCGAGGCGGGCAGCACCTGCCAGGCGATTGAAGCGTGGTTCGTCGAAATTGGGTTGCTCACCGGGAGCGAGGAAATACTCGTTGGCGAGATCGTCAAATCGCTCGCTGAGTTGAAGGACCAGTTCGTCGGGGTTGCTTGCGCGGGAATGGCGGGCGATCAGCAAGCTGCTCTCTTTGGGCAGGAAGATGAGAATGGAAAGGAGGAGGGGAGGGTGTCAAATTCGCTGGAGTGGGTTGCCAAGGGGAGGTCCATAGGGTGGAATCGGGTGTGAGGTTCGCATGTCCATCTTGCAATCAAGCCCTTCTCGCGCAGCAGCAGGCGGCAGAGACGCAGGGAAACTGTCCGTTTTGTGGAGTAAAATTCTCGGTGCCGGCCTTGGGGGCGCCCTTGCCACCGGGTGCGGTGGCAGAGCCGGCGGCGGCAACCGGGGCCCTGCCGGAGCCTGGGGGCAAGGAATGGGGCACCGCGGAGTCACGCGAGTTATGGGTTGGATTCCTGATTGGGGCGGGCATCACACTTGGCTTGCTCCTGCTCTTGTTTCCCTTCAAGGGGACCTACGTTGCAGATCTCTTTCTCGATCGAGGCTGGGTGCCCTACGTCCTGGTGCTCTTTCTTGGCTGGGCGGCGGGAATTTTAATTTTGAAGTGCCGCCGCTTGAGTGTGGAGCGCAAGGCGTTGCTTGTTGATGTGCTGCCGCTGCACATATCGGAGACGATCACGGTGGAAAACGTGGATGAGTTTCTCAGCTACCAGGCGACCCTTCCGAAGAAGCTGGCAGGGAGTTACATGCTGCGGCGGATTCGGCGCGGGCTGGAACATTTCAAGGCGCGGGAAAGTAACCCGGAAGTGGCAAGCATGATGAACATGCAATCGGAGATTGATGCCGGAAAGATCAGCGGGAGCTACACTCTGGTGAAGGTCTTCCTGTGGGCGATTCCAATCATGGGTTTCATCGGAACGGTCCTGGGGATCTCGACCGCGATCGCGGGATTGGCGGGGGGGATGACTGGCACGGCGGAAATGTCGGCCCTCATGGATCAGTTGACCGATGTCACGGTGGGGCTGGGAGTGGCCTTCGATACCACCCTGGTAGCGCTCTGCATGAGCATTGTGCTGAGCTTCCCTGCGAGTGGAATGCAGAAGGCGGAGGAGGACTTGCTGGCGGAGGTTGATGAATACAGCCTGGAACACCTGCTCAAACGACTGAGCGATGCAGGGGGTTTGTCGGATGTGGCGGGCAACACCCGGGCCTTGGTGAATGCTCTCGCTCCGGCGCTGGCGGAGAATCAGCAGGATTTGTTGAAGGAGCTGCGTGATGTCGGGCAGGGCATGGCGGACGGGCAAGCGAAGCAGTTGGAACTGGTGGAGCGGACCACGGCGGCGATTGAAGCGCAGCGGGAGACGATTGAGAGAAAGGTGGGGGCGATGGCGGAGAATCTCGAAGCGGAGGCGGCGCACACCTTGGCCACAACCTCGGAGCGGGTGCAGACCTCCTTCCAGGTCTTGGCGGATGGGATGAAGGAGCTGAACAAGGTCTTGCGGGAGTTGGATGGCAAGCAGGTGAAGATTGAAAAGAAGAGAAGATGGTTTGGATAGCGGTGGGTGGGTGTTACAGGGTGTAGACTGGAACAATGGCTAGAGCACGAGGAACAGCAGGACCGGAGATTTCCCTCTTTCCGTTTTTGAGCATCCTGGCTTGCTTGATTGGGGCACTCACGATTTTGATCGTGGCTCTCAGTGTCTCCGAAGTGTTGCAGGGACGAAAGGACGAGGCGGTGGCGCGGGCGGAGGATTATGTGAAGTTGGAGAAGGAGATGAAGGAGCGGGAGGCTGCGGTGGCGGAGCGGGAGGATGAGCTGCGGAAGACGAATGCAGCAGCTGTGGAGTTGGCGGAGCTGGTGCCCCGGTTGGCAACACTGAAGCAGGAACAAAAGCGGCTGGAGCAACTGGTGGAAAAACGGGAACCCACGAGGCGGGAGCTGGAGAATCTGAAGAAGAAGCGGGAGGAGTTGGAGAAGGAGAAAAACAAGGTCGAAGCCGGCTTGGTGGAGGGAAAGAAGGAGCTTGGGGAACTGGCCAAGCAGTTGAGGAAGGGCTTGCCGTTGAGGATTCTCTCGACCTCGGATTATTTTCGTCGGGTCGCGCCGGTTTTTGTGGAAGCGCGGCAGGAAGGGATCGTGGTGCACAGTCCCTCGCAGACCGTGAACGTGCCCCGAGCCGCGATCAGGAAGGACTCCAAATTCAAGAAGACGGTCGATTACGTGGCGGCGAAGAAGGATCGCATCATTGTCTTTCTTGTGCGGGAAGATGCGCGAGCGAGTTTCCATGCCGCCCAGGATTTTGCGCGGGCGAATGGAGCGGTGACGAGCAAAGTGCCCCTGCAGGGGGCTGGTGAACTCGATCTCAAGGAGTTTTTCAAGGCACGCTGATGGCACGACGGAGGGGCAGAAGTGACTCAGGACAGGGCGGGCTCGACTCGCTCCTGGACACCATGACGAATGTCGTGGGAGTGCTCATCGTGGTGCTGATCGTGACCCAGGTGAAAGTTTCGAGTGCGGCCAGACGAATCCGGGCGGATCTGCCGGAGGTCACGGTGGAGATGGAGGAGGAGCTCAGGAAGAAGGATGTGCAGGTGCGGGCCCGACTGGAGGAACTGAAAGAGCCGCAAGCGGTGACGCCAGAGGAACTGAAGAAAGCCAGATTGGAGCTGCAGAATATCATGGTGCAGCGTGCCAAGGTGAACGTGGCTGAGAAGGAACTCTTCAGGTTGGAGGTGGATCTGGAAACGGCCCGCAAGGAAGTTGCGGAGTTGCAGCTGCAGATGGTGGCCGAGGGAGGGGAGTTGGCGCAGATCCGGAGCAAGCTGAAGGAGAGCGAGAAACAGCTCACCTCTCAGAAACCAAAAATGGTCCGTCTGCCGAACCCGCGCGTTCCCGAGGATGGATCAAAGGAAGTACGCATGATCGTGCGCGGCGGGAAGCTCTTGTACTTCGATCGGGCCGGAATTCTCGAGCGCCTGTCCGCGAAGGTTGCGCCACGAAAGGATTTGAAGTCGAGCAATCCCAAGATGAAGAATCGTTATGATCGCGAGAAGATCAGGAAGTTTCTCGATTCCTTGAAGGAGAGTGATCCGGATTTCAGGTTCGAGTTCAACTTCCACCCCAACGGAACGATCATCCTCTATTGTTATCCGCGCGACGGGAGGGGAGACGCGGTGGAGGATTTGGAGAATCCGGATGCGCGGGGACGGCGCGTGATGGCCCAGGCCTTTGGTGACCGGAATTACCTGCGCTACTTCGTGACCAAGGATTCCTTTGAGCACTATGTCGCGATGCGCCGGCTGGCGGAAAAGATCCAGATCCCGGTGGGCTGGATCTTTGTGGAGGATACCGCCCGGCAGACCATGAATCTCGCGGAGCGCAAGATTGTCGCGGAGCCGGATCCGGACTGGAAGCCGCCCGAGCCCAAACTGGGCCCGCGGCCGCCAGCGCCGCCCCCCAAGAAGAAGCCGACGGTGGATATCCTCGACTGAGGGTGAAACTCGCTCCTTCAGTGCATCTCGACCGCGCACGAGCCGAGCCCACCTCGGAAGTAGTTGAACTGTACGTTCGGATGGTCCGCTAGCAGGGACATGGGAACGGCAGAGTCGGCGAGACCCTTGGAAATCATGAAGGCAGTGAGTCGTTGCCCGAGAGGATTGTCGTGAGTGCCAGCCTGCCAGATGGAGACTTTCTCCGCTTGCCAGGTTTCCACCGGACCCACCGTAACGGCCTGGTTGGGAACCATGGTGATATTGCCTCCACCTGAAGTGCGGGCATTTTGAGCCAGAGTGATGGGGTGCAATTCCACGACTCGGGTCGTGAGCTTGCGATACTCCCCGGGCGACGGTGGTTCGTCGGCATAGGCTCCCTCGCGGCGAGGCGGATCGTTGAAGGCCCAATGTTTGATATCGCCCTGCCCGCCCTGCATGACCGCGCAGCGCACTCCGGCACTCCAGGAGTCGATATACTGTTTGGTGTTGGCGACGGGGAAGTGGAGATTGTCCTCGGGGAAACCGGCCTCGATGCGATTGAAGCAGAGTTCGCGGTCGGCCCGCTCGAAGGAGAGGGGGTGAGCGTTGGAGACCTCGACTCCGTCATCGCCAACCCATTCGTCCATGCCCCAGAAATGCCCGTTGGTGAGGTCGATGTTGAGTTCGTTCACGAGTCGGGCCACGAGAGGGAGTTGCTCGGTGGGCCCAATCGGGCCACAGAGCCCGACCGGGTTGTCAGCGGTGGCCTGCTTCCAGGCTTCGATGTACTCGAGGGCCTCGGCGAGGTAGAAGTCCTCGAGGGAATCGTAGAACACGATCTGAAATCCGGGGCGGGAAAGCTGCGCGAGATCTTTTTCGGTGAGCTTGGCGGCATCCTGGATCAGCGTGTCGTCGAGCGTGGTGTAGTCCCACCAAGAGGGAGATATTTTGGATTGAGGGCGCATGGTTGGACGGTGTTGCTTGATTCAGGCGAGGTAAGCTGGATTCACGAAGTAGTGCTCACCCAGAATTTCCAGCAAGGGATCTTCGTCCTGCGATGAGAACCCGAGATGCAAATGTCGTCGCCAGCCTTCGGCCTTGTCGAAGCGGCCGGAAAGGGACCCAACTTTGAGGGCGAGTTCGTCAAGGACGTGGAGGTAGGAGTCGACCCCTTGGGAGTGATCGAGCCAGTTTTTTTGAGAGGCGTGGGCGGCGAGCGCTTCGCGTTGAGTGTCGATGACGGTGCGGGTGTCCGCAAAGGAGCCCATCGTGATGGGAATCCTTAGTTGATCGCAGAGGCCGTGGGGCACCGAATGGTAGACAAAGACATCCTCGGGGTAGGTGCCCTCGGATGGCGGATCAGTCACGAAGTTGGGCATGCCGTGCGTGAAGGCGGCGGTGCTTGCGAGACGGCAGGTGTTGGTGTGGTCCTCCATGTAGTCCTGGGGGCCGTGGGTGAGGACGATGGAGGGTTTGACCTCGCGAATGACGCCCGCCACCTTGCGCAAGTTCTCGATGGTGTAGAAGATCTCGAGGTCATCGCAAATGGGGGGATGAAAGGTGGCTCCGAGAATGGAAGCCGCGTTCTGGCCCTCCTGGAGGCGGACGTGACGGGTCTCCTCCGCGTTCATTTCGACGGATCCGCAACTACCCGTGGAGAGATTGAAGTAGTGGGTCTCAAAGCCCGCAGCCTTGAGGAGAAGGAGGGTGCCGGCTCCGAAGTACTCGATGTCGTCGGGGTGGGCGAAGATGGCGAGAGCAGTGCGACGGAGTTTCAAATTTGAATTCTCAGGGTTAAAGTTGAACCGATCGGCCTTGGGCGGCGCTTTGGTCGGCGGCGAAAAGGACGCGGAAGGTTTGAAAGGCCTGGTGGTAGCTCGTGAGGGGCATGGTTTCTCCCTTGTCGAGGGCATCGAAGAAAGCCTGGAACTGATCCTGATAGGGGTGATCGGCGACGTCGCCGGAGTCGGCGAGGGCGACCGGGAGTTCGGTCCAAGCCTTATCGCGGAGGTGGAGCTTGGAGGAGTAGAGCTTGTTGTCGAGGATGCTGCCTTCGCTTCCGCAGAGGTGAGTGTGGAAGTAGTAGGGCTGGATGCAATCGATCACGCTGGCACATTTTCCGACCGCACCATTTTTAAATTTGAGGAGCGTGGTGGTGGTGGTGGGGTACTCGTATTTTTGGAAGATTTCGTTCTTGGACTTGGCTTGGTAGGTGGTGACTTCCTCGACTTCGGAGCCCATGCAGAGAAGGAGGGCATCGAGAGCGTGGCAACCGGCGGAGAGGAGTGAGCTCCCGCCGTTTTCCAAGGTGGTGTTCCACCGGTACTGGCCGTACCAGGGACCGATGCCGTGGTAGTAGTCGACCTCCCCATAGTGAAGATCACCGATGAGTCCTTCCTCGAGGATGGCCTTGATGGTGGTGAACTGGGAGATGAAGCGCAGTTCCAGGCAGACGCAGGATTTGGTCTCGTTTTCCTCGAAGGCGGCCTTGATGGCCTCGGCATCCTCAAGATTGAGCGTGATGGGCTTTTCCAGAATGACGCTCTTGCCGGCCTTTGCGGCGGCGATGGCCTGCTCCTTGTGTTGGGCCGGATACGAGGTGATGTCGACCACGTCGATGGAGTCATCAGCGAGGAGGTCCTCGATCTTGCGGTAGACCTTGATCTCGCCACCGTGGGTGGCAGCGAGTTTGGCGGGGTCGAGTTCGCGAGAGGAATAAACGGCAGTGACCGCCCCCTGGGTCGTGTTGTTGATTGCTTCAATGTGGGAGGTGGCGGCCCAGCCGTAGCCGATGACGCCGACGTTGTAACTGCTGCTCATGGCGAAAGAGAATCCATGATGGGCGGGGGTTGGGAAGGGGGAAATTGGGAAAACTATAGGGTGGGAAGGTGCTAATTGGGTGTGAGCGTCTCCTGGAGCTCGCGGAGGTGATCGAACCAATTCAAATCGCCCTCGTGGAGTCCGAGCGATATGGGGGGACTTGGGTTCGAGGGCTTCCTCATAAACGGAGAGGAGGGCTTGGAGAGAGACACGGAGATAGCGGGTGTGAGGGCAGTCCTCCACGAGGTCGAGGTTTGTGATGAGCGGATCGTGGGTTTGCGAACCTGACTTTTCTCGGACCGGTCGCGCAGTTTCTTACCGTCGAAGTTGAGGCCCAGCTTGGTGCCTTGTCCCCAAGAGAAGGAAAGAGGGCCTTGGCGGCAATACCTGCTCCAATGATGGGATTCGCGAAGGCCGCGGCCCCGCCGATGATGAGCAAGTCGCCCGTAATTTTGAATTGCTCTCCCGGGGCTTCGAGATTTTCAACGAACTCCGATTCATTCGGTCGATCTGCAAGGGAGATCTTCTTTCTGGATTGGGTAGCTTGGTGGGTTCGCTTGTGGTGGAGAGGAGAGTGTGTAGCGTGCGGCGATGAATCGATTCTTCTACGCGTTGATGGTACTTTCCCTGGGGGTGAATGCGGAGGAGGAGGGCAGCAAGGTGGAGTCCCTTCCGCTCGACCCGGTGGCGGCCCTGCCCTCGATTCATGTGCCGGAAGGATATTTTGTGGAGTTGATGGCGGCGGAGCCTCTGGTGCGGGATCCGGTCGCATTTGACTGGGATGTGGAGGGGCGATTGTGGGTTGTTGAGATGGCGGACTATCCGATGGGAATGGAGGGGAAGGGAGCCTCGGGAGGACGGGTTCGCTTGTTGGAGGATCGCGATTTCGATGGACGATATGAGCAGGCAACCGTGTTTGCGAAGGGGCTGAATTTTCCGAATGGCATTCTGACTTGGCGGGACGGGGTGATCGTCACGGCCGCGCCGGACGTCTTGTTCTTGCGTGATACGGATGGCGATGGAGTTGCTGATGAGCGGGAGGTTTTGCTGACGGGCTTGTCGGAGAAAAACCAGCAACTGCGGGCCAACGGGCTACGGTGGGGATTGGACAATTGGGTTTATGTCGCCGCGGGTGGGCACCATGGAAAGCATGCCCTGGATACCAAGGTGCGCTCGACGCGCAACAACTCCGAGGTGGCGGTGGGGAGTCGGGACTTTCGGTTCCGTCCGGACAGCGGAGTGGTGGACCCCCAGAGCGGGCCGTCGCAATTCGGGCGCAATCGGGACGATTGGGGACGTTGGTTCGGGGTGCAGAACTCCCGCCCGCTCTGGCACTACGTCCTGCCCGATCACTACCTGCGCCGCAATCCGCAGCTTGCGGCGCCGGACGGTCGGGTGCAGTTGCCGGGCAAGATCAACCCGCCGGTTTTTCCCGCCAGCAAACCGCAGAAACGCTTTCACAGTTTTGGGAATTCGGGGCACTATACATCGGCGTGCAGTGGCATGATTTATCGGGACGACTATTTGTTCGGGGCGGGAGGGATCAACGGATTTTCCTGTGAGCCGTTTCACAACCTGGCGCAGCGGATCGAGTTGATTCCGATGGGGGTGAGCTTCAGTGGAAAGCGAGGGGGGAAGGAGGGTGAACCCGACTTTTTCGCGAGCAGCGATCGCTGGTGTCGTCCCGTGATGGCGCGGACCGGGCCGGATGGTTGTCTCTGGGTGGCGGACATGTATCGCTACATGATTGAGCATCCGCAGTGGCTTCCCGAGGAGGGCAAGAAGGAGCTCCTGCCGTTCTATCGTCGGGGGGAAGACAGGGGGCGGATCTATCGAGTGCGAAGGGCGGATCGGAAACCGAGAGCGGTTCCGCGGCTCGGGAAGCTCGAGGCCGGGGCGCTGGTGGCGGAGCTCAACTCCCCGAACGGTTGGGTGCGGGACAAAGTGCATCAGTTGATTCTCTGGCGATCCGATCGCAGGTCCGTTCCGATGCTGGAAGCCTTGACCTCGGAAGGGATCCTTCCGCAATCACGAGTGCAGGCACTCTGCATACTCGATGGGTTGCACTCCCTCGATGAGCGGTGGTTGTTGAAGGCGCTGAAGGACGATCATGCCCGGGTGAGGGAAAATGCCCTGCGGGTGGCGGAGGAGCACGTCACTCCAAGGGTGGTGTCCGCCGCCCTGAAGATGGCGGGGGATTCGGACCCGAAGGTGAGGATGCAGCTTTCGTTTTCGATCGGAGCATTTCCGAAATCGAGGAAAACCGGGGAGGCCTTGGCGCAACTTCTCCTGCATGATCCCGCCGATCACCTTGTCACGATCGCGGTGTTGAGTTCGGCGCTGCCGCACCTCGAGGTCCTGACGGAGGCGTTGGGCGCTTCGGGGAACCCGGCAGTGCCGCAAGTTGCCCGTCCGCTGATCGAGGTCATGCTGCGGGCTGGCAAGCTGGAGTCGGTGGTTGGATTTCTTATGCCTGTTTTTGAAAAGGCAGCGCAGTCATTTTCGGATGAGACCGTGATGCCGTGTGTCGAGCTGATCGCTCTGCTGGAAGAACGGCAACCGCGGATCAGAAAGCTCATGCAGGATGGGGCGGTCGCCTTTGTGGATCTCAACAAGGCTCACCTCACGCTCCTTGCTCTTGCGCGCAAGGTGATCGCAGACCACTCGAGCGCACTGGAGAATCGATTGGCTGCAGCGGCCCTGCTTGCGCAGGTTCCAGAGGATCTTTCCGGTGCGCTGGAGTTTCTGGAGAGTGGCCTCGTGCCTGCGACTTCGCTGGGGGAGCTGAAATTGGTGTTCAAGATCCTGGCGGGAACGAGGAATGGGCTTGTTCCGGAGATTATTTTCCGGAAGTGGGAGAGTCTCTCTCCCGTTGCGCGGGGACTGGCGATCGATCAGATCTTTACCCAGACGGAATGGACCCGGCAGCTGATAGATGCCCTGGGAGCAGATCGAGTTCATCGCGCGGACTTCGATCCTACCCGGTGTCTGCGTCTCTTGAATCATCCGAACAAAGCGATCCGAGAGACGGCTGCGGCTGCTTTCCAGATCGCATCATCGCCTGCGCGGACGAAGGTCGTGGAATCCTATCGAGCTGCGCTCTCGTTGAAGGGCAATGCCAAGAAGGGAGCCCAGGTGTTCAACCGGTCCTGTGTCGCTTGTCACCGACATGGCAAATTGGGGCGGGAGGTGGGGCCTGATTTGCGCACGGTATCACAGCATCCTCCCGAGAAGTTGCTGGTGAACATTCTCGATCCCAACCTGGAAATTCAGCCCGGCTATCACGCCTTCAACTGCAAGCTCAAGAGTGGAGAGACTCTCTTCGGATTGCTGGGAGCAGAGAGCGCGGTGAGCATCGTCCTGAAGCTGCCTGATGCGACTACCCGCGTTCTGCTTCGCAGCGACATCGCGACCCTGAAGAGTGTGAACCTCTCCCTGATGCCCGAAGGACTGGAAGAGGGAATGTCGAAGCAGGACCTGGCAGACCTGATTGCATTTCTGAAATCGCAGCCCTGAGATTCTGTCAAGGCGCAGGGAGAGGATCGAGCAGGAGGGGCAGGGGCTCGCTTTGGGCTCCCGGGCCCGTTCCGTCCAGTAGCGTGGAGAGCTCCAGTTTCACCTTCCGCACGGCGTAGAGGCGTTTCTGGGCCTTTTCGATGTCCTGGGAGCTGGCGGTGATTCCTCTGGCTTTCGGTTTCCAGTCATCTTCGGAACAAGCGGTGAGTTCCTTGGCGAGGAGTTTTTCTGCAGCCTCGAAGGAGCTGATCAGCTCCTTCGATTCGCGGGCCCAGAGTTCGGCATTGTAGCTGGCAGAGGAAAGCAGGGCTTCGTCACCAAACTGCTTGGCTTCTGCGAGTTGATTTTGGTAGTTGGATCGCGTTTCCTCGATGAGGTCAGTGGCCTGTTCCTGTTCGGCGATGAGAGATTCGATTTGTTCGAGTAATTCAAACACGTGTTGATTGGGGAGCAGGGCGTCCTCGGTGGTGGTGGCCAAGGCGTGGCACGCGCGGTTGAAGCGGTCGGAGTATTTCTGATTCCAGGAATTCACGGTGAGGGTGTCGTTCCCCCAGATTGCATGCAGCTTGTCATTGAAGCGTTCTTTGGCCTCATTCGAGAGGTAGTAGTAGTGGCTTTGGTTGTGGGAGATTGCTTCGCTGGTGAGGATCGCGCCATTGGGGACGCCAAAAATGTTCCGTTTCCGGTCGGAGGGGAATTCGTCCTCGGTGAGGAGGATCCTTGCGCCGTTGTAGTGATCCCAGAAGAATTGGGAGTATCCGATGAGAGCGATGAGGGAGGCCTGGGCCTGGCGATTCAGGTCCTTGGTTTTGTCGGTAATGCCAAAGCCAAGTTCGACCGTGCTCTTGATGGAGGGAAGTTTGAGGGCGACGAAGAACTCCGATTTCGTCGAGCCCGCGCGATCAGTATTGATGGCATCGAGCAGAACCTGGTTTGCCCGTTCCGTGGTGTTCAGATCACTGAGGGCCACCCGGGCCTCCTCGAGCCGTTCGCGGTAATCCGCCTCCAGAGTCTCAAGGAAGGTGGCCCGGTCGGAGAGGACCTGATCCCAAGCGGTCTTTCCCCGTGCTCCAAGGATATCGAGATCCTGGTAGGCAGACTTGAGGGCGGGAAGAGTGACGTGCCGGTCTTCAGGAACGCGACTGAGATTTCGTTGGGCAACTTGAAGGCGCGCGGCCTGAGCGCGCTCCAACTTGTAGCGGGTGCGCTCCTGGAGAAAGCTCTTGCGCACTCCCGGCCGATCGAGGGCGTCGGTGTCGGAGTCCTCCAAAAATTCTTGGTATCCCTCGGCAAGGAGCTGAGCTTCCTCGGCATTGAGGAGAGCTTCCTGCTTTTTCTCAACCAATGCGTCCACGAGCGGGGCGTACTTACCCTCCGCCATGGTGGAAGACGTGCTAAATCCAATGGTGGCCAATGCCAACCCTATTCCAAGTTCAAGATTCCGTGAGAATTTCATACTGCTGCGAGGTTATGCCACCCATCCCTCTGGCGAGGCCGGTAGAATGAGTAAGAGGCGGAGATATCGAGGCCCGCAAAGCGAGGCCCGATCATACTACGGAGCAAGGGTCCCCGGAATTTCGCCAAACCCTAATTATGGCTAGATCGTAAGCCCGAGCCGGGAGAGAGACGGCTTCAATCAGTCGGCGGGTTGGACGATGAGATAGTAGGCGCCCACCTCATTGCCCTCGGCAGTTTTGAAGACCGGGGCGAGCTGGTGAGAGCCTTTGCTGAGCTCTGCGGTGAAGGTGATGGAAGTCTCGGCGCCCTTGATGGGCCCGGAAGTGATGTCCTTTCCATCGATGCGAAGAGTGGCGGTCTTGAAGGCGAAGGCTTTCCCTTGTCTGGCGCTGAAGGGTTTGGAGGCGCCGGGAACGTTGGGGAGGGCGGGGAGACCGGCATTGATGGGTTTGTTCGCTTCGGCGGGCCAGCGCCGGAGGGAGAAGGAATAATTTCCGCCCGTGACCACCTTGACGGCCCAGTGACCGGGATGTTTGCCATTCTTGGTCGCAGCGCCGCCTCGAATGTGACCCTGGTTCCACGGCGGATTGGTTTCCTGGATCCAGTCGTGGGAAGTCATGGAGACCACGGGGTGGTCCTTGTGTCCCAGATAGATCTCGGTGGTCAGGGCGAAGGTGGGCTCCAGTTCGGCCCACCACGCGTCATAGAAGGTGCGCATGGCTTTCACCTGGTCAGGGTAGGTTTTAGCGACATCGTTTTTCTGACCAGGATCGGCATCGATGTCGTAGAGTTCGATGCCGTTATTCAGGCGCCACCTCTCGGACATGACTGCAGACTTGCGCCACTTGATGGGATCGCGCACACGCTGTGAGTCGGTGATGAGGAAGCGATCGGGCCAGCCGTCGGGGGAGCCCCTATAGAGGAGGAACTTGATCGATTTTCCATCGAACACAAGCTTGGCGGGCTTCTTCTTCGCGTGGCAGAGATCGAGGATGGTGGGGACGATGTCGACGAAGGAAGTGAGGGTCTTGACCGACTTTTTCGTGCTGAGTTTTCCGCCGGGCCAGTGGAGCATGAAGGGGACGCGGTGACCTCCGTCGTACTCGCTGCCCTTGGCGCCGCGCATGCCGGCGTTGAAGACGTTCTTGCCGACGGTGGTTCCATTGTCGGTGGTGAAAATGAAGATGGTATTGTCGGTGATGCCGAGTTCCTTGAGGATCTTGCGGGTGCGTCCCACGTTTTCGTCGATGTTGGTGATCATCCCGTAGTAGGCTTGCTCGCTGGCCTTCTTTCCGGGATACATGTCGAGATACTTCTGCGGGCAGTGGAGCGGACCGTGCGGGGCGTTGGTGCAGATGTAGGCGAAGAAGGGCTTCTTCTGGGCAGCGCACTCCTTGATGAACTTGATTCCGTGATCGAAGAAGACATCCGTGCAGAATCCCTTGGCCGGAACGATCACGCCATTGTGGAAGTAGTGACCGTCGAAGTAGTTATTGTCCCAGAGGTCGGGAGTCTGGCCCACCCCTCCGCCACCGTGACGGTAAACTTCGGTGAAGCCGCGGTCTTCGGGACGGTAGGGGTAGTTGTCGCCGAGGTGCCACTTGCCGAACATGCCGGTGGCATAGCCATTATCCTTGAGAAGTTGCCCGAGGGTGACTTCATTTTCGCGCAACATGGAGCGGCCGTTCACGGTGTGCCAGACGCCGGTGCGATTGGTCCAGTGACCGGTGAGGAGTCCGCAGCGAGTGGGTGAGCAGGTGGGCGCGACGTGGTAGTCGTCGAGGGCCACCGACTCGGAATGGAGATTGTCGATGTTCGGCGTCTTGACATAGGGGTGGCCGTTGCAGCCGAGGTCGCCGTAGCCCTGGTCGTCGGTGATCACGAGCACGACGTTGGGCTGCGCAGCAGGAGCGAGGAGGGGGAAGCAAGTTGCGAGGAGGAGGGTGAGGATGAGACGCTTCATGTGTTGGATGGGATTCTTGATGAGGGAGGAGAGATCGCAAGCTTACTTTGGACGCTTTGTACCGGGGACGGGGTTGCCCATTTTGGAGCGTCACTTTTTATAGGCGGCGGTGAGTTCCGCCACCTTCCCGGGATGCTCCGCCGCTCCGCCATTGGTGTGGACCTTGCCGGATCTTCTTGGTGAGGTAGCCGCGGTTCCTGAGGAATTGCGGGATGGTGAGCTCGGGTTTCGGCAAACCGCCCTGGTCGTGCCAATAGTTGCCCCAGCGCTGCTGGTAGCGTCCGGTGATGAGACCGACCGTG
Organism: Roseibacillus sp.; assembly: GCA_028821775.1. Lineage (GTDB taxonomy): Bacteria > Verrucomicrobiota > Verrucomicrobiia > Verrucomicrobiales > Akkermansiaceae > Roseibacillus_B. The sequence goes on from JAPKFB010000032.1 coordinate 15,334, forward strand.
GAGGGGTTGCAGATTGGGGCGGTGGCGTAGGCCTCGTGGAAATAGGTGCCGAACTTAGCGAGGCGATCGATGTTGGGGTGGCAATGTCGGGCGGGGACTGCGGGAGAAAGCTCAGGTCGGCGTAGCCGAGGTCATCGGCGAGGAGAAGGACGATGTTGGGAGAGGCGGCCGGAGAACTGGGCGAGAGAAAGCCCGAGGAGGAGCAGGAGGGGGAAAGAAGGTGCAATATGGCGAAGGAGGGGAGCAGAGGAGGGGCGGCAAAGGAAGATTTGAGGGCGAGGGGAAGGATTTTGCAATAGCCTCTCGCTGAGGGCGTAATAGAGTTCCTACTCGAAACTCATGAAACTCACATCGCTCTCTTCGTCCGCCCTTGGTATTTTGCTTTTGATCTCGCTCGTTCCGTCGGCGCAGGCGGAGATCGCGCCTCCGAAGGGATTCATTGCGCTCTGCAATGGAAAGGATCTTTCCGGATGGTGGGGGATCAGCACGGAAGACCCGGCCAAGTGGAGGGCCTTGAGCCCGGAGAAGTTTGCTGAGAAAAAAGCCAAGAGCATCCTTGATATCAACAAGCACTGGAGGGTGGCTGGGGACGAGCTGGTGAACGATGGGCACGGACTCTATCTCAGCACGGAAAAGAACTACGGCGACTTCGAGCTCCTCCTGGAATACAAGACGGTCGCCAAGGCCGACAGCGGGATCTATCTTCGCGGGATTCCCCAAGTGCAGATCTGGGACACGACCAAAGAGGGTGGCAAGTGGGGGATCGGTGCGGACAAGGGATCAGGTGGGCTCTGGAACAATCCCAAGGGGTCGAAGGGAAAGGATCCTCTCGTGTTGGCGGACAAGCCATTCGGAGAATGGAACAGCTTTCGCATTCTGATGACCGGGGACTTTGTGACGATCCATCTCAATGGCAAGTTGGTGGTCGATCACGCCAAGCTGCAAAACTACTTCAACAAGAAGGGGCCGCTCCCGGAGAAGGGGCCAATTCAGTTGCAGACCCACGGCGGTGAGATTCGTTGGCGGGGAGTCTTTGTGCGCGAGATCGGGGTCGAAGAATCGAAGAAAATCCAAGCCGCCGCTGGGGGGGAGTGATTTGAGAATGAGCGAGGAATTGTGGGAGAGTGAATAGGATGGGAAAATGAAACGCTTGGTACAGATTCTGGTTCCGGTCGTGGTGCTGGTGGTCTTGGGTTACGCAGTGACTCAATTCGAACCTGGGAAGGAGGGCGTCGAAACGACCGCGCCACTGAATTGGTACAAAGGCAACACCCACACCCATACGCTGTGGAGCGACGGGAATGACTTTCCCGAGATGATTGTCGCCTGGTACCAGGAGCGGGGCTACGACTTCCTGGCGCTTTCAGATCACAACATCCTGAGTCGGGGAGAGAAGTGGATGAAGGTGGAGGCGATCGACAAGCGGAAGAAGAAGCCGGGAGCGACGGCGCTGGAAAAGTACGGTGAGAAGTTTGGTGATGAGTGGGTAGAGCTGCGGGGCGAAGGAGCGGAGCGAGAAGTCCGGCTCAAGGCGCTGGCGGAGTTTCGATCCAAGTTCGAAAAGCCGGGCGAGTTTCTCCTGATCGAAGCGGAGGAAATCACCGATCGCTTTCGCAACAACCAGGTTCACATCAATGCGCTCAACCTGCAGGAATTGATTCCGCCCCAGAAGGGAGCCTCCGTGGTGGAGACGGTGCGCAACAACCTGCGCATGGTCGCGGAGCAGGCGGAGCGTTTGGGTCGTCCGATCCTGGCGCACCTCAATCATCCCAACTTCCACTATTCATTCACGGCCGAGCAACTCGCGGAGGTGCTGGAAGAGCAGTTTTTCGAGGTCTACAACGGGCATCCGGGGATCAATCATCTCGGTGATGCCGAGCACCCCGGGGACGAGGAATTGTGGGATGTCGCAAACGCGCTTCGGCTGGGCAAGCTGAAGGCTGCGCCGCTCTTTGGGGTGGCGACCGATGACTCTCACGACTACCACGGCGGCAATGTTTCTCCGGGGCGCGGCTGGGTGATGGTGCGTTCAGAAAAGCTGGAAGCGAACGCCTTGATCGAGGCCATGAAGAAGGGAGATTTTTATGCGTCCACTGGGGTGGTCCTGGATGAGGTGTCCCACGCGGACGGAGTCTTGTTGGTGAAGGCCAGGGTGCAGGATGGGGTTGACTATGAGATCCAGTTCATCGGAACCCGCAAGGGAGAGGACGCGGAGCCCGGTGAGGTGCTTGCGATCAACGAAGGTCCCAGCGCGTCCTACCCCTTGCAGGGAGATGAGCTTTATGTCCGCGCAGTGGTGACGTCCTCCCGGCCGCACCCGAATCCATCCTTCACCGACCAGCAGGAGCAAGCCTGGACGCAGCCCGTGGGATGGAGATAAGCTTCTCCTGATGGAGTTTTCGGAGGTTACATTCGGGTCCCCTGACTACGAGCACACGCTCAGTCTGCGGAAGCGGATTCTTCGTGATCCGCTCCGATTGGAGTGGAGTGAGGAAGAGAAGGCTTGGGAAGCAAGGGAGCGCCACTTTGTCTTGAGGGAAGAGGGGCGGGTGATTGGTTGTGTGGTCGCTCGGGATCTGGGCGAGAATGTTTTCAAGTTGCGACAGATGGCGGTGGAACCAAAACGGCAGAAGGCAGGGTTGGGGAGGGTTCTGTTAGAGCGGGTGGAGGGCCTGCTGATCGGCGAGGGTGTGACGGGATTTGAACTGAATGCCCGCGATCTGGCAGTCGGATTTTACGAGAAGCTGGGTTACCAGCGGGTGGGCGATGAGTTTGTGGAGGTGAGTATTCCCCATTGGAAGATGGAGAAGGTAGCGGGTGACCGGTTGGTCGGGGGCGGTCAGGAGATGGCGCGTTGAGACTTTCGGCTTTCAGACCCTGCGACCATCCCGTAGACCTGCGGCATGGAACACCATGTCTATTTTTGGATGAAGGAGGAGCGGAAGAATGACGACGATTTGGCGACCTTTGAGGTTGGGATGACGAAGTTGGCGCAGTCGGCAACCATCGAGAGCGGGCGCTGGGGAAAGCCCGCCGAGACCGAAGAGCGGCCGGTGACCGATCATTCATGGAGCTATGGTCTCTCCTTCAAATTCGCCACCATGGAGGATCACTTCAACTACCAGGGAGATGATCCCCACCACGTCGAATTCGTGGAGACTTTCAAGGAGTGGTGGGAGAAGGTCTTGGTCATGGACTTGGGGTAAGGACGCAGGGCAGCTAGGGTAGGCGGGGGTTCGCCGGTCGAGGATCGAGGGTGCCCGGCGAGAACACGTCAATCCACCTAGGGTCGCCAGGGAGTTTGAGAGGCCTCCTTTTTCTGGAGGAATTTGGCGTCGACTTTTTTGTACCACGCGTGGAGGTCCTGGCGCATGGCGGTCACCCGATCAGGATGCTGGTCGGCGAGATCGATTTTTTCACCGAGGTCATGGGCGAGGTTGAAGAGGTGGACGCGTCCGTCTTCGTAACGTTCGACCAGTTTGAAGTCTCCGGTGCGGATGGCGCCTCCGGGGAAGCCTCCCTGGTTTGAGTAGTGCGGGTAGTGCCAGTAAAGGGAAGGCCGATCGAGCGATGAGTGTGGGTCCCTGAGAAGAGGAACCAGCGAGCGGCCATCGAGAGTTTGAGAAGGTTTCGGAGGGGTGCGGGTGAGAGCGAGGAGAGTGGGGTAGAAGTCGGTGGAGATGACGGGTTCGTGGCAGACGGATCCGGGTTTGGTGATCTCGGGTGCGACGATCATGTAGGGCTCACGGATGCCGCCCTCATAGACCCAGCCTTTGCCGCCACGGAGAGGAAGGTTGGAGGTGGGGCTGCCTTCGGAAGTGGAGAGCCCCCCATTGTCGGACATGAAAACCACGATGGTGTGGTCGGTGAGTTTGAGTTGGTCGAGGGCGTCGAGGACGCGGCCTACGGAACGGTCCATCGACTCCATCATGGCGGCGTAGGTCGCGTGGCGTTGTCGGATGCGGACCTTACGGGCACGAGCAGTAGCGGAAACCTGTTCTTCGATGCCGAACTCGGGTTCTTCCTTGACCGAGGGCAACTTGGCGGCTTTGGCGATGTACTTGTCCACCAGGTCCCGCTTTCCCTGGAGCGGGGTGTGGACGGAATAAAAGGAGAGGTAGAGAAAGAAGGGATGCTTCTGTTGAGCCTTGATGAACTTGATGGATTCGGTGGCGAGGCGATCCGGGAGGTGCTCTCCCTTGGGCCCGTCATCGAGTCGTGGGTTGCTGTAGGGGGAGAAATAGCTGCGGGGCATGCCGCGATTGTTGCCGCCGATGTTCACATCAAAGCCCTGCTTCTCGGGCCAGAATTCCTCGGTTGGCCCGAGGTGCCATTTGCCGGCGAAGCAGGTCGCGTAGCCAGCTTCCTGCAAGGATTCCGCGAGGGTTACTTCTTCGAGATCCATGCGATCGTGAAGTGGTGCGGGGGCGAAAGTGCCGCCCCGTCGGCCGGCGAAGAAGTTGGTGACAGCGGAGCGGGAAGGATAGCGCCCGGTCAGGATCGAGTAACGGGTGGGCGAGCAGACGGGATTGGCCGCGTAGCCATTGGTAAAGCGGCAGCCGGCGGCGGCGATGCGGTCACAATTGGGAGTCTCGTAAAAGTTGTGCCGATTGTAGGCGCCGATATCCATGTAGCCGAGATCGTCCACGAGGAAGAAGACGATGTTGGGCTGTGTTGTCCGGGCCACTGCAAGGGGTTGAGCCCCAATAAATATGAAGGATGAGGTAAGGACAGCGAGCAGTCGATTCATGAGAGAACTAGGGGGGAAATGAGCGCGAATTGGCAAGATGAATCCGCCCACCGGGCATGAGCACGGTGGGAATGTTCACTTTTTTCTTGAGCGGGCTGTGTGATCTTCCGATTCTTTCCCCTTAATGAAAATCCGTGATTTTTGGCGAGCTGGTCTTTTGCTGGCACTATTTGTTGGCTTGGCGGTATGGATTGCCGGGGGCGATGTCAGCGAAGTTGCCAAGGCTGATATTCAATCTGGAAAGAGAACGGTCGCGCCTGTGAAGGCGGAGGTGATGCCGGAGGTCCTGCGCTTGGATCGTCTCGACCGCGAAAGTCATCGGGCGGCAAACCCGATCAAGAAGGGAGCGCCGCTTCGCTTCGCAGAAGCTGTTGAGGTGGACGTCACGCCGGAGAGTCATGGCAGGTGGGAGTCCTTTGAGGGGAAGGCGCGGTGGACGATGACGGTGGAGGCTCCTGGAGCATGCAATTTAAATTTGGGGTTTTCGCAGTTCAAGTTGCCGCAAAGTGGGTCCTTGGAATTGCGTGCCGGTGGTGAGTTGCGGGTACGGCCCTTTACCGCTGCCGACAACGATAGGCATGGTGAACTCTGGACTCCGGTGGTGGCCGGAGAAGAGATGAAAATGGTCTTGACGGTTTCGGCGAGCGATCGCTCGGCGGTAGACCTGAGGTTGGCATCAATTAATCGGGGGTTTCGTGAAGTTCGCTTTGCGGCCGGTTACGTGAAGATAGGAAATAGCGCCCCCTTCGGAAACTGCCACATCGACGTGGTTTGTTCGGCTGCTCAATCGGGAGTGGGACCAGTGATCGATGCCTACCGTGATCAAATTAGAGCCGGAGGGGTTTATACCCTTGGGGGAGTGGACACCTGTTCTGGATCTGCGATCAACAACACGGCCAACGATGGCAAGCCCTTGTTCCTCACGGCAGATCATTGCGGAGTGAGATCGTTCAATTCAGCCAGCATGGTGGTCTACTGGAATCACGAGAACAGCACCTGTCGGACACCAGGCACCTCTCAGAACGGAGGGGACGGCAATGGGCCCGTCAATCAATTCAACAGCGGCGCAATTTTTCGTGGGACCTATGCTCCGTCCGATGCAACGATTGTGGAATTGGACGATCCCCTCGATCCCAGCCATAGGGTCTATTTGGCGGGATGGTCGCTCACGGGTACTCCGAGCATGACGGCCTCGGTTCACTTTCCCAACACCTCGGAAAAGCGGATCAGTTTCGACTTCGATCCTTCCCGCTCTACGAATGATAGTAGTAATTCGAGCAATGCGTCCGGAACGCACTGGCGAGTGGGCGACTGGGAATTTGGATCCACCGAGGGCGGTTCTTCCGGGTCGCCCTTGTTCGATCAGGACGGGCGCATCGTGGGACAGCTCACTGGTGGGGGCGCAGCTTGCGGGAACAACTCGGAGGATTGGTATGGGAAGCTGTCTCGATCCTGGGTCGGTGATGGAACCTCCTCGACGCGTTTGAGTACGTGGTTGGACCCGATCGGGTCCGGGGTCCTGACCCTCGACGGATACGACGAGGACCGGGTGCAATTGACGGTTGGGGATGCCCAAGGCGTCGAGGGGAACTCGGGAACCGTTGCGCTTCAATTCCAAGTGGAATTGAGCGAGGCTGCCGATCAAGTAATCAATCTGACCTACTCGACCCAGAGTGATACTGCGACCGCAGGATCGGATTTTGTGGCGCGCTCTGATGTTCCGCTCTCATTCGCAGTGGGCCAAACCATGAAGACGATCACAATCTCCGTTTATGGGGACACGACGCCGGAGGAGAATGAAACCTTCAAGGTTGTCATTGCGCCAGTGGGAGGAGCCCCGGTCACCCTGACAAAGCGGGAAGGGATCGGGACCATCAACAACGATGACTTCCTGCCTCCCGTGGTGGTGGGACCTCCCGCCGTCGCGGGCGAGGTGAGCCACGAGTTTATTGTTACGGTGACGACCCTGAACACGCCGACCAGCTTTTCCATGAGTGGTGCTCCAGAAGGCATGTCGATCGACAATGCAGGAGTGATCCGTTGGGTGCCGCTGGGTGATGGGATCTTTGATGTCACGGTCACCGCAACCAATGCGGCGGGTTCCGGGATGGGAACGATCAGGTTCACCATCACGCCCAATCTGCTTGCTGTGGCGATCGACACGATCGGGGGACTCCAACTGAGGACCGGGGAAACGACCAGCTGGATCAGGCGGTTGAGCATTGATTCGATCATCGGGAGCGATCGGGCGCAGAGTGGTCCGGTGGCCGACAATGAGACCTCATGGTTGGAGGCCGAGGTGGAGGGGCCCGACTACCTGGGGTTCTGGTGGAAGGTTTCGAGTGAGGTGGGATACGATTTTCTCAACCTGGTGGTAGACAATGAACTGAGGGCGCGGAGATCGGGAACGGGCGACTGGGAGTACATGGTGGTGGCCATTCCGCCTGGCCAGCACACGGTGCGCTGGACCTTTGCGAAGGATGAGAGCATTTCGGAGGGTTCGGATGCGGCTTGGATCGATTTTGTTCAGCTTGCCTCGCGTAATCGGCCGTTCCTGATGGAGTCGGACAAGATTCGGGTTCTCGATCATGGCCCGGTGGACTTTCAGATTCCAACCTATGAGCCTGGTGCGGTCTTCACCCCTGTCTCTTTGGGGTCAGGGCTTTCGTTGAATGCAGCTGGACAGTTGATGGGAACTCCCACTGCAACTGGCACGCAGAACTTCGAGCTGACCCTGCAGCAGGATGGCACGACGATCTCGATCCCGGCGAAAGTGGAAGTTCACGCACCCTCGGAGATGGGGGCTGCTGCGAACCAAGCGGATCTGGTTTGGGATGTGAGTGGATTTGGGCAGTGGATTTCACAGTCGATTGAATCGCGAGACGGACTGGCCGCGCAGGGATTGAATGTGGGGGGCGATGGGCGCGGGGAGTTGTCCACCTACGTCGTTGGCCCCGGGAAAGTGATTTTCTGGTGGCGGGTGGAATCGGAGGACGGCTATGACTTTTTGCAATTTGAAGTGGATGGAGTGTCCAGGGGAGCAATCACGGGACCTAATGGCGGTTGGGCGAGAATGGAGGAGGAACTGAGCTATGGCGGGCACAGACTCACCTGGGTCTACCTGAAGGATGGGGACACGGATGTGGGGAGAGATACGGGCTGGGTCGATTTGGTTGCCTTCACGGGCTATGCCGATTGGGCAATGAGGGCAGGGGTGGGACAAAGGACGAATGTGGTGTTCGACCACGATGGTGACGGGCAGAACATGCTCTTTGAGTTTGCCACTGGAGGGAGTGCGACCGCATGGGATCCCATGCTTGGGCCGTCTCTGGTCAGTGGGTCGCTGGAGTGGATGATCAACAAGCCGGAAAGCGCACTGCTGACCTATGATGTGGAGGTGAGTGGCGATTTAACAGATTGGAACCAGGCCGAGCGCAGTATTCTGCAGGATGATGCGACGGTTTTCCGTGCCCGGGATGGATTTACGACCGGAGATACCGCTCAGCGCTTCATGCGCTTGTTGGTGCATCCGGAGAATTAGGTGTGGCGCAGGGATGCGGGTTTGGGTGGGGCAATACTCCGAAGCTCTTTCTTCATTTCCTTCGCAGCGAGCATGGGAGCGGCTCCGAATTCGGCAGGAAGGGAGGACGAACGCCCCGAAGATGGACCGGGCTGTTCGTCGTGGGGGTGGAGTGCGGTGAGACTGAGGGTCGGCTTTGCACTTGGGGGAAGCTGGAGAGCGGGCTAGAAGGACCCAATGATTCGGCGCTGCATTCCCTTGTTGTTGGCGGTCTTGTTCGCTGGATTCTGGGCGGTGATGGCTTTTGTGCCCGCTGATTTCATTCGAACTCCAGGTTGCCAAGTGCGCAAGTGGACTGGAGTGAATTGTCCGGGCTGTGGTGGGACGCGGGCGGCCCGGCATCTTGTTCAGGGGCGGTTTCGAAAAGCGGCTCGTTCGAACGTCTTTATCTATCCGGTGACGGCGGCAGTTCTCTGGGGGATGGTGGCCCTGACCGCCAACCGCTGGGCTGGAAAGCATTGGTGGACGCCGGAGAGAATTACGGGCCGGGTGGGCGTTTGGCTTCTCCTGATTCTGGCGGTTTTTACCCTTGTGCGGAACCTTGAGTTCGGGTGGTTCCTGCGACCCTGACAACGGGGAGCGGTTCGGAATTTTTCCTCAGGGAGAGACAATGATCCTGGCGAGGCGGTCATTGAGGTTGGTGACCAGCGCCTGTTTGCCAGTGCTCTCCTTGGTGATGGACTCCAGCTTCAATTCGTTCTTCCCAATGATGTTGTCTTCCTTATTGCGGAACTCGATGAGCAAACGACCCTGATGGATGGCGAGTCGGTTCCTCAAGTCAGGCCAGCTCTCGGTCGTGGCGGGAGTGGAGCTAAAGGCGGTGTCCCACCCCGGACCACGAGTCAGTTCGAAATGGCGGGGGCTTGCTCCTCCGGCGAAAGGAAGGAGAGGAGCGCTTCGAGAGCCTCGGAAAGGAGTTCTTCGAGGTCCGGCTTGGAGAGTCGAGAGGACCGCTGGGGGGTGGGATCGGGGACGATCGAAAAATTGGGGCCGTCGATGCTGAGGTGAAAGACGAGGCCGCTTTTTATGACGGAGGTAATCCAGGACCGCATGTTATCCGCGGCGGTGGAGTCCGGAAGGCGCCCCTGGAGCATTCCATCGAGACAAATCGTTCCAGCTGTCGGCTTCTCGTTCATGAGAAGAGGCCCTGAACTTGATTGGCAGGGCGCTACTCCATCAGCAGATTGTGGTAGCCATAGTTCAAGAGAAGGAGAGGCACCAAGAGCGCCAAGCCGATCCAAGTGGAGGGATGAAAGATTCCCAGGCGAGCAATGAGTGGTCGCACATCACTCCAGAAGCGAATGACGAAGATGAGAGTGGTAACGAGGAGGGAGAGCTCAACGATGAGAAAAAACGGCTCCATGCCCTCTTCGTCCCAAAATTCGAAAGAGATGAGGGATCCAATGGCGATGACGCTGAGGTAGACGAAGTAAACCGTCCACGCTGGGCCAGCCTTGGTCCGCAGTTTGGTTTCGTTGTCTTCGTAGGTCGGCATCGAAGCCGGCAGGAGGGAGTCGGGATGCTTGTGGGGCTTGGCGCAACGGAGACAGAAGTAGACTCGTTGGTCGAGCGGTTCACCGCAATAGGAACATCGATCTGATGGGTGAATGCTTGGACGGCGGTTCGACAAGGCTGAAGGAAGCGGAGATTAGAATGAGCCTGATGCCAAGGGATGAAAGTCAGGGAGGGAAGAATTGGCGATCTTCTCCTGCGAAATCATCGGAATTTCAGGAGATGAGATTCCTGCCGTCCGAAGCCTTTGATCTCCAGATGGAGGGGAAAAAGGTGGGCGTAGGCGTAGGCATTCTGGTCCTCGGTGTTGAGCATTCCATCGAGGGTAAGGTAATGAACACCATCGACTTGGGTGTAGCCCCCGGCATGATTGTGACCATTCAGGTAGGCCTTGCAGCACTTGAATTCCTTGAGGAGTTGATGGAGCTCCTGCTGGTTCCAGGTGCAGTGGCCTTCTTTGGGGAGGATGGGATGATGGCCGAAGACGAGGACAGTCTCCTTGTCCCTGGTGGCGGACTTCAGTTGGGATTTCAACCACGCGACCTGCTGGTCTCCTGCCCGGCTATTCCACGACTGGGCAAAGGGAAGCTTGGTGGTGCTCAGGTTTTGGAGTTCGATCTGAGCCGCCTTGGTCTTCGGGTCGTTGGCGGGATAGCGGTAGGTGCTCACTTCGGTGGTATCGAGAACGAGGAAACGAAAGCCGGCCTGACGAAAGCTGTAGTAGCTTTTTTTGAGCCCGAGTTGAGCGGGCACTTGGGATTTCAGATCATCGGGGACATCGAAGTCGTGATTGCCCAGAGCGTGATAGAGCGTGGATTTCAGCGTTGCGGTGATGAGTTTGAGGTCAGCGAAGCTCTTGAAGTCGCGATCGATGAAATCACCGAGGTGGAAGGAGAAGGAGAGATCCTGTTTGTTGAGCGCTGCGACGGCTTCGCGTAGTTTGCCTGGGCTTTGGCGGTAAAAGCGGGTGCCCACGGTGTCGATGTCAGCGTATTGACAGTCAGCCATCAGGCCGAAGGAGAGGAGCGGTCGGCCATTGTCCTTGGCAGAGATCATGGCGGCGCCAGCGAAGGTGGAGCCGGAGGCGGCGAGAAAGCGACGGCGAGAAGTCATCCGGTGAGAGCATCGGGCAATTGCAGCGCCCCGTCCAACCAGGAATGATGGGGGAGATCGAGGATGCGACAGATCCCTGACATTTTTGACGAGGGAGGTGACTATCATAGGGTCAGGTCGCACCCAAGCCGATCCAGATCGGGGGCCCTCGGATGGGAGACTGGTCCTGGCTGTTCCGGTGGTAGCGTTGGTGGCTTTTGGGGTTCTGGCGTTGGGATGGGAGAAACGGGCGGGGGGGAGCTCGCTGTGTGGCGGCTTCTCCTCACGGGGCTCGCTTCGAATTGCTCCTTCTCCTGAAACCCACGAAGGTGCTTCCCGCCATTCCCGTGCCACGGAGGCGGTGAGGCCCTACAGGTTGGCCAGTTCAGTGGAAGCATCCCCGAACTTGCCGACCTTGGCGCCCATCCGTTTGAGCATGCCCTTGTAGAGACCGCAGAGCGGAGTGTCTTTGTCGAACTTGAGGTGGCGGCCGGTCTTGAACTGGCCGTTGGCTTTGCCCGCAAGCACGACCGGAACGTTGTGGGGATTGTGGCTGTTGCCGTCGCGGATGCCGGAGCCGAAGAGCACCATGGAGTGATCAAGGAGGGTGCCATTGCCTTCCTTGATCTCTTTCATGCGCTTGAGCATGTAAGCGTACTGGGCCACGTGCCAGGTGTTGATGACCTGGTATTGATCGAGCTGTTTGCCACTGCCCTTGTGATGAGAGATCGAGTGGTGGGATCCGCTCACGCCATCGAGGAAGGAGAAGTTGCGGTTGCTTACGGCGTTGCCAAACATGAAGGTGGACACGCGGGTGGAGTCTGACCAGAAGGCGAGGACCATGATGTCCATCATGAGTCGGACGTGCTCGGTGTGATCGAGGCGGGGCCGGGAATTCAATTCTTCTTCACGGTTCGCCTTTCCCATCGCCTTGGAAATGTTCTTGTCGAGAGTGTCCATGTGCTTGAGCAACTCGGGCGCGAGATTCTCTCCGCCGCCCAGTTGCGAAGCTTCGTTCTCGATGCGGCGTTCCACCTCCCGCACGCTTTCGAGATACTCGGAGAGCTTCTGCTGATCGACCTTGCCGAGTTTACCCTGCAGGCGCTTGGCATCCTTGTGGACGAGATCGAGGACCGACTTGTCATTCTCGGCGAGCCGGGACCCTTGTTTCGAGCGGATCCGGAAGAGGCGGTCGAAGGCGACGCGCGGGTTGACCTCGCAGGGCAGGGGGACGGTGGGCTTTTTCCAGGCGATGTGTGAGGCGTAGAGGCGGGTGTAGTTGACATTGGTGTCCACTCCGGAAGCGGTGGGCTCGCAGCCGAGTTCGATGGAGGGAAGCTTGGTGTCCTGGCCAACCTGCGCGGCGGCGAATTGGTCCAGCGAGATCCCGTTGCAATTGATGTCTGATCCGGTCGTTTTGGTGATGGTCGTTCCGGTGAGCCACCCGGAAGTTTTCACGTAGTGGCCGTCGCCCGTGAAGGCGCTCCGATTGGAGAGTCCGGTGAGGACGAGGAGTTCGTCCTTGAGCGATTCGAGTGGAGCGAGAATGGGAGAGAGTTCGATCTTGTTGGATCCCTGCGGGGTCCAGCGATCTGAACGCACTCCATTGGCCATGAAGAGGCAGGCCATCCGCACGGGGGTGGTGGTGCCTCCGTCGGGGGCTGCCCGCAGAGGGTGCATCGCTTCGAGAAAGGGAAGGGCGAGAGTCGCGCCGGCCCCTCGCAGGACGGTGCGACGGGAGAGGTGCCAGTTGTTGGTCTGGAGGTTGGACATGAGAAAATTGGCAGAGGAGAAGGCCTTCTGAGAGAGATCCGAGAGGAGGCAAAGGATGCCGCGCCAAAGTGGGAAATCTAGAGAATTTGACGGGGAGGAGAGGTCTGTGGCGGGATTAGCTTGATAAGCGGGTGGGATCCCGGGGTATAGGTCTCCCAACACGATGAACACTACTGCCCTCACCACCCTCCTTCTTGCGGCCGGAATCACATCTTCGCTGGCTGCGCCCGTGGAGATCAAGGACATTGAAGGCAAGCATCTCGATGTTGTCGTCCATGGCAAGACGGTGGTGCGTTACATGTACGAGAACGACATTTCGAGCGAGGCACGCCATCACGAGACCTACAAGCCGTATCTCCATGTCTTCGATGCGGAGGGCAAGAAGCCGATCACAAAAGGTGCGGGCGGGAAATTCACCCATCACCGCGGCATCTTTCTCGGCTGGAACAAACTGCAGTTCAACGGGAAGAGCTACGATCGCTGGCACATGAAGGGTGGCGATATTGTGCACCAGAAATTTACGAAGAAGGAGGTCGCCGGACATGGTGCGACCTTTACTTCGGTAACGCATTGGAACGATGCTGAGAAGAAGCCCCTGCTCGATGAGGAGCGCACCATGTCGGTGCAGGAGGTGCATGGCGGTGGAGTGCGGTTGGTGATCGAATTTCAGAGCAAGCTTACCGCGACCTATGGTGATGTCTTTCTGAAGGGTGATCCCGAGCACGCGGGGATTCAGTATCGTCCGGCCAACGAGGTTGATACCAAAAAGACCAAGTACACCTTTCCCGAGGGTGTCAGCGATGTAAAAAAGGCCAGGGATCTTCCTTGGATTGGCGAGACCTATGTTCTGGATGGCAAGACCTATAGCGTGGTGCAGATGAATCACCTGGGAAATCCCAAGGGCACGAAGCATTCTGCCTATCGCGACTACGGACGCTTTGGCTCCTTCTTCGAAAAGGAGATCAAGAAGGGTGAGAGCCTGACGGTGAATTACCAGTTTGTGATCGTGGACGGGGAGCTTCCGGACCCAGCCAAGATTCAGAAGGCCTGGGTGGCATACTCAAAAATGAAGTAAGGGCTATGAGAAGGTCGCTTGTGGAATGAAGTGCTGGCGGCGCTCCCGAATCGTCGAGGATGGCCCAACCCACTGCCTTACGGTGCCTTGTCAGCACTCCCTTCTCCTGCGCGCTGCTCTCTCAACTCAACCCTGACAGAACCCTAGCGTTTGGCGCTGCGATTCGAAAAGGGATACGACTCGGCGATTGCGAGGACAAGATGCTGAATCCTGTATTCGTTGGCCTTCAGGGTGGCGAGAAGCTGATTGATGACCGGTTCGTCGTAGTATTCGAGGGAGCGTCCGAGCGCGTAGGCGAGCATCTTACGGCACAGGGTGCGTGCAATTTTGTCCTGGGCCGTGCTGAGGAGTGCTTTGAGCTCGGCTGGGCTCGAGAAGGCAATGTCGCCGGGAAGGACGGCGCGGGAGTCGATCGGTTGGCCATTGATCCCCTTGGTGCGCCAACGACCGATCGCATCGAAGTTTTCGAGGCCGAATCCGAGGGGGTCGATCTTGGCGTGGCAGGCTGCGCACTTGGGATTTTTGCGGTGTTGTTCCAGTTGCTGGCGGAAGCTGAGTCCTTCGCTTGACTTGTCGTCAGCGGGGAGTTCGCCCGCATCGGGAAGCGGTGGCGGTGGGGGGTCCCCAAGGAGGGATTCGAGAATCCACTTTCCGCGTTTTACCGGGCTGGTGCGGAGAGGGAGGGAGGTGGCGGTGAGAATGCTGGCCATGCCAATCACCCCTCCACGGTTGGAGTTGGTGAGGATGACCTTGCGGAACTCCGAGCCGCTCACTCCCGAGATGCCGTAGTGTCTGGCGAGCTCGGCATTGAGAAAGGTGTACTCTGCGTTGATGAGATCAGTGACCGGACGATTGGTGCGCAGGATGTGATCGAAGAAGTATTCGGATTCACGGTACATGGATGCCCTCAGGCTCCGGGTGAATTGCGGGTAACGATTCAGGTCGGGCTCGACCCGATCAATGAGGGCGTCAAAGCCCAGCCACTGACCGGCGAAGTGCCGTGCGAGGGTCTTCGACTTTTCGTTTGCAAGCATGCGGACTACTTGTCCGTGGAGGATCTTGGGGTCGCGCAGCGTTCCTTCCCGGGCAAGTTTGAAGAGCTCGCCGTCTGGCACGGAAGCCCAGAGAAAGTAGGAGAGGCGGGTGGCGAGTTCGAAGTCGTTGAGGGGCCATTCAGACTTGCCGGGCTCATCGTGTTGGATGCGGAAGAGGAAATTGGGATGGAGGAGCAGGGCCGTGAGAGGGACCTTCATGGCCTGCTCGAAGCTCCTGCCCTTGGAGATGGCCTCGGAGACCGCGGCGAGGAGGGGAGCGAGGTCTTCTTCGGAGAGTGGTCGGCGGTAGGCGAGGGATCCGTGGTAGGTGAGGATCTTGCGAGCGGCTTCCGGTGAGCTCAGCTTGCCCTCGGGTTTGGCGAAAAGGAATCGCTGGCGCAAGGCATCGTTCTGATAGAGGGAGTCGACCACTCGGTTGGCCGCCTGGAGGTATTTTTCCATCAGGATCGGGGGAAGGAAAAGGGCATCGGCGGTGTTGTCGAATCCTTCTCCACCGGCGCCGTCAGCCGGGAAGTTCCGGCCCGGCGGGAAGTTTACGCCAAAGAGATCACGGACCGTATAGTTGTATTCGTTGCGGTTGAGTCGGCGAATGGTGACTCGTCCGGGATTCCTGGGGACCTCGCCCCGATCGACCCGGTTGGTGAGGTGACTGAGGCTGCGCAAGAGCTTGCTGCGGGCCTCGTCGGGCAATTCTTCCTTGGCTTCAAAGGGCGGCATGTCGGCACTCTCGATCTGGGCAATGAGCTTGCGAAGGAGACGGTGTTTGCGAAAGGCGTCCTCGGTGGTGTGGAGTTCATGCAGGGCGATGCCCCCTTCTTGCTTCTCTTCTCCGTGACAAGAAAAGCAATACTTGGCGAGGAGCGGACGAGTGTTCAGGCCGAAGTTGGTCGGGGCCGCGGCGGCCGCGGCCGCGACGAGGATGAGAGTGGCGAGGAAAAACCTCATGAAGGAGGGCGCAAACTTGTTGTTAGAGTGCCTTCAGCCACGGCGCGACGACCTTGTTCCACAAGGCGTAGCCAATCTCGGTGAGATGCAAGCCGTCTTCCTTGAACAAGTTTGGAATGGGTTTGCCGTCCTTGCCGAACATGGGCGTTGCGGTGTCGAGGTAGTGAAGATGAGGGTCCTTCTCGCTGAGCTTGCGGATGGCTTCGTTGGCGCTCCTCATCCCAGGCCAGAGCTGCCAGCGTTTGAGGCTCGGTTTGATCGGGAGGAAGGCGAAGTGGGTATTGGGAAGTTCGGCGCGCACTTTGGCTGCAAAGGTCTTGTAGTCAGCCACCACTTGAGCGGAGCTTTCGCCGTTGTTGATGTCGTTATCGCCGGCGTAGAGAAGGATGGCACGGGGTTTGTAGGGGAGCACGATGCGGTCGAAGTAGTTGATCGAGTCGGAGAGTTCGGAGCCCCCAAATCCGCGGTTGAGGGCGGGGAGATCCGGAAACGACTTCTTGAGATTCCAGCCCCGAATGCTGGAGCTTCCGATGAAGAGAATGAGATTCTCGGGTGGCGGGGTCGTCTTGTCCTTCGCCTCGAAGGCCTTGATGGAAGGCTCCCAATTTTTCGGTTTGGCGCAGATAGCGGGCATGAAAGCGAGAAGGAGAATGGCAGTGACAGTGCGGGCTGGCATGGAGCGAAGCTAAGCTAAGGGGTGAGGCGGGCACCGGCAAGGAGCTAGTGGCGGCGCAGGAATTCCGTTTGCTTCCCCGGGGCCTCAGGTCCCTCCGCAGCCATGAATTCGCAGAGAGCTCTTGCGCACTCCGGGGTGATCGTTGCATCGCTTGGCCAAAGCCCCTTGTGCCACCGGAGGAGCGCGCCGTGATGAAACCCAATCGTCGCGATCAATTTTTCGCCGCGATAGAATTCCAGCCAGGGATCGCCCTCGCACAGACAGTTTCGCCCCGCTTGCTCTTCCTCAAGGTCGATGCATTTCAAGAGGCTCGTGATCTTTACGGAATCCTCGATGATGATTTCAGGGTTTGGTGCTGGTGGCAGCGCCCGGCCCCGAATGAGCACACGATCGATGTTGCCGAGCTTGGAAAGGAGAGCCTCGCGCCACGCGAGATGGAGCACGCATTGTGGGGCGGCCTTGCGAAAGGCGGCGATTTGATCCTTGTCCTCGGCAACCGGGGTGGAAAGCAGGCGAAAGTCCCGGAGGTTCGGAAGCTTGGACCCGTCGGGGAGGTGTTTGATCTGCGCCCCCGAGGCAGAAAAAAGACGGAGCTCGGAGCAGGCCTCGATCGGTCGAAGATCGGTGACTTCACTGTGGTCGATCTTGAAGACCCGCAAGAGGGGAAGACGGCGCGCGAAGTTGACATTTTTCAGACCCTGGACGCGACGGATCTTGAGAAAGCGCAGGGTCGAGAGTTTGGCGAGCGCGGAAGCGTTCTTCACGCTGCCGGAATCGAGATCGAGATTCCGGAGCTTGATCATCCTTGCCAGGAGCGTCAGGTCCAGATCGGCAATCGCCCGGAGCCGCAGATAAAGGAGATCTGTAAGGATGGGGAGGAAGGTCAGTTCGCGACCATCCGCACAGGAGAGTTCCAGGTATCGGAGTGAGGTGGGAGCCATCGGGAGAGTGATCGATTGCCCAGTGCCACCATCCACCCTGAGGATCGTCCGGCTCCAGTCGACGCCCTGCGCGAGGTCGGTCCACTGTTTTTTGGGTAGAGGGGCGAGCAGGTTGATTCCCCGAAGATGCCTCCTCTCCCCCGGAGTCATCTTCCGCAGGGGGTTGATCATATCGGATTGATCGTCTTTGAACGGCGCGGGGATCTCCTCCCGCTTCACGATGACGCTGAGGCAATGCTCTGCCTGGTCGTTCACCTTGCAGAACAATTGAGAGCTCTCATTTCCTGCGATGCGAAACTGATAGTGGCCTGGATCGCCGAGGACAAAGGGAAAGCCGTGGGTGTGGACAATGTCGCCTCTGGTGAACGCTCCCTTGCGTTCTCCCCTGACGGGAAGAATGGAGGGTTCAAACTCCTTTCCCTCCATCGTGAAGCGATACCCCGCGCCGTGTAGAAATGTGCTTCCGAGGAAGAGCGCGAAGAGAAGGAGGCGCGAAGTCATCGGGAAAGGTGCAAGCGGGGAGGGTCGAGTGTCAATGTGGTGGCGGAAGGGGAAGGCCGCCGGACCATGCTGATTCCGGAAGCCGGTCCTGCCTCAGAGCAGCCTGGCGCCATGGACCGGTCGGGTGGCGAAGATCTGCGGGGCGTGACCGGTCTCTTGTTCGTAGCTGATCGAAAGGCGGGCCCCGATCTCGCGGAGTTGATCAGTGCGGCACAGGGTCACGGTCGCTCCGCCGAAGCCACCTCCAGTCATGCGGGAACCGAGCACGCCTCCTTCGAATCCAATCTTGTTGGCGAGCTCGACCATGAGATCGAGTTCCGTGCAGGAGACCTCGAAATCGTCGCGCAGTGATTGATGAGAGGCCGCCATGAGGGGGCCGAGAGCGGCGTAGTTGTCTCTGCGCAATTCCTCGGCGGCTTCCACGGTGCGTGCAATCTCGCTCACGACGTGGCGGGAACGACGGTAAATGAGGTCGCCCATCGCCTCCTTCACACCCTCGAGATCAGCGAGAGAGACCTGGCGCCAGCTTTCCTTCTCGAGGGTGGCGAGTCCTTGCTCAGTGGCTTCACGGCGCGCCCGGTATTCGCCGTCGGCGAGGTCGTGCGAGATCATGGTATTGGCGACGAGCAGACTGAGGTCGTTGGAGTGGAAGGGAACGAGTTCCGGTTCCTGGGCCTGGCAATCGATGAGGACGAGGTTGTCCTTTTGACCGAAGGCGGAGGCGAACTGATCCATGATGCCACAGGGAACTCCGGCGAAATTGTGTTCGGCCTGCTGGCAGAGGAGAGCTTTCTCCTTGGTGTCGAGGACGGTGTCGACAATGCCTTCCACGATCGTGGCGAAGGCGAGTTCGAGGGCGGCGGAAGAGGAGAGTCCTCCGCCGATGGGAAGGCTGGAGACGATGACGGCATTGAAGCCGGGCACCGGCCAGCTGCCTTGCAGGCGAAAGCCTTCGAGAACCCCGCGCAGATAATTTGCCCATTTCGGATCTCCGGCCTCCTGCGCACCGTCCAGGGAGATGATGGCCTCCTCTTCGCCGGTGGTCCGAATTCGCGCTTGGTTGGAATTGTTCAAGGCGGCGGCGATGACGATGTGACGGTCGATGGCGAGAGGGAGCACAAAGCCATCGCAGTAATCGATGTGTTCACCGATGAGGTTGACTCGTCCCGGGGCCGCCGCGACGAGAGCGGCCTCCTGGTGGTAGAAGTGCTTCAGATAGACCCGCGCGTCGATGGAGAGATCGGCGAGTGGTTCGTTGGCTTGAAGTGGCATGGGGTGGTCCCAAGGGGGGTGCACAAGTTTTAGCGAGCGCCCGTGAGGGCGGCAAGACCAACGGAAATTGGTTTTGCCCTTGAAGGGGTAGTTCCCATGCCGGTTCTCTAGAATGCGAAGAGAGCGTAGAGGGCCAACACGAGGACGATGAGGGAGATCCCCACCTTATTGGCGTGTTTCCAGGGGGTGAGATCCACAACCTTGGCATCTACCTGCACGTATGGGGTGCTGCGCTTCATGGAGCGGCCCAAGAGGAATTGGAGGAGGATGCAGCCCGCGAAGACTGCGCCCATGTAGTGGAAGCCCGAACCAAAGTAGGTGTTGAGCCATCCGTCATCGCCACCCGTGAAGAAGGTGCCAAACACCATGGCGATCAGGCCGGCCACGATGGTGATCATGGCGGATCGCCCATCTGCGGTGCGATTGATGAAACCGAAGAGCATGATGGCGAGGATGGGGATGAAATAGATCCCGTTGAGTCCTTGGAAGATATTGAACAATCCGTCCTTGCCATAGAAGACCACCGGGGCGGCCACAATGGAGAGGGCCGCAACGACGACGCTGCAAACCCGACCCGAGCGGACCAGTTCGTGTTGGCTGGCGTTGGGCTTGATGATTTTCTTGAAGACGCCGAGGGAGAAGAGGGTGGCACTGGAATTGAGCACCGAGTTGAAGGTCGAAAGGATGGAGCCCATCACAACTGCGGCAAAGAATCCGTTGAGCCATCCAGGGAGAACGGTGCGCACCAACATCCCGTAGACGTCTCCGTCATTGACCTTACTGACATCGATTTGGGGGTCGTTGACGAAGATCTGGTAGGCAAGCAAGCCGGGAAGGACGAGAATGAGTGGGGCGAGAATCTTGAAGAAAGAGGCGAGGAGGACTCCCTTTTGCCCCTCGGCAAGGTTCTTGGCTGCGAAGGTGCGCTGGATGATCTGTTGATTGGTGGTCCAGTAGAAGAAATTGAGGAGGAGGACGCCGGTGAAGAGGGTGGGCCAGTGTAGAGGATGGCCTGCTCCAGCCACACTCTTGAGGTGATCGGGCTTGTCCTCTTTTAGTTGGACGAAGGCATCGGCGAAGGAGCCGCCGTCGCCCGCCGCAGCGCGAAAGGCGAAATAGGTAATCAGGAGGCCGCCCACGAGGAGGCCAATGCCATTGAAGGTGTCGGACACCGCCACTGCGCGGAGGCCTCCGAAAATCGCATAGGCGGAACCGACCACCCCAATGAAAATGATGACAGCCCAGATCGTTCCGATCTCGCTGAGTCCCAGCATTCCTTCAAGATCAAGCATCCCGTTGAGTCCTTTCGCGCCGAGAAAGAGCACGAAGGGCAGGAGGATGAGCATGTAGGCGATGATGAAGAGGAAGGTGGTGAGAGCCCGGATTTTCGGGCCGTAGCGCTCCTCCAGAAATTGCGGGACGGTGGCGATCCCTGACTTGAGGTAGCGGGGCAGAAAGAAGAGGGCGAGAATGACCAGCGAGGCGCCTGCGATCACTTCCCACGCCATCACGGCGAGACCGTCCTTGAAGGCACCACCATTGAGGCCAACCAGTTGCTCAGTGGAGAGATTGGTCAGCAGAAGAGAGCCCGCGATGACGACTCCGGAGAGACTACGGCCGGCGAGGAAATAGCCCTCTTCACTGTCCTCGAGACGACCCCGGGTGAGGCGCCAGGTGAGGATGGCAACGAGACCGGTAAAGAAGAAGAAGGAGATGACAGTGAGGGGATCCATGGCGGAGAGAAGAAGTTGAAGAGATGAGAATCAGAATCAGAGGAACGGGAGAAGGGACCGCAGTGATGCGGTCCCTGAAGGAATTCCGACTCTGCGGCCTGCGGCAAGCTGCCGCAGGGACGGACTGCCGCCAACCGTCTCGGCGATCGGACTACCAGGAGAATTTGCTGACCATGGTGTGGCTGTAGGTCTCGCCGGGCGTGAGGATGCAGATCGGGAAAGCGGGATTGTCCTGCTGGTTGGGCGAGTCGGGGAAGAATTGGGTTTCGAGACAGCAGGCCGTGCGGTGGGCATATTGGACGCCACTCTTGCCCGTGGCAGATCCATCGAGAAAGTTGCCACCGTAGAACTGAATACCCGGCTGATCAGTGCTGAGCTCCATGGTGCGGCCCGTTTTGGGATCGCGAAGCTTAGCTGCGAAGTGAATGCCTTCCTCTTCGCGGTCGTTGAGGACCCAACAGTGATCGTATCCCTTGCCGAGTTGCAGCGGGATGCTGGGATCGTCGATGCGGTCACCGATGACGGTGGCATTTCTGAAGTCGAAGGCATTTCCCTCGACCGGCGCGAAGCTGCCGTCCGGGATGAGCCCGGGATCGGTGGGGAGGAAGTTGTCCGCCGCGATCGTCAATTCGTGATCATTGATGGTGGTGGTGGGGTCACCGCTGAGATTCCAGTAGGTGTGTTGCACGACGTTGATCGGGGTGGCCTTGTCGGTGGTGGCCTTACAAGTCCAGGTGAGCTCGTTCTCGTCGTTGAGGGTGTAGGTGACGGTGAGTTTAAGATTGCCGGGATAGCCTTCCTCCTTGTCTTTGCTGGTGTAGGTGAGCTCGACGCCATTCTTGACCGACTTGCCCTTCCAGAGAACCTTGTCAAAGCCAACGGTGCCCCCATGGAGGTGATTGGGCTCGTTGTTGACCACGAGGGTGTAATCTTCTTCGCCAATCGAAAATTTTCCGGCGGCGATCCGGTTGCCGTAGCGGCCGACGGTGGCACCGAAGTAGGATGAATTGGTGAGCCAACCGGCGAGATCGTCATAGCCGTGGGTGACATCCTTGACGTTGCCATCCTTGTCGGGAACTTCCAAGGAGGTCAGGATGGCTCCGTATTCGGTGACTTTGGCCACCATGCCGTTCTTGTTGCTAAAGGTGAAGAGTTTGACTTCACGTCCGTCTTCGAGCTTTCCGTAATCAGACACTGTGGTTTCTTGGCTGGATTGCGAACCGGAGTTCGTTCCGTTCTCGTCTTTGTTGCCTCCACAAGCGGAGAGGAGGAGACTGACGAGGGCGAGAGAGGCGACTGTATATTTCATTGGAGTAACGCGTTTGAGAGAGCGGACAAAATGAGGGGGCTGTGGTCAATGGGTTATTGGTTAATTGTGGTTAGAGACCCCACCTGAACAGGGGAGAACGAGACTCCGACAAAAACAACTCGACCCTTGAATCGTTGAACCGGGCAGATTCGGCCCAGCCAGCGAGGTGCCGCGGCAGGGGGGGGTCACACGATCGGGTATGCTGGGCAGTTTCATGCGCTTGTCAACCGGGTCCAGATAGAGGAGGAGGGAGCGACACAATCTTGCAAGCGGGAAGCGGTTCTCTTTGAGAGTTCGTCCGGGCATGGCGCTTGCAATGGGTCGCCCGGTGCGGTGAGTTTGTAGCGGTATGAAGTTCGTTCTCGCCCTGGATCAGGGGACTACCAGTTCGCGATCGATTCTCTTCGATGAAACGGGAGCGACGGTGCATTCGGCGCAGAGAGAATTTGCGCAGCACTATCCGGAATCCGGTTGGGTGGAACACGATGCGGAGGAAATTTGGGAATCCCAGCGGGCGACCATGGCGGAGGTGGTGGGCAAGGTGCCGTCGGATTCCATCGCGGGGATTGGGATCGCCAATCAGCGCGAAACCACGGTGGTGTGGGACGCTACGTCTGGGAAGGCGATCTGCAGGGCGATCGTGTGGCAGGATCGCCGGACCGCCGATCGGTGCGAGGAAGGGAAGGCGGAGGGACTCGAAGAGCGAATCGCCAAGAAGACCGGTCTGCGCCTCGATCCCTACTTCAGTGCGAGCAAGGTGGCTTGGATTCTCGATCAAGTGGAGGGTGCGCGTAAACTAGCTGAGGCCGGTCGATTGCGATTCGGGACCATCGATTCCTGGTTGGTTTGGAAGCTCACGAAGGGCGCGGTGCATGTCACCGATGTCTCGAATGCTTCGCGCACGAATCTGTTCAATATTCATACCCTCGATTGGGACGACGAATTGTTGGAGCTTTTCGGAGTTCCGCGATCGATGTTGCCCGAAGTGGTGGACTCCAGTGGAGTGGTCGGGGAGTGGGAAGGGATTCCGATCGCGGGAATGGCGGGCGATCAGCAAGCTGCTCTCTTTGGGCAGGCTTGCTTCGAATCCGGAATGGCCAAGAACACCTGCGGCACGGGCTGTTTCCTGCTGATGAACACCGGAACCAAGGCCGTGACTTCCCAGAGCGGATTGCTCACCACCGTGGCCTGGCGCCTTGGGGGCGAGGTCACCTATGCGCTGGAAGGGTCGGTCTTCATCGGAGGGGCGCTTTTTCAGTGGCTGCGGGATGAGTTGAAGATTGTGGCGAGCGTGTCTGAAGTGGACGAACTGGCCGCGACGGTGCCGGATAGCGGAGGTTGCGTTTTGGTGCCGGCCTTTGCCGGTCTTGGGGCACCGCATTGGGATCCCTTTGCGCGCGGGGCGATGTTTGGGGTCTCGCGCGGCACCTCGAAGGC
Source organism: Roseibacillus sp. (assembly GCA_028821775.1). GTDB lineage: Bacteria > Verrucomicrobiota > Verrucomicrobiia > Verrucomicrobiales > Akkermansiaceae > Roseibacillus_B. Next base: position 38,985 of record JAPKFB010000032.1, read on the forward strand.
GCATCTCTGTCGCGCGGCGTTGGAGGCGGTGGCCCTGCAGTCAGTCGAGCTCTTGGAGTGCATGGAGAAGGACTCCGGAGTCGAGCTTGTCGAATTGCGGGTGGACGGTGGGGCTGCCCGCAGCGATCTGCTCATGCAGATCCAGAGCGATTTCCTGCAGCGGAAGGTGGTGAGGTCGACCAACATCGAGACCACCGCATTTGGTGCGGCCGCCCTGGCGGGGTTGGCGACCGGGGTGTGGAAGAGCCGCGACGAATTCAGTGCAAGCTGGCGAGTGGATCAGCGCTTTGAGCCATCGGAGATGGACCTCAGCAAAATGCGCCGGCGTTGGGATCGGGCGGTTGAACGAACGAAGGGCTGGGAGCAGGATCGCTAGGGAAGTACAAAGCCGCCGGGCACTGCGGCCGGTATTGCCATCAAGGTCACCTACAGTCGCCGGTCCTTTTTCCACCATTCGTCCGAGTTGGGATCGTGAGGTGGCGGTTGCGCGGGCATGTCGTCATCGTCGAGCTCGCCTTCGAAGATTTCGCGGCCGTGTTCGCGGAATCCTTCGATGAGTTGGGCGTAGTGGCTATCCGGGAGAGTGGGGGCGCGAAGGATGCCCATGCCGTCGTTGACGATGATTTTTCCACTGGTGAGATTGGGGAGAGGAATGAGGTTGAGAATTCCCTGCGCGAAGGCGGCGAGAGCGAGGCTCTGCCAGGCGATCATTCCGACATCCGTGCTAGGGTTGAAAAGGTCGGCACCCACGATGAGCATGACGAGACCGCTCACGAGCAGGTCGGCTCCAGGTCCGGCAAAGTAGATAAGGGCGTCGCGGAGGCGAGGTTGGCGAAGGTGGGTGGGGACACATTGAATGAAGCCGGTGACTGGGAAGGAGCGGATCTCGATGAAGCAGGTGCTGCTATCGAGGCGGGCCCAGCGGCGGCCGAATCCCAGGGTGATGCGGCCGACATGCCAACCGAGCAGGCGGGCCGCAAGGGCATGGCCGAACTCGTGGGTCACGAGGAGGGGAATCCAGAATCCCAGAATGAAGAGGGCGCTCAGTTTGGTGGTCGTGAAACTGATTGCGATGTCAGCACCGAACATTGCCAGAATCAGGAGGAGAATGATGGCGAAAGTCCACTTTTCGCCGCGCGAAAGAGACCCCGGTTCGGAGGTTGGGCCCGGCATGGCTACTTTTTCTTGCCGGGCGCTTGGCGGCTCTTGAACTCGCTGAGAGTCAGATGACCGTTCCCGTCGCGATCGAGTTTCTTGAAGCGCTTTTGCACTTCGGCTTTCTGTTGGCCCTTCCGGTTGGCCACAAACTCGGCTTGGATCAACTTGAAGTCCTGGTTCGTGTCCTTCTTCAGGAACTCCTCGCTCGTATTCATCTTCGGTTTATTGGCGGGCGCCGGCTTCTTGGGAGGAGTGGGTTTGGGACCCTCGTTGTCTTTGACCGCCAGGGGCGCAGGATTTGGTTTGTCCTCGGGCTCAGGATTGATGGGAGCCGCGGTTGGATTCGGAGGGGGGACGGTCTTGCCCGGATCACCCCGCATGGCAACTGCCACACTCAAGGCGATGATGGAAAGGAGCATCACCCCGCACACGACCATCACCCAGGGTGGGATCGCATTGCTCTTGGTCTTGGCCGCGAGAAGGGCGGTCGTTGCCGTGGTTTGGGTGGGAACGAGGGTGGAGCCGGTCTTGATCTTGGAATTGCTGGAGAAAGGAACCCTTGAGGTCGTAAGAAGGGTGTTGGTTGGCTGGCTAGTGGCATTGAGCTCCTGAATCTGGGTGTGCGCTTTGCTGCCGACAATGAGTCGTGGTCCCGAGGCGATGGGTCTGTTGGTGACTGGAGCGGTGGCCTTGCGGACTTGCTCGAAGGATTCGAGGGCAGCCTGAGCAGTCGCTGGGCGCCCGTTTTGATCGCGAGCGAGCAGGCTCATCACCCATCCACACAGGGCGGGAGAAATATCCGGGCGGTGGCTGGCGAGGTCGCCGCATGATCCCTGAATGTGGGAGGCCATCACCTCGGTGACGCTCACTCCATCGAAGGGGTAGTCACCGGTGAGAGAATAGTAGAGCACACAACCGAGGGAGTAGAGGTCGGTGCGGGCGTCGAGGGGAGTGCGTTCGAATTGCTCGGGCGCCATGAAGTAAATCGAGCCAAGCACGGATCCCTTATGATCGACGGTTTGGATGGCCGGTTTCTCGGTGAACTTGGCGAGACCGAAGTCGAGCAGTTTGAGTTGAATGCGACCACTGGGCAACCAAGTCAGCATTAAGTTGCTGGGCTTGATGTCGCGGTGGAGGAGCTTCGCCTCATGGGCGGCGATGAGGGCTTCGAGCGATTGCTCCGCCACGGTCTTGAAATCTTCCGGAACGAGAGGCGCCGTGGAGACGACCTCGTGGAGGGTCTTGCCATCGAGAAATTCCATGACGACATAAGGACCTTCCTCATCCTGCGACACGTCGAAGACGCGGACGATGTGAGGCGAGTTGATGGCGGAAAGCGCGTGGCTCTCCTTGATGACGGCGTCGTCCTCGTCGTCCGCGCCACCATCGGAGAAGAGTCGTTTGATTGCCACGCTACGGTTCAGCTGGCGATCGTAGGCACGGTAGACCGCACCTCTGCCTCCTTCACCAACCTTTCCCTTAATTTCGTAGCGTTCTTCGTCCTCCATCGACGGGTCCCTTTGGATAACGCTAGCTTAACAACGTGCAAGGTTCATCCGATTTCTTCGCTGAGATTGGTCGGTAATGACCCAAAGGGGGGACTTTACTAAGGTTCGCAAAAACACTTAAGAGATCTTAAGCGAACGGACATGCTAACGATTCGTTTACTTTGCTGTTCGATCCCATTGTTGGAAGCGGGGATGGCGCATCGCTCAGGCGATCGGGGCAGAGTCTGGCAGGGTGATCTTGGTCCTTGTGAGGACGGCAAACCACCAGCGGAATGATTGTTTCAGGTCATCGGCGATCAGGACCATCATGGGGAGGAGGACGAGTGTGATTCCGGTGGCGAAGAGAACCCCGAATCCCAGCGACACGGCCATCGGTTTGAGGAACTGGGCTTGGACCGCAGATTCGGTCAGAAGCGGAATGAGCCCTGCAAAGGTCGTGAGGGAAGTGAGCAGGATGGGTCGGAAGCGTTCGCCCGCGGCCTGGTGAATGGCATCGGCGAGGGGCATGCCTGAGCCCGAGACATGGATTGAGTGGAGGCGATGCATGAGCACGAGGGAGTCATTCACGACCACGCCACTGAGAGCGAGAATTCCGAAGACGCTGAGGATGCTGAGAGGAAGATCGAAGACGAAGTGGCCAAGCATCGCTCCGGTGATGCCGAAGGGGATGACCGACATGATGAAGAGCGGTCTGGTGTAGGACTTGAGGGGAATGGCGAGGAGAATATAGATGAGGATAATGGAGAAACCGAAGCCGTAGACGAGGGAGAGTCGGGAGCGCAGGCGCTGTTCCGCTTCGCCGCGAAGGGCAATGCGAATCTCCGGGTGGTTGGCCCGAAAGGCGGGAAAGAAATCCTTTTCCAGAAGGGCGAGGACTTCCTGGCCGGAGGTGACCGACTTGTCGACGGCCGCGGTCACGGAAACGATGCGGGTGTAGTCTGCGCGCTCGATGGAGGCGAGGGCTTCGCCGTATTTGGGAGAGGCGACGATGGAAAACGGAATGGCGGTGCCGTCCTGGGCGCGAATGCGCATCTGGCGCAGTGCGGCGATTTGGGTGCGATCCTCCTCAGGATAGCGAACCATGACCTTCACCTCGTCGCGGCCCCGCTGAACGCGCTGGGCTTCTCGTCCGTAAAAGGCATCGCGAACATTGCGTGCGAGAGCGCGGCGATCGAACCCGGCAGCTTCCGCGGCCGGGGTAGGGGTGAGTTGGATCTCCGGCTGTCCGGAGTCGAAGGAATCCTGGACGTCGTAGATGCCGGGGAAGGTGGCAACCCGGGCCTTCAATTCCTTGGCGGCAGCTTGCAGCGCCTCGAGATTGTCGCTCTCCAGTTGCACATTGAATCCCTGTCCGGGTGGCCCCGCGGTGCCGCGGAAGCTGAGGCCTTTTGATCCGGCGATGGTGCGCACATTGCGGCGCCACTCCTTGACGAGTTCAGCCGTCTCGACCGGTCGCGACTCGGACGGAGTGAGCTCGGCCGAGATGCGTGCGGTGGTGCTGTTGCTCGCGGAGATATGAACGTGGCGCAGGATCTTGTGTCCGGACTCCTCCTCGAGTTCGCGGGCAGCCTGGCGCAGGGCGGTCTCGATCCTGTGACAGGACTGGTGCAGGTATTCGACCGGGAGTCCCTGCTCGAGTTCGAGGGTAGCGGTGATGTTGTCGCGGTAGATGGGAGGGAACCAGACGAAACGCAAATAACCGGACGGCAGGAGGCCACCCACAATGATCAGAATCGCGATGAATACTCCGGTGACCGCATAGCGATAGGGAATGAGGATCTTCAGGCCCGGTTGGTAGATCCGGGTGATGAAATGCCGGAGCGCTCCTGCCACTCCTCCCTGGATAAAATCCCAAAGGCGGGAGAGGGGATTGTGTGACTTTTTGTGGACGTCGATATGGGCGAGGTGGGAGGGCAGGATGATCTTCGACTCGACCAACGAGAAGATAAGACAGAAGATGACGACCACCGCCATGGTGCCGAAAACATTTCCCATCTGCCCGGAGACGCGGGTGAGGGGATAGAAGGCTGCGATGGTGGTGAGCACTCCGAAGGCGGCGGGGATGAAAACTTTGGAGACTCCTCTCACGGTGGCGCGGAGGTCGGCTTGACTCCCCTCGCGGCTCTTCTGTTCCTCCTTGGAGGCGTAGATGCTCTCGCCGATGATGATGGCGTCATCGACTACGATTCCGAGCACCACAATGAAGGCAAAGGTGGTGATTTGGTTGAGCGAGAGATCGAGAAACTCGAGGGGGAAGAGAGTCAGGGCGCCGCACATCGAGACCGGGATTCCGACGGCGACCCAGAAGGCGAGTTTGAGATTGAGAAAGAGGGCGAGGACGATGAAGACGAGACCCACTCCGATGAGTCCGTTCTTGATCATGAGATTGAGGCGGCTCTTGATCACTTCCGAACTGTCGTTCCAGGGAGTGAGTTGGACTCCAGCGGGGAGGTGGAACTGTTCTCCAAACTCGGCGGCCAAGGTTCGGGCTGCCGCGCTCGCCTGAATCGTATTGTCGCGGCCCTCGGTGATGATCTGCAGGCTGACGGTGGGCTGACCGTTGAAGCGGTTCAGGAACTTCTGGTCGATGAAGCCGTCCCGCACGGTGGCCACGTCGCGCAGATGGATTCGAATTCCCTTGGCGGTGGTGCGCAGGGGAAGGTCCTCAAAATCGCGGGTGGTGTAGGCTTGGGAGCGGGTGCGGATCGAGATTTCGCCCCGCTCGCTGCGAATGACGCCGCCGGAGAGGTCGATCGAGTTGTTTGAAACTGCGCGCGCGACTTCATCGAAAGTCAGGTTGTAGGTGCGGAGTTTGTCTTCGGAAATCTCGATTGAGAGCTCGTAGTTGCGCGAGCCGTACACATTGATCCGGCTGATGTTGTCGAGTTTGAGCAACTCGTCGCGGACGGTGCGGGCGGTTTCCTTGAGAGTTGCTTCGGGCACGTCGCCGTGGATGTCGATCCAGACGATTTCGCGAATCCTCCGGGACTCGGAAATGACAGGTTTTTCAGCTTCTTCCGGAAAGCTCGGAATCGCGTCGACCTGAATCTTGATGTCCTTCAGGAGCTCGTCGATGGGATAGTCTTCCAGGGCACTGATGGTGACGGTGGATCCCGATTCGCGCGAGACACTCCGGATGTGGTCGATGCCTTCGATTTTTTGAATTGCTTCCTCGATCTTGATGGTCACTCCGCGTTCTACATCCTCCGGGGTCCCGCCGAGGAACGGAACGCGGACCTCCACCCGCTGGGCATCAAAGGAGGGGAAGGTTTCCTTGCGCACCTTGAGCGCGGTGTAGACTCCGGCCGCCAGGATCGAGAACATGATCACATTCGCGACGACAGGATTGTCGGCAAACCATGCGATGATGGGGTGACGTTGGAGCGGGTGGTCGCGCACGGGAGGGAAGAGTGGGGCGGGGCGGTAGGCGAGTCAGGATCCCTCGCTGGAGATGGGCGGTTGTGAAGGGGTCACTTCTTCTTCCGTGGTCCCTTTGGGGGTCGGGGATCCAGGGCTTCGGCGGTGTCGCCGTCGCTGAAGCTGTGGAGCGGGCGGGTGGCGATGCGAAGAGGTGGCTCGGTGATGGGGTCGGTAATCTTGGCGAGGAAAAACCCGGACTCGCTGAGGAGGCGCGTGACCGGTTGTTTGCGAAGGATGTTTTCGGTGGTGAGGATCCAGACGTAGCTGTCATCGACGAGCGAAGATTCAGGGAGGCGATGGACCTCTGTGATGGGTTGGGCATCCAGAGTGGCACTGACGAAGGCGCCCACGGGAAGAAAGGAGGCAGGGTCGTCGAAGGGCTTGGCGACGTCGGCCACCACGAAGACAACCTGGTTGGAAGTGTCGGTCGAGGGCTCGGTGCGTTTGATGGTCGCGGCCCAGGATTTGCCCGGCTGACTTGGAGTGGTGAGGGTGGCGGAAAGTTTTGGATCTTCGGCCACGAAGGCGAGAGGGAGTGCAAGTTGCTGCACTTGTTCGGGAGTGAGTGGGAGCCGCACTTCGACCCGGGAGCGATCGATGAGGCCTCCGAGAATGGTTCCCGGGGTGATGACATTTCCCGGGCTCGCGGTGCGTTCCTGCACAATGGCCGCGAAAGGCGCGCGGACTTGGGTGCGCTGGAGATCGAGTTCGGCCTTGGTGAGGGCGGCGCTGGCGGAGGCGACATCCGCGGTTGCGGCCGCGAGCTGGGGTTTGCGAAGAGTGAAGGGGGGAGCATCGGCGGGGTGACGACCGGAATCGACCCAATCCTGCAGGGCGATCCGAGAGCGGCTCTCTTCCTCGGCGAGGGTTTTGTTGGCGGTGGCGAGGGCCGCTTTCTGGTTCTCGATTGCGGCGAGGTAGTCAGCGGGGTCGAGGGTAAGGAGGATCTCGTCGAGAGCGACCGAGTATCCGACTTGGAAGTTCGGGTCGACGGTGAGGATTCTGCCCGCAACCTGGCTCGCGACCTGAGTTTGCTGATAGGCCTGCACGTTGCCAAAGGAAGAGATCGTCGGAGTATGTTGCGCGGGACTGGATTCGATCACCACAACCTTGGGAATGATTTGGGGAGGTTTGCGCGAGGGTGGTGGTTCCTTGTTCGCGATCCAGGTTTTCACCAACAGGGCGGCTACTAGAAGAACCAGCGGAGCGAGGATGATGTTGAGAGCAGTCTGCCGAGGGAGCATGGAATCGAGAAGTGAAGTCAGAGACCCTTTCCGAGCGCGAGAGCGAGGGCAACACGGTTTTTTAGCCGAGCGGCGCGGAGGGTGATGGTTCGTTCTTCGGTGGCGAAGACCTGACGCTGTGCGGTCAGGAGATTGAGAAGTTCGGTGATGCCGGCTTCGAAGTCGCGGCGCGTTCGTTCTTCGGCACGGCGTGCAGCGCTGAAGGCTTGGAGGCGGGCCGTTTCTTCGGTGCGCAGATAGCGTTCGCTTCCGAGCGCGGTTTCCACCTCCCGCAAGGCGTTCAAAACAGTGGTGCGGTATTGCTGATAGCTTTGCTCGGCGCGTTTCCCGGCGGCCCCCAGATCGGCGCGCCGCGCTCCGGCATCGAAGAGTGGTTGGCTCAGGCTTCCGAGAAGCGACCAACTCGAAAACCCGCGGCGGGCCAGCTCAGTGAGCGCGCTGCTGGACTGTCCGCCGGAGGCGGTGAGCGCGAAGCTCGGGAAGAGGGCGGCGTGGGCAACCTGCACGCGGGCATCGTCGGCGCGAATGCGTTGATAGGCGGCATCGACGTCGGGACGTTGGCGAAGGAGGTCTGAGGGGATGCCGGCCCGCACGGTTCGACGGAGGGAGGGCCATCCGCCGCGCGTTTTATAGTCGGCGCTTGGATAGGAACCGGTGAGCGCCTGCATGGTGCGGGCGGCCTGGTCGCGTTGATCGCGGCGCAGTTCAAGATCGGCGCGCGCGCTGCTAGTGTCCGAGCGCGTGAGTTCGAGGTCCGCGAGGGAGGCGCGCCCTTCATCACGGCGGCGCGAGACCGAGCGCTCGGTCTGTTCAAAGCTGGCGAGGCGGCGTTGCGAGAGGGCGAGAAAATCTTGAGCGGCTGCGAGATCGAACCACCCCTGCATGGTTTGGGCGGCGATTGATTGGCGAGCGGCGTCGTAGTCGGCAGCGGCTGCTGCTTGATCGGCAGTGCTGGCAGTGACGCCGGCGCGGATCCGTCCCCAGACATCGATCTCCCAACCGGCATCGAGCGAGGCCTCAAAGAGAGTCGCCTCGGGGCGGAGGGCGCTATCGGAGCGCGAGGTGGAGGCGGTGCCGGTGAGGGAGGGAAAGCGGGCGATCTTGGCGCGGCGGGTGTTGAAGCCGGCTTCTTCGAGGCGGGCGAGGCTCAAGCGCACGTCGGGGTTGTGAGTGAGCGCGCGTTGGACGGTGGAGCGGAGTTGCGCGTTATTGAAGAGAGAGAGCAGGTTGTCCGCGATTTGCGGGACGGGAGGACGGGTGGCCTGGTAGCTGCCGCGCAGGGTGAGACTTTCCGGGGCTCCTTCAGCCAGTCCCCCCGGTCCCCGCGCGCATCCGGCGAGGAGCGAGGCGAGGAGCAAGATCGGGAGGGTGAACTTCATTGGAATGGCGCCCGGGAGTTGAGCAAGGGAAGGGCGGAGCGGGAAGAGTGATTTTTGGACCGGTGCGAATAGGTGACCCGGATCCATCCATAAAACCCGCTGGCACGTGAGGATGGGTTCGCGATCCGAAGGAATCTCCGCTCGGAGCGCGGGGCTGAGGAGGGCGAACTCGTCATGGCGAAGCGGCTTTGCGAAACTTGGCGCCCTCCCTGCTGTCAAGGCGCTGCGATCCCGCCGGGATCGGCCTTTTTCATTCGCCAAAGTCCCGGGAGGCAACCCCGAGCTCCGAGCGGTGATTTTCCCCCAGGATCAGCGTCGACGGGCCCGCCCCCTGCGCCAATTCTCCCAGGGGGCGGTTGGCGGTCGCTACTTTTTGCATTTCAATTGCGGGAAGAGAACGACGTCTCGGATGGTGGGGGCCCCGGTGAGGAGCATGATCAGGCGGTCGATGCCGATCCCGATCCCGCCGGCCGGGGGCATGCCGTGTTCGAGGGTCTCCAGGAAGTCGTGATCAATCTCCTGGGTTTCGCCGCCGCTCTGTTCTTCAAAGCGGGCGCGTTGCACGTCGGGATCATTGAGCTCGGAGTAACCTGGTGAAATTTCCTGTCCGTTGATGATGAGCTCGTAGACATCGATGACTTCCGGATTCTCCGGATTGACCTTGGCGAGGGGAATGAGCTTGGCGTCGACATGAGTGACGTAGCAGGGGTCGAAGGTGTGCTCCTCAACGAGCTTCTCAAAGACCTGCTGGGTCACTTCGTAGTCTTCGAGAGCGGCTCCGATCTCGAGCTTGAAGTCATTCTGGGCGCGGGCGCGGCGCTCTTCGGGGCTCAGGTCGAACCAGTCCTCGCCCACCGCGTCCTTGATGAGATCCCGATAGGAAGCGCGTTTCCATGGTCGGGAGAGATCGATGGTGCGCAGCACCTCGCCATCCTCATCCTTGTGTTGGATCTGGAGCGTGCCGAAGAATTTTTCGGCGAGCGAGCAGACCAATTCTTCGACCAACTCGGCCATGAGTTCGAAGTCGGCGAAGGCCCAGTAGGCCTCGAGCATGGTGAACTCGGGATTGTGGCGCCGTGAAATGCCTTCGTTGCGAAAATTGCGGTTGAGCTCGAAGACCTTGGTGAAGCCGCCCACGAGGAGGCGCTTGAGATAGAGCTCGGGAGCAATGCGCAGGGTGAGCGGCATGCTGAGGGCGTTGTGATAGGTTTCGAAAGGGCGCGCGGCGGCTCCCCCGGCCACGTCCTGGAGCATGGGAGTCTCCACTTCGAGGAAGCCACGCTCATGGAAGAAGTTGCGAATTTCGGCGAGGATGCGAGAGCGTAGAACGAAGAGGTCGGCACTGGGCTCGTTTGCCATCAGGTCGAGGTGACGTTTGCGGTACTTGATCTCGCGATCGGCAACGCCGTGCCATTTGTCGGGCATGGGGCGCAAGGACTTGGAGAGCACATGGAGGGACTCCACCTTCACGGTGGGTTCACCCTTTCCCGTGATGAAGGTTGTTCCTTCAATGCCCACCCAGTCACCGCGATCCAAGAGATGCCAAATCTCCCAAGCGGCTTCTGAAACGCCCTTCTTGTTGAGGTAGCCCTGGATGCGGCCATGGATGTCGCCGAGGACAAAGAAGACGGACTTCCCCATGTCGCGAATGATGTGGAGGCGGCCAGCCAGTTTGACGGAACGATCCTCCGAAAAGTCGGACTTGAGGTCGCCCGGGGTCGTGTTGGTCTCAAATCGTCCTCCGAAAGGGTCGACTCCTAGCTCGCGCAACTTGGCAAGTTTCTCTCTCCGGACTGCGATCAATTCCGCTTCGTTGGAAGTGGGCTCGGCGGGGCTTGAACTGGGTGGATGTTGGTCGGAGGTCATTTTGAGGAAAAATCTAAAACTAATGAAGAGAAGAGACGATCAGGAACGTATGAAACAAATTGTGGCCAATTCTGGGTGGAAAACCACAGGGAATTATATTTGCGAATAGCGTGGAAATTTTCTGAAATTGCCTTGTTTAAACTCAAAGCAGAGCGATAAGAGCACGAACACTTTTTGGGGGGGAATTACAGTCCCGTGGTCGCTTCACAGCGCCGCGGGGCTGTTGCGTACAGGGGGAGCAGTCGTTTGAAGCATGGAGAGGAGGAGATCTTGTGGCGCCGGGTCGAATTGTGGGCTGCTGCTGCGGGCGAGGTTCTCTGATTCGCAGCGCGCTTTGGCGAGGGCGAAAATATCAAATGTGAATTTGCGGAGTGCTCTCTGAGGCTGGGGTGCTTTGGAGGGAGCGAGAAGCCATGCAGGATTTGCGGGAAATGCCGCTTGGATTCTTTCCCGGTTCACGGTTCATATAGGCGCCTAGCCAACGTAAGGTCTGCTCCGGA
>JAPKFB010000098.1 GCA_028821775.1 Roseibacillus sp.
ATAGCAGCGCCCGGTTGACAGTTAAGCCAGTCAGTATTCGCGGAGAGAAATTGCCCTTCGTGGTAGCGAAGGTCGATGACACAGGCACATTTGTTATGGTGCGCGGATTAGCCTGGGCCAAAGTCAGCGGACCTGTCGAACCTGGAGACATACTGGTAGCATCCTCGCAATCACTTTGTGCCGAAAAAGCTAATCAGAATTCAGACCCCGGTCGTTCATTAGGCGTTGCTGTAAGTCAACGCGTGGGAGATAAAGTGCTCGTTCGTATTTCGCGTATTGGGATCGGGAAATCGGAGGAAGCCAAGACGCCGCCATCGATCGTGGTGGAGGACGGGAAGAAGCCTTTGCCCGGGACTTGGACGAATTTCGAGGGGAAAGATATCGTGGCCGATCTCCTGCGGGTGGAGAAGGGGAAGGCCGTGCTGCGTTTGAAGAGCGGGAAGGTCTATGAGTATCCGCTGGAGAAGCTGGACGAGAAGAGCCGGAAGCGGGCGGAGGATTTCGCGAAAGGGAAGGTGGCGGAGGAGGAGTAGCTGCTGCGCAGTGGGTAGGTAGCTTTCGATTTCACAAGTGATAACGGGTCGATCTGTCAGTCTTATTTTTCCTCCACTCTTACAAGCGCCTCAGAGCTTCGCCCACAAGCGCACCAACTTCCCCAGTCGGCACCCGATGCCTATACATCGGGCACCACACCAAGTGATATCTCGACCGATCTGGTCACATGGGAGTCGGCGGGATTCGAACTCCTTCTCGGTTCGAGGCGGAGCCATGGCGACGGCACCGAGACCCTTAACTTCGAGTCAGCCGGGTCGCAGCCCTTCTCAGGAAAACCCGGATTGTACCTTCGCGTGCGTGCAACGTTGCGACAAGACTGAGTACGGCGCTGACCCGGATCAATCCAAAGGACCCCCGCTCCCCTTTTCGGTCGGCCCACTTCAGTGTCACCGGATCCTAGAATCCCCCATGTTTGCCCTCGCTCGCCATCACTCCAACTGAAATCATGGAATTTCCTCATCAAAGCCCGTCATGAACGTCAGACCATTCCTCTTCCTGCACCTCTGCCTCTGCACTGCTGTATTTGCCGCCCTGCCCGGCCACGGAGGGATCAGGGCTGGGGCCGCGGAACGGGAAATCACGCCCGCTGCCGGACTCGAGATCCAGCACTATTTCCGCAAGAGCATCGGGGTTCGCGATCCTCTCTTCGCTCGCTGTCTCTACCTGGAGGACGAAACGGGCAACGCGGTCGCCATCGTGGGGCTCGACCTGATCATGGGAAGTTTTGAGGCCTGCGATCAACTGCGGACGGAAATCCGGGAGAAGTGCGGCGTCACCCACACCCTCCTCAATTTCAGCCATTCCCATGCCTCCGCGGCCCTCGGTCCCCGCGGCAGGACCAGAATTTCCAACGACTCCAACTCACAGTGGAACGACCGCACCCTCGACGCCATCATCGCAGTCGTCGCGGGGGCCAGGAAGCGGGCCGAGCCGGTCTCCCTGCGCGCCGGCCGGGCCGGGGTCCAGATCGGCTTCAACCGGCGCCTCGTCAATGCCGGCAACGGGCACGTCTTCATGGGGGTCAACCGCAAGGGTCCGGCCGTTCCGTGGGTCAACGTCCTCGTGGCTGACAGCACCCGGACCGGCAAACCCCTCGCCGTCCTCTTCGAGCACGCTGCCCACCCCGTCATCGTCCCGCACACCAGCAAGCTCACCAGCGCGGATTTCCCGGGCGCGGCCGGAAAGCGGATCCGGGAAGTGCTCGGCAAGGACGTCATCACCGTCTTCGGCCAGGGCTGTGGTGGCAACATCAATGGATTTCCCCTGCGCTCCACCCATGAGAAGGCCGAGGAGGCGGGCCATCGGCTGGGAGAGGCCGCCCTCAAGGCGATCAAGAAGAGCGAGGCCATCAAGGCAGAGACCTTCCGCGTCAAGTCAGCCAGGGTGGAACTGCCCTCCGCCCCCCTCCCGGGCCGGGAGCTCCTCGCGGAGATGATGGACCTCGAGAAGGACAAACCGGGCCGGATGAAACAGCTCCGCAGGATCGAGGACCTCCTCGAGCGGGGCGAGGAGCCGCCGGCCCGCCGCTTCGATGCCCATGCCGTGATGTTCGGCCGGGAGTGGTGCCTCACCACCATGCCCCACGAGATGTTCTGCCAGTACGAACTCTGGATCGACGAGCAGGCGCCCTTCAAACGAACCATGACCTTTGCCTTCACCAACGGCTACCAGGGTTACATCGCGGTGGACCAGGCCCTGACGCTGGGGGCCAGGGGTGGCTACGAGGCTGGCCGCCTTCCCAACTGGGGAGGCCAGGTCCACACCGAACACCTTGGCCCCCCCGCGGTTGGCACCGAGAAGATCATCAAGGACACCCTCGCCTCCCTATGGCTCTGGGATGCTGAAAAGTCCTTGAAGGAGGAGCCCGAGTAAGGAGCAGGAAACTTTCCCATCCCGTGGAGAGAAGAAGAAGTTGAATCGACCCTTTCTGGCCTGGTGGTATCCCCACGCCAACGGCCATGGCACACAGCCCTGCCAAGCAATCCTGAAGGATGGCTGGAAGCTCGTCCATTACATGAATCAGAACGAGACCGAGCTTTACCATTTGGATGAAGACGAGGGAGAGAGGAACGACCTCGCCAAGAAGGAACCCAAGAAAGCGCTCGAGTTGCTTGAAACACTCAATAAGTGGGTCAAGGAAACGGGGTGACTGCTAGGAATTCGCTTTTTCAAGACCGGGTTCCTGGAGGCTGAAGAGCCGGGGAAGGTGGGGGTGCAGAATTCACGTGGGCGGCTCCACCCACCACAATGCGGTAACGGTGATCCTTCTTCAGCGGCGGAAGCTCCACCATACTCCCTGGAGCAACCAAGAGACACCAAAAGACGTGCCCCCTGCCCCCGGGGCCGGATGCTTTCAGGGGGGAGACCCCATCACTGGCGCACTCCCCCCCGAAAAATGTGAAGCGCCCGTTTCTATTGCGCCTTCAGCAGGGCCACCACGTCACTGAATCCATTGTTGAGGGCCATTTCCAGTGGGGTCCTGTTGTTGTTCCCCCCCCGGAGATCAGGATTCGTTCCGTGCTTGAGAAGCAACTGGATGCATTTCAGGTAGGGCTTGTTGAACTCGTCGTTGCCTCTGACCATCTTCCACATGGCGTAATGCAGCGCGGTCTGTCCGTTTTTTGAGCGCAGGTTCGGGTCGACCTTCGCCTCCGTGAGCAGGAACTCCAGCATCTCCGGTTGTCCCCAGAAGGCGGATTCATGGGTCACAAAAGCGCCATTCCCGTTGGCCAGGCCGACCTCGGCTCCGTTGGCAAGCAGCAGCTTTGCCGACGCAATATGGGAGGAGCCTGCCGTCACGTTCAGCGGGGTTTTCATGAAGCGGGCTCTCCTGTTCACATCAGCCTTGTGGGCAATAAGGAGCTTCATGATCTCCAGATGGCCTCCGATCCCTGCATACCCGAGCGCCCCATAGGAGTTCCGGGATGCCGTATCAGGACTCACCCCAGCCTTGAGCAATTCCGCCACCTTCTTCTTGTCCCCGGAACGCGCCGCGAGGAGAAGGGCCTCTTCGGGATGATCAACCTTCCGGTATACACCCGAAAACGAATTATTGTTACCACCGCCCTGAGTGAGAGAGGTTGCAACGATCCTGAGTGAGTCCTGCATCGGGATAAACTCCCCCTCCAGAGGCTTGGACAGGCCGATGTGTCTCTGCAGGTTGGCTCCCACCGCCGGCAACCACCCGTCTTCATCCGGGAGGATCCCCGCAAAGCTGCTCGCCTGATTGTTGGGCGCATTATTACTGGCCAGAGTATTGTCGAGAAACAACCGGGCACCTTTGCCTTTTTCGGTAATGGCCACGATGTGGTGCATTTTTCCGTCAAGAATACTGGCATTGTTCCGTGCCCAGCGCCCTCCGACGAATCCCATGTTGTCACTCAAGCCGAATCGATGGATACGCCAGTCACTCCATCCAGCGTCTCCGAGGGCCACCAGCGTCTGCCAGCGTTTGTCGAACTCGTCGACACTGAACCACAGCGAGACCGTAATGCTGCCGCCGGCCGGGGTGTAATCCGCCGCCTTGCCTCCGAGGGTGACATACTGGTTCTCCCCATTCAGGTCCAACGCCTGCCCGAACTGGCCTTTCGCGAATCCGGGCGAATTCTTCCCGGTCCCGTGCCGATCATTGCCACTGGAGTCCTTGAAGTCCCCGTCGAAGGGCCAGTGTCCGATCAGGCCGTCTGCCAGGTTCTCAGGCACCTGCGCAGTTCCCTTCCCCTTATTCCACAGAGCCACCACCTCGTCAGCATTGAAGGCTCTTCCCCAGATCTGGAGGTTATCGATCTTCCCGTCCCAGACGCGATCCTTGAAGAAGTGGTCGGTCAGGAAACTTTCGTGCCTCTCCTTGCGATTGGTTTCCACGAAGCTTCCGGTTCCTCCCATCATGACCTGCGGATCGAGCGTAAAGTCGGTGCTGTCCAATTTCGTGTTGATGCCCTGGATCGCAATCACATTCTTCCCGGTCCGGAATGCGCTGGCATACTCACTGAGGGAAAAGAACTCAGCTCCGTTGGCCTCATGATTGCCCACGGTGACTTCCCCGGTTTTCTCGTCGACTGTAAGATTGCTTGAGTGGAACAGACGCCGACCGTTGGCATGGAGGACGAAGGCATCATCATAATTGATCAAAAGGCCCAGGCCCTTGAGTTCCGCCTTCTCAGGCAATTCAAACTCCCGCCGGATGAACACGGAAAGGTATTTGCTCTCCATGTCATCAAGAACGGTTTCATCATCGTCATCGCCGTAGCCGAATCCGGCTTTTCCGGTCTTCCAGCCCGCCTTCTTGGCAGCGAAGGAAAGCCCGGTCCATGAACTGTCCTCCGGGGTCTTTCCTCCAGCAAGATAGTGCCATTCAGATCCCTGTTCGATGATGGTCTTGCTTTCGCCGCCGGTAGATGAATTCAATTTCAGATCAGATGTCCGCTCATTCCTGAGGTTTCCCTTCCAGTCGTAGAAGGAGCTATGCACTTTGCCGGAAGAGATCCTCTTGATCTCATACTGGTCACCCCGGTAAATGATCCAATCACCGCTGACCTGCTCCAGCATGTCAGGGGGATCTTCCGCTTTTCCGAGTTGGGTCGAGGCTACCAACCAGACAGGCACAAGTAGTTTAATGAGCTTCTTTTGGGTTTTCATAACCTTGAAAAGAAACCCCATAGAGCCTCGCACCACCAGCTCTTCTTTCAGAGGAGAATCACGTGTGGTTACGACAATCTTACAGTCCAAGGGAAAATCAATGACACCATAGTTCCCTCTCCCCAAGTCCTGTCAGGATATAGCCGGGCATCGTGATTCGTGAAACAAGGCCCCGAAGTCTCTTGATCGCACCCCGGAGGGCCACCTTCCTGGCTCACTCCCCGCCGGGCCGCCGGGACGAGTCTATCAATCTGCCGTCAGCCGTCATGGCCTCATACGAGACATGATTGTCTCTGAGGGTGACCTTGATCAGGTGATTGGTGGATTCGGCATGGGCAAGAAAAGGCCGGTTCGTCGTTACATTTTTTGCCACCCCTCTGGTTCTCGTCCCCCACGCCCCGTCACCCATGTATACCACGCCTCCGGCATCATCACGCATGCCCGCGGTCAGGGGATGGGTTCTCTTGTAAACATGATGATCATTCTCAAAAACGGCATTCACGCGATGCTGCTCGAACAGGGGGCACCATGATCGTTGAATCTCGACGGCATCCGGCTTCGCACCCGTTCCCCACGCGGGCCGGTGGTAGCACACGAATTTGCGGGAAAACCCTGCGCGACTCTCCAACGTTTCGCGCAACCACTGAGTTTGCGTCGCGACATTCTCCGTATGGCCCGAGTCCAGGGCGATGACCGTCATGTAGCTCCCGAAATCGACGGCAAACTTACTCCCGTCGGTCATCCCATGGAAGAGGCTGTAGAAGTGGGGAGCCTGGATCCTGGGAGGGGCATTCGTCGGGCGGTAAGCGGCACCTTTTACCTCATGATTGCCGATCACCGGAATCATCGGGATGAGGCGACCATCCGGTGCGATCGCACATTGGTTCCATGATTCTATCCATTCCAGCCAGCGATCGCCATCAACACCATTCGCATAGGCGAGATCACCCCCGAGAAGCGCAAAAAGGGGAGATTCTGTACCCGCTCTTCGATTCATGGCATCCAGCAGCTCTCTCGTATGAAACATGTCACCACCCGTGACAAAGCTGATCCCATCCTCAAATTTCCGGGGAGCTGTTTCAAAGAACCACGTACCCAGAAGGTGGCCTTTCCACAAGAGTTTGAAGACGTAGCGTGAGCGTGGAGCAAGGTTGTTCAGATCCACCGAAAAAGCACGGTAGCGGGTCTCTCCAAAGGGCCTGCTGGCGATCTCGGCACTCCCCCATTCGTCTGCTTCGCGAAGTCGGTAGGCAAAGACGAAGCCCTGATCCGGTTCAACAAGCTCTTCAAGGGGTGGCACTTCGTTCCAGCGGACATCTTTTGAAGATCCCGGAAGATAATTCCAGCTGCTGTTCCCGTCGCAGAGGGCCATCCGCCTGTCCCCGTCCCTGACGAAAACAGTTGGTCCATGCTTCGGATCGCCTGCAGATCGATCTGCCTTTCGAATTGAGAGCCCGAGCAACACCCTGCTGCCCGCGAATTTCTGCCCAATTCGAAACTCCACCGACTGGCCATCATCGGGAACCTGCCCGATTTGCTCACCATTCATGTAAGCGATGAAAGAATACCCACCGGGCCATTCCACCACGATCTTCGATTCCCCGGTGAGGTCCACCGGCAGTTGAATGGGTCTCCGCAGGAACAGTGTCGGGTTCTGACCGAAATGATAAGGTCCGGCAGCAACTCTCCATACTTCTGGCGATTCATCATTGTTCTGCACCCAGTGAATTGCCATTGAGGTGCACGGATCCCGATGCCACTGGCAGATGGGTCCGAAAACGGCCGAGGAGACCTCGCCGAAGGGAAGGCCTGCCAAGAGGATAAGAAACTTCTTCTTCATCGCTTCAAAGAAAGGATCCGGGGAACGTCCCTGACCACTTATTGCTAGGAAATCGCTTTTTCAGCCCTGAATTCATGGAGCTTCAGGAGCCGGGGTAGGTGGGGGAGTTGAATGGTGGTGATCTGCCTCCAGTTTTTGGCCCACTCAGAGTGAGAAGACCGGGCGCAGTATCTAGCATCGGCTGAACGGTTGGCAAGATCTTACGCGGCCCTTCGCTTCCGGGGTGGCCGCTCTGCGGTGAACTCCTCGGGCGTGCGCATCCCGAGGCTGCGATGCGGGCGGAACTCGTTGAACTTCTGACCCCAATCTCTGATCACTACGCGACTTTCGCTCAGGGTGTAGAACATCTCCCGTCCCAGGCCCACCCGGCGGAACTTGTCGTGGAAGCTTTGTTGCACTCCTTCGGAGCACGTCGCCTTCGGCTCCGGTCTATCTCGCTCCGCTCCACGTAGCCATTCTGCCAGGGACGGCCCGGATCGATGTAGAGGATCTTGATTCCCTCCTTCTCCAACCAGCCTCTCAGGAGGGGGGCATATATGGCCTCGCTACGCTCCCCCTTCGGGCAGCCTTCGACCGGCTATCTCCACTCCGCTCCGGTCCGTTATCGGATCGATTACAGTCAGGGGCTCCCTGTTATTGCTAGGAATTCGCTTTTTCAAAACCGGCTTCCTGGAGCCTGAAGAGCCGGGGAAGGTGGGGGTGCAAATCCGGACGTTGACACGGGTGAGGGAGAGTTGTGAGGTGACGAGTCGGTCATGCAAAAGGCGACCGAGAAAGTCCCATGCGTCGTTCCTCACTCGATTCTCTCGCGCAAGATCCATTTGATGTCGCGGTGATCGGCGGCGGCGTCAATGGAGCCGGTGCAGCACAGGAACTTGCGTCCCGTGGCTATCGCGTGCTGATCATCGACAAGGGCGATTTCACCCAGGGGTCCACCGGTCGCTCCAGTCGCATCCTGCACTGCGGACTTCGCCACCTTACCCCGGGATCCTCCGCGTGGGAGTTTGCCCGCCATCCCTCGCGGTTCCTGGTTGCCTGCCGGAACGCCAGGAAGTCCATGCTCTCGCAACACCAGGTCGCCACCACCATGGGAGAATTGGTGCGGCCCTTTAAGTTCTGCTTTCCGATTTACGCTGATGGCCCCTACGCATCCTGGCAGGTGGACGCCGGGTTTCAATTGTTGAACATGCTGGGGCCGCGCGGCCATTCACTGGACTATGTCCGGCACGACAGGAAGACCATGGACGCCATTCCCTATTTCCGGTGGCTTCGCGACCGGGATAAGCTCCGGGGAATTGCGGTGTTTCGCGACTACCAATTCGTGACTGCAGAGCGTGTCGTGATTGACACCTTGAAAGATGCCTGCCGGTTGGGCGCGGTGGCGAGAAACTATACCGAATGCCGCGGGGCAACCCGCGCCGGCGACGGATGGGAACTCGATTTGAGGGATCCCCTGGAGAGCGCCGAGGCGGTCACCGTTCGCGCGAACGTCGTCATCAATGCGACCGGTCCCTGGGGTGACCATACCACGGCCATGCTGACCGGCGACAAGCGTCAGCGCATGGTGGGCCTCAAGGGAATCCACATCATTGTCCGCCTGCCCGAGGAACTCAGGGACTGGGGAGTCATGGCCATCACTCGCAATGGGGAGACGCTCTATTGCCTGCCCTGGAACGGGATGCACTACATCGGACCCACCCGCACACCCTATGACGAGAATCTCGACGAGGTGACCGCCACCGCGGAGGAGGTCGACTGGGTCCTGGCGGAAGCCAATCATGCCCTCCCCGATCTGCAACTGGCGCGCAAGGACGTCCTCTTCACCTGGGCCGGCATTCAGCCCGTGACGTCCGACAAGTGCGATCCAAAAGGCACGCGGGCGATCAGAATTCACGACCTGGCATCGACCGGCGCACCCAACATGCTCATGCTGACGGGCGGGCCCATCATCACCTACCGGATCATCGGAATCGAGCTGGCCGACGCCGTCGCCCAACGCGTCGCCCCTTCCCGTGAACCCAAGGCGCTCTCCTACAAGGCCAGTGGATTCTCCGCAATGTTGGAAGGGTTCGATGCAACGACTGTGCCCGGTTCACCTCCTGACCAACTGTTGCGGGAAATCGCCCGGGAAGAGCAGGTTCAGAATCTGGAGGACCTTTGTCTGCGCAGAACAAAACTAGGCTATGAACATGATCAAGGCTGTGACGACATCGAGAAGACGGCGGGCGCGGTGGCAGGAGTCCTTGGTTGGGACGAGCAACGGACGAGGAGCGAAGTCGAAAATTACCGGGACACCATCCGGCGAATCTTTCCAAATTTTCGGAACGACTGACCCGCCGGTTCAACTCGTCAGGCGTTTCCGCTCCGGATCGTAGACGCACTGATCATGACGTGTGGCTGAGACGATTTCACCAAAGGACTCGACTTCAAAATCAGTGTGTTCGCACTCCCCAAGCGGCAGGTAGCCAAAGACGATGGGCTTGCCGATGGTGTGACCAAAGTTCGCGCTGGTTGTGTATCCAAGTACTTTGCCCTCTCGCATGATGGTCTCGGCCCCATAGACCGGGACATCCTTTTCCAGAGTGAGAACACTCAACACGCGCCGATTACCCTCCACCACAATTTTCTCAAGCGCTCGCCGCCCGATGAAGTCGCCCTTGGATTTCAGGTGTACCCGGAACCCGAGGCCCGCTTCGTAGGGGTTGTAGTCCGGCGTGATGTCACTGCTCCAATACAGGTAGCCCTTCTCCATTCGTAGTGAGTCGATGGCCCGATAACCGATATTGGCGATCTCGAACTCCTGGCCTGCCTCCCAGAGTTGATCGTAGATGTAAGCAGCCCACTCGCTTGGGATGTGCAGTTCCCATCCCAGCTCACCGACGTAGCCGATCCGGATCGCTCTCACCCTGGCAGCCGCACCAATATTGATCTCCTGGTGGGTAGCAAACTTGAAGGCCTCGTTGCTGACATCGTTGTCGGTCAACTTCTCGAGCACCATGCGGGATTGAGGACCGCAGATGTTGATGACCGCATGCGCAGAGGTGACATCATCGAGATAGACCGTGCCGTCTTCGGGCATGTGCATCCGCATCCAGTGTTCATCATGGATTGCAAATCCGCTCCCGGTGATGATGTAGAACCGGTCCTCGGCTAGGCGACAAATGGTCAAGTCCGCTTCGATGCCGCCACGCTCGTTGCAGAACTGGCTGTACATCACGCTTCCGACCGGCTTGTCGATGTTGCAGGCGGCGAGGTTCTGCAGGGTAGCGAGGGCCTTGGGCCCTTTCATTTCGAACTTGGCAAACGAAGTCTGGTCGATCAACCCAACCCGCTCGCGGACGGCCTTGTGTTCCGCGCCGACCGCCTCGAACCAATTGGGACGCTCGTAGGAAGGGCGATCCACCGGCTCGACGCCTTCCGGGGCAAACCAATTGGGGCGCTCCCATCCACCCTTGGCTCCGTGCACGGCATTCTGGGACACAAGTCTCTCATGGATGGGACTGCGGCGCAGACCACGAGCCTCCTCAAACTCACTTCCGGGAGGACGCAGGGTATAGTACTTGCCGTACATCTCGACCGCCCGCGGGTAAAGGAAGGAACGGGTGTTGTGGTGATCATAAAAACGCCGGACATCGAGCGACCAAATATCGAAGCTGGGACGACCGTCGACGATCCACTCCGCCACCATTTCACCAGCACCACCACCGGCAGCGATCCCATAAGTGAAGCCCGCGTTGATGTAGGCATTTTCGAGTTCGGGATGCTGTCCCATCACGAAATCTCCATCAGCCGAGACCGGGATGGGGCCGTTGATCAACTTGTGAATGCCCACCTTGTTCAGGATCGGAACGCGCTCGGCCGCGAGGAGGCCCCAGGGTTCGAACCGATCCCAATTGCCCGGCAGCAACTCGCGCCCAAAGTCCTCGCGGATGCCACCCTGCCCGAAGGGCTTGGTGCCCTGTTCCCAACCCCCGATGGCGAGAGCACCCACGTCCGGCTTGAAGTAAACCAGATGGTCCGGATCACGCATGGTTGGCAGATTGTCGGGCAGATCGGGAATCCTCTCGGTGACCATGAACTGATGTTCGACCGCGACCGTTGGAGTTCGCACTCCCATCATCCGGCCGAGTTCCCAAGCCCACATCCCGGCGCAGTTCACCACCACCTCGCACCGATAGGTGGCCTTGTCGGTGATCACTTCCGTGATTCGCTTTCCCTTCCGGGTGAATCCCGTCACGCACTCACCCTCATTGATCTTCGCCCCACGACTGCGGGCGCCCTTGGCGAGTCCCTGGGTCAGGCTGGAGGGATCGACATAACCGTCTGAAGGCAGGAAGACCGCACCATGGACTCCCTTCGTGCTGAGCAGGGGAAACACATCCTGAGCCTCCTTGGCGGAAAGCAGGTGCATCTCGAGTCCATAGCTCTTTGCGCTGGTGGCGAGACGTTTAATTTCCAGCAAACGCTCCCGCGAACTAGCCACCCGGAGAGACCCGACTTGTTTCCAATCCACGATCTGACCGGTTTCCTTTTCCAGTTCATCGTAGAGCGCGATGCTCTTCTGAAGCATACGGGTGGTGTTGCGGCTGGATCGCAACTGACCCACCAGTCCCGCCGCGTGCCATGTGGAACCGTGCGTGATCTGGTTCTTCTCGATGATGGTCACACTGGTCTTGCCCATCTTGGTGAGATGATAGGCCGTCGCGCAGCCGATCACACCGGCGCCGATGATGACAATTTCACTATCGATTACTTCATTCATGAAAGGGATTGCGGGGTTTGGTGATCAACGCAGGTGGACGACAATCTCCCATTTCGTTCGTGCCGTGGCGCCCAAGACCCTACCGAGAGGGATTTCAAATACCAACGCACAAAGGCATCCACGTTGTACTCCTTGTAGGTCGAAAACGGCCCGGGCTGGTAACCGCCGGAGACCACTCCGCGCTGGGCCTTCTGGCAGATCTCCCAGTCCTGCTCGGAGGTGAGCTCCCAGAACGGCATGATCTTATCGAGTTCGTAGTCCACTCCCTCCTCCGCGTTCTCATCGACCAGCCACGCCACCCGCACCATCGTTTTCTCGCGGCCGGCGGGAAGCAGGCGCGTGCTCACCGCATGATCGCAGCTGCAGTGGATCCACATGTTCGGCATGGTCCTCATGCGCACCGTTCCCACATCGGGATCCGTGTAGTCTCCCATCAGGGTGGAGACCTGCCGCCCGTCCATCGTTTCACTCACGTATCCCTCCGCCAGGGCGGTGCGGTTGGCCGAATACCAGAGATCGCGCTCGGGATCGGGAAAGCAGGCCATCCCGGTCTGCTTGTGACTGATGGCCAGTCCGGCCTCGCGCCACTTTTTCTCGCCGTGTTCCACCGCCGACTCGATTCGGCTCCGTGTGGCTTCACTGGTATCGTCTTCGTTGAAATGGTCGAAGTTCGCCTTGATGTACTGCGGGTGTTGGGCGTTGCAGTGGTAGCATTCGCGGTTGTTTTCCCATACCAGTTTCCAGTTCGCATCGACTTCGTAGTCGACGACCTCCGCAACTTTTGCCTTGCCCAGGCCTTGCGGACGCGCCACCGGAGACATTGCCTCACTGGCAGGGTCGAATTCCGGAGGCTGGTCCGAGAGGCAGATATACATCATGCCCTCGATGGTGCGCAGGTGCACTCGCTTCAGCCCGAGTTCGCTCTTCTCGAGATCCCCCTGCATCCCCCGGCAACTCAAGAGCGATCCGTCGCTGCCGTAGACCCACTGGTGATAGGGACAAACCAGTTTGGTGGCATGTCCGGATTCCTCCTGGCAAATCTGTGTCCCGCGATGCCGGCAGACGTTGTGCATCGCGCGAAGGTTCCGGTCCTCCCCGCGAATGATGAGAATCGAATCTGTATCCACCGGCACTACCAGGAAATCTCCCGGCCCGGGAACCTGGCAGGCGTGCCCAACAAAGAGCCACTGTCGGCGCCAAATGGCATCCATCTCGGCACGGTAGACATCATCCTCCCGATAGAACTCGCCCGGCAGCGACCAACCATCGCGGCGAGAGGAAATCAGGGCTTGGAGTTGTTCGGGAGAATGCATCAGGTTCGGATTCCTTCTGGTTTGGCTGGAGCTGGCGCCTTTGGCGTGGAGCACAACGCTAATCCCGCTGTCAAGTTGCCGAAAGGCTGGAAAACTGAATCGCAATCAAATTGCTAGGAAATCGCTTTTTCAAGCTCGGCTCCTAGGAGTCTGAGGGGACGGGGAAGGTGGGGGTGCAGTAGCTCTGGGTGAAGCTCGCCCGCTTGTTTTTGCGCATGATCCGGGCGTCCGGATCGCTCAGGTTGCACTGCTCGCTGGAGTCTTCGGCTTTTTTCTCCGGTCGCTTCGGGTCTCTGCCAGGGCATTTTTTGCCGGTCTTCTTTTGCTTCTCGCGTCGCTCTGCTTTCTTCTCTTCATACTTGGCCTCGGCCTTTTGCTGGCGCTGGCGGGCCCGGGCTTCCAACTCCTCGATATCCAGTCTGAGTTGCGCGTGGATTTCCACCGCCCGCTGGTAGTTCACGTTCTGATCGATGGAGGCGTTGGCTTTCAAGTGGATGCCGTCCAGCGAGACATTGCCGAGCTCCAGCAGTTTCAGTTCGCGGGCGAGCTCCAGCACATCCACAAAGCTCTCGCGGAAGGCTTCGAAGTTCTCGCGCCGGAACTTGCAGATCGTGTCGTGGTCGGGATGGGTCCCCGCGCACAGGTAACGGATCGCCACGTCACGGTGAGTGGCTCGCTCGATCTTGCGCGAGGAGAACAGGCCGTTGGCGTAACTGTAGATCAGCAGCGCCAGCATCATGTGGGGCGGGAACTGCTTGTCGCGATGCCATGGATTGAAGTTACCCAATCCTCGGGCCGGTTCAAAGTCCGACAGGCTCCCAGGAAATTTCTTTTGGCGCGAGGGCCTTGAAGTTGCCTTTGGACCGGAGCGGAGAGGGAGAAAGGGGGTTGCTTTTACCTGTTTGCCCCTGCGCGCAATCAGGGGCACGCGCATTCCGGTGTCGTAGACGCCGTGTGCATCACCTCGCCGTATTCGCTGTAAATTGAATCAATGAGTGCCTCGGAATCGTTGTTTGTTGCTTTACGAAGATTCATGGTTCAAGGAGCTCGACCTTGAGCCGCATGAAGAAATTTCGTCGCGCCTCGATCGCTTCCTGTTTTACCCAATGGACAATACTCAGGGCATCAGTGCCGGGGTTCGTTTCAAGTATTTCAGTAAAAGCGGCACCGGAGTTCCAGGTTTTCAGGTCGGTAGAGATCTCGACGGCGGCGTGTAGATCGGTGATTGGGGACAGGGTCTGGCGATGGGTGAAGAGCAGGTTGCCGTTCGTCC
>JAPKFB010000033.1 GCA_028821775.1 Roseibacillus sp.
GGCGTCCGCGTGGGCTCAGCCTGTTTACGATGCGCTTGGTGAGGGTGGCGGTGGTCGATGGACTTCATGCATGACACCCTCTATCACGGGAAGCGCTTCCGTACCCTCAACGTCTTCGACGAAGGAGTGCGGCGAGGCTCTCGCGATCGAAGTCGACTCCTCGTTGCCCGCGGAGCGCGTCATCCGAGTCCTGGAGCAGATCAAGGACAGCAGGGCCCTGCCTGAACAGATCCGGGTTGATAACGGCCCGGAACTCATCTCGTCCAAACTCGTTGCCTGGTGTGAGAGCAATCGAGTGCGTCTTCATCACATCCAACCCGGCAAGCCTACCCAGAACGCCTACGTCGAGCGTTTCAATCGCACCTTTCGAGACGAGGTCCTCGACGCTCACCTCTTCGCCTCCCTGAGCCAGGTGCGCGACGTCGTCCACGACTGGATCATCTCCTACAACGAAGAACGTCCTCACGCTGCACTCGGCAACCTCCCTCCAACCGTCTTTCGCAAGAAACTCACCCCGGAATCAACAACCAAGCCCAAGGCCCGAATCTCTACTTTCGAAATGTGTCATTGACGGGGAAGCTTACAGTGGGACGGATCTGCACCCTAGGCCAGGATGTCCTTCAACACGTTTCCATGCACATCGGTGAGGCGGAAGTCGCGGCCGGCGTAGCGGTAGGTGAGCTTTTCGTGATCGAGGCCGAGCTGGTGGAGAATGGTGGCGTGGAGGTCGTGGAAGTGGACGCGATTCTCGACGGCGGCGATGCCATTCTCGTCCGTGGCTCCGTAGCGCTGGCCGCCCTTGATGCCGCCACCGGCCATCCAGAAGGAGAAGCCCTGATGGTTGTGATCGCGGCCGTCCTCTTTCTTGACGTGGGGGGTGCGGCCAAACTCACCGCCCCAGATCACGAGGGTTTCGTCGAGCATGCCGCGCTCCTCGAGGTCCTGAAGAAGGGCGGCGATCGGTTGGTCGATTCCGGTGCAGTTCTTGGTGAGATTCTTGCGCAGGCCATTGTGCTGATCCCAATTGCCGGAGCTCATCTCGATAAAGCGCACACCGGACTCTGCGAGGCGGCGGGCGAGAAGACACTGGCGCCCGAAGTCATCGGTTCCCGCGTTGCCGATTCCGTACTTGGCCTTCATCTCGGGGGATTCCTTGTCGAGATCCATCACGGTGGGCACCGCGGATTGCATGCGGAAGGCGAGTTCGTAGGATTCGATGACGCCATCGATCTGGTTATCGACCTTGTGTTTGGCCAGGAGGTCGCGATTCATTTCCTGAATGAAGTCGATCTGGCGGCGCTGCAGGTCGCGGGTGAGACGCGGATTGAAAAGATTGCGGACGGAAGCATCCTTGATGGGGCGTCCCAGCGCACCGAGGGCCGTTCCCTGGTAGAGGGCGGGGAGAAAGGCGCTACCGTAGTTTTGCGCGCCGCCGACCCTGGCGGGCGGAGAGAGGCTGATGAATCCGGGCAGGTTCTCGTTCTCTGTGCCGAGACCGTAGAGAACCCATGAGCCTACCGATGGGCGCACGAATTGAAAACTTCCGGTGTGCAACTGGACGAAGGCCTGTGGGTGGGCGGGCACATCGCCGTACATTCCATTCAGGAGGCAGAGTTTGTCAGCGTGCCCAGCGAGGTGGGGAAAGAGCTCCGAAATCGGGAGTCCGCTCTTGCCGTGCGGTTTGAACTTCCACGGGCTCTCCATGAGTTTGCGTCCGCTGATGGTCTTCCCGTTGTTTTTGGCAAGCTGGGGTTTGTAGTCGAAAGTGTCGACGTGAGAGGGACCACCACGCATGCAGGCGAAGATCACGCGCTTGGCCTTGCCAGGAAAATGGGGTTTCTTGGGTGCGAGTGGATTGCCCGGTGAGGTGGTCGCGGGCTGCCTGCCGCTGGCGTTGGTAGCGAGACCGGCGAAGGCCATGTAGCCAAAGCCCGCGGACATCGATTGCAGGGCGTGGCGCCGCGTGAAGAGGGAAGTTTGGGAGAGATCTGACATGGCTTGGCAGGGAGGAGGAAATTGGTGGGACTTAGTCGAGATAGCGAAACTCTGCGGTTGCGACGAGACTCTGTAGGAGAGTGGCCCAGGCGAGGCGTTC
This sequence comes from Roseibacillus sp., assembly GCA_028821775.1. Lineage (GTDB taxonomy): Bacteria > Verrucomicrobiota > Verrucomicrobiia > Verrucomicrobiales > Akkermansiaceae > Roseibacillus_B. The sequence continues at coordinate 2,096 of JAPKFB010000033.1, forward strand.
GCGATCGGCCTCGTTCTTGGCCTCCAGGCGGGCACTGATGTCCTTGATGAGTGTGAGGGATCGTTCGCGCTCGAGGCTGCTGGCGCGACGGCTGAAGGTGAGGGCGTAGGCGAGGTCGATGCGCTCTTCCTCATCAACGGCACCGTCGAGAACGCGTTGGGCCATGATTTCGGTGTGCTCCAGGACGAAGGAATTGTTCAAGAGGTAGAGCGCTTGGGTGGGCACGGTTGTCACCGCACGTCGTCCAACGATGAGGCTGGGCTCAGCAAAATCAAAAACCCGCAGGCCGTCGGGAACGGCATTGCGAATGATGGGAAGGTAGATGCTGCGGTGGTCGGCAACCGCTTGGCTTCGCTGGCCGAAATTGCCGCCGTTGCGACCGAAGTTGATGTTCCCCAGGGATTGCACCACGGATCCCTCGAAGGGTTTGAGATTCAGCTTGCCGCTTGCGTGCAAGACCGCATCGCGGATCGCTTCGGCGTCGAGACGGCGATGGCTCATCTGCCAGCAAAAGCGATTCTCAGGATCGATCTGGTAGTTCTGTTCGTGATGTTCTCCGCTGAGTTGGTAAGCGCGGGAGAGGGTGATTTCGCGGATCAATTTCTTCACGGACCACTCATGTTCCCTGAAGGTGAGCGCGAGGTAATCGAGCAGGGCCTGGTTGATCGGGGCTTCGCCCATCTTGCCGAAGTTATCGACGGTGCGGACGAGGCCCGTGCCGAAGAGGTGGTGCCAGATGCGATTCGCCATCACGCGAGCGGCGAGCGGGTTTTCCTTGTTCACCATCCAGGAAGCGAGTTCGCGGCGGCCACTGGAATCCTCGGCGATGGGGGCTGCGGACTGCACGGCGATCACTTTGAGAAAGCCTCGCTCTACGACCGGTCCGCGTTTTTTCGTGTCGCCTCGCAGGCAGACCTTGCAGTTGCCGGGTGCCTTGCTCTCGGATACTCCCATCGCGAAGTCCGGGGCGGGCGGTGCATCCTTGCGGAGCTGCGCGACTTCCTGCTTCAGCTCGTTCATACGATCGCGCATCTCGGCCATGCGCTTGGCGGGAGAGTTTCCCTTCGCCTGGGAGTTGTTCTTTGGAGCCTTCTTCTTGGTGCCCTGCTTTTTGATTTTCTGGTACTGCTTGGTGAGCTTGCCCAGTCTGGTCTGGGAGGTTTTCAGCTTCTCGCTGTAGTGTTCCCGCTGCGCCGATTCTTCAGCGGTCTCATCTCCGATCGCCATGAGGTCACTGGCCTGTCGATTGCCACCGCCGGCCTTGGTGCCGTAGAGGGTCCGGGTGCTCGTAAAGATTCCGGCGAGGGCGTAGTAGTCCTCCATGCCGATGGGGTCGAACTTGTGGTCGTGACAGCGGGCGCAACTCACGGTCAGACCAAGCACGGCCCGCGAGGAGGCGTCGATCTGTTCGTCGACCATTTCCATCTGGAAGACGATCTTGTCGCGCTCGTTGAGAATTTTGGGGCCGAGGGCAAGGAAGCCGGTGGCGGTGAGGCGTTCCTCTGCACTGGTGCCTGGAGCCTCTTCGTCATCCAGGAGGTCACCCGCCAGTTGCTCACGGACGAATTGGTCGTAGGGCTTGTCCTTGTTGAAGGAGGCGATCACGTAGTCGCGATAGCGCCAGGCATGGGGATAGGTGAAGTTTCGCTCCATGCCATTGGACTCGCTGTAGCGGGCGACGTCCAACCAGTGTCGCCCCCAGCGTTCCCCAAACTGCGGAGAGGCGAGCAAGGTATCGATGAGTCTGGCGATGGCATCGGGGGAGCGGTCCTTGAAGAAGCCTTCAAGTTGCGCGGGAGTGGGTGGGAGGCCAATGAGGTCGAAGTAAAGTCGGCGAGCGAGGGTTCCCCGGTTGGCATCTCTGACTGGTTCGAGTCCCTTGGCCTCCATTCCCGCGAGGAGATGGCGATCGATTTCGTTGCGGGGCCAGCTGGTGTTCTTGATCGACGGCGGAGGGGTTTTGACCGGGGGCTGAAAGGCCCAGAACTTGCGTCCAGCCTCGTAGTCGATCTTGGCGAGTTCGACGGGTTCGCTTTCTTCGACCCGGGGGTCGGGGGCGCCCATCTGGACCCACTCCGTGAGGGCGGCGATTTCGCGGGTGGAGAGCTTCTTTTTCTCCGGCATCCTGAGATCGTCATCGGTGTAGCGGATGGCCGTGATGAGGAGGCTCTTCTTCAGGTTTCCGGGAACCACTGCGGGCCCGCTGTCCCCTCCCCGGAGGACGCCTTCCCTGGTGTCGAGGCGCAGGCCGCCCTTGATCTTCTTCTCCGCGGAGTGGCACTGGTAACACTGATTCACCAGGACCGGGCGCACGCGTTTCTCAAAGAAGCTGACAGCCTCTGGGTCGAGCGTTTCTGCGGGGTCACCTAACATTGGGCCAGGGAGCGCCAGTAAAAGTCCTGCGCGCAGGCTCAATCTCATTCTCAGAGTATCGTTGAAAAGGGGGCCCTCTTTCAAGAAAGGAATGGATTTCAAGAGCCGCGGCTACTCGAGAAGCACGATCGTGTGGATCCGAACCCTTCGCGCTGATCGATCGGTGCCTCGGCGGATCAGAGATCCGGGTCCTGGGGCTGCGAGGGTGAGGGCGGAGGCAGCATTGGACTGGGCGCCCCACTTCGCCGATCTGAAGAAAACCGTGCAGAGAGCGTGGGACTGGCACGGGGCGCATCCGGACCGATCCGGAGATTGAGTTGTCTTCCGGCGATAGCTGCGACAGTCTGCGCCCGTAGGGGGCAGACCAACTCCAAGAATCCGCCATGAAATTCATCACCTCTCTGATTACCGTTACTGCGTTCGCTTCCTTGGGCGTATTTGCCGAAAAGCCCGCCCCGAAAGCTGCCAAGGCGGGGAAGCCGCTCAAGGCCCTCCTCGTCACGGGAGGATGCTGTCACAACTACGAATTTCAGTCCAAGTCACTCACCCTCTCCTCCGCGGCGGAGGCTGACATCGAGTGGACAGTCGTGAACAAGGGAGGCAAGGGAACTACGGCAGAGATCGAACTCTACAATGATCCGAACTGGTCCAAGGGCTATGACGTGGTGGTTCACAACGAGTGCTTTGCAGGCACCAAGAACATGGACTACATCAAGAAGATCGTGGATGGCCACAAAGGCGGAACCCCGGCAGTGGTGATCCATTGTGCGATGCACACCTACCGCTCGATCGGCAGTGATGACTGGCGCAGGTTTCTCGGAGTCACGAGCAAGCGGCACGAGCACCAGGCTCGCTATGCGGTAAAGACCGAGAAGAAGGAGCATCCCATCATGAAGGGCGTGCCGGCCGATTGGGTGACCCCCAAGGACGAGCTCTATGTGATTGAAAAGACCTGGCCGAACACCACCGTGCTCGCCACTTCGAAGAGTGAGAGAACCGAGAAGAGTCACCCCGTGATCTGGGTGAACGAATTCGATGGCACGCGGGTTTTCGGCACGACCTACGGGCACTCCGATGCCACCTTTTCGGATCCCATTTTCCTCAAGCTCCTGACTCGCGGCATTCTCTGGTCTGCGGGCCGTCTGGACAAGTAGGAGGGACCTACGCTCCAAAATGCTCGGCCATCTTTCCCCGGAGGAAGGTGACCGAGCGACCGAGTTGCTCGATCCCGTCTTCACCATCCTCGATTGAGATCCAGCTCTCGAAGCCCACGGAATTCAGGGTGGAGAAGATGGCGTCGTAGTCGTTCATCCCCTGGCCGATTTCGCCGTGGGCAAGGCGGGCGGCGTAGCCCATCACGCCCTCTTCCCGGGCGAGGTCCTCCAGGGTGCCGTTTTTCAGATAGCGGTCGCTGGCGTGCATGGTGACCACGCGGTGTTTGACACGGTCAAGAATCTCCAGGGGATCCTCTCCCGCCAGGATGGTGTTGGAGGGGTCGTAATTGACTCCAAAATTGGGGTGTTCCCCAATCGCATCCACGAGGTCGCAGAATATTTCCATGGGTTGCGCGAACTCGGGAAATTCCCAGAAGCCGTCCTTGTAGTGGTTTTCAAGATTGAGCGTAATGCCGAGATCGGCCGCGTAGGGAAGGCAGGCCTGAATGCTGGTGGCGGCGAGCTCGATGCCGAGTTCGCGCGAGACTTCGGGACGACGCTGACCGCTCAGCACGCGACAATACTTTGCGCCGAGAGCCGCCGCCATTTCGATCCAGATTTTTTCCTTCTCAATCTCAGCGGCCCGAAAGGCGGGGTCGGGATGGGTGAAGTCCGGGGAGCAGCAGAGCATCGGGATGGCGAGCCCCTTCGACCCGGCTTCCTCGCGGTAATTGCTCCAGCTGGTGGGATCTTCGAGGTCGACGATGAGGGGATAAAGTTCGATCCCATCGAGATCGAGACCAGCCGCGAGATCGATGAACTCGGAGAGGCGCATCGAGCCGTCGCAGAGATCGTTGAGGTAGGCTTTGGGAAAGGCGGAAAGTTTTGGCATGAGTTGAGGGACAGGATTCGGCAATCAGGGGACAGCCCGGGGATCGCGATGACGGGCAGCTCAGAGGTCGACCTTGTCGGGATTTCTTCCGTGGGCGGGAAATTGTTCCAGTTCGACCACGCATCCGCTGACCGGGCCGGAGTCCTCATCGAGCCAGTAGACTGCGCCGGCCGCGATCTCCTCCGGCTTGAGGATGCGGCCAGCGGGCGCGAAAATCTTGGGGAGCTTGGTGTACCAATCGGGATCGAGGCCATCTTCCTGTTTGCGCGCAGACTCGTTTTCGGTGAGCACCCAGCCGGGGTTGATCTGGTTGACGACCACGCGGTAGTCGCGGTTCAGGGTGTCGCCGAGGTTGCGGGTGAGAGTCTGGAGGGCGCCCTTGGAACTGGCGTAGGCGGCGAAGTAGGACTCTCCGCCGTGGGCGTTGATGGAGCCAATGTTGAGGACGCGACCGCGCCCCTTGGCGAGTTCAGGGAGGGCCGCCTGAATGAGGAGGAAGGGAGCGCGCACGTTGATGGCGTAGGTCCAGTCCCACATTTCGAGGGTCATTTCGGAAGGTTGCGCTCTGGTCACGACGCCGGCATTGTTGACCAGTCCGTCCAAGCCTCCGAGTTTGGCCACCGCAAAGGCAATGAGCTGAGCGGGGGTGGTGGGATCGGAGAGATCACAGAGATGGAAGGGAGCCTCGCCAAGCTCCGCCGAGGTCGCCTTGGCGAGATCCTCTTCGAGGCCGTGGATGATGACCTGGGCGCCCTCTTCATGGCAGCGCCTGGCGATGGCCTTTCCGATGCCGGTGGTGGAACCGGTGACGAGGATGCGTTTGTCTTTGAGTCTCATGGAGGGAAAGCGCAAATGATTCTGGAGGTAAAGGGAGGGCAATCAGGCGCCCTGGTGGATTTGGTCGCAGATGAGTTTCAGGGAGGCTTCGAGATCGCCCGAGGCGGTTTTGAAGGAGTCCGCATCGATGGTGAGGGGAGCTCCGAGGACGACGAGGGGGGCTCCGTAGGAGGGGCAGGCCACCGCTTGTTCGATGGAGAGGCCCCCGACCGCCTGGACGGGAACAGAGACCGCCTCCACGACGGCCTTGAGATCGTCGAGGGGACTGGGCATCCGGTGTCCGGCGGCTGCGATGCCGCGACGTTCGTCGTAGCCAATGTGATGGACGATGAATCCGCAGCCCAAGTCCTCGAGTTGCCTGGCGCCCTCCACCATGTCGGGGCAGCCGAGGTTGTCCCCCATCACGCCCACTCCGTAATCCTTGCCGGCCTGCACCACGCACTTGACGGTTTCCTCGTGAGCGCGGGCCATGACCACCACGTGAGTGGCACCGGCCTTGGCCATCATTTCGGCTTCGAGGTAGCCGCCATCCATGGTCTTGAGATCCGCCACGATGGGGACCCCGGGGAAATTTTCGCGCAGCGCTTTGACGGCATGCAATCCGTGCGCGAGGAGAAGTGGAGTGCCTGCTTCCAACCAGTCAACGCCGGCGCGGCGCGCCATCGCTGCGGTTTCGATCGATTCGTCGAGGTCGGTGAGGTCGAGGGAGATTTGAACGGTGGGTGGATGCATGGGAGAGGGAGGTAGGCAGTGGGTCGGAGGAGGGGGAGAATTGGCAGCGGGGAGATGTCCCCGAGCTTAGGGCTGCAAGACGGCCTTCACGATCCTGCCGCTGTGCATGGTTTCGAAGGCTTCTTCCCAGTCCTCCAGTCCGGTGATGAGGCCCATGATGGGGGTGACGTCCAGAGCGCCCGAAGAAAGGAGGGCGAGGACGCTCTCCCAGACCGGGTAGTTGTGGGAGAAGCTTCCCTGGAGGGTGACGTTTTTTTGGACGAGCGGATCGAGGGAGAAGCCCACCGGATCCTTGCCCCAGCCAACCTTGCTGATCCAGCCTGCGGGACGGACGATCTCGAGGGCGAGGCGTAGGGTTGCTGAAACGCCGGCGGCGTCGATGATGCCATCGGCTCCCAGCCCATCGCGCGCGCGTGCCCATTCAGTGGGATCGCCGACGACAACTTCGCATCCGTAGTGGGTGGCGATCTCGAGGCGAGCAGCGTCGGAGGGCAGGCCAACCACTGCGACTTCGGCACCGGAGAGTCTGGCCACGGCGGCGCAGAGAATGCCGATCGTCCCCGGCCCGAGCACCACCACGCGGTCTCCGGCCTTGAGGGCTGAGTTGTTGATGACCGCGTTGTAGGCGACTGAGCAGGGTTCCGTGAGGGCGGCCTTCTCGAGGGGAAGATTCTCGGGGACGCGATGCAAGCAACGGGCGGGAACCCGGACGAACTTGGTCATGGCCCCATGCACGCCGTAGCCGAATCCCTTGCGAGTCGGATCGAGGTTGTAGAGACCACGCCGAGACATAGGATTGTTGGGGTCGATCACGGCGGCGGTTTCGCTGACCACGCGATCGCCTTCGCTCCATCCTTCCACCTGATCGCCAAGGGCGGCGATGGTGCCACCGAATTCATGGCCCAGCACCACCGGGTAATTAACCTGCCAGGAGTGATCGGCGGTCCACTGGTGGAGATCGGAGCCGCAAACTCCGACCGCGGCCACCTGGAGAAGAACATCGGAGCCTCCAATCTGGGGTTCGGGGAGATCGCGAATCTCGACGGACTTGGGTTCGGGCGCGTAGTTGACGACGGCTTTCACGGAGGAGAGGAGATGTTTAACGGTCGGGAGGGCGAAGGTCAAAGATCGAAAACAGGATGCTTTCTGGCTCATTGACGAGCTCGGGAAATCGGATAGGAAGAGGGCATGCGTACTCGACTGCTTATACTTGTTTCAGGAATCGTGGGAGGACTCGGATCGTTGGCCAGTGCCGAGGTGGGAGTCGGAGCCAAGCCGATCAAGGGGGCCGAGGTGGTCTTCGATGGCAGCCGCAAGATGCTCGATGGAAAGTGGACCTATTGGAAAGGCCCGCGTTTCGCCTCCGAGTTGCCCATCAAGTGGAAGATAGTTGACGATCCAGTGGATGCCGGGACGTGCATGCAGACCTTTGATCCTGCGGCGAAGGGAGGAAAGTACGGTGCAGCAGACATTGTGACCAAGAAGGCCTATCGGGATTTTCGCCTGCACGTCGAGTTTCTCATCCCCAAAAAGGGAGGGAACAGCGGAGTCTACCTGCAAAACCGCTTTGAGATTCAGGTTCTTGATGGAGACAAGACCAAGCACGGGATGGGAGCTGTGATCAATGAGTCGGAGTCGCCCTACCACGCATACAACGGCCTTGGAAAATGGAATTCCTACGACATCGTTTTCCGTGCTGCCCGCTTCAAGGATGGCAAGCGCGTTGAGCAGCCATTGGTCACGATGTATTTCAACGGCAAGAAGGTGCACACCAATGTGAAGATTCAGAAGGTGTGGGGGGGCGCCAATTCCGGGGTCGATGGGGAGAAGGACGGCGGGAAAGGAATCACCGACACTCCGCAGGGACTGAAGCTCCAGGCCGAAGGTCACGACGTGCGCTATCGCAATATCTGGATGGCCGATCTCGACCTGAAAGAGGCGAGTTCTGACTTCAAGGCGAGTGAGTGAGGCCGAGGCTGGCCCGAGCATTCTACTTCATTGGGAAGAGAAAGAAAGTCGGGTGTTAGGGCTCGATGACCCGGACGAGAAGATTCCTGGTGCCCACGGGATCAATCGTGATGGTAGCGGGGGAGGCCTGCCCTGCAGAGACGGTGTTGAAGGTGATTCCGTCGGTGGAAGTTTGCACATCGTTGCTGCCGTCGCCGCCGGACCAGGAGACCTGGAGGGTGGTTGCTCCCGTCTGGGTGACCTTGGTCAACTCAACGCTTGGAGGGGTGACTCCCGGGACGAGATCGGTTTTGAAGGGGGTGCCTTCCCAGAGGAGGGTGCTGGCGAGGTCTCCGGTGTCCAAGTTGGCGTCGGCGGGAAAGGGGGTATTGATTCCGTTTCCAGGCGCGAGCATGATCCAGCTATCCGCGCCTGAAGTCACGGTGTTGATATTGGTCGCAGTGGCGACCGTGCTGGCGTCAAAGAGGCGAATTCCGATTCGCACATCCGTGAGTGGAACTCCAATATGAACGTCGGTGTCGAAGCTGATATTGGCAGCAAAGTATCCTGGTTGCGGAGCCTGCAAGGGCGTGGCGATGGTGGTCGGGTAGAAGAGGGGGTTCGACGATCCGTCTCCGGTGAGCGGGGTAAAGCTGGCCCAATCAGCGAGGCTGTAGGAGGCCGGATTCTTGGTCGCGAGCACGCCGGCGAAATAGCCAACCTGGACGACATCACCTCCTTGCAAGGCGACCTCACTATTGTCCACGAAGGGATTGGCAAATCCAAAGTTGTCGGTCCAGAAGACGTCGACGCCGCTAAAATCGGCAAGGGTAAGGGAGGTAGATCCGAGGAAGGCGAGGAGGAGGGGTTTTGGAAGCTGCATGATTGGGGGAGGAATTTTAGGGTGTAATCGTGCCTTTGAAGTAAGGCCGCGGGAATATCCAGTCAAGACGTTCGGCTTTCCGAGGGAATCAAAGGCGCATTATTCCTCGGGCATTGCGGCCTAAAATCTTTTCCAGGGTTGCTTCGTCCTCCACGAGTCGCCGGAGGATCTCGAGGGTGCTGGAGCCGATACATTGTGCGCCCTGGCCAAAGCGATCCGGGCAGTCGCTGCCAAAGAGGAGCTTGTCCTGATGTCGATTCAGAAACTCGCGGGCATGATCTTCGTCGCGGGTGAGGGCATTGCGACCCGAGCCTGCGGAGAGGTCTCCAAAGAGGTTGGGATAGTCGGCGAGGTAACGATCTGTCAGTCCGCCCGGAGTGACCGGATCCTTCGGGTACATGGTGGGCTGCTTGTGATTCAGATCGATGTTGCCCCACCAGGTCTGGGCATGTCCGATGAAGTTCACGCTGGGAAACTTTTCAAGAATCTTGTGAAAGCGTTCGAAGTGCAGGTTGTAGGAGCCGTGTTGGAAGTGGAGAAGGACCGGGACATCGAACTCCTTCGCGATGGAGGCGATGAGCTCGCTATGTTTGGAGTCGCAGTCGATCGCGAATTTCTGTTCCCCGATGCCGATGGCTCCCGCCTTGAGAAAGCGTTCAAGTTCCTGACGGGCGTTGGGCAGGTCAGGGACTTCGTTTGCGAAGGAGGCGTAGTGCTCCGGATTGTCCTCCACAATGCGGCGGCAGGCTTCGTTGCCGCGGGCGCCCGCGGCGAGGCCGTTCGATTTGCCGTCGTGAGTGGAGGGGAGGGAGACCGCGCTGGCGGAGGGGAGTAAGACGGTCTGGGTGATTCCCATGAGCTCCTGGTGCGCGATGAGTTGCGCATCGGGGCGCTCGAGGTAGCCGACGTGCTGGTGGATATCGACGATTCCCTTGAAGGGCTCGGGCTCCGGTGGGCTCTTCTCCTTCGAGCAACTGTTGAGCACGGTGCTGACGGTGGCGAGGGTTCCGCTCCGGAGGAAGTTTCGGCGAGTGGGCGAAGTCATCGGGTCAAGAGACAGGGTCACAAGGGGAGCGCCAGGGTGCAATGCGAAAGCACTGCCGCGCGGGGAGGTTTTTTCTAAATCTCGGCCCTTGATCCCTTTCGCATTGCGAAGGGAGTGATTGGACTCTCAATTGGAGTCCGCGCATGGTCACGAATTCCTGGTTGTTCATTGGATGGGCGCTCCTGCTGGCAGGGGTGGCATGGGCCGAGCCCATTCCCGATCCGGTCGAACTCCCGCGCAATCCTCCCAAGGACCTTGACGAGGCGTTGGAATCCTTTCAAGTGCACCGCGATTTCCGGATCGAGCTCGTGGCTGGCGAGCCCCAAGTCGTAGATCCGGTCGCGATCACCTTCGATGAAAATGGACGCCTCTTCGTGGCGGAGATGCGTGGCTATCCCGAACGACGGGAGGAAGCGCTGGGACGCATCAAGCTCCTGGAGGATCTCGACGGAGACGGGCGCTATGAGAAGGCAACCACTTTTGCGGCGGGGCTGAAGTGGCCGACGGGATTGGTCTGTTGGAAGGGGGGGCTCTTCGTGGCTGCTTCGCCGGACATTCTCTATTTGGAAGACCGGGATGGGGACGGAGTGGCCGAGAAGCGGACGGTGGTATTCAGCGGGTTTGGGGCGGGCCTGAATCGGCTCAACATGCAGGCCTTGGTCAACGGGCTGCAATGGGGGCCCGACGGACGAATCTATGGCTCGACGGCCTCCAATGGAGGATTGGTGAAGGCCAGGGATCCAAAGGCCAAGGCGCTCAATCTGCGTGGTTCGGATTTCTCCTTTGATCCCCACAGCCTGGACTTACGCCCGGAGTCGGGCACGGCGCAGTACGGCCTCACCTTTGACGACTACGGACGCCGCTATCTGTGCAGCAACAGCCGCCATCTGATTGCGGTGATGTATTCATGGCCCTGGAACAAGGTGCCGGGACTGCCTCATCCCCTGGTGGACATTCCGGTGGATGGTGGTGCGGCCGAGGTCTATCGCATCAGCAAAGTCGAACCCTGGCGGGTGGTGCGAACACGTTGGCGGGTGCAGGGGTTGGTGGGTGGTCCGGTGGAAGGGGGCGGACGGGCAACGGGCTACTTTACCTCGGCGAGCGGACTGACGGTGTATCGCGGGGACGGGTTTCCGAAGGGCTTTCGCGGGAATGTCTTTGTCGGAGATGTCGGAAGCAACCTGGTGCACCGGAAGGTGATCGAGTTTCCGAAGAATCGGGTGCAGCCGGTGGCCCGGCGGGCGAAGGGAGAGGAGCAGCGGGAGTTCCTGGCCTCCACCGACAATTCCTTTCGTCCGGTGCAGTGCGCGAACGGCCCCGATGGTGCGCTCTACATCGTGGACATGTGCCGGGAGACCATCGAGCACCCATGGTCGATCCCGGAATCGATCAAGAAACACCTCGATCTTTACAGCGGGAATGATCGGGGAAGAATCTGGCGGGTAGTCCCGAAGGAATTCGAGCGGCCTGCCAAGAAGGAACTGGGGAGGGGGATGCGGGGGGATCTCTTCAAATCGTTGCAGAGCGAGAATGGATGGACCCGTGATACCTCTGCGCGGCTCTTGTTGGAACGCAATGAGGAGGATGAAATCAATTTGCTGATCCCGATGATCGCAAGTGAAGCGATCGATGAGAGGGCGCGCCTGGCGGCCCTTCGGCTTTTCCTTCCGAGACGGGAGTTGGGTTGGCTCGCCCCGCTCCTCGTCCAGGATGCGAGTGCTGAGATCAGGAGAGCGGCTGTGCACGGGTGGGATTCCACGGAGCTTGGCTTGTTCGCTCCCCTGGCCTCAGACCCGGATCCGAGAGTGCGCTTTGAATTCGCTCTGCGCAGTTTGGATCGGAAGATTGAAATGGAGGTCGCTCACCTTGTGGGGATGGTGAAGTCGGCCGGAGGAGACCCCTGGCTCCTGCGCACCGCAGTGGTTTCCGCGAAGTTGCGTGGGATGTTGAGTGAGGTTGTGAAGGGGCAAAGGGATTTGACCCAGGTGGTGACAATCCTTCAGGCCGCCGGGGTGAAGGGCGGTCATGAGTTGATGCGCTCATCGGTGGCGGATGCCTGGGCGAGAATCGCAGCGGGGGGGCTATCCGATTCAGAGCAGGCGGCCGCGGTGTGGTTGATCAGTCGCGATCCTGCCACAGACCCAGCGAAGATGCTGAGGTGGATCACCACTGGGAAGACCAGCTTGGCTGGACTTGTCGCAGAGGGCCTGGCGAAGCGGTCCCCTGGAGAGTGGGAGAAGTTGATCCTGAGTCATTGGAGGGAGGTGCGGGCCGACGTGCGGGTGAGTTTGCTGCCCAAGATGAATGCGGGTTTCGTCCTGGATGCGATTGCGAAGAAGGAGGTGAGAGCAGAGGAACTCGGGTATCAACAGAAGCGGGCCATGCGGACTCACGGGGACAAGACTATTCGCGAGCGAGCGGGGGCAGTCTTTGGGAAGGAAGTGGATCGGAGCCGAAAGGAAGCAGCCTTGCACTATCGGAAGGCCCTGGTTCTTCCGGGGAAGGGCAAGAACGGGGAGCTCATATTTCAAGCGCGCTGCCAGGTGTGTCACCGCGACGATGCGAAGGGAGCGGGCCCCGCCCTTGCGACCTTGCGAAACAAGGGTGCGCCCATGTTGTTGGAGAATCTCATCGCGCCCGATCTTGAAGTGGCGCCCCAGTATTTTCTTTGGGAGGGACAACTGAAGAATGGAGAGTCTGTGTTGGGTGTGATCGTGGAGGAGAGCGGGACGGAGTTGACCTTTCGGGCCGCTGATGGAACCAGCACGACCGTGGCCCGGGGGGATCTCAAACGGCTCACCAATCTGAATCGCTCCTTGATGCCCGCGGGACTGGAGGGTGGGCTCAGCGTGCAGGAGATGGCCGATTTGCTGAGCTATTTGACCGGTGGGAAGTGAGGGCGTGCCGGCCCCGGCGCTATTCTTCAATCTCTAACAATTCGATTTCGAAGGTAAGAGTGGAATTGCCTGGAATGCTGGGGCGGTCCGATTTTCCGTAGGCAAGATCGGGTGGGATGATGAGCTTGAACTTGCTGCCGACCTTCATGAGTTGGAGGCCTTCCTGCCATCCCTTGATCACTGCGGTGAGTGGGAAGATCATGGGTTTCCCTCGTTTGTAACTGTCATCGAACACGCGGCCATCATCGAACATTCCGATGTAGGAGACCTTGACCCGGTCAGTGGGGCCGGGCCGCGGTCCGTTTCCTTCGCGAAGAATACTGTAGTGCAAGCCGCTCGCGGTCGTGAGAACGGAAGGTGGAGCGTGGGTTGCTGGTGGGCGGTCGGACTTTCTTGAGAGGGATGCCCCGTCCTCTGGATCCGGGGCGAGGGGCCTGGAGGGGACACCGGTTCGCGGGTTGGCGGACTCGCCTAGCGCGCTGGAGGTCCCATCTTCCTTGCCTGCCTTCAGGCGCAAGAAAACAGCGAGGATGAGGAGGCCGGCGGTCAGGGCGAGGAATGCCACTTTGTTGCGATTGAGCTCCATGTGCCTCCGTGATTCGATCCCGTAAGACAACCGAGCCCCTATGCCTGCGCAAGGGAATTGAGAGATTTCGGGGGTTGGATGGATGGAGTACGATCGTAGGGATCAGGTGATCATGAAACGGTCGGGAGGGGCGCTGGGTGATTCGTGGGGCCGGGTGGGTGACGCCAACGGCAAGAGCGTTTCGATCGAGAGCCCCGGGCGCAATCCGCTGGGTTTTGCCATCGAATTGCTGGTGGAGCCCGCGCCGGTTGACTGCCTGGTGCCGATGGGCAGAGCGGCCAAGTTGCAGGGCTTGGATTACTTTGGGACTCGGCACCACTAGAAATCGGGTCTGACGAGTGGGGCATTCTCGGCGATTTGGGGAACTTGAAGCAACAATCAACTCGGGGCAGTGTTTCATTGCTATTCCGGAAGATCGGTCCTTGCCGTAGACCGGGTCTGGAACTCAATATCGCACCCACCAATCCAACGTTATGGCTCAGGCAATTATGGATCCGGACGAAGTCCGGCGGTTCGCAAAGGAACTGAAACGATTCAATGATGAACTCCAAGTGAAGTCTTCTTCGCTCAATGCGCGATTCACTTCGCTTGGGGACACGTGGAAGGACCAGGAAAACCAGAAGTTCGCGGAGGAGTTTGTGGGCACCATGAAGGCGCTCAAGAAGTTCATCGAGATCTCTGAGAAGCACACTCCCTACCTCCTGCGGAAGGCGCAGCGGATCGAAGAGTATCTGGATCAACGTTAATGGACCGCCAGGCCAAGGTTACTTCCGTTGACGCGCTCGCAGCGTTACGATCCAGCCTGATCATCTACCTTGGATCGGTGGGGACCTCGCTGGACGAGGTGCGCGATGAAGTGCGTCGCACGCGGACCTGGCTTCAGATTGACCAGCGGGCACATTGGGCAGGACTCCTCAAGAGATTACAGAAGCAGCTGGAGCAGGCCGAAGCGGAGTTGTTCACCTCGCGGCTGAGCGCCATGACAAATCATAGTGCGGCCCGCCAAATGGCAGTCACGCGTCTACGGCGCAAAGTGCGCGAGACCGAAGAGCGGGCCAAAGTGGTCAAGAAGTGGATTCGGAACTATGACAGCCTGGTGGAGCCGCTCCTCAAGAAACTTGACGGCATGCAGCACCTCATCACTCATTCCATGCCCAAGGCGGTGTCATTCCTGGCGCAGGCCGAGCGCACGCTGGATGATTACGCCCGAATGGCCCCGGAGGGGGAAGGGTCGGCCTCAAGTGCCAAGCCCCAGGAGTCGAACGGGGAGACCGAAGTTGCCGGGGAGGAGGGCTCTGAAGCATGAGCGCGAGATCCAGTGCGGTGAAGCTCACCAAATCCACCAAGTCGTTCCTGCAAGCCTGGGAACGAGCGAAGGTATTTTGGCGAGATCGCAAGGGTCAGGAATTCGAGAAAGACTATATTGAATCGCTGCCCGATGATATTTCAGCTGCGGTGCGTGTGATTGAAGAGATTGACAAAATTATCAGCAAAGCCCGACGCGACTGTGAGGAATAGAGTAGGAGTAAATCGAGGACTGGAGCTTGCGACCGGATTGACGGGCGCGATCTCGGAATTTGCGGAGCGAGAAGAGGACATGGCGAGGGAGCGTCGCGCGGCCATGTATGCGGTCAAGAAGGCTCTGGATAAGGGGAAGAGCGCCGAGGAAGAGGTGTTGGAAAATGCGATGGAGGCCGCGGAGGCGAGGTCGGCGGGAGAGACGGAGCACGCCGAAGGGCGTCACGCCGCACGGATGGAGTGGATTGAGCGTGCGCTGCTCTCGAGCAAGCGACTTCTTTCGAAACGAGCGGAGGAACACAGGGGACGCACGGCTTCCGATCTCCAGGTGCGGGCGGTGAAGGACAAGGTGAATCGCCAAAGCGCGCTTGAAACGCTGACGGCGACCTACCAGGGGCTCCATGCAGAGCTCGCGGGGCAGGGGCAGAATCTCGCGGACCTGCAGCGGAAGGCAAATGGAGCGATGCGTGGGTATCTACGTTTTCAGAAACTGTTGAAGCCCGAGAGCGGTGCGAAATTCGAAGTGGGGGACGCCGACACCTCGGGTCAGACTCCTCAGTTCCTTGAACGGGTGAGTGAATCAGTTGCCAAGGGGGAGAAGAAACTGGACACCTTCAGGAAGGATGGGCTTGCGCGAGTGCTGAGCTTTTTTCCGTGGTGGTTGCTCCTGGGATTGGGGCTCGGGGGAGCGCTCGCTCTCTCGAATTTCTGGGAAGCGGATGGGGCGGCCGGTTGGGTGGCAGGGGCCACGATCCTGTTGATCCTGGTTCTTCAATTCGCGACCGGAAAGGGAACGGAGCCGGCGGCCCGGGCGGTGGCCGAGCAGATTGAGACGACGAGGAGGGCGCAGGTGGCCTGTGGCGAACGCATCGCGATGCGCTTCCAGGAAGAACAGGAGCAATTGGCGGCGGAGGAAGCCAAGACCGACAATCGTTGGGAGGTGGCCGACGGTGCTGCCAAGAAAATGCGGGAAGAGGGAGCAACGCGGGTGCAGGACAAGCATCAGCGGGCGCTCGCCAAGAATGCCGAGATGTTGGAGAGTATTGTCGGTCCACTTAACTTGACCCACGAGGGGCGTGTTCGCGAGTTGAAGCAAGGCAGCGCAGACCGGATCACGAAGTTGCAGAGCGAGCACGACACAGCGGTGGCGGAATTGGAGTCCAAATTTCAAGCCGTATGGGAGGAAATGGAAGCGGAGTGGAACGGGCGCGTGCAACCCATTTACGCCGAAGCCGCTGCGATTGCGGACACCCTCGAGTCGCTTTCGCCCGCGTGGGAGCGCAGCTATCTGGACCGTTGGCAACCGTCGTCCCAGCTTCACGACATGGCTCGTTTTGGGAACTTGTCGGTGGCCGGGGATGTCTTGGCCGAAGAGAAAGGACTCACCCTCCCAGGGGCAAAGGAGTTGGAGGTTCCCATGGCCTTGCATCTGCCCCATGACGGGTCGATCCTCTTTGAGACCAACGGGTCGGGCCGCGAAACGGCAGTGGGGGCGCTGAACAACATCATACTGCGCCTGTTGGCGACCACTCCGCCAGGAAAACTGAGCTTCACGATCATCGATCCGGTGGGCTTGGGGGAAAACTTTGCGGGAATCATGCACCTCGCTGATTACGAGGACAGCGTGATCAACGGACGCATCTGGACGCAGCGCGGACAGATCGAAGAAAAGCTGGCGGAGCTCAACGAGCACATTGAGAAGGTGATCCAGATGTATCTCCGCAATGAGTACGAGACGATCACGGAGTACAACGAGCAGGCTGGAAACATCGCGGAGAAGTACCACTTCCTGGTGATCGCGGATTTTCCGTCGGGCTTCAGTGAGACTGCGGCCAACCGGTTGCAGAGCATCGTGATGAGTGGAGCCCGCTGCGGGATATACACCCTGATTCACTGGGATCACCAGCAGACCGGGGGGCCACAGGAATTTGTGCCTGATACCTTGCGCGAAAACAGCATCCAGATTCGGTGTGAGGACGACCGCTTTTTGCTGGGCTCCAGCGAGAAAGATGGAATGACCCTCGAATTTGATTCGGCTCCCGATCCTGATGTTGCGATCGAATTCATCCAGAAGATTGGAAAGAGCAGCATCGACTCCAACCGGGTGGAGGTCCCCTTCGAGCATGTCATTCCGAAGGAGGAAGATTTCTGGTCCAGCGAGACCACCAAGGAGTTGCGGGTGCCGATTGGGCGTACCGGAGCAACCAAGCTGCAGTATCTCGCGATCGGGAAGGGCACGCGGCAACATGCCCTGTTCGCCGGGAAAACCGGCTCCGGAAAGTCGACGCTCTTTCACGTCATCATCTCAAACCTGGCGCTGTGGTGCAGTCCGGAGGAAGTGGAGTTCTACCTCGTCGATTTCAAGAAAGGAGTTGAGTTTAAATGCTACGCAACGGCGCGGCTACCCCACGCGCGAGTGGTCGCGATTGAGAGTGATCGCGAGTTTGGATTGAGTGTGCTCAAGCGTGTGGACGAGGAGTTGAAACAACGCGGAGACATGTTCCGAAAGATGGGAGTGCAGGACGTGGCAGGCTACAAACGGGTTGGCGGAACGACGCCCGTGCCACGCTCCCTGTTGATCATTGATGAGTTCCAGGAACTTTTCGTGGAGGACGATCGGATTGCGCAGGATGCCTCAGTCCTCTTGGATCGCATCGTTCGACAAGGCCGCGCCTTCGGCATTCACGTGTTGTTGGGGTCGCAGACCCTGGGCGGCGCCTACAGCATGGCGCGCACCACGATGGGGCAGATGGTGATCCGGGTGGCCCTGCAGTGCAACGAGGCGGATGCCTATCTCATCATGGATGACACCAACCCGGCGCCCCGCATGCTGACGCGGCCTGGGGAGGGGATTTACAATGACAGTGCGGGGGCGCTTGAAGGCAACAGCCCGTTCCAAGTGGTCTGGCTTTCGGATGAAGAGCGCGATCGCTACTTGGAGAAAGTCAATGAGATCGCGGACGAAAAAGGCTATGATGGCCCGGCGCCCATCGTCTTTGAGGGCAACGCGCCCGCCGATGTGCGCGAGAATGAGCTTCTGCATCATCTGCTCAAGGCCGACTCGATTGCGGCGACCGTTTCCGGAAGAGCTTGGCTGGGCGCGCCGAACTCGATCAAGGGACCGACCGAGGCGAGCTTCCATCGTCAGAGCGGGAGCAACCTGATCGTGATCGGACAGCGCGAAGAGGCGGCGCTGGCCATGATCGGAGTATCGTTGGTGGCACTCTCCGCGCAGTATGCAAAGGGTGGAGTGAAGTTTGTGGTTTGTGATGGGACCGGCCCGGGAACTTCGGAGGCTGCCTTCCTGAAGGCGGTGGTGGATGCGGTGCCCCACGAAGTGCAGGTGGTGAAGAATCACGACATTCCAAGCGTGATGAGCGATCTTGGGGAGGAGATGAAGCGGCGCGCCGCGGACGAAGAAACGGCCGCCAAGGCGCCCCCGATTTATGTCATCGTGCAGAACATTCAGAAATTTAAGAAGCTCAAGCACGAGGATGACTTCGATTTCTCCTTCGACAGTGATGACTCGGCTGCGGTGAAGCCCGGGGCCCAGTTCAACGAGATTGTGACGGAAGGAACCAGCCTCGGCATGCACGCGATTGTGAGCGTGGACAGCTACAATAATGTGAACCGTTTTCTCAGTCGGAAGGCCTTGAGTGAATTCGAGATGCGCGTGATTTTCCAGATGAGTCAGAACGACTCGGCAGCCTTGGTGGATAGTCCGGCCGCCAGTGACCTGGGACTGCACCGGGCGCTCTACTACAATGAGCACGATGGCTATCTGGAGACCTTTCGGCCGTATGCGCTGCCCGAAAGGGAGTGGATTGAGGAGGCGAAAGAAGCCTTGGCGCGCTTGGTGGGGTAGCCCTGGTGCCTATTAAGGGTCGGCCGAGGGGCGCCGGAGAAGGATCGCCGCGGTGGAGTGAAGGATTTGTGAGTGGTGATTCGGTTGTAAGGGGATGAACTGCTTCCTGAGACTATTTCTTGGAGTCCTCGGATTCCTTGCGTCCTCCTTACTCCTTCAAGGGGCAGTTGTTCACAGCGCAAGGAGTGGGAACTGGAGCGAGGCACACACCTGGAAAAAGAGCGGGGTGCCGAAGGGGGGAGATCTCGCTTCCGAAGGAGGCCAAATCAGTGGTGGCAGCTGCTACGGACGATTCAGGAAATGAGGAACTGACTCCGCATCGGATTGCGGAGGCTCACCATCAGTGGCGATGATGAGGGTTTGGCCCCTATGAAGGGCGGCCACAAAGGGGACGTTTGAGGAAGAAGTAGAGGGCGCCCAGCAGGGTGAAGGATCCGAGCGTGAGGTAGCGGAGCTTCCAGGCGAGGCCCTCCTCACCACGGAGTTCGAAGGATGCGAGGAAGCCGAATGCGCAGCAGGCGGTGGGCACAAGAAAGCCCCCTCCGAGACAGATTCGAAAGGCGTGAGATTGAAAGAAGGGCCGGTCCCGGCAGAGGAAGAGAATCAAGGTGCCGATGATGGGAGAGGTGACAATGAGAATTGTGATCGGTTCCATGAAGGGGAAGATGGCACCGAATCGCGGAGTGTTGGTAATCGATAGTATTGAGGATGGTATCGATTGAAATGATGTATGGAGAAAGGGATGGGGACCCGTCGCGAGCCAACGAGTCAGAAGGTCGCCCGTCGGGTGGAAGGTGCCTGAAGGGGGTGCCTCTCTTGCTCGGTGGTCCTGAGTCTCGGCTCCCGGCAGCCTCCCGCCGCGTCAAGTCATCCAAGAAGCCCTGCACAGCAATCCAGCCCTGCACAGCAATCCAGAAATTTCCAGCACCCTAGAGGATGCCGCGGATCTTCAAGTTATTGAGACGGCGGGCGGTGTCGGCGAGGCCGTCGGCGGTGGCTTGATTGTAGCTGCGACCGTCGGTGGTATCGATGCCATGACCTGAGTCGAGGTTGCGGAGACCTTCGAGAGCGGGGTCGTCGTGTTTGAAGAGTTCGACGAAAACGTGTTGAAGGGTGCCTGTCCTGGCCGCGGCAGTGAGGAGGGATCCGATCCAGCCGTCATCGGTGCTGAGGCAGCCGCGGGTAGTTTTGGCGGAGGCGTGGAAGCAACCGAGTTCGCCGTTGGCTCCGATCTGTGCAATGAGTTCCTCGTTTTCGGAGATGCTGAGGGCGGAGTCCCCGCAGTGCGCGGCGTCGGTGAGGGTCTTGAAGAAGGTGCTGCTTCCACCCACTGCTGCGTTGGCGGCCTGGAGGAACTTCCAGAGACGACCGAGATCGGTGAAGGTTTGGAACTCGCCGGGGCGGAGAAATTCGACGTGCCAGGAGTTGACGCAGGAATCGGCGAGGCCGGCTTCGGTGTAGGCGCGGTGATGAAGTTTGGCGTTCTGTTCGACCGCGGCTTCGAAGTCGGCGCCTTCCTTGCGCTGGGCGCCCTCGACCATCCAGTTTTCGATCGAGGTGGAGGAAACGAAGGTGACTCCGTGTTGTTTGGCGGCTTCGAGGCCGAAGAGAAGTTGATCGACGATTGCAGATTCGTCGTCGGGGTTCATGGGATCGGCACCGCCGACCATGAGCACGAAATAGAGCGAGAGGTCGAGGTCCTTGAGGCCGTTGGCGAGTTCGTTGAGATCTCCTTCGGCGGTGCCCGGGATGACGGGTAATTGGAGGGCGTCGAGTTTGACCCTGGTGAGCTCAGAGAGCTTCTTGACCTCGGAGAGGATCACGATCTCGCCGTCCGCCGTGCGAGAAAGATTGCCGTCGTCATCCGGAACGAGTCCGCCGACGAATCCGGCGTGAGTGGGAACGATTCCGAGTTCGAGGTCGGTTTGATTGTTAATGTCGTGAGCCATCTGTTCTGAAGTTGGCTGAGTTTCCAAAGTGATCGACGATCAGTAAACAGTAAAAGCGAGGAAGGATGGGAAAGGGGAGGGAAAAATGTGATTGAGAGAGAGGGAGAGAGAATGCTTTATAGCGGTCTATGAGATGGAGAGAGTTCGCCTTGGGGTTCGGGGTTTTGGGGTTTGCGGGGACCGTTTTGGCTGAAAATTGGCCGGGCTGGCGGGGTCCGCATGGATGTGGGGTGGTGGTCGAACGGAAAGGGCCGACCGAGTTTGCGAAGGAGCGGAGTTGGAAGACGAAGATAGGGGCGCGGGCCTGCTCGACGCCCGTGGTGTGGAAGGGACGGGTTTTTGTGACGGGATTGATGGGCAAGAACGACAGCGTGCAGGCCTTTGATTTGAAGACGGGTAAGGAGGTCTGGAGCAAGGAACTGGGTCCGGCGAAGCTGGGCCGGACGCAACGAATTGGGAGCAGCGCAAACTCCTCGCCGATCATCGACGGGAAGAATGTCTTCGTCTACTTCAAATCGGGGAGGGTGGCCTCGCTCAACATGGAGGGGGAGGTGGCTTGGGAGATCAATTTCGACGAGACCTTTTTTCCCGACAAGATTCTCTGGGACAAGGGAAGCTCTCCGGTTTTCGCGGGAGGGAACATTGTGATCGCCTCGCTGCAGCAGGGAGGAACTTCGTACCTCGGAGCTCTCGATAAGAAGACGGGCCGGAAAGCCTGGATGACGGAGCGCCCGTTCGACACGGTGGGGGAAAATGGAGACACCTATTCCTCTCCCTTCGTAGTGGATATCGATGGGGTTGAGACCATCGTGACCTGGGGTGGCGATCATTTGACCGGGCACGATGCGAAGACGGGAAAGCAGATTTGGTTTTGTGGCGGGTTCAATCCGAAGACGCAACGAGTGTGGCGGACGATTGCCTCACCGGCGCACGCCAACGGGGTGGCGGTGGTGGTCTATGGGCGTGAGGATTGGGTCGCCGGAATCAAGATGGGCGGGAAGGGCGACATCACCGAGAAGGCGTGGCTTTGGAATCACAAGGGATGGGGTTCCGACACATCCACCCCCGCGGCGCACAAGACGAGGGCGCTGGTGTTGACCGATCGCGGGAAGGCGCGGGGAACCCTCACCCTGTTGGATGTGATGACCGGCAAGCAGCACTGGCAGGCCACCCTCCCAAAATCGGTGCAGACCTATTGTGCCTCGCCGGTGGTGATTGGGAGGACGGTCTATGTCGCGCGCCAGGATGGCATGATCTTTGCGGCGCAGTTGGGTGAAGCGGGGATCGAGAATCTGCGCGAGTTCAACCTTGAGGAAGGAGTGATCGCTTCACCGGTGGTGGTGGATGGGAAGTTGTTGATCCGGACGGACGGGCACTTGGTGTGCCTGTGGTAGCGCAGCGCTGCCATGGAAGGCGGTTTTCTCGGCAGGTTTCTCGAAGAACTTCCTGAGGCCCATCGAGATGGACCAGATGCCCCCGAACGCAATCGCGAGGGCGCTTAGACACAGGGCGAGGTCGTAGAGTCGGGAGGGCTTCAGTTGCGCGGGGCTCCAGTGGAGGCGCATGACAAAGGCGGCGAAGAGCACGAGCAGCAGGATGACGGCGGTGATAAAACCTCCCACCAGAATCATGAGTTTGGGTTTCTCAAAGATGAAGTAGAGAATGGCCCAGATGGCGGTAATCACGAAAGAGCCAATCGCGATTGCCTTCTGGCGCCGTTTTGGATCCTGAAAATCGCCAACTCCGATGTGGCTGAATGCATCGGCGAAGAGACGAGTCCAAGCGCCAAGGGCGGCGAGGAGGGTGGAATACAGAACGGCCACGGCGCCGACCATGAAGATCCATTTTGCGGAGGGCCCAAGACTCTCGGTGTACATCAGGGAGAGCGCTCCGAGGAGTTCCTGGCCATCCTTGAGTTTGCCGTGCAAGACGTGGAGAACCGCAGCCCCCAGGATGTAGAAGAGGATCGTGACCAGAGTGTAACAGAAAAGAGAGAAGAGGGCGTCGAGGGTCATGATTCGAATCCATCCCCGGGCGCGCGCCAGCCATGCATCGTGGGCTTTCTGGTCGCTTTCGGGAGGGCGGGGTCCGGTGTAGGAGGCGTAGCCCTTCTCGATGAGCCAGTAGTTGTAGGCCATGATTTCGTCGCCGCCGACGCCGGTGATTCCAAAGGCGGCGATGGCGGAAAAGAGGATGAGCTTGCTGGGCATTTCGAAGGAGAGCCCGGAGCCAATCTGGCTGGCGGTGATCGAGTAGTCGGTCCACTGCAGGGCGATGACGGAAATGACCGTGAAGATGGTGAAGAGCCCGATCATGATCAGGCAACATCGTTCGATGAGTGCGTAGCGACCGCGCGAGATGAGGAAGGCGACGGAGAGGCCGGCGGCGACGGTCCAGAAGATGACACCAACTTTTCCCCCTTCGGGGCCGATGGGGATCAAGGTGTTCATGACCACGGCCACCAAGCCGATGATGCCCCCGACCTGAAGGAACTTGAGGGACATGGCGAGAAGCCAGGCCCAGATGGACCAGCTGGCCTTGCCAAATTTGGGGCCGGGAAGATCATTGAAGGCGCCGATGGTGGTCTTCCCGGAATAGATGGCGTGTTTACCGAACTCGAGTTGCAAGGCGACCTTGACGAGGCATGAGAAAATGATGATCCACAAGCAGACGAAGCCTGCTTCCGCACCGAAATTGGTGGTGGCGATGAGCTCCCCGGAACCAACAATGGACGCGGAAAGAATGAATCCGGGGCCGAGGTGGCGGAGCTTCCCTTTGAAGGTTGAAGGCGGTTCCAGGACGCGGTCGGCGGAGAGTTCGTAGACGTTTTCGGCCATGTGAGGGGGAAGGTTGCGCAGAATACGCCGATTGCAGAAGCTCGAAATGAGGTGAGGATGAGCGCCGATCAAAAATCAATCATGCTCTCACTCACCGCAGACAGGACCCCTCTGGATCGTGGGCAGGGAGAGGGCCCTTCATTCGAGCTCCAGCTTGAATCGTCCGAAGCGGTTAGGCGCGGAGGACATCGGGACGCTGTCGCGAAAGCGGAAGAGAATATCGGAGTCGGTCAGGATCTGCGCGCGGGAGATGCTGAAAAACTGGGTGAGGTCTCCTGAGGTTTCCCCGATGATCTTGACCACGCCGAATGATTGAGGATCGCGGGTGAGTGAGAAGGTGAAGAAGTCGTCGGGGCCGGTCGTCGTGGTGCCTACTTGCATCGCAAGGTCGCCGTCGGTGGTGGTGGGATCGCTGTTGACGAAAAACTCGGCGAGATTGCTGCGGGGATCTCGATCAGGATTGCCGAGGGGGCCGCTCAGAATTTCATCCGCAATCTGGGAGGCGTCGAATTGAGTGTTACGCCAGGCATTCCAGGGGCCGTCGTCGATCACGATTTCCACGATGTCTCCGCTGCGCGAACAATAGTAGAGTTTTCCTTCGCCGTCCTCCCCGAAGGAAGTGATCTCGGGATTCGAGACAACTCCGCTGATCAACTCGGAGGTGCGTTCCGTGAGTTCGGTCACGGTAGATCCGCAGTAGCGCATGGACCAGACCCGGTCGGAGCGGTCGTCGGCGAAAAAGTAGAGTCCCTGCAATCCAGCCTGAGGGCCCCGGTAGACATGGCCCCCAGTGATGGAGGTGCCATAGATGCTGCCGTTGTTGACCCTTTCCGCTGATCCCGAACTGCGCACGTATTCGAGGATGGGCTCCACATTGTCGGAGGGCCGATTGCCGCCGACGGAGCCGGGTGTTTTGAGAAAGCCTTCGCGAAGTCTCCAGCCGTAGTTGCCATCGGCATCGTCAGGGGTGTGGGCGGCCCGGAAGTCGATCTCCTCGCGCGCATTCTGTCCTACGTCCGCAATCCAGAGATCGCCGGTGAGCTTGTCAAAGCAGCAGCGCCAGGGGTTGCGCAGGCCGTAGAGCCAAATCTCGTCGTCGCCGGTTTTGTTGACGAAGCGATTGGTGGGTGGGATGGCATAGTTGCGAGTGGAGTCGGTGGGAAAGTCGTCGCCATCGACATTGAGCCGCAGCATTTTCCCGAGCAAGTTGTTGGTGATGTCCTGGGCGTTGCCTGTGCCGGAAGTGTGTCCGCTGCCGTTGTCGTCGAAACTGCCGCCGTCTCCGGTTCCGAGGTAGAGATAGGATTCTGCATCGCCCGCTCGAAAGGCGATCCACCCGCCGTTGTGGTTGCTCTGAGGCTGTGCAAAGTCGATGATGGGAGTGGCGCTGGCGGGGTCGACGCGGTCGGGATCGTGGAGGCCGCCGGGATGGAGATGGGAAGTCGTGTAGCGTCGAAGAAAACTCCGACGACCTCCCACGTTATCGCTGAAATAGACGTAGACGAATCCATTGCTGGCGAAGTTCGGATGGAAGGCGAGACCGAGGAGGCCTTCTTCATTGGAGGTGTTGACTCCTGAGATTGAGAGAAAGTCGCGGGCATTGAGTCTGCCGGTTGATTTCTTGAAGATCTTCACCCGGCCGATGGCAGATCCGTCGCGTTGTTCCACGATGAAGACGCGATCGGGATCTCCGGGAGGGGAACAGACGAAGAGCGGTCGAGTGAGTCCGGAGACGAGGAGCTTTCCCTTTATCTGACCCCCGAGGTCGGTGCCATTCCAGACTGGGGCCGTGTTGGCAGAGTCCGTTGCAGCGGAGACCCACTCGGCGCGACCAGCAGTGCCGTCTTCGACCACCCCGTTGTAGTTGGAGCGCCCGTTGTTAGCTCCGCTGGAGTCTGTGGTTCCGGTTCCGCTCCCCTCCTCGAAGCGGTAGTTGGCAACGAGATCGGGAAAGCCATCGACAGGGTCTCGGCCGGGGCTGGGGTTGATGAGAATGCGGTGACGATAGCGCTGAATGCATTCCTGGGAGAGGGCCGCTTTCCAGATACGCAGTTCATCGAAGTAGCCGTTGAAGGAGGGGAACGCTGCGCCGGCATCGTGCTTCTCGGCGCCGAGGACCAGGGCGTGATTGCAGTCGCAGTTGGAGGCCGCATTGATAGGGACTCCGTTGTTGGGGAAACTGAGGTCATCATCGGAAACGGCGGCGACGGTGGCGTCGAGTTCACCATCAACCATGATGCGTTTCGATCCGTCGGAGATATCGCGGATGCAGGCGACGTGATGCCAGGTGCCATCGAGGACATTGCGGGTTCCCACGAGGGTGTTTTCACCGTCGGGACTGGGAGCGGCGGGGTTTTGGCCGGTGCCGAACATGACGCGTCCTTGGGCAAGGGAGATCCCGTAGTCGCGGTCGCCGGTAGGGGCGCCCTGGGGCCAGATATCACGGTCGATGACCATGTTGCCGTTGATCCAGAGATTGGCGGGGTGCGATCCGGCGATCTGACTGTCGGCGGGGTTGTCGGCGAGTTCACCGCGGAGCCAGAACTCGATGGTGAAGGCTCCGGCTCCGATGTCGGCGGGAGCTGATCGATCGGGGCCGCTGGAATTGTTGTCGACCGGGATGGTGATGCGATCGGTTTGCCCGGAGCCCGTGCCGGAAAACCTGATCGCGAAGGACGAGTGGGAGTCTTGGGCGAGACCGGTGGTGAGGGTGAGAATCAGGAAACCACTGCAGAGGGTGCGGGAAGGGAGGATGCTCATGAGAATGGGAGAGAATGGTGGTCTGCGTTGGAAGGGCGAGCAAGCAGGAAGAATATGGCGTGTAGACGCGGTGAGGGCTCTGATAAAGAGCCAAGGCCCAATCCTTGCCAAGCCGGGTCGTGATCGTTTATCCGGGGCTCGACTCACTCGCTCTGTTGCATGGGATCTGATCATGCACCTCAAAGGGCGTGAACATCTTCGTTCTCCAATCGGATTCGATCACACCAAAAAGTCGCCGGGAAGGCATTGCGAGGCGGGAGAGTCACAAATGTTAGATCAGTAACTTCCTCAGGATGAGCATGCGATCTGATTTCTCGCTCGCGCCGGGTGGGGAGGCCTGCTTGGTTGGATGAAACTCTGGTCCATGAGTTCCATCCTTCGCCGCCTGTTGCCCACCATCTTGACACCCCTGTGTTTCGGATTTTCCGTGCGCGGGGCGACCCCGGTTCATGTGTTTGACGCTGCAAGCACCAGCAATTTGAAGAGCGGCCTTTCCCTCACGCAGTGGTCTGATGTCGGGCCCGGATTCAGCTATGGCGGCACGCTTCGGAATATCAACATCAACAATGCGTCAGGACTGGTACAAACGGCGGGGTTCTCCACGTCCGGAACATTGCTCACCGCCTCCTTTGACTGTGCGGGAGCCAATTCGAGTGGTGGCAAGCCGCAGGGGCAGGCGCAAAACTCGTCGATTGGCAACGGGTTGCAGGACGGGAGTGTCGAGATCTGGTTTCGCACTGATCTCAGCGACGCTGACCGGACCAGTTGGCAAGTGCTTTGGGAATCTGGTGCATCCACCAACGGGTTTTCCATTCTCCTGCGCACCAATGGGATCTTTCCGGCCGAGATGCGGGTCTTGAAGTCGTGGTCCAGCAGCAAGATTGTCGACATGACGATCGAGTTGCCTGGCTTTGGAAGTGGCGATTTCATCCAGGCGGTGGCGACCTTTGATGGGGATACGGTGACCGATGGAAATGATGCGGTGAGACTCTTCGTGCGGGATGCCGCCGGGGCGATCGCGCGAGTCGACGACACGGGCAACGACTTCGAGTCATTGGCGGGATCGAATGACTCGTGTGTCTTCAATGCGGCGAATGAGAATTCCTTCGGAATCTATGGGAGTTGCGGAGGCAATGTCGGGAACGCGATCGCGATGTCTGGATTCAAAGGTGAGATCGCCCTGATCAATGTTTACGCTACCGCGATGAGCGCGGCCGAGGTGGTCGCGGCTTATCAGGCCATTGCCGACTTGGGCGATGACGATGGAGATGGCATGACCAATGTCTGGGAACTCGGGAACGGGTTGAATCCCAACAGCGCGGCCGACGCCGCTCAGGATGTGGATTCGGACGGGTTGGATAACCTGGGTGAGTTTGATGCAGGAACGAATCCCAATGCGATGGATACTGACGGGGACGGGTTGAATGACGGCGCGGAGATCAGTCTGGGAGCGAATCCGCTGCTGACCGACAGCGACGGCGATGGGTTGGAGGACGGCGATGAAGTCACTCCCAATCCCCATGTGACGAGTCCCGTGAACGTGGATACCGATGGCGACCTCGTGAGGGATCCCCTGGAGTTGATGGTGGGGAGCGATCCGCAGGACCCGGGCAGCACGGGCATGGTTTTGATCAGTGAGTTCATGGCGAGCAACGGGTTCTCCCTGGATGATGAAGACGGCGATAACTCAGATTGGATCGAGATCGTGAATGCGACGGGATCGCCCGTGAGCGTGGGCGGGATGTTTCTCACTGATGACGCGCTCAACCTGCCGAAGTGGGGTATTCCGGCGGGGCTCGTGCTCCAACCCAATGAGTTTCTTGTGGTCTTTGCGTCGGGCAAGGATCGAAGGACCTTGGGACAAGAATTGCACACAAACTTTGTGTTGGCTGCGGGTGGAGAGTACCTCGCGTTGGTGGCTTCAAATGGAGCGACCATCAGGCAGGAATTTTCTCCGCAGTTTCCCGGGCAGAAGAGCGACATTTCGTATGGATTTGATGCGCTTTATCTGACCGCGTCCACCCCGGGAGAAGTCAATGCGGGCCCCGGAGTGACGGGCTTCGTGGCGGACACCAAGTTTTCGATCGATCGGGGGTTTTACACCTCCCCGATCACGGTCGAGATCACCACCGCCTCACCGGGTGCGATGATCGTCTACACCACCGACAGCAGCACGCCCACCCTGAGCAACGGGACCCTGGTGCCGGGACCGCTTGCTTTGGTCAACATCGCCGCCACGATGGTGCTGCGGGCCGCAGCTTTCAAGGATGATCTGGCACCCACGAATGTCGACACTCACACCTACGTCTTCGCCGCAGATGTTGTGACCCAGTCCGACAATCCGAACGACTACGAGTATGCGAACTGGAACAATCTCACTCAATCGCGCAACGCGGACTATGGGATGGATCAGAGTGCGATCGTCGGCGTGCTCTACAGCCACGAGGAAGTGATCAGCGCCTTGCAAAGTTTGCCCACGATCTCGATTGCCACCGATGCAGCGCAACTCTTCGACCAACAAGTGGGTAACTATGCCAACAGCAAATTGGGAGGAATGGATTGGGAGCGCGAAATCTCGATGGAGTTCTTCGGGTTTGCTCACGGGCAGGATCGACAGATCAATGGCGGGCTGCGTCTGGCGGGTAATGCCTCGCGGAATGCAAATCGTCATAAACACAACATGCGGGTTGCCTTCCGTCGGGAATATGGAGATGGGACACTCAGCTTTCCGCTCTTTGCTGATTCGAAGGTGACGACCTTCAACAGTATTCAGCTGCGTGGAGGCAACGGTGATTCTTGGGCCAATCCCGGAGTGCGCGATCGGGCGACCTATCTTCGCGATCAGTGGCATCGGGACATTCACATCGCGATGGGAGGTCCGTCCCAGGCGCAGATGTACGCTCATCTCTATCTCAATGGAATGTATTGGGGTGTCTTTCATGTCTTCGAACGGATCGAAGACGACTACATGGTGGAACACTTTGGAGGAACGGAAGCTGACTGGGACGTGCGGGATCACATTTCTGCCTTTGATGGGAGTGAAACAGCCTGGACGCAGGCCCGGGCGATCGCCGACGACGCGCTTGGGATGGCCTCCCCGCCGAACTATGAAGCAATCCAGCAACACCTTGATCTTCCAACCTTCATCGATTGGTTGCTGGTGCACTTTTACTCCAACTCCGATGACTGGGATCAGAACAACATCCGGATGGGGCGCAACCGGGTGACGCCTGACACCTGGAAATTCTTCTGTTGGGATCAGGAACGCACCCTGCTCAATACCCTCTCGTCACCGACCGTCAATGGAGCGGTGGCGATCAACAAGAACACCAATACCAACACGCGCAAGGGACCGACCCATGTGCATCAGCGATTGCTGGCCAACCCCGAGTATGAGATCCTTTTTGCAGACCGGGTGCGCAAGCATTGCTTCCACGGCGGGCCGTTGACCCCGGCGGGAGCCAATGCGGCATGGGACCTCAGGGCCGCGGAGACGCGGGAAGCGATGATCGCGGAATCCGCCCGCTGGGGCGACCTACATGGAACTGCGAAGACCCCGACCGATTGGGAAGCGCGCGTTGCCCTGGAGAAGAGCGGGTGGTTCGATATACGCACTCCAATCTTGATTGGTCTCTTGCAAACGCGCGGACTTTACCCAAATACGGGGGCTCCCGAATATGAAATCGATGGCACGCCGCAGCATGGGGGGCCGACTCTGACAGGGGCGCAACTTGGGATGACCGCCCCGAGCGGAACGATTTATTACACCCTCGACGGAAGCGATCCGCGGATGGTCGGGGGCAGCGTCTCGGGTTCCCTCTACAGCGCGCCGATTCCTTTGACGACGCCGGTCATCGTGAAGGCCCGCGTTCTGGCTGGTGGTGAGTGGTCGGCTCTCACGGAAACCTTCTTCTCGGTTGGAGTGCAGGCCAGCGCCGGCAATCTGGTGCTCTCGGAGATCATGTATCACCCGGCCGGTGACCCCGGTGCTGAATACATCGAAGTGAGAAACATTCTGGCGGTGGACACGATCGATCTCAGTGGAGTGAAATTTGTGGAAGGGCTCGAATATGAGTTTCCGCTTGGGCTGACCCTGCCGGCTGGAGAGAGCTACCTGGTTGTGCGCGACCTGGCCGCCTTCTCCGCGATTCACGGTGCAGGGTTGGCGGTGGTCGGAGTCTTTGCGAACAACACGGCGCTCGAGAATGCCGGTGAGCGGATCGTGCTGGAGGATGCCGGGGGAGGAATCATCCGGGATTTCAGCTATGACGACGAAGGAGGGTGGCCCGAAGGACCGGACGGCGGGGCACCAAGTTTGGTTTTGATCAACCCGACTGCGAATCCAGATCACGGGGATCCTGCCAGTTGGCGGTCGAGTGTTTCGGGCGATGGAAGTCCCGGGGTGGACGAGAGCACGCCATTTGCGTCCTGGTCGGCAATTCACGGAGTCTTGACTGTACGGGAGGACCTCGATCGCGACGGCCTTTCGGCGGGTATTGAATACGCTCTGGGATCAGATCCCAATACGAGCGACCCCGGTGCGCATCCACAGTCCATGATCGTGGAGGACGCAGGGACAAGCTATCTCGCAATTGAGATCGTGCGAACGCCCGGGCGTGATGAGGGCGCGATTTCGGTGGAAGTGAGCAACGACTTGATTTCCTGGAGTGGGGATCCCGCCGAGCTCGTCCTGATCTCAAACCAGCGGAATCCCGATGGGACAGAGACCCTGATCTATCGCGCCACCACTCCGCTGGGAAATTCAGGGAGGCAGTTTTTGCGGATGGTGGTGGCCTTTGGGCCCTAGGGTGTGTTCGAAAACCCGCGCCGCCACCCACCCGGATGTTCGAATACACCTAAGAATCGATGGAGGGTGCGTGGAGCTCGGCAGCGAAGTCGCGATCCGCAAGAATGGAGAGGGCCGCCAGTTCTTCATGCAAAACCTCCTTGGCTGGAATCCCGTCCTGATCGGGGCGGCCGCAGTGGGTGCAGGTTGCAAAGCGAGCCTGGTTGTGATCGGGAGTGCGGAGGGTGAGGCAGGGGCGATCCGATGCATGATCGGCCGGTCGAAGGAAGACCGGATGCATCCAGCAGGACACCGGTTTGTAGAACCAGGGGTGTTTTCCCTGCGCGCGAGAGAGAAGCTGCAGAGTGCACTTGTGCTCGTCATCAAGGAAGACGCAGCGAGTGCGGGCAAAGTGGCTTGGAAAATCCTCGGCGCATTCATGCCGGAGAGCAGGCCGGGTCGCGGTCTTGAGGGACTGGTTGCGCTGAGTGATCGCATCCTTTTGAGCAGCGGCGGGAAAAGCGGCGGGGTCCTCATTCAGCAGCTCGCGGAGATGCTCGGCTTCTTCCGGAGAGAGGATGGCTCCATCGTGGCAGCAGGAAGCCCGACAACGTGAGAGGTCGCAGGGGCGGAGGGGCGTCTCGAAGGATTCGTGATCAAGGACTGCTTCGCGAAGTTGGCTCCGCAAGCTGCGGGCGGTATTTGTGAAAGCAGTGGGAATCCCGGACATGCAGAAAGTTAACGAGAAAGGAAGCCCGGCGCAATGATGGTCGCGCTCCGTCATGTCATCATCCTGTCACGCCTGGAACCCGGGAGATGAGCGCTCGGGCAGCTCGGTCGCCACCCCCAGAGGGCGGATTGAAAAGCGAGGGGAGGATGGATTCCTTGAATTACTTCCCTTGGGAATTGTCAAATGGAGAGCGAGTTGGAGTCGGCCTTGAATGCGCTTCAGAAAGCGAAGGCCTCGCCGCCGAAGGAGGTTCCGAAGCCAAGTCGGGCGGTGGTCGTGGAGGAAGATTTGCGATCTGATCTAGAGAGTGCAAGTCGACAAGCCGAACTGGCGGGTCGGCTTTCCGTGCCGAATGGTGAGGTCGACCATGGAGTGGGCTTGAGTCATGGTGCGATCTCGGTGGGAGCTTGGATCATAGGGCTTGATCCTGAGAATCGATTGGGATTTGGCGAGCATGCGAGACCTGGGCGCGCCTGGCAGCTTCCAGGGTTGGCAAGAGATAGTTGCGATTCGGTTGAATAGTGCAGGGAGGGTGTAGCGTCGAATGACCCGAACCTGCCCTCGTATTCATGAAACAAGCCATCACTGTCGTCGCTCTCGTTCTCGTCGCCTTGTTCTCAGGGTGTAACCACGCTGAAAATTCGGCGGATGCTGAAGCCCAGGAGTTTCTGCGCAAGATCGAGGCGCTCAAGAAGGAAAAGCAAGAGGCTGCCAGTCTACGGGATGCGGGCTTGGATGCGGAATTGGCTGCTGTGCGCGAGCAACTACAGATTGCCCTCGCAGCCCTGGAGGAGGAAGGAAGCGGGAACACCGAGGGGGAGGATGGGCCCCAGGGAGAGGAGGGGGACATATTCATTAAAGATGCGCCGCGAGCGGTGGTGGCCGAGGAAGAAACCGAGTTGGGGCTGGGGCTGAAGTTGAATGGGCCGCTCGCGTTGGAGCCGGTGGCCTTGCTTGACGCGAAGGATCACCAGATTTTTTTTGCGGAGCTCGGCAAATTCGGAGACTGGTTTGAGACGGACTCCTACGGATTTGTCTGGCAGCCGGCAGAGCTCAAGAGCAACCCCGCTTGGAGACCTTACACTCGCGGGCGTTGGGTAAATTCGGACCAGGGATGGACTTGGCTTTCCGACGAACCCTTTGGATGGGCGGTGTATCATTATGGCCGCTGGGTTCTCCTCGTCGATCACGGATGGGTCTGGGTGCCTAGTGATGATTGGGCGCCAGCGTGGGTGGCATGGCGTCAAAACGACAGTTATCTCGGGTGGGCTCCACTGCCCCCTGAGACCCTCTATGATGATTTTTACGACTACGATTCGGGCATCGATCTGGCCTATGACATTGCACCGGACTACTACAACTTCGTGCCGGTGGACTACTTTTTCGAGCCCCTGCTTCCCTATTGTGTCCCTCGTGCCACGGTGGTTACGATCATCATCAACACAAGGAATGTGACGCGATTCTCGATGAGAGATCATCGAGTATACTGTGGTGGGCCGGACCTGGCATGGGTGAATCACCACACCGGTCGGAATGTGCGGCCGTGTCGGGTGGACTTCGGGGGGGGAGCGGATCGCTTTGCCCATCGCGGGCACCATCGTCTGAATAACGGTCGTCTGGAAGTGTTTGCCCCGCAGGTCGATGCGCCCTGGAACGCAGCGGTTTGTCCGAGTCGCGTGTCTGGATATCTCGGAAAGGTGGAAGTGGTGCGTGGTGGCAAGGGGAGGATGGATCGAGCGCTCGTGCAACGGCATCAACGTGCGGCGGTCCAGCGACACCAATCGGCGCGCGATGCCATGAAGACGGAAGTTTGTCAGGTGGCCTTGCGACAAAATCTTGAGCGCCAGCGTGCTGGCCAAGACCGTGGACGCGGTCGTCCGCAGCGGGGTGAGGGGCAACGACTCCGGGTGGCGGAAGAGAATCCCCGAGTTGCGGTTGAGGCAGTGGCCACGGCGGAGCGGCACTTGGAGGAGTCTAAGATGAATTCCAAGCAACAAAGTTACCTGCGGCGGGCGACGGCCCAGACGCATGAGGAGCTGGCGGCTGCTCGTGCGGCGCACACCGAGAGTCTTCCAGAGGATCGGGCTGGGGAAGTCGTGCGGAACGAAGGCCGGAGAGATCCGGCCCCACAAACCCCACGTGGACCGAGGGTCACTGGCGATGAGCCGCGGGTTGAACGGTCGCGTCGGGGACCGGAACGTGTGGTGGTGGAATCAGGTCAGAGCGGCGCTACTGCTACGGCGGAGCGAGGGAAAGAGGAGGCCGCAGAACTGGCCGCGCAACAAGAGCGGGAGGCTGCCGTGCAGACGGAGCGCACCCGGATGGCAACGGAGCGTCGTCGCGAAGAAGAAAAGCGAGCACGAAAACGCGAAGAGATTTTGACGGCCGCACGGGCAGAGGACGAGGCGGCGAAAGGTCGCGCGAAGGCGGAGAGTCTCGGCGCGAAGCAAAGGGCGACCGCTCAACGAGCCGCTCGCGATGCGGAACGCCGTCGGAAGGAGGCCGAAGAAGCAGCCGCCAAAGAACTCCGACAACAGGCGATCGCCGCGCAGAAGCGGGACGTTGAAGAAGAGAAGGAGCGCGAGGCCGCGGAGCGGGCTTTGCTCGTGGAAAAACAACGACGAGTGGCGGAGGAGCAAGCGCGAGTTGCTGAGAGGGCGAAGCGGGAGGCCTCGACGCGCGCTGCGGAACAGAATCGGCGTGTGCAGGAGGCCAGAGCCGCCCGGGTGGAGGCGGACAAGAAAGAGGAGCGGCGACAGCAGATGGTGGAACGAGCGCAGGCGCAGTCGAAGGCGGAGGCTACCCGGTGGGCTCAAGAAGCGCAGAAGGCCGCAGCGGAAGAACAAAGTCGGGCGTCGGCCGCAGAGCGGCGTCGGCAGGCCATTGACGCGCAGAGGCAGGCGGAGGCGCGCAAGCAGGCCGAGGAGGGGCAAGCGCAACGGCAGGCTGACGCCCGTCGTCAGGCGCTGATTCGGAAGCGGGTGGAGGAATCACAGCGACGGGCAGCGGTGGAGGCCAAACGTCGGGCTGCTACTGAGAGAGCGCAGGCCGATGTGAAACGCCGAGCTGCTACTGAGAGAGCGCAGGCTGATGCGCAACGTCGAGCTCAAGCGGAATCGCAGCGTCGAGCGTCGGCCGAGTCAGCGCGGCGTCAACAGGAATTCCAGCAGCGCACCGCCGCAGCCCAGGCAAGAGCGGAGGCGGCTCGTCGCCAGCAGAAGGTGGCCCGGAAGCAACAAGTGGAGCAATCAGGCAAGCAGTCGCAGCAGCCGAGAGGACGAAAGAGATAGCAGTTCAGTTGGGCTCCTGCCGTTCGAGAAGATCAACGTAGGCATCGGCAATAAGGTCATCGGGAGCGATGCCCAGGGTCGCCATCAAGGCGCGTGCTTCAGCCTCGCCGGCTGCGATGGACTCGTTGTTCCCGAGCACGACTTCGAGCTCGAGAAAGTCGCCGAGGGAATCCACCCGATCGAGGTGAATGCGGGTGCGGCCGACGAGGAGAAGAGTGCGTACTTTGTTCACCACTGCGCGGACGCCGTAGGCGGCGGTGAGTGCTGCACGGAGGCCGGTCGGATCGGCGGTGGGAGTGATTTGATACTGCGAGGTCTTGGGGCCTTCCTGGTTCGGACGTTGGTAGTAGATGAGTTCGGCATGGGCAGGCGAAAAGATACGGAGTTTGAGTCTGCCGGTTTGGCAGGGAAAGAAGACGTCTTCCTGGGCGGTTAATTCTGGTGCGGAATCGGCAAGCTGGCTGGCAATGCCGGTGACCCGATCGAGGTCTGGCAGGCGGGCTTTGATTTCGACGTTGCGAGGCATGGGAACGCGAGCAAGCCCCGCGGAGGGCTTCTTGTCAATGAGCGGCGGTGTGATTCAGATGAGGAGAAATCAGAATGCCAACGATTCCCTTGCGCAAAGTATTCGCAGCCCCGTGGAGGTGGAGCCTTGCAAAGCGAGCGGGGCAACCGTGAGCGCGGTGCTGGAGGCGGTGTTTGCGAACCACGCGCGCCTCTGCAGCTACCTGCTTGATGATCGGGGGGCGGTCCGCAAGCATGTTTCTGTGATCGTGAACGGCGAGGCGGTGAAAGATCGCGAGGCTTTGTCTGAGGCAGGGGCAAAAGATGCGGAGATCTTTGTTATGCGAGCCTTGTCAGGCGGTTGAGTCACGATCAGTCTGTGTCATCATGAGGGATCGGTTTTACGTGGGGGCCCGCAGGGGTTGTTCACTTTCGTGCGAGGAGAGAGCGGGTGGAGGTAGTGCCAGGAGAGTTTTCTTGGGGGACAGGTTCCGATGTTGTTGCCGGATGCACGGAGTGGGTGGTTCCCGCAGAGAAGGATGAACTGCGCTATCCGGTGGAGGGGCAGTTTTTCGTAAATCGGACCCGGGATGGCGGAAAGGCCGTTGAGGCACTCACCAAGGGCCTCCCGGCTGCTCCGGCTTACGATCTGGTGTATCGGCATGCCTTGGAATTCGATGGCAGTGGAGAGCAATTGGCGATGAGATCGATCACCGGCTCGCTCTGGATGCGTGAAGATCAGGGGGATTCCTGGGAGCTGATTACTGGTCATCTTCCGCCAATCTATTGTGTTCGTTGGGGGTAAGGGGCCCGGGCCAGCCCTCAAAGCTGATGCTTGCCTTTCGCCGAGAACCATTCAATGCTACACGAAGAGCCTAGGAACCCTGCAGCTTTCAAGGATGGACCAATACCCGATTCCCGGGGACAACTTGAAGACAAGGGCCTGAGCGACGCCAACTAGATGAATACGAAGATGTTTGTGGGGAACCTCCCCTTTGAAGTGACAGAACAGGAATTGCGTGACCTTTTCACCTCCCACGGGCCGGTGAAAGAAGTGACCATGGTGATGGACCGTGAGACGAGCCGCCCGCGTGGGTTTGCTTTCGTGTCGATGGAAACTGTTGAAGGAATGGAAGCTGCAATCCAAGAGCTCGACGGGAAGGACTTCAATGGTCGCTCGCTCAAGGTCGATGAAGCTCGTCCCCGCGAGAACCGCTCATTCGATGGTGGCGGCGGCGGCGGTGGTGGCGGCGGCGGCGGCGGCGGCGGCGGTGGTGGTGGTGGCGGCGGCGGCTACGGTGGTGGCGGCAAGAGCCGAGGCGGTGGAAGTCGCAAGGGCAACCAAGGGCGCGATCGCTGGTAAGCGAGTCCGAAGCTTCTTACTAATTTCAGGCGGCTCTTGGTGACAGGAGCCGCCTCTTTTGGTGCTCAAATTTTGGGATCCTTCCTGAGCTGCCAGCGATCGTTACAGATTGGAAGCCGAGGCGGGACTCTTGGCGAACTGCTTCAGGTGTCCGTAGCCCACCAGTTTTCCGGCTTTCTCGTCCCAGAGTCGATACTTGAGGGACTTCAGGCTGGTCCAGAAAGTAAGCGGGCAAATGTCAGAAAAGGCAGGATCAGAACGGTGGCATCGTTCCAGATTGTAGTTCGGGATCCGCGAACTGAGATGATGGATGTGGTGGAAGCCGATGTTGCCGGAGAGCCACTGCAGGATGCGGGGAAGCTTGTAGAAGGAGCTGCCCTTCATGGCTGCGTCGGTGTAGTCCCAGGATTCATTGCGCTCCCAGTAGGCCCCTTCGAACTGGTGTTGCACGTAGAAGAGCCAGAGTCCCCCGCCACCGCCGATTGCGAGGATGGTCAATTGAATGATGAACCAGGGCAAGAAGCCAAAAAAGGCAATGAGCGTTCCGGAGAACGCGAGGATGGCAAGGTTCATCATGCGCACCGAGTTTTTCTCACGCGGTTTGGCAGAGGAAAGAGAGAAGCGTTGCCGGACCACGAAGATGATGAGGGGCGCGGCAAAGAAGAGGATTAAGGGATTGCGGGCGAGGCGATAAGAGAACTTTTTACCGGGCGAAGCCTGGAGGTATTCTTCCACCGTGAGGGTCCAGATGTCTCCGAGGCCCCGGCGATCAAGATTGCCGGAGGTGGCGTGGTGGCGGGAGTGCTCCCACCGCCAGTGATAGTAGGGGGTAAAAGTGAGGACGCCGGTCAGGAATCCCCATACGTTGTTGGCCAGATTCGATTTGAAGAACGATCCGTGACCGCAATCGTGGAAGATGATGAAGATGCGCACGAGCAAGGCGCCGGAAAGGAGGGCGAGTCCCATGGTGAGCCACCAGGAAACCGAGAGGCTGAGATACATGAGGACCCAGAGGGCCGCATAGCTGCCCACCGAGTTCAAAAGCTGCCAGTTTGCCCGCCAGATGTTGGATTCCTGGTGCTCGGCCACCAGGTCCATCCACCCTGCAGAGGAGGTGACGGAATCAGTGGAGTCTGATTGGGGAGGATTCTTGCTCATCGATTCGCGTGACCCTGATGTTTCTGGCTTTTTCCAACTTCGAGGAGGAGATTTGGGTTGGTGACGAGGGGCAGCAAGGTTTCTGAGAACGGTTGCAAAATCATCGAGGGAGCGAGTTCCATGCCCCCCCGTGCAGCCTGCTGTTCCCGGGGATCGGGTCTAAGAATCATCACCGAATACGAGATCCAGTTGATGACCTGCCATGCTGTGACTGCGGTGAGGATCTGAACTGGGGGCATGATTCAGTTGTGCATCAAAATTGCGAGCATCGAATGCCCTGGATTTGAGGTGGTTATGGACAGGGGAGATCACGAGGGAGCTTCATGGCTCGGTGCAAGGTGGCAATTACCCCGATTCTGAGATGGGAGCGGTCTCTTTCCATTCCTGCGGAGGGTGCTCCATTCAGGGTATTCTCGTTTCGCCAGAGCCTCCGGAGTGGAGAGCAGGAGGCTGTCCAATGATCAGGCGTGCAGCCGACTAGCGTTTCAACTTACGATCGTGATAGGGATCACCGGCCGGTGGGCGAATGGGCATGGTGAGACCGCCGGACTTCGCGAGTTCGTCGAAGAGTTGGGTCTTGAGCGCTTCGCCTTTTTCCTGGAAGGCAGGAACGTTGATGAGGTTGTGGCGTTCGTGGGGGTCGGTCTCGAGGTCGTAGAGGCCGTTGATGTCCCAGAGACCGTGGGTGTAGACGAATTTCCAGCGATCAGTGCGGATTGCGAGGGTGGTGGGACAGGCCGGGAAATTCCACTCCCAGTGGTATTCGTAGAGGATGTGCTTGCGCCAGGGCTTGGCGGGATTTTTGCCTTGGAGGAGTGGGAAGAATGAGCGGCCGTCCAGGTTGGGGGAACCGGAAGGAATCTCAACTTCGGCCGCTTCAATCAGGGTGGGGGCAATGTCGATGTTCTGGACCATCTGGGTGATGACGGTGCCGGGTTTGATCCCGGGACCGCGGGCGAGCATGGGGACCCGGATGGATTCTTCAAAGGCATCACGCTTGTCATAGAACCCGTGTTCGCCGAGAGCAAAACCGTTGTCTCCCATGTAGACGACCAAGGTGTTTTTCGTGAGGCCGCTCTTGTCGAGGTGAGTAAGAAGGCGACCGATGTTCTCGTCCAGTCCGTGAATGGTTTCACAAAAGTTGTAGTAAAGATCGTCGAAGTCTGGAACGGGATCGTGATCGAGGGAACCGGTTTGCATGTGATCGATGCCGTGGATTCCGTAGCGGCGTTCGCGAACCCAACGCGGTTGGGTCGCGTAGTTTTCCTCGGTGTTGGCCATGGTGGCCGGGTAGGGGATTTTCTTTCCTTGGTAGCGCTGGGAATGGCGGGGAGCGGGAGTGAACGGGAAGTGGACTGCCTTATAGCTGAGGTAGAGGAGGAAGGTCTTTTTGCTGTCCCGGGTCCGGAGCCAGTGCAGAGCCTGGTCGGTGAGGATGTCGGCGTTGTATCCTTTGAAGACCTGGCGCTTGCCGTTGATATTGAGTTCAGGATCAAAGTAGGTGCCCTGTCCTTTGAAGCTTACCCAGTGATCGAAGCCGGGGCGGGGTTCATCGTTGTCGTGGCCCATGTGCCACTTTCCAACGTAGCTGGTCTGGTATCCGCTCTTTTGAAAATATTGGGGGAAGAAGACGGTGCCCTTGGGGACCGGTCGCTGGTTGTCGACCACGCGGTGATGGTGCATGTACTGTCCGGTCAAGATCGAGGCCCGGCTGGGAGAACAGAGCGAGGTGGTGACGAAGGCATTGGAAAGATGGGCGCCTTCATTGGCGAGACGATCCATGGCAGGCGTCTCCAGCCACTCCGGGGAGTCGGGATGAAAGCCCATCAGATCATAGCGATGGTCGTCGCTGAGGATGAAGATGATATTGGGCCTGGCCTGGGTGAGGACGGATGTGAAGAGAAGGAGGAGGAGCAAGCGAGGAAACATGATAAGCTGAGTGGACGTTTTGGCAAAGCTACGACCGGAGGGACAGATCACTCCAGAAGATTACCCGCGCAAGGGAAAAAAAGCCCGACTCCTCCTACGAGAAGCCGGGCGATGGTCGTGTTTTTGTTGGAATAGTCGTTGTCCTGTCAGGGCATTTCGAAGGCCCGGAAGAAGTTATGAGGGCAGCTCGGATCCGGCGGTGATGAATGAGGACCAATGAGCTGTTGAGAGCGACATACTCGGTTCCTAGATAGCCATTTCCCACTGTGCTGCAAGTGGCCGGTCCCCAGGCATTTTCTGTGCCAAGGGACAGCAGATCGCGACCCGAGTGATGCCGCACTCGTCCGGCTTCCCTCCCTCGCAGGGGGGGAGCACGAGGCAGCATTCCATGGAGCAGCAGATCTCGATGTTTTCGCGGGTGGTAGTCCGTTGGTTCTGAATTCAACGACCCTGCCCAGCTTGGCTCCTGAGCAACTGGACGTGGGGAGCGGGCTTCAGGACTATGCGGTCTTCGAGTATGCGATTCGGTCCGGGCTCAACGACGTGAACATTGCGGTGGAAACGAGCTCTGATCTTGCGATCTGGACGAGCCCGGGCGAGATCGACTTCCTCGAGCAGATCGATCATGGTGATGGCACCCTCACGGTGCGCTGTCGCACCTCCAATCCGGTTGCCCCTGGCGATAGGCCGCCCTTCGCCCGGGTGCGGGTGCTCTTTTTGGGGCCGTAACCTGGAGGAGTCTAGAACTGCGTCAGCGCGATCAGTCCTTGGTCACCTTGCTGCCCCACCAGTTGGCATTGGGTTTGAAATCAGGGCTCAGGAATTTTGCGTGCTGCCTTTCCAGAGCCGGCAATTTCTTTAGGCGCACGGTGGTGTCCTGTTGTTTCCGTTTTAGGGGGTCGAATCGGGAATCGGCCATGGGAATTCTGGCTCCGGTCTCCTTGAGCCAGGCATCGAGCTCGCTGCGCAACGATTTGACGTGGGCGGACTCCTGCTGGGCGAGGTCGCTCTGTTCACCGATGTCTGCGATGATGTTGTAGAGCTCATCGCGCCCATCCTCGTAGTAGTGAATGAGTTTCCACTCCCCTCGACGAATGATGGCGCTGGGTTCGCCGCCCTGGTTACCGTAGTGGGGGTAGTGCCAGAAGAGGGGGCGTGCGCTGATGTTGCCGCCCTTGAGGAGGGGGACAAGGCTCACTCCGTCGATATGCTGTTTCGGCAGGGCCGGGAGGCCGGCGAGTTCAAGCAAAGTCGGGTAGAAATCGGTGCCTGTCACAGGCGTGTCGGAAGTGGAGCCCGCTTTTGTGACTCCCGGGGCCTTGATGTAGTAAGGCTCGCGAATGCCACCTTCCCACTGGCGCCCCTTGCCGCCGCGGTAGGGGAGATTGCTGGTGGAGAAGGCATCGCCGGAGGAGACGCCACCATTGTCAGAGGTGAAGATCACGATCGTGTTCGGGGCGAGGTTCAATTCGTCGAGGGTGGCGAGGACAATGCCGACCGCGTCGTCCATGCTCTCCATCATGCCCGCGTAGATCGGGCAGTCCTGCACTTGTCGGACGGGTAATGTGCGGTCGTAGAGGAAGCGCCCCCCTGCGCGTGGTTTCTGAGCGGCCTTCTTTTGATACTTGCTCCACAAGTCGGGCGTGGTCTGGATCGGGCCGTGCACGGAGTAAAAGGAGAGGTAGGCGAGAAAGGGCGAGGGCTTTTTCAGGGGATCCTCGCGGTCCTGGGCATTCCTAGTGATGAAGGTAGCCGTTTCCCTTGCCAGTCGGATGGGGAGCGACTCGCCGGGCGGGCCGTCTTTCATCTTGGGATTCTTGAAGGGGGCAAAGAATCCTCCGGGAGGGCTGCCACGATGATGGCCTCCGATGTTGATCTCGAAGCCGTGATTTTCTGGAAATGATCCGGTATTTCCGAGGTGCCATTTCCCCGCGAAGAAGGTGCGGTAGCCGCCCTTCTTGAAAGCCTCCGCCAGTGAGGTGTCTGCGTGGGGAAGTTGATGAACGTATTCGGAAGGAAGAACTCGGTTGTTGCGTTTCCAATCCAAGCCGGTCGCGGCTCCGATCCAGTCGGTCACCCCATGCCGGGCGGGATACTTGCCGGTCATGATGCTCGCACGGGATGGCGAGCAGACCTGACAAGTGGCGTAGCCATGGGTGAAGCGCATGCCCTCCCGGGCAATGCGATCGATGTTGGGAGTTTCGTAGTAGGCGCTGCCCTCGATGGAGAGATCCTTGATTCCAAGGTCGTCGGCGAGGATGAAGAGAATGTTTGGTCGTTCGGCGGCCTGCAGGGGTGCGCTGCAGAGGGTGAGAAGACAGAGGAACCTGGTCACTGTTGGCATGAGAGATTCTCATACGTATCGTTGCGTTGCGCCGATACAATAAAGTTCTCTTCTCGGGTGCTTGCCTGGGGATGTTTCTGCCCCGATGGGACCCTGCTGGTCGGAATTTACATGTTTCTGAGAGACGGCACACTGGGCGGCGTAGAACAGCAAGATGAACACTCGAATTATCCTCGCAACAGCACTCATCGGAGGAGCCATTTCTGCCCAAGGGCAAGACTGGCGGTCTTGGAGGGGAGATCCCAACGGAAGGGGGGCCGCTCCCAAGGCCCAGA
This sequence comes from Roseibacillus sp., assembly GCA_028821775.1. GTDB lineage: Bacteria > Verrucomicrobiota > Verrucomicrobiia > Verrucomicrobiales > Akkermansiaceae > Roseibacillus_B. The sequence continues at coordinate 44,750 of JAPKFB010000033.1, forward strand.
CGGTGACGAAGTTTTCCGACGACGAAAATCTTGTTTGGAAGACGGAATTGCCCGGACCAGGGAATTCCACTCCGATCATCTCGGGCGAGAAACTGATCGTGACCTGCGGCATCGATGGCAAGGACGCGGTGGTCGCCTATAGTCTGCAGGGAAAAGAATTGTGGCGATCAGTGCTTGGCAAGGAAACGGCAGGGAAGGGCGGCAACCGGAACAAGGGAACGGGATCGAATTCGTCGGTGGTCACTGATGGGAGAGGGATCTTCGCCTACTTCAAGTCAGGCCGGGTGGCCGCCTTGACGATGGGCGGAAAGAAAGTTTGGGAACTGAATCTCCATGAGAAGTACGGCGAGGACACCCTTTGGTGGGATCAGGGATCCTCCCCGGTGCTCGCCGGTGGCCTTCTGGTGGTGGCGGTGATGCAGACGGAAGGGAATTCCTACCTCGTCGGTCTCGACAAGAAGACGAGCAAGGAAGTGTGGAAGACGGAACGGCAGTTCGATGTCGCACCCGAATCGGGAGATTCCTACACCACTCCGCTCGTGATGACCATCGATGGGCAGGAGACGATCGTGACCTGGGGCGCGGACCACCTGACCGGGCACGATCCCAAGTCAGGAAAGCAGATCTGGTTTTGCGGTGGGTTCAATCCCAACAGGACGAAATTCTGGCGGGTCATTTCCTCGCCCGCTGCGACGGACGGAATCGTGGCCTTGTCCTATGCGCGCGGTCTGCAGACCGGAGCCATCCGGGCGGGCGGCAAGGGCGACATCTCCAAGACCGCCTGGTTATGGAAAAATGACGAGGTAGGCGCAGACGCGGCCTCTCCGGTCGCGCATGATGGCAAGTTTTTCGTCCTCAACGACAACGGGAAAAAGCGGGGATTGATCACCTGTCTCGATGCGGTGACGGGCAAGGCGCTTTGGGATCAGAAGTTGCCGAAAGCTCCGCAGATCTACTATTCCTCACCCCTGCTTGCGGGTGACAACCTCTACATCGCGCGGGTTGATGGGACCATCTTCTGCGGCACAGTGACCAAGGACGGATTGACCAATCTGACCGAGAACAAACTCGAAGACAATCTCTACGCCTCGCTGGTGGCGATCGGGAACAAGCTTTACGTGCGCGGACGGAAGAATCTCTACTGCTTCGGCAAGTAATCAAAACGAAACAAGATCGTGAGCGCTCGGGGAATCTTGAGCACGGTGTCGCTGGTCGCCGGATGGACGTTGGTTTCCTGTGAGGTGACGAATCCCGGGCCAGGGTCCTCGTCCGCGCCTGCTCCGATGCCCCCGGAGACCCCGTCTGTGAATGCGACTCCGAAAAAGGTCGTGGTCAAACCGACGTCCGCGCCGCCCCAAGCTGAGCGAGCCAAAGCGAAGAGGCAGATCAGCGAGATGGATATCGGAACGCTCTTCCAGTTGCAGGGCGAGAATCGCGCTTTCCTGGTCGATGTGCGTCCTGCCCTTTTCTACAGCTTTGGTCACATTCCGGGCGCGATTAGTATTCCCAAGAGATCGTTCAAGACCTTGTTTCCTTCCGCGAAGGCGGAGCTCGATGCGGCCTTGAGCGCGGGCAAAGTGATCGTGCTCTACTGTACCGATCTGGATTGTCCGGACGGACGAAACACCGCCCTCCTGCTTGCGAAAGAAGGCTACTCGACTTCCGTCTACAAAGGGGGATGGAAGGAGTGGAAAGTGTCTGGGCTTTAGGAAGGATCACTCCTTGGCAGGAGGGTTTGAGGGAGTGGGGAGAGCGTAGTCCACGCTCAAGTCGCGTCTGAAAAACTGAGCAGACGCGATCATCGTCGTAGCGCACTTTGTAGTAGAGTTGGAAGTCGAAGCTGGTCGCTTGGTCGGGTGGGGCCTTGTCGGTGCGATCGAGTTCGAATTCCACGTAACGCCTCGCAGTGGAAACTCTCGACTGCGCTACGGCCGAGGTCGAGATGACGATGCTCGGCTTGGAGCACTTCGCGACCTTGATATCATCATGCGCGAGCTTGTGGTCGGAATCAGGATGAAGAAAGACATGGGCGGGGCCTTCCTTGCGAAGGAGGCGGGCCATTTCTGCACCCATGGGCTCTGTCCGGAGAGGATGAGGTTGCCGGACCCCGGCGAGGAGCTCCTTGCCGGCGGTCGCGATCCAGTCGGAGAAGGGATACGGCTTGTCGAGGCGCGGTCCGGACTGCTGGAGGCGACGTCGCCAAGATGGCGAAGCGGATCATGCCGGCTTGCGAATGTGGAGCCAGGCGTGGACGTGGGGCTTGCCGCGGAAGTAGGAGATCATGTTGGGACCTTCGATTTGCCAGACGTCCCAGACTTCGTCGTCCCCGATGTTCTCGTCCTTGTAGAAGGCGAGGTGCAAATTATCGATGCTACCGGCCTCGACATATTTCATCGCTTCGGCGGAATCCTTCTGGCGGAAGGGGGCGAGGAGATCGGCGATCACCTTGCGGACATGGCCCTTCTGGTCGCCACTCATGTCGCCCACCCGAATGCCATCGAGTCCCCTCTTCTTCCCGGTCAGTTCGATCGTCTTGTTGCCGTGTTCCCCGCGGCTCTTGCCGAGGAGGGCGATCTTGCGCTGCTTGCCATCAAGCATCTCGTAGACTTCGTTGGCCCGCACGGCTTGGTACCAATACGCGTTTTCCTCGTGCTTGGCGCTCTCGTTGAAACCACCCTTGGCGGCGTGTCCGTAAAAGAGAGGGCCGCCGAAGGCTGCGCCTTCGACCGAATCTCCATCGCAGCGCCGGGTGCAGTGCCGGCCGGTGAGGACAAATTCAAACTTGCCGGTGCCGGGCTTGCCAAAGACAGCAACCGAGGAGCCGCCCTCGAATCCGCTGATGCCGCTGTCCCACTCCACTTGGTCGAGCACCTTCTGGGCGTACTCTTCACTGTGAAGTCCCATGAAGATCTCCTTGATCATGGCCTGCTGATCCTTGTTGAAGCTCTCTACTTTCGACTTCGTGATCTGCCAGTTGTTGTTGACCTTGAGGCGGAGCTGATGGTCGAAGCCGAAGCACATCGCTTTGCGTTGTTCTTCGTTCAGAGTGTCGTAGAAGGTCTTGACCAGGGTTTCGGAGGTCGCCTTTTTTTTCTTCTCTGCGGCGAAGGCCGGAATGATGCCAGCAGCGGTCAAGCCCACCGCAGCTCCAGTCGAGGCTCTGAGAAAAGAACGGCGGTCGTTCTTGGTGGCATCTTGCGGGCAGTCGGGGCAGGAGTCGGAGTTCATGATAGTGATTTGTTCGATCATGAGAACTACGCGGGAAGGCGGCAATTCTTTTCGAATGCGGTGATTCTGGATCCGGAACCTTGGTTTTGAGGGGGCGATGGCCTGGACCCGAAAATACCTCCAGCGCTACCGGAATGCACGGTGGTGCTGGTTGATAGGGGGCTCGCACCCGTAACGGTCTTGAGAACGGTCCAATGGCCTTGCAGGTTTTCACTGAAGAAAAACTCGTAGTTGCTGTCTTCCACGCGGTCCGGGTCTCACCGTGGGGTTCGCTGGTCGATCGCGGAAGGAGGGGGTGGCGGCTGCAGCGGAGCACAAGAAAAGCCTGAGGATGTTGCGACCCCTCTCGTCTTCGCGTTGCTGTGTCGTGACGGACGGGATCGAGGTGTCATCTTAACCTTGCTCCGTTCTTCTTAGGTTCCTCCGACCTCCAAGGCTTGTTGCCGGAGAATTTTCTTTTGGTAGCGGCCCTGCACGATGTCGGTCAGGACGAGGATGCCAATGACGAAGTAGAAGGTGGTCTTGGTCATGGGCATGATGGGATTGCCTCCGAGGTGGAGGTGGGCAAGGTGAGCGCCTTCGGTGAGGAGCATGACCCCCACGATGAGGAGAACGAAGAGGCCGAGCACTTCATACATACGGTTTTTCTGAAGGAAGGTGGAGACCCGATCGGAGAGCCAGATCATGAGGAGGCCGCTCACGACAATGGCGATCGCCATGAGGAGGAAGTTGGATTCGCCGGTTTCTTCATTCTTAGCCAGAGCCATGGCGGAGAGAATAGAATCGAAGGAGAAGACCAGGTTCATGAGCACGATCCAAAAGATGGTGGTCTTCACGGAGCGCTGTTCCGATTCTCCGCCCGCCAGGTTGTGTGTTCCGAGCATGTGGAAAATCTCCTTCACGGCGGTATAGATGATGAAGATACCGCCAAAGAGGACGATGAGGGAGTGGAGGTTGAAGGTGCCGTCAATGATGCTGTGAACCATGTCGGGATGCTCGCCGTGACCTGTTTTGGGAGTGACCTCGGAGCCCAGGGGGATCTCGAAGAGCGGATCCTGGAAGCTGGAGATGATGTTGACGACGACGAAGAGGAGGACAATGCGCAGGCCAATGGCGAGGCCGATCCCCAAGCGGCGAACGTAGGCCTGCTTGTCCTTGGGGACCCTCTTCGATTCGAGGGAGATGTAGAGGAGGTTGTCGAAGCCAAGAACGGCTTGCAGAAGAATGAGGAGGAAGAGAGTGAAAATGAAATCCACGGGGCTCATGCCAAGAGAGTAGGTATGTGTTTATGAAGATATTAGAATTGCCGCGCAACCCACCGTGCAATAGGAGATTGCTAATCACCCCTGTGGGTCCTGGAAACTCCCGCACGCTGATAGCGTTGCAGATTCAGGGAGTAGAAGGTTGATCACGAAGCCGGAAGTCCTGGATCTTCTCGAGTTCTTTCGGTTCCGACATAAGTCTGCTTTTGGGTCTGATCTTGATTTTTCTGGTGATTGGATGGCCGCGATCGGAAATGCTGTTTCCGTGTCTGGGTGACGTGCGGCGAGAAACAGGGGGCGGGGTGGGGTCAGATTTCATTGCAATTCGCACTGGCCTGAAGATTGGCGAATGCTCCGGG
>JAPKFB010000004.1 GCA_028821775.1 Roseibacillus sp.
AGGAATTGGTCGCCAAACTGGAGGCTGAGGTGCAGGGCCGACAGGAGGAGAGCGAACGCATCACCGGGGAGCTGAGCGAGCTGCGAGCCAAGCGGCTCGAAATCGAAAAGCGCATGGTGGGCGTGGAGAAGGAGCGCGATGGAACGCTGGAAGAGCGGGCGCAATTGAAAACCGAGCGGGAGGAGTTGGCGGACAAGCTGGCGCGCGAGGTGGATCTACGCAGCGATGAACAGGCCCAGACGGCCGAGGAAATTCGCGGACTGCGCCACAAGAGGGATGAGCTGAAACGCGCGCTCGAGTCCCTCGCCGAGGAGAAGAAGCAAGGCGCACAGAATCTTGAGCAGTTGACTGAGGAACGTGCAGAGTTGGAGAGCCGCTATCTGGAGGTTCAGGGCGCCGCGACAGTGGCGGACGCAAAATTGATCGAGTTGAGGGGCGAGAAGAAGGGCCTTGAGGATGATTTGACTTCGATTCGTGAAGAGCGCGACAAGATGAAAAGGTCTCTGGACGATCTGAGGGCCGAGAATGGCGGCCTGGATGAGCGGTTGGGCGAGCTTGAGGAGTGCGCAACACAGACCAGCAGCGAGCTCGATCAATTGGGGACTGCAAAAGCCGAGCTGGAAGCTCGGGTGGCGGAAGCGCAGGGCGAGATCGCAACGGTGAAGAGGAATTTGGACCTGGTGGGCCAGGAGCGCGAGTCCGAGCGGGAGGAACTTGAGAAGCGCAAAGTGGCGGAAAGCAAGTGGGCGGACGAGCTTCACCGGCTGCGGGAGGAGAAAAAGGAGCTCAACGAGCACATGGCTATGCTGGGCGGTGACAGCAAGGCGGAGGTGCTCATCAACCAGATCAAGGCGGAGAAGAAACGCTTGCAGCACGACTTGGAGGACCAGCAGCGAGAGCGGCAGCAGGTCGAGGATGCGGCGGGAGTGCTTCGTCGAGAGATGCACGGCTTGCGGAACGAACTGGTCGAAACGGAGATGCGACTGAGTTCCCTGGGGGAAATGGAGGGGAAACTGGAGGGGGCCGAAGAGCGGCTTGCGCGCACTCAAGTGGAGCTGACCAAGGCGTTTGAGGAGCGCAAGAGCCTGGCCGATGAACTCAATGACCTGGGAACCGCGAGCAGGGGCTCGGAGGAGACCCGGAAGAAACTCGCCGACGAGATCGCAGACTTGAGGAGCGCGAGTGAGGAAACGGAACAAGTCGCGGAGGACGCGGTGCGCAAAGCTGTTGCGGAAGTACGGAAGGAATCGGAAGAGGCCTTGCAGAAAGCAGTTCAGGAAGCGCGCAAGGTGGCTGAGAACACGACCCGCAAAGCCGCTGAGGAAGCACGCAGGGAAGCAGAAGCGGGCCGGAAGGCGTCCGAAAAAGCCCGGCGCGAGGTGGAGAAATCCGCGCGTAAGGCTGCCGAGGAATTACGGAAGGCGGCCAGGCCTGGGCTTGGAAGTTCGAAGCGAAGGCGCAGTGCGGCCGCGGCGGATGACCTCCGCTCCGAGGCTGCGACCAAGCTGCCGAAGAAGAGATCGAGCAAACCTGTGCGGTTGGAAGTAGCGCCTGAGCCGGTGGTAAAGTTGCCGGTCGAGGCGAAGGAGGGGCTCTTCGAAGACCCGCGTCTGGGTCCGCTCTTCAATCGTCCTCCGAGGGAGAAGGATGACCTGACCCGCCTGAGCGGGGTAGGGGAAGTGATTCGCGATCGCCTCTATGAAGCAGGCATTTACACCTTCCGGCAGGTGGCCAAGTGGCGGGCGCCTCAAATCAAGGAAGTCAGTGAGGAGCTCAAGCTGCGGGACCGGGTGAAGCGTGATGGCTGGCAGAAACAAGCCCGGGCGCTCCATCGCGAAAAATACGGGAAAGCGCCTTAGTAGTCCTTCAACGTTGAATTGATGGGTAAGTCGCTGGTTGGATGAAGCGATGCCTGTGCTGGCAGCCCATCGAGAATCAGCCGATTCACTCAGCTCTGCCGACTTGGCAACCTTCCCTGCTCCGGCGCGCATACCCATTATTTCTGCGTTGACGAATTATTAGACTGTGTTCGAAAAGCCGGCCCGCGGCGGGGTTGGAATCAATTTTTAAGAAGAAATCAGGTTCTGCGAGGATCGTGGTGAAAAGGAACGGCGGCCCTTTCCTCGTCTGGCTGCATTCTCGGCCGGCAGGGTGCCGCCTCCCCAGCTGAAAAAATTACTCTCGGCGGCACACAGCCGGATTGTCGAACACACCGGAGAGCCGGGTAGCAGGGCAACGCTCTGGGGATGAGAGGGGGGGGGCTGATTTGATCAGGATTTCGGTTGGGGAAGCCTTCGAGGGCGCTCCCGCGGTGAGCCAGTGGGCACACCGGGGACGCAAAAATGGCTGGAGAGAAGTCCAAAGCTCGTCGGCCTGGCATTTCTTCGCTTGCATCCGGGTGGAGCACGGTTATGAACTGCCCCCGCTCCGGAGGGGAGTGTGTTCGCCCAGCGTCCGATATTCTGCCTCCGAGGCGGCAATCACTCGCACACCCATGGATCCTGATTCTCTCTCCTCACGCGTTCAAATCGTCTCTCCCTCCCTTACTCTTTCGGTCACCAGCCAGGCCAAGGCCATGCGGGCGCAGGGTGACGAAGTTTACGGTCTCGCCGGCGGCGAGCCTGAGATGGACACCCCCGACCACATCAAGGCAGCTGCCGCCAAGGCGCTCCAGGAAGGGAAGACCAAATACACTCCGGCGGCCGGAATTCCCGAATTGAGGGAAGCGATTGCCGAGAAGCTCCTCAAGGACAACAACCTCGCCTACGAGCCGAAGCAGATTTGCGTCACTTCGGGCGGCAAGCAGGCCTGCATGAATGCCATCATGGCGATGTGCGATGAGGGGGACGAAGTGATCATTCCCGCTCCCTACTGGGTCAGCTATCCCGAAATGGTGCGCCTCTGCGGAGCGGTGCCTATCATCGTTGAGACGGAAGAGAAGAATGGTTGGAAAATGACGGCGGCGCAGTTCGAAGACGCCATGACGCCGAAGACCAAGATGGTCATCATCAATTCTCCCAACAATCCGACCGGCGCGATTTATAGCCGCGAGGAGCTGGCCGCGATTGGTGAGGTCGCGACCTACGAGGACATCATCATTCTTTCCGATGAAATTTACGAGAAACTCACTTACGGCGAGAAGAAGCACGTGAGCATCGCGGAGATCAGCGAAGAGTTGCAGGGCCTGACTGTGATTTGTCACGGCTTCGCCAAGGCGTATTCCATGACCGGATGGCGCCTCGGCTACACCGCTGCTCCGCCTGAGCTTGCTGCTGCGATCTCCAAGATTCAGAGCCACACCACTTCCAACGCGACCTCGTTCGCACAGTATGGCGCTCTCGCGGCACTCTCCGGGCCACAGACCTTCGTGGACGACATGCGCAACGAGTACGACGTGCGTCGCCAGTTTGTGCATGGCCGCCTGAGCGCGGTCTCGAACGTGAGTGTGAACCTTCCCGACGGGGCCTTCTACTTTTTCGTGAACTGTGCCGCTTTCGGGCTGAAGTCGCAGAATCTCTGCGACAAACTTCTCAACCGCTACAAGGTGGCCACGGTCCCAGGCATCGCTTTCGGGAACGATTCCTCGGTGCGTCTGAGCTACTGTACCACTTTGGATGTGCTTAACGAAGGGATCACGCGCTTCGAAGAATTCTGTCGCGACCACTAGTGGGCTGTGCGGAAGCTGTCGGTGATTGCTCATTGAAAACCAGGTGATTGAGAGTGCACATGGCGTCGCGATCGAGCCGCTCCTGAAGGCAGCTCGGGCGGCGGGGGAGGAGATCCTTGAGATCTATGCCCGTGACTTTGAGATCGAGTACAAGGGCGACCACTCGCCCCTGACCGAGGCGGACAAGGCGGCCAATGACGTGATCATGGTTTTTCTGCGCTCTGCCCACGCGGAGATTCCGATCATCTCGGAGGAGAACAAGGAGGTTCCCTACGAGGAGCGCAAGAATTGGACCCGTTTCTGGCTGGTCGATCCTCTCGATGGAACCAAGGAGTTCATCAAGAAAAACGGCGAGTTTACGGTCAACATCGCCTTGGTGGAGAACGGTCGCCCGGTGATCGGCGTGGTTTACCGTCCTGTGACCGACACAATGTATCTTGGTGCGGAGGGTGCCGGAGCGTGGCGAATTTCAGGGGGTGGTGACGCCGAGGAGATTTCGGGAGGACCACATTACTCCGGGAAGGACGCCGTGCAGGTGGTGGCCAGCCGTTCGCATCTCACTCCCGAAGTGGAAGCCTTCGTGGCAGAACTTCGCGCCCAGGGGAAGCAGGTCGATTTTCTTTCCGCGGGAAGTTCGCTCAAATTGTGCCTGGTGGCGGAAGGAGCCGCGGATGTCTATCCGCGGTTCGGGCCGACCATGGAGTGGGATACCGGAGCCGCCCATGCCGTTGCGACCGCAGCCGGCAAGGAAGTGCTCAATGCGGAGACCCGCGAGCCGCTGGATTACAACAAGGAGAACCTGTTGAATCCGTTCTTTATCGTGGAGTAGCTTCGGGCCGTGGTCCGGAGTTGTGCTCCGCTGGAGTGGCTTTTATCTTGTCTGCAGGCCTCCTCGCTTTTCGAATTGGATGGCAGCTTGCTGCTGTGATGTTCGGGGTGGGGGCTGGATCCTTGGCGGCCCCCGGGTCACGCTCAGGGATTCCAAGTTGGAGGAGGTGAGGAGGAATTGATCCGACCGCGCTACGGTGAGGACAAATCGAGCTCGATCTGGTCGTCACCCTCGATGGACCAGGCATCGTAGTGTTGTCGGCGCAACTCGGCTGCAAACTCCCTGGTGTAGCCGTGGATGGTGAGGACGCGTTTGGGCATGACCCGTTTCACGGCCTCCAGGAGACCGGGATAGTCGGCGTGGTCGGAGAGGGCGAAGGCGGCGTCGACGCCGAAACGGGAGATCGTACTCTTGTCGAGAGCCCAACCGGTGAGCATTGCAGTGCGCAGCTTGGGGAGAGCTTTGTACTCTTTGTTCCTGATGACGTTGGGTGGACAAATGAGGACGTGGTGAGGTGGCACGGTGCCTTCGAAGGGGACCGCCGCGGGGAGTCGGCAGCCGGCTTCACGACAGGCAGTGGTCATCTGAGTCACGGTTTTGTGCAGGACCGCAGAAATCCTGGATTGGTGGAGCAGAGCAAGCGCTTCCTGGGCTTTGCCAAGCGAGTAGGCCAGCAGAACAGGGATTTCGCCGGCTTCGAAGCACTCGTTGATGAAGTTGAGAATCTGCCCCGTCACTTCGTTTATGGAGGGAAAGACCCACCCCGGTTTTCCGAAGGTGGTTTCCATCACCAAGGTATCGGCTCTTCGGAAGACCGGATCTTCGGCGGTGAGGCTGCGACGGACCTTGAAGTCGCCGGTGTAGAGCAGGCTGGCTCCGTCAGCCTTGCGGGTGACGTGGAGCATGGCGGAGCCGAAAATGTGACCTGCGGGGAGGAGTTGGAGACGGAAGGGGCCAACCTCCAAGGGGATGTGAAAGGGATGAGGATTGAGACGTTCTTCCGCCACGTTGAAACGGGTCTTGAGAATGTGGGCAGTGGCTTCGGAGCAAAGGATGTTCTGGTGCCTTCCGAAGTGATCTGCATGAGCATGGGAAACGAAGCCATTCTCCCGGGAGCGCCGCGAATCGAGCCAGAGTTCGAGGTCAGGCAGGTAGAGGCCATGTTCTGTCTCGAGCGGAATGGGTTCGGGCATCTTGGCAACGGTAGGCAGTAAAGGCAGGACGGAACGCGCGTGCGGGGTGGTGAACTCTCTACAGGGCCCTCCCATTTTCGCCAAGGCCGGAGAGCGGGTTGGTCAGAGGTGATGCAAGTTGCTACTGTGCGCTCGCGCGATGATCGGAGGCCGTGAAAATGGCCTTCGCTTCGCCGACCAGGAAGGCAGATCCCGTAACGAGGGTGGGTGCGAGGGTGGCTACCTTGAAGGCATCCTTGAGATTCTCGTGGACCTTGACCGGGGGGTGGTCGGCGGAAAATTGCTGTTCAAGATCGGTGGGCGCGATGCCGCGAGACGAATTGACGGGGACGAGATGGACTTGCGATGCAATGGGCAACAAGGCATCGAGGATGCCCGCGATGTCCTTCGATTCCACTGCGCCGAAGATAAGGTTGGCTTTGCGATCCCCGAACTCGCGTTGCCAGTTTGCCGCGAGCGCCTTGGCTGCCGCTGGATTGTGAGCGATGTCCAGAACGAGGGGAGAGTTCATATTGCTGAGATTGGGGTCGATGTGTTCGAAGCGGCCAGGCGAATTGGTGGTACCGAGCCCGGCCTTTACCGTTTCGTATCTCAGGGTGATTTCCGCAGCGTGAAGAGCCGCCATCGCGAGGGCGGCGTTGTTGTACTGGTGTTCTCCGGAAAGTCCGAGGGAGTAGCCCAAGAGGGGTTTATCAATGAATTCCAAAGTCGAGCACCGTTCATTGGCGACCTGCTCGACGATGGTGCGGGCGGCGGGTTCCTGGGGGGCCGAGAAGGTCGGCTTCTTGTGGCAGATGATGGCGGCCTTCTCAGCCGCAATTTCGACGAGGGTCTCACCGAGCCACTGTTGGTGATCGAGGGAGATGGGAGTGATCACCGCGACGTCGGCGGGCACGGCCGTGGTGGCGTCGAGGCGGCCTCCCATTCCTGTTTCCAGGATGACAAGTTCGCAGTTTCTCTCCGAAAAGTGTCTGAGCGCGAGTGCGAGGCTGATCTCGAAAAAGGTGGGATGAGGGTCCCAGTCTGCCACCAGCGCGCGCAAGGCGGTGAGGTGTCGGGAGATTTCGTCCTCAGTGATTTCCATGCCCGCGACGCGGATGCGCTCGGAGTAACGGACGAGGTGGGGAGAAGTAAAGAGACCGGTGCGCGTGCCGGCGGCCCGGGCTACCGAGTCGATGAACGCGCAGGTGGACCCTTTGCCATTGGTTCCCGCAACGTGAATGATCTTGGTCCGGTGCGGCGGGAAGGCGAGGTACTCGCGCAGCATTCTCTTCGGATTCGCCAAGCCCAGCTTGACACCGAAGAACTGGGTGGAGTAGAGCCAGTCGATGGCCACGGAATAGGTCACACTGATGAACGGACTTCGTTGATGGATCTGGTAAACAGTGGGCAGGGCGGGGGAGATGGCAGGAGCGGGGCGCTCCCCTGTTGCAAAACACGGGAGACCTTCCTCACTCCGGCATCATGTAACCGAGGAGCTGCACGATGCGCTCTCTCAGGAATCTCCGTTTCACGATGGCATCGACCAAGCCGTGGGAGAGCATGAACTCGGCAGTTTGGAATCCGGGGGGAAGGTCTTGATGAGTGGTCTCTTTCACCACGCGGGGTCCCGCAAATCCGATCATGCATTTTGGTTCCGCAAGATTGATGTCGCCAATGGTGGCGAAGGAAGCGGTGACTCCTCCGGTGGTTGGGTGCGTGAGGACGGAAATGTAGGGCAGGTTGGCATTGTGTAGCCGGGAAAGTGCGCCACAGGTCTTCGCCATCTGCATGAGGGAGAACAGGCCTTCCTGCATCCGTGCACCCGAGGAGGAAGAGAAAATGATCATTCCGCGTTGCTCGGCAACGGCTAGTTCGATGGCGCGGGTAATTTTCTCCCCAACCACGGACCCCATGGAGCCGGCGAAGAACCGGAAGTCCATGACTGCGATCATGACGGGGTGCCGTCCGATGGTGGCTCGCCCGGTGACGACCGCCTCGGTCAGGTTGGTCTTCTCCTTGAGGAGGGCGATCTTGTCGTCATACTTCCCGAAACTCAGGGGATTGGCCGAACACAGACCAGGATCCGTTTCCTGGAAGCTGTCCGGATCGGTGAGGAGCCCGATGCGGTCCTCCGCGGCCATGAGGAAATGGTGATCGCAGTGAGTGCAGACTTGGTAGTTCTGTTTGAGATCGAGCGTGTGGATCATTTCTCCACAATCGGGACACTTGGCCCAAAGATCGTCAGGGACAGTGTCCGTTTTCTTTTTTTTGCCGCGACGAAGCTTCGGCTTGTCAAAGATACCCATAGGGGAAAGCGCTGAAATTTGAAGTTCTGAAAGCGGAAGGAATTGCAGTCTTCGTTACGGAGGCGTTGGCGCGGAGAGCGGCAAAATATTATCCTCGGAGGACGGTCAGGACAACCACCTTTTCAGCGCCTCCTTCCTGGATCAGTATTCGGGCGCATTCCTCTACTGTAGAACCAGTTGTGAAAACATCATCGAGCAACAAGACGGGTTGATTTTGCACGGATTTGCGACGGAGTTCGCGGCCGCTGAGACGAAATGCCCCGCGCAGATTGGCCAAGCGACCAGCCCGGCTGAGAAGGGATTGCTGGGTGGTATTGCGGATTCGTCGCAGGGGGTGTTCCAAGCGAAGGCCCTGCATCTGTGCCAGGGTCTTGGCGATCTCGTAGGACTGATTGAACCAGCGCCATTGCTGTCGACGCCAATGGAGTGGAACGGGAACGATGACCCAGGCGGGATCAGTTTGGGTGGCGATCCGAGGGTCGTCCCAGACTTCGCGGGCGAGGGAGGCGAGTTCGCGATGCAGGTGGATCTGTCGGCCGTACTTGTAGGTGTGCATGAGTTCGCGCGCCCGGTCGTGAGCAGAGCCCGCGGCCCGGGCGAACTCAAAGCTGAACTCGCAGCCCCGGCACTGGGAACAAAGCACATCTTCCGGGACGAAGCCTTCGATGTGCTCCCCGCACTGAATGCAGAATGGCTTCTCGATACGCGGAAGGTCGGCACGACACCCATCGCAGAGATAGCACCCCTCGCTAAGAGGATCCCGGCAAAGAGCACACGCTGGGGGGTAGAGGAAATCGAGCCAGCTTGCAAAGGACATCGGAGAGGAAGGGTTTCAAAACCGGAGGCCAAGTGCAATTGAATCTCAGGGAAGAAGATGCAAAATCCAGGAGCGGCTCCTTCGATGGAGGTGGTTCCGGTCCCGGTCTTTGGATTCGGTGGGACTTGGGTTGTCTGGGACTCGGCCCGTGGCCCGGCAAGTCTTCACGACTGGCCCGCTCCTCAGGCCAAGTCCTTCTCGCGAACCTCCTCTGAAGGCTTGGGGAACATGCGGGTGAAGAGAAAGACAAGAAAGGCGGTGATCGCGAGAGTGGCGAGAGGCGCAACGCCTTCTTTGAGATCACTCCCAATGAGATACTGAAGGTTGTCTTCGAGGTCGGGCGTGCGCCGCGCGATGCGGCCGTAAAAGGTGTAGGCGAAAATCCACCCCGAGTGCAGCCCGATCGGCAGCCAGAGGGAGGAGGTTGCGTAGCGGGCGTAGGCGAGGATGAGGCCCACCACGGTGAGGGAGACAAATTCAAAGAGGACGAGCTCGAAATCCTGGAAACGCATCGCGATCGCCTGCAACAGCCGGAACCCTGAAATGCTGCTCTCGGGATCGATGAACATGGCGCCGGCTGGAATCGGTTCTCCTCGCACAAAGACCGCAACATCGTCAGGTGGTTGCAGGAAGTGGAGGGCTGCAAAGACCAAGGAGACCATGATGATCGCCTTGCCCGGGCGAAAGGTGCGCAAGCAAATGCCGAGGAAGACTCCGCGAAAGATGATCTCTTCAAGGAGGGACGCGGTGACGGAGGGCCCCACGGACTTTTCCCACGCCTTCTCCCAGGGAATGGGATCCTTGAGCGTAAACCAGCCCATGGAAAGGAGGAGCCAACCCATGCCGAAGAGAAGGCCGGCGGCGAGGAGGAATCCGATGATGAGCTGCACGGGGCCCCACTTGGAATTGCGGAGTGGTTGGCCTTCCGCCTGGGCCACCGCGCGGGACGGCAGGTAGATCGACCAGGGCGAATCGCGGAGAGGCGCGGCCTTGTGCCTGAGCTTCATGGAGAAGAGCAAGGGCAGGAGGAGGAGCAGGGCAGCGATGAGGAGGCTGCGCTTGAAGTAAACTGGAAAGTCGGCCTTGCGAGCATGTTCCCCAACGTAATCGACCGCCGGGTTGATGCTGGTCTCCAAGGTGAGTTCACCGAGGACCGTTCCTGCATTGTAGAGCCAAGGCGTGAGGAGGGCTGCGAGCAGAAAACAGGATATGAGGTAGAGCACCAACTTGGTGGCATCGCTTCTCAGCACCCTGATCACGGGGCGATGGTTAAGTGGAAAATGCGAAAGGTCAACCTGTGTTTTGTTCTTGGGATTTGGGCCGGGGACCCTATGGGAGAGGCGTATGCAACAGCACACTTGGCGGGAGCGAACCGAGGAGGGCGTCCGATTTTATCGAGCCTCCCACCACGCTTCGTCCTGGATCCTCAGCTCGCAGTTGAAGGGGGAGGAGGAGTGGCAGGCTCACGATCCAATTTCAGCTCATGAATGGCGCCTGCTGCGAGATGTTCTCTGGCGCAAATATCAGCGTGGCCGGTGTCCCTGGAAGTTCCTTGAGAAGATCGATGTTCTCCTTGAGGATATGGATGACGGCGAACCGAAGAATTAGTTTGTGAGCGAAGACGCGGCCAGATGGCAGGAGTGGGATCGGTTTCATTGCTGGCACCCCTTTACCCAGCATGCGGAATGGGGTGCGGGAGAGGACGAACCTCTGCTTCTGGTCGGGGGCGAAGGGGCGTGGCTCGTCGACTCGGAGGGACGGAGATACTTTGATGGCAATTCAAGCATTTGGACCAACATTCACGGCCACCGGCATCCCGTGATCGATGGCGCGGTGCGGGCGCAATTGGATCGGGTGGCTCACACCTCCTTTCTCGGTGCGGGCAATCCCCGTGCCGCCGAGCTGGCCAAGCGATTGGTCGATTTGTTCCCTCAGGGAACACTGGAGCGGGTTTTCTTTTCTGATGATGGGTCCACTGCGGTGGAAGCTGCGGTGAAGATGGCGATTCAGTATCGCCAGCAGTCGGGCCAGGAAAAGAAGACTGGTTTCGTGGCCTTTGAAAATGGCTATCACGGAGATACGATGGGTGCATCCTCGCTGGGTGGCGTGTCGCAGTTCTTCGAACGCTTTCGGAGCTTTGGCTTTCCGGTTACTCACGTGGCTTCCATGGAGGAATTGCGGGACCTTCCCCTGGAACGAGTCGAAGACTTGGCGGCAGTCGTGATTGAGCCCCTGATCCAGGGTGTGAACGAAATGCGTCCCTGGCCGGCGGGACGATTGGCGGAGTTGCGTGCTTGGTGCGATGCCCAGGACGTGCACTTGATCCTCGACGAAGTGATGACGGGTTTTGGTCGCACGGGCACGATGTTCGCCTGTGAGCAGGAAAATGTGATCCCGGATTTTCTCTGCCTGGCGAAAGGCTTGACCGGAGGCTACCTGCCGTTGGCTGCCACCCTGACAACCGCGAAGGTATTCGAGGCCTTCCTCGGGGATGCGGAACGCACATTCTACTATGGGCATAGTTATACCGGGAATCAGCTGGGCTGTGCCGCAGCCCTTGCGAGCCTTGACGTCTTTGACCAGGAGCGCGTCCTTGAACGCCTTCCGTCCCGGATCGACGCCCTGCGATGCGGCCTGGCTGCGATTGGCAATCCGGCGGTCTACGAAGTGCGGCAGTGCGGCCTGATCGCGGGAATCGAATTGCGTCAGGAAGATCGCAAACGGTTTCCGGCGGAGGATCGGATCGGCGCGCGGGTGTGCAGGGCGGCGCGGGCATTTGGGCTCCTCACCAGGGCGATCCGGGACACCATCGTTCTCATGCCCCCCTTGTGCAGCGCGCCGGAGGAGATCACCCAAGCCTGCGAGGCTCTGGGACTGGCAATCGCAGAAGTTTGCGGGGAATGAGCCCGCTCGGGGCCAAGCCCGGACTGGGCGATTGACAGTTACGGGCAAGAGGCGTAGTTAGCACACCCCATTGCGACGGCGGCGTAGCCAAGTGGCCTAAGGCGACGGTTTGCAAAACCGTTATTCGGCGGTTCGAATCCGCCCGCCGCCTCCAGCAAAAACAGCTTAATGCTAATGAATTGCGATGATGGTTGAAGCTTGAGGCGCTCATCGGAATGTGCATGAAACCGCGTCATTACGCACCAAAACGAGGGCAGTAAACGGGTAGTAGAATTAGTGGCCTTCATTTTTCGCCTGGCGAGCTGACTGTAGACCTCCCCTGCCCCGCCCTCTGTCTCAGGATTCGGACACTACGAGGTGCGAGGAGAAAGCGGACCACTCGGGGAGCTTGTGAGCAACTCGCAGGATATCTTGCCAGCAAGTGGATAGCTGGGTGAGTTAGGGTGGGTTGTTGAGCGGTCGATCCTGTCGAGAGCTGCGCACGATCCGAAGGCGCAGACCGGGGACTCGATCTCAGGAGGACCAGTCGAGGACGATTTTCCCGGATTTTCCGGAGCGCATGGTCTCAAAGGCGTGCGCAAATTCGGAGGCGGGAAGCTCGTGCGTGATGACGGCGCTGGTATCGAGCCCGGCGCGCACCATGGCACTCATCTTATACCAAGTCTCAAACATTTCGCGGCCGTAGATCCCTTTGAGGACGAGCCCCTTGAAAATGACGAGGTCGAAGTCGATCTTGAGACGCTCAGGAAAAATCCCGAGGAGAGAAACTTTGGCGCCGTGGGAAGAGTGGGTGAGAATGTCCTGAAGGCCGGAGGGATGGCCCGACATCTCAAGACCCACGTCGAAGCCCTCCTTCATCTCGAGCTCGTCTTTGACTGCGGCGAGGGACTCTTTGGCGACATTGACCACGCGGGTCGCGCCCAACTGTTTGGCGAGCTTGAGACGGTAGGGATTCACGTCGGTGACGACGACATGGCGCGCACCGGCGAACTTGCAAACTGCGGCGGCCATGCAACCGATTGGTCCCGCGCCAGTGATGAGGACATCCTCGGCCACCAGATCCCAGGAGAGCGCGGTGTGTACCGCATTGCCCAGCGGATCGAAGGTAGCGGCCAGATTCTCGGAGATGGCGGGATCGAGTTTGTAGACGTTGCGGTAGGGGAGGGAGAGAAATTCGGCAAAGGCTCCGGGGCGATTGACGCCCACCCCTTCCGTGTTGGGACAGAGATGACGTCGGCCGGCGAGACAATTGCGGCACCGTCCACAAACGAGATGGCCTTCGCCGGAAACATAGTCGCCGGGGGCGAGGTCGGTCACGCCCGAGCCGACCTGTTCGATATAGCCGCAAAATTCGTGGCCCACCGTCATGGGCACGGGAATTGTTTTCTGCGCCCACGGGTCCCAGTTCCAGATGTGGAGGTCGGTTCCGCAGATTGCGGTCTTGGAAATCCGAATGAGGACATCCATGGGGCCGATCTCGGGCACAGGAACGTCGAGGAGTTCCAGGCCGGGTTCGGGGCGGGATTTTACGAGGGCACGCACAGGAGCGGTTGAAACCGCGAATGGGCGCAAATGCACGCGAAATTTTTGGAGAGAAGATTTCGGTTTCCAGTGGGAGCGTTTCGGACGAACCTCAAGACTCATGACTCTCGAAGACCTAGGCTGGAATCAGTTTTTTGCTGGAGAGTTTCCCCCATACGCGGAGAAGGGCTACCTGCCTGGGAGATTGATCCGTGAGACCAAGATCAATTTCAGTGCATTGTTGGATGGCGGCGAAGATCTCGATTGTGTCCTGGGGGGGAAGTTGTGGCATGAGGCGGAGACGGATGCCGAATTGCCGGCGGTGGGTGATTGGGTTGCCCTGGATCGCGGCCGAGAGGGCGACGAGGTGATCATTCGGGCGAGGTTGCCACGGCAATCGAAGTTTTCGCGCAAGGTTCCGGGGAAGAGTGCGGAGGAACAGGTCATCGCCGCCAATGTGGATGTCGTGGTGGTGGTGACCGACCCCGGCTCCGATTACAATCCGCGGCGCATCGAGCGATACCTGACCTTGATTGATCG
The DNA here is from genome assembly GCA_028821775.1 of Roseibacillus sp. Classification (GTDB taxonomy): domain Bacteria; phylum Verrucomicrobiota; class Verrucomicrobiia; order Verrucomicrobiales; family Akkermansiaceae; genus Roseibacillus_B. The sequence continues at coordinate 13,760 of JAPKFB010000004.1, forward strand.
TTGCGGGGCAAAACCGGTGGTCCTGCTGAACAAGGCCGATCTCTTTCCGGCGGAGCATTGTGAGGCTGTTGCGGAGGAGCTGCGAACCCTCAGCGACTCCGCGGAAGTATTTGTGACCAGTGCGGTCGATCAGGAGGGTCTGAAGGTGGCCAAGAGCTATTTGCAACGGGGAACGACCATCACCCTGGTGGGCTCAAGCGGGGTGGGGAAATCCACGCTGGTGAATCAACTTCTGGGTGGCGAGTGGCTGGATACGAGCGAGGTCAATGAGGTGACTGGTCGCGGGCGTCATACCACCACCGCGCGGGAACTGATTGTGTTGCCCGATGGAGGAATGCTCATCGACAATCCGGGCGTCCGTGAGATTCAGATGTGGACCGACGAAGCAACACTGCGGGAGAGCTTTTCAGAGATTGAAGGGCTTGGGCAACAGTGTCGCTTCACGGATTGCAAGCATCAGACGGATGCGGGTTGCGCCATTCGCGCGGCGGTGGAGAACGGGGCCCTGGATCCGGAGCGCTATGAAAGCTATCTCAAGTTGGAAGAGGAGATCGAAGCCCTGAACAAGAGACGGAAAAAGCGACAGATGACGACCGAACGCCGGGCCAAGAGGAACCACAAGGTGAAGGCCCGGAATCTCGCGGACCGGATCGATCTGCAGAAGGAGGAGAGGGGCGAGCAGTAGGATCCGACTTCTTCCGCGCGGCGGGCCAGGCCGAGACAAGCCGTGGCGGGACGTCAGAGAAAAAAATTAGAAAGATGTGCATGCGCCCGAGGGAGGATCGTCAAGGACCGGACAGATACAGGACAGGGACATCGGTAGCCCGGGAAGCAGGTTAGCCCTCTTCCCGGTTGCCATTTTAAGGGGGAGCAGTTGAAGAGCGGAGGGAGGACAGGGGGCAGAAAAGAGGCCCTGCCTGAGCAGAGCCTCTGAGAGGGAAGACGATTGAGGTCCGAACGCTCTCAGGGAATGCGGAAGATCTGGCCGTTGCTGGGATCCTTCGCGTAGTCGCCACTGGCGAAGGGTTGGCCGGTCTTGGGATTCTTGCTGATGTCGATCAGGTTGTTCGGCTTAAAGGGGCTGATGATCTGGAAGGGATCCTGCGTCTTGTATCCCGTGGGATGATGTCTACTGGTTTTGGGCCGGGAAGGTTTTTGACTCTCTTTCTTTTTGTCGTGTTGCTCCTTGAGCGCGGCGGCGCCAGCTCCGGCGGCTGCTCCGAGGGCGGCTCCCTTGAGGACGTCGCCACGATCGTCACCAGCGAGGGCGCCAATCGCGCCCCCGGCGAGGGCTCCCACCCCGGCACCCTGGGCTTGGTAGGGCGTGCAGGAGGAGAAAGACACAAGCGAGGCCGCGGCCAGGGCGGTCACGGCGGGGCGGAATAGTTTGGTTGTTGAGGTCATGGCTCGAGTCTGGCAACGGACTGAATAGTTTGGACCCTCAAAGGATAGAGTCGACTACTTTCAGGCGCTACCTTAAATTGCTTTTTTTAGCGGATCATCTCGCGGAGCAAGAGGCTGATTTTTTGCAACTTAGAGATGCGATAGCGCCGATCGAAGACCTGGAATTGATCCTTCTCCATTTTGACCAGGAGCGCGTGGTAGATCCTGCGCATGATTTCGGTGGCGCGCATCGCGCGCCGATCGCCGGGCGGCAGATGATCGACGCACTCCTGGTAGAGGCCTTTCGCTCGTTCGGCTTGAAACTTCATGAGAGCGAGAAAGCGGCCGTCGTAAACCCGTCCGATGAGATCGCGCTCGGTGTACTGAAATCGGTTCAGGTCGGCGAGGGGGAGGTAAATGCGGCCGCTGTTAGAGAGGTCCTCCCCGACATCCCGCATGATGTTGGTGAGTTGCAGGCAGTAGCCGAGAGAGATCGAGTAGGCCTCGGCCTGCTTACTCCCACCAAGGAGGGGAACCAGGACGAGACCGACCGCTGAGGCCACCTGGTAACAGTATCGCTGGAGATCTTGCCAAGTCCCGAAGCGCTGCGGGACGAGGTCGGATTCGCAACCGCGAATGATAAGAAGAAGAAGCTCGGGATCGACCTGATAGCGCTCCCGCATGGCGACCACTTCTGCCTGAAGACTCTCGGGGGGATTGTCGGTGCGCGAAAGAGCCTCTTTCCAAGCGTTCAGGCCGGCCTGTCGTTCTCCCTTGGACTTGCCCAGGTCGTCGGCAATGTCATCAATAACGCGGCAAAAGGCGTAGAACGAATTGAGGTCTGCCCGGCGCTCCTTGGGCACGCAGGCGAAGGCGAAGGTGAGATTCGATTTCGCCAGGCGAGTGATATCGGCGGCATCGCTCATACTGTGTGACCTCGTCGCTTACCTGACGAAACCCCAGTGGCCGGAAGTAAAGGGCCAGAGCGAAAGGAGGGCGGGACCGACCAGGTTGTATTCTTTGACGGGTCCCCAATAGCGGGAGTCCAGCGAGTCGTCGGTATTGTCGCCCATGGCAAAGTACTCCTGGTAGAGTTGAGCTTCGATATTGTTTTTCTTCACCTCGAGCAGTTCAGTTCTCGTTCGGAGGTTCACGACATCCGAGGGATCATCAATCCAACGGGGTTCCCGGTCGTGTCGGCCGCCGCCGCGGGCGAATTCGTATCCCGGGTTTCCCTCGAAGCGTCCCTCGTGTCGCATGACCAGTTGGAGGCTTTTTTCCTTGGCGGGATCACCGTCGATATAGAGGTCGCTGCCCACGATTTTGAGGGAGTCTCCAGGCACTCCGACGAGGCGTTTGATATAGTGTGAGCCTGCCCCCTGGGGAGAGTCGGAGCGGTTCTTGATGCCTTCGATGCCGCGGGTGTCGAAGACGAAGACTTCCCCGCGTTTCGGACGGCGGAAATTGTAGGAGATCTTGTCCACCAGGACGAGGTCACCGCTGGTGGTGCTTCCGGAGAGCACGGTCCCGGCGGGCACATAGTAGCGCCTCTGCCCGGTCTGGGGATCCTGTTTGATCTTGATGGCATCCTTCAACCCGAGCACGTCCCAGACGACGCTCTTGGGTGCGCCCACCTTGAAGGTGCCATCGGTGAAGTGAAGGTAGGTGACGGTGAAGAACTGCCATCGTTGGCGCTGGATGATGGCCTCACCCGGATCACCGCGGAAGTAGCGGTCGCGCGTGATCTCCTTGTGGAAGTATTTACGGCCCTTGAAGACCGCGTCAAATCCTTGCCCGATCCAGGAGGGAAACTCCTCCTTGTCCATTTTCTTTCCGACGATCCCGTTGAGGGTCGGTTGCATGGAGCCGGTGGGGATGCGGAAGGGTTGTAGGAAATAGGCTCGAATGCCGAGCGCAATCACGATCGCCACAAAGAAGACCTCGATGTTTTCCTCGATCGCATTGGGGCGGCGGTATCGTGGGAGGGCGCGTTCACAGGCCTGCGTGACAAGTTTCTCGGCGGCTTTGACCCCCTCCTGATCGCTGGCCTTGATGGCCTTGTGGAGTTCAGTGCGGGCGCTTTCGATCTGAGTCACCTTCTCGTCTTCAAGAAGGTCCCTCTTGTAGTTGAGAAACTTCTTGGCGCCTTTGTGGAGGAGCTTGGCTTCTTTCTTCCAGCGGGGAGCAAACATGTGGGGCAGTAGTCGGTTATCGGGTGCCGGGGAGCGGCTGTTTGCGGGAGAGCGGTGGGCTTGTCCCTGTGGAGCAGGGCGGAGCCGGGGGAGAGAAGATCACAGATTTCGAGGAATACACGGATTTTTCGGTGCGGAAGAGCGGTGCGAGGATTCCGTGGCGGTGATCATCTTGGTCGGTAGAGGCCTTCGAGCTCGAAAATCCTGTTGGAGGCGATTTTTTCGTCGTCCCACTTTGCTTGGGCGGCCAGACATTGGGAGAGGAGATTCCAGGAAAGGAGGGCCTCGGGGGCGAGGGTGGTGGCGATGCGCAGGTGTTTTTCGGCGCCGAGGTTGTCTTTCTTGGCGCGGAGCGCGATGGCGTAGGCGCGGTGGAGGTCGTAGTCGAAGGGAGCATTTTCGCAGGCGGTCTTGAGGAACTCGGTAGCCTTGTCGAGCTTACCCATGAGGGTGTACTGATCTGCCTGGTTGAGCAGGAAGGTGCCGAGCTGATTTCCGTGGGCGACGGCCTTTTGAAAGGCCTCCATGGCCTCTTGATCGTGTTTGCGGTCGCGCAAGATGTAGCCAAGACGTTGCCATCCTGCGGCACTCTTGGGTTGGCGGGCGAGCGCGCGGCGCAAGAGGCGTTCTGCTTCCACGAGCTCCCCCCTCATTTGGGCCGAGCGCCCGAGCAGGTAGGAAGCATCGAGGGCGAGAGGATCGGCAGGCTGGAGGCTGGCCGGAAGGGGAAAGGGAATGATGGCTGCGGCCTTTGGGTTTGTAGGGACCTGCCGGGCGATGGTGGAGGCCGGGGCGGCAAAGAGAAATCGTTGCCGGGCATTGATGGAGGGGGGATAGAGGCAACCGGTGACCAAGCCCTTGGCATTGAAGATCGGAGTGCCCGCGGGGACATACAGGATGCCGTGTGCGCCCAAGTTGGCCCCCACGCTGAGGATCTTGAGGTACTTCTGGGATCGTGGGATGGGAGCTTTGCGAATGGCCAGAATGGGAGCGGTGATGGTGCCGCCATTTTTCTTCGCACGGAGAATGGCCACCCGCTCCCCAAGCGCGCTGTCGATGGGGGCCAGGACGAGAAACTTGGTGGGCCGTTGATCGGTGCGGATGATCGCCATGCCGTAGTCATGGTTTACTGCGATCAATCCCGGGATTGCGACCGGGCTGCCGTCGAGCTCGAGCTTGGCGGTGAAGCGTCCTGTTTCGAAGGCTTGCAACGGTGCCACCGCCAGACCGTCGCTGGAGATGAAAAATCCGCGGTAAGTGATGAGTTCATCGGCGGCGAGACCCGGGCGGGAGACTTCAAAGGAGATGAGAGCCTCGTGCGAGGACTCAGCGGCCGCCATCAGGTGATCTTCGACCGTGGGGTCGGCCTTGGTATTCGGTGGCGCGGCGGGCTGGGCCGGAGCAGAGACCAGAAGGAGGAGGGAAAGGGCAGGGGTAAGGAACTTCAGCAAGGCCGGGCTAGCTAGCACGGGGATGGTCCTGGTGCAAGGGGAAGAGCCCGTGGAAGGCGCGAATCGCCCCGGAGTCAAGTTGGCGAGGATGATCCCGAAGGTCCCGGGATCTGCGGCCCTCCGTGAGGGTGAGGTGAGGGCGGGAGCGCTTGGGGCAGGGGGGCGAACGTTCCTGAGAGGGGACTTGGCTAGTCCCCGCTTTTCAAGACCCGGATAAAGGCGTCCTGCGGGATGTTGACCTTACCGATGGCCTTCATCTTCGCCTTGCCCTTTTTCTGCTTCTCGAGGAGCTTGCGCTTGCGGGAGATGTCGCCGCCATAACATTTGGCGGTCACGTTTTTGCGCATGGCCGTGATGGTGGAGCGCGCGATGATTTTTCCTCCGAGGACCGCTTGGATGGCGACGGTGAAGAGTTGTTGAGGAATGACGTCCTTGAGTTTTTCCGCGAGGCGGCGCCCGTATCCTTCGGCCTTGTCCCGGTGCACGATGGTTGAGAATGCATCCACGGGTTCCCCGGCGATGAGCATGTCCATCTTGACGAGGTTGGCCGGCTGGTAGCCGTGGTGCTCGTAGTCCATTGACCCGTAACCACGTGTGCCGGACTTGAGCCGGTCATTGAAGTCGACGAGGATCTCGGAGAGGGGCAACACACAGTGAAGCATCACGCGCGATTCGTCGACAGTCTCGGTGTGATCGAGGGTGCCTCGCTTTTCCATTACGAGGGACATCATGTCGCCGATGAATTCGGAGGGGATCATGATGTAGACCTTGACCATGGGTTCGCGAATCTCGGAGATCTCGGAGATGTCGGGAAGGAGGCAGGGATTGTCGACGAGGATGTCCTCGCCATTGGTCTTGGTGACCTCGAAAATCACGGACGGATAAGTCGAAATGACGTCCATGTTGAACTCGCGGCGCAGGCGCTCCTGCACGATCTCCATGTGAAGGAGGCCGAGGAATCCACAGCGGAAGCCGAAGCCGAGAGCGGCGGATGACTCCTGCTGAAAGGTGAAAGCGGCGTCATTGATCTGAAGCTTGCCCATCGCACCCTTGAGTCCTTCGTAGTCGGAGGAATCGACCGGGTAGATCCCGGAGAAGACCAAGGGTTGGATCTCCTTGAAGCCGGGAAGGGCCTTGGGGCACGGGTGGGTGGAGTTGGTGATGGTGTCGCCGATCTTGACTTCGCTCGCCGACTTCATGTTGGCGATGACGTAGCCCACATCGCCCGCGCTGAGGAGGTCCTCCTTACTCATCTTGGGCGTGAAGTGTCCCACTTCCTTGACCTCGTAGGTTTTCTCGGTGGCGAAAAGCTTGATGCGTGTGCCCCGTTGCAGGGAGCCCGACATGACTCGGACATAGGAGACCACGCCGCGGAAGGAATCGTAGATCGAATCAAAAACAGAGGCCCGCAGCAATTGGTCCTCATCCTCGGAGGGGGCGGGAATGCGACTGATCACCGCTTCAAGAATCTCTGCGATGCCGATCCCTTCCTTCGCGGAAGCAGGGATGGCGTCCTCTCCTGGAATGGCGAGGATGTCCTCCAGTTGCTTGCGACATTTGTCCACGTCGGCAGCGGGAAGGTCGATTTTGTTGATGACCGGAATGATGACGAGGTCTTGCTCCATCGCGAGGTGGACATTCGCGACGGTCTGGGCTTCCACTCCCTGAGCGGCATCGATGAGGAGGAGGGCGCCTTCACAGGCGGCGAGACTCCGCGAGACTTCGTAGGAGAAGTCCACGTGGCCGGGAGTGTCGAGAAGGTTGAGCTTGATGCGTTGCCCGGCCTGGGAATTGTAATACATCGTGACCGGGTGCGACTTGATCGTGATTCCGCGCTCGCGCTCGAGATCCATCGAGTCGAGGAGTTGGTCCTGCATCTCGCGCACTGTGATCGTCTGAGTGGTCTCCAGAAGGCGGTCCGAGAGGGTGGTCTTTCCGTGATCGATGTGGGCGATGATGGAAAAATTCCTAGTATGCTCGATGGACATATTGGGGGATGGCACCTCTACGGCAGCGGGGGGAAGAAAGCGTGATTCTAGCCTGATAGCACGGAAAAAGGAAGGATTGGGCGATGACATGGGAGGGAAATGACCCAATTGGAATCGGGAATCGAGTTGTCGGAGGGTGGGAATGGGGATTGGGTAGCAGGATGAGAACCATGCTCCTCCTCCTCGCCCTGGTGGCTCCAGCCCTTGGAGAAGAGGGTGCCAAGAGGGTGAAATTCCTGAACTATCCCGAATGTATTGAGCTCTCCAATGGCACCACGACGGTGATCCTGGGGCCTCACAGCGGAGGGCGGGTCCTGAAATACGAGTTCAAGGGGAAGGACGTGCTTTATCTCGATCCGCGGGAAGCGGAGTGGGGCACGGAAAAGGCCAAGGGTAGGAAATTCACGAGCGCGGGGCGCTTCGACATAGGTCCCGAGTACATCATTCCCCGCCATGAAGCGCTCTGGTCGGGTGAGTGGGGAGCGGAGATCACCGGTCCCCGCGCAGCCCGGATGGTAAGTCAGGTGGACAAGGCCACAGGGGTGATGTTGACCCGGCAGTTTACCCTCGCGAAGGACTCTTCTCACCTGTCCTGCAAGCAGATCATCATGAACCTCTCAGGCGAGAACGTGCGCTGGTGTCACTGGAGCCGGACTTTTGCGAAGGGGGGCGGGATTGTGGTCATTCCCATCGATGAAATGCCGGCTCGATTGCCCAAGGGCTATGTGATGTATCCCGCGCGAAATCTGATCAATCTCCAACCGGAGGATTCCATGGTCCGCCGCCGTGGGAATTTCTTGGAGATTCTCGGACCACCGGCCCATCCCAAACTGGGTTTGGATTCCAATGGTTGGATGGCTTACCAGCTTCCGGAGGACGTTGCTTTTGTGAAGGTCTACGAAACGCCGAAGGATCGCCCCTACAGCGAGGTGGCGGCCTTCAACACTTCGGTTTGGTATCCCAAGCAGTCGAAGATTCCGACCGTCGAGCTGGAGCCAATCGGGCCAGCGAATGAGATGGCACCCAACACCAGCGCGAGTTTCACGGAAGATTGGTTTATTCTGGAGAACAAGTTTCCTCCGAAGGGAACCGACCTCAACCTCGCGGCGCTTGCTGAGATGGTCAATCGCCAGTGCGTCCTCAAGTAGAGCGGTGACCTGGCGCTGTGAATGCGCGGGATCGCTCAATCTGGATTCCCCGCCCTCCGAGCGAGGATTCCTTTGGGATCGGAATCGGGGAGCAGAGCGGGAGGGATGATAAATTCTGGCGTCATTCCTGCTGGGGTTGCTTGATCATCGTCTCCTGCCAAGAGACTTAGGTGAGGGGCATTCGTTCACCTATTTTTGACGACTGTAAAACATATCTCCATGTAATGATATGACATAACTGTATTAATTGGTTATGATGGCAGCGATGAGCGCCTTTGCTCGAAAGCCTCTTATCGATCCTCGATCGGACAATCGGGTGGCCAAGTGGCATCATTGCTATATCATTATGGAGGCCTTTTACCTGCTCATCCTGGCGGGAGGGTTGGTGGGGTATCAGCGGATGGCCAAACTCTACAAAGAGTCCCATTCGACCAACGAATACTGGACACAGGGGGTGGAATCCTTCGGGGAGCTGGAGCGCCTCGATGATTGGTCCGGCCTCACTCTCTCGTCGCGCCTTGCCAGCCGGAAAGATTGCTTTCGTCGCCCCTCACCCACTTTTATGAACACACTCTAGATGATCCGATGCTTCACCATGCGGGCCATGATTCCCTTTTGGATGTGAAGCCGGTTTTCCGCTTGCTGGAAGATGGTGTCGGAATGCTGTTCAAGAACATCTTCGGTGATCTCCTTGCCGCGGTAGGCGGGCAGGCAGTGAAGGACGATGTGCCCGGAGGCGGCCTCCCGGAGAAGTTGCGCGTTGATCTGGTAGGGACCGAAGGTCGCTTCCTTTTCGGTCTCGCCTTCCTGGCCCATGGAAAGCCAGACATCGGTGTTGACGACGTGGGCACCCGCGACGGCATGCTTTGGATTGGACGTGACAGTGATGTTGGCGCCACCGAGTTTGGAGAGGAATTCGGCAGGCGGTTGATACTCGGGGGGGGAGGCGAGAACGAACTCGAAGCCGAGATGCTTGGCTGCCCAGCACCAGGAGCGCGCCATGTTGCTGTAGCCATCGCCGACGAAGGCGATCTTTTTTCCGTCCCAGCCCCCAAGTTTTTCGCGGATGGTGAGAAGGTCGGCGAGAATCTGACAGGGGTGTTCGTCATCGGTGAGAGCATTGATGGTAGGGATGCCCGCGTAGGCTGCAAAGTCTTCCACGTCCTTCTGCTGGTAGGTGCGAATGATGGCTCCGTGGACCATGCGGCCCAGCACGCGAGCGGTGTCCTTGATCGGCTCGCCGCGGCCGAGGTGGATTTCGTTCTGGCTGAGGAAAATGGGCGAGCCTCCAAGTTCGCGGATGCCCACTTCGAAGGAGACCCGGGTGCGGGTGGAGGACTTCGAAAAGATGAGAGCCCAGACTTGGCCGGTGAGAGGAAATTCCTCGTGCTGGCCGCGGCGGGTCTTGAGCGTCACCGCGTGGTCGATGTACTTGACGATGTTCTGAGGGTGCATCGCCTCGATGGAAAGTAGGTGGTCCATGGATTAGGAAGTCTGAAATCGGAAAGTCGGGGGAAAGGAAGAAGAGAGATTGAAGGAAAATGCAGGAAGATGCAAGAGGCGCGGAGAGGAAATTCCAGGGTTGAGTTGCTGAATTCCAAACTCGGCGAATGACCGACGTGCAAAGATTCGATTAGCCGGGCCTCTCGATCAGCGTTCAAAGGAGGGCATCGAGACCTGCTTTGAAGACTTCCAGGGCTTCCTTAACCTCTGAATCTGAGACGGTCAGGGGTGGGAGCAGTCGGATGGTATCTCCACCAGCGGGCGGAGCGAGAAGTCCGGCGGCAGCGAGGTTGCGGGACAAGTGAAGGGAGGGCACGACGCCATCGGGGATGTTTAGATTGGTTGCGCGCAAGCCGATTCCGAGGAGCAAACCCATCCCGCGGACTTCGGTGATGCCGGGGTGATTCCAAGAGGAAATCTCTTGGCGGATGTGAACCTCCAGATCGAGGGCGCGGTGGGGCAGGTCGTTGTCGAGGACTTCACGGAGGACGGCAAGGGCTGCGGCGCAGGCGAGAGGATTGCCGCCGTAGGTGGAACCATGTGATCCCGGTCCGAGGACACTGAACAAGGGGGTGGCGTCGTCATCGATGGTGCGTTCGGAAATCCAGAAGCTTCCGATGGGAAACCCTCCGCCCAAGGCCTTGGCCCAGGAGACGCCATCGGGTTTGAGTTCCGGGGCGATTCTGCGCCAGCAAGTCATGCCCCCGACGCGTCCGAGTCCGCACTGGATCTCGTCGAGAAGGAGGAGCAAGTCGTTCTCCTTGCAGACGCGCTGGACGGCGAGGAGAAAGTCGCGTTCGGCGAGGCGGATGCCGCCTTCGCCCTGAATGGGCTCCAATAGGATGGCGGCGGTTTCGGGGCGGATCGCAGCGGCAAGTTCATCAGGATCGTTGAATTCGAGATGGCGAAAGCCGGGGAGGAGCGGGTCAAATCCTTCCTGCACCTTGGCCTGCCCGGTGGCGGCGAGGGAGCCGAGGGTGCGGCCGTGGAAGGAGTTTTTGAAGGTGAGGACTTCGTAGCGCGCGTTTCCATTCTGATCGGGACGAGCGTGACCAAAGCGGCGGGCAAGCTTGATGAGGCCATCGTTGGATTCCGCGCCGGAGTTTCCGAAGAAGACCTTGCCAGGAAGTTGCAGGCATTCCTCCACGAGGCACTCTGCGAGCTCTGCCTGCTTGTTGATTTGGTAGAGATTCGAACAATGGATCAGTTCGGCGGCTTGCTTGGTGACGGCCTTGGAGAGGGCGTTGCTTCCATGACCGAGGGTGCAGGTTGCGAGGCCCGAGCAGAAATCGAGGTAACGATTGCCCTCGGCATCCCAGAGCAAGGTGCCCTGGCCCCCCACCGGTGCGACGGCAAACTGGGCGTAGGTAGGGAGGACGTATTTGGCAAATTTTTCTGCGGTGGTCATGAGAGGGAAGTGGGAAGGTCGTAAGGTCGAAGGTCGAAAGTCAAGTGGGAGGATCAAATTTCGGATTTGAGAGGGGTGGTTAGGGGGGGTAAATTGGGTCTGTGGTGGGAGTGGGAATGCGTAGAACCTTCCAGGTCGCAGGGAGGGTGAGCAGGGCGCCGGTGACTTCCGAGGAGGAGAGGGTTTCCTCAAAAAACAAAAACCCCCGGGGCGAATCAGACGGCCTCCGGGGGGATGGTGGTTGTTTTGAAGAAACAATCTCACATCACGCGAAGGCAGGACTAATCCGGATTGGCCGGATAGCTCGCCACGCGATGGCTTTGAGAGAGATTGCGTTCATGAACGGGGGGCTTGTGTGGGAAGAGAGGCGGCTTGTCAATTGCGGGAATCACGCTTCTCTTTCCCTGGCGGGGTCCCCGGCGGCGCCGGCCTACCCTTGCCAGCCGGTTTCGCGAACACTCCCTGGGAGCGCCGCTTCCCTTACTTTCGGATCTGGGTGCCGATCCCTTGCTCGGTGAAGATCTCTAACAGCAGGGTGTGGGGGACTCGGCCGTCGATGAAGTGAACCTTCTCGACCCCGGCGTAAAGGGCCTCGAGGGCGGAGCGGATCTTGGGGATCATGCCCCCGGAGATGACCCCGGAATCGATCATGCCGGCGGCTTGATCCGGAGTGACGGTGGGAATGAGAGAGCTGGGATCCGAGGGGTCGGCGAGGAGCCCGGGGACATCGGAGACGTAGACCAGCTTGGCGGGTTTGAGAGTGCTGGCGAGGGCGGCGGCGGCGAGGTCCGCGTTGATGTTGAGGGTCTTGCCGGTGCCGACCTCGGACCCGAGGGGGGAAACGACGGGGACAATTTCGGAGGAAATGGCGGAGAGGATATCGTCGGAGTGGCAACTGGCGACCTCGCCCACGCGGCCGATCTCGACGGCACGTCCGCCCTCGGTGGAGCCTTGAATACGATGGGCTTGAAAGACGCCCCTACCGGGAATTCCGGTGGCGCGCCCACCGTGTTGGTTGATGAGATCTACGAGGTGGGGGTTGATGGTGTGGCCGAGAGTCTCCTCGACGATGGCAACCGCTTCGGGACTGGTGACTCGAAAGCCGTCGATGAACCTGGCTTCGAGACCCGCGTCCTTCATGGCGGCGGAGATCGCCTTGCCGCCACCGTGGACGAGGATGGGATTGATGCCGGCGACTTCGAGGAAGACGATGTCGCGCATGAGGGTGCTGAGGAGTTCCTCGTTGTCCATGGCGGAGCCGCCGACCTTGATGAGAAAGGTCTTTCCACGGAAGCGCTGTAGATAGGGCAGGGCTTCGGTCAGGATGGCGGCTTTGTCCTTGGAGGTCACGGTGGGAGGGAGGCAGGAAAACGGATGTTCTTAGGTTCGCAGGTTTAGCACTCGGTCCTCGCCACTTTTGGAGAGGGGAGATGGCGTGCCATGCGGGTGGCGAGGATCCAGCCGACGAGGATGGTGGCGAGGACGGGGGCGAAGGGGGTCCACTTGTGAGAGCCCACGAAGAGAGCAACGAGGAGGGCGGGGAGAAGGAGAGTGAGAATGAGAAAAGAGAAATTTCGCAGGAGTTTTGGAATGCTGGCAAGGAAAGCTGCCGTGATGGCGATGAGGCCAAGGAGGGCAATTTCTCCAGCAATGGTGAGGCGATGGTGAAGTTCGGTACCGTCGGGTCGGGGGAGGACATCGAAGGAGCTGATGATTTTCTGGAGGTGGTTGTGGCTGTCCCATGGAGAGGGATTATCCGCGCCCGCATTGGTGAAGAGCGCACAGCGGGGAATGGTAGAGCCCCCGGAAATCCTGGTCTGCGGAATCTCGCTTTTGAGAACTGCGATCTCGGCCGAGATCTCTGCCCGTTGGGGGCGTTCGACGAGCTTCATCTGAAGTTGCCCAATCTCGTCAATTGGGATGATGGGGCCATCGCCGAGGCGGATGTGACGGCCGAGCTCGATCTTCACGCGATCGGGAGGAATTTTGTAGTGGGCCATTGCGACGGCGAGGGGGAAGGAGGGGATGAGATAGTCATCCCAACGCACAAATTGGGGTGCGACTCCTTCGGCGCTCTCCTGAACGCGGAAGGAGAAGCGAATGTTTTGGGCTGCGGTGGCGGAGGGGGCATGCAGGACTCGGTTGACGCGGACCAAGGAGCCGAGTTCTCCATTGACGTTTGAGAGGGGGATCGCAGTGCGGCGAAGGTATTCGGGGATCGCCTCATGCTTGGGGAGGCGTTGCAGATCGACGGTGAGGACGGCGGTTTCGTAGAGGGCGAGGGATCGATCGAGGCTCGCGAGACGCCCCCAATGATAGAGATCATCCCCTTCCCAGGACATCGGTTGTTCGATGGCGGCGATTTTGCAGCCCACTTCGTGCATGTGCTTGAGGAGGGCGTGCCAATCAGTGGGCGAGGGCGGGTACGATTCGAGCACTTCGGTGGATTTTTCGTCAACCGGGATGTGAAAGTAGGGCTGCACCGCGCCTTCCTTCAGAGGGCGGACGAGGTGCACGCGAGAGATAGGCTGCGATTTATCGAGAACAAAATCCTGTCCGGAGCGGGTTTTGCTGAGGACGGTCTCGAAGAAGATCTCTTCCTTCTTGCGGAGCGGGTCCCAGTCATCGGCCAGAAACGCCACGCAGACGCCAGCCTCGAGAGCGAGGACGGCGAGGATGATGCGAACGAGCCAGGGAGTCATGTGTGGAAGCAGTGGGCGGTGAAAAAAGGCCGGGAGATCAGGGTTTGAGCGTCTGGATCCTGGCCCCGCAAGTCCGCTTAGTCGTCCTCGAGGGCTTTCTCCAGGATGGGGCGAAGAGAGGGTTCATATTGGGTGCCTTCGATCTGGGTCAGGAGAAGCCTGGCGCCGGTCGGGATGTGTTGGGCATACCAGTCGATTGTCTGATTGTGGAGGATATTGGCGTAGGCGCCGAGGGCCTGCATGAGGCGTTGGATGGCGCAGTCGCGGAGGAGTTCGGGGACAGGGCGCTCTTCGGAAATGTCCTCCCAGATGGCGAGGAGTTTTTCGTGCTCTTCCTCGGAGTGATTCAGGTAGGGATCGTAGATCAAGGAGGCGAGGTCGTACTCCTGACGGCCGAGACGCAGCCCCTGGAAGTCGATGATCCAAGCGTTGCCCTCATGGAGGATGATGTTCTGCGATTGGAAGTCGCGGTGGATGAGATTTCGGTGGGAGGCCCCGAGATTTTCGCGGAGCTTGATGAGGTGTTGGTCGGAGCGCATGGCGGTCCCGTCCAGGCCGAGGTGAGTTTCAACGAAGTTGTCGATGAAGTATTCCTGTTCCCACTCGTAGGTTTCCGCGCCAAAGGCGGGCGAGAGTTCGAGATCCTTGGGTGGGCGGGTGTAGAAGAGGCGGTCGAGTTGTTCGAGCGCGGAGCGGTAGTAGGGTTCACGTTCCTCCCAAGGCTGGTCGGCGATGGAGAGGAGGTCCACTTCGCCGAGGTCCTCGACGAGGGCAATGTTGCGCCCCGGATTGTCATAGAGGACTTCGGGCACGTTGAGCTTGGCCTTCTTGAGAAAGCGCGCGACCGGAAGAAAGTAGCGGTTGTCTTTCCGATCGAGGGTGTAGTGAATCCCGATGAAGGAGGGGTGACCTTCAGCCTTGAGGCGGACGATGGTCCGCCCAGAGGCGCCACGCTTGATGGGCTCGAGGATGACTGAGTGGCCCGGGTCGAGTTTGAGGTGCGCGCGGACGGCGGTGAGGAGAGTGTCAGCAGCCATGGTGACGGTGTTCGGTTGTCAGGGTTGGGGTTGGGGTTGGGCGGCCGGGTCGCGGGAAAATCTAGAGGTCAGCGTTGTGATGCGTGCCAGAGACTGGGATGGACGTGTAGACGATGCAGTTTGTCAATTGCGCACCGCTCTCAACTTGCGCATTTGGCCAGAGAATCGTGTTCAGAACCGCTGCATCGGCACCGATGGAGGCTCCGGGGCCGACCGCCGAGGCCTCCACCATGGCGGTGGAGTGGAGGTGGGCTTCGGGGTGGAGGGCACCGCCGAGGCCTTGTTGGAGGTGAGCGGTGAGGTAGGATTCGCGGCTTCCAAGGTCAAGCCAGATGCCCTCGTCGCGAATGGAGGCTCCGAGAAGTTGTTCGCGAGCAAGCTCCAAGAAGGCGGGGATGACGGAAATTTTTTCGTGTGGTGGAATGCGACTCAGGAAGCCGGGATCGATGCAATAGAGTCCGGTGAATTGATGCGTTCCGGGGGCGACCTCGAGCAATTGGTGGATGTCGGTCACCTGTTCGTCATGCACGGCAATGTGTAGGGCGTGTCCGGTGGAGCGGATCGCAAGGGTTACGCTGCGATCCAAGTTGGTGTGGGTGGCGAGAAGGCGGTCGAGGTCGAGAGTGGTCAGGATGTCGCCGTTGTAGACCAGGATGGAGTCCTCCCCGATCCAGTCTTCGATATTTTTGATTCCGCCGCCGGTTTCGAGGAGAGTTGGTTCGTGGAAGAAGGTGAGGGGGGCGCCGCGATACTCGCCGGTGGGGAAGAGTTCGTCCCACTTTTCGGGGAGGTGGTGGGTGTTGATTGCGAACTCCTTGATTCCCGCAGCGAGACAGTGATCGAGAGCGTGGTGAATGAGCGGCCGGTGGAAGACGGGAATGAGCGGTTTGGGGAGGGCCTCGGTGAGCGGGCGGAGCCTGGTTCCCAGTCCCGCTCCGAGAAGAAATGCTTTGGTGATTGGCGCGCTCACGCGAGAGGGGTGGCGGTTTCGGATTTCGGTTTCAAGCCTTTGTGCTCAAGAAGGCTCCCCCATTCGGGTCGGATTGGCTTGTGTGCGTGATTTCCGGGCTAATAATCCGCTTCCTCCCGCCATATGGGAGCCCCACCTGATGAATGTGCGCCCTATTTTCACGGCCCTGTGCAGCACGCCGCTGGCTTTTGCTCTCCCGGAAGGATTCGAAATGAACACCTTCGCGGAGCCCTTCGAGGTCGATTACCCGACGGCGCTCACCGCGGCGAGCGACGGGACGGTGTATGTCTCGGTGGACCACAATGGATCGCTCGGCAAGTTGCCCAAGATGGGGAAAATCGTCTCCTGCCGGGACACGGATGGGGATGGCAAAGCGGACCAGTTTGTCGATTTTGTGGCGAGTGTGGACAGTCCCCGGGGCGGTCACTTTGTGGGGGACACGCTTTATCTGATTCATCCCCCTTTCCTGAGTTCGTTTCGGGATACGACGGGTGATGGGGTGGCGGATGAACACAAGGTGCTCCTGGAAAACATCGGATTTGGGCTGCGGCATCCCCGTGGATCGGACCACACCACCAACGGATGTCGGATGGGCATCGATGGCTGGCTCTACATCGCGGTGGGCGATTTCGGGATGGAAGGCACGAAGGGGACCGACGGGCGGGTGGTGATCCATCGGGGTGGCGCGGTGGCGCGAGATTGCGATGAGTGCCAAAGGAGATGTTTCACTGGGAAAGGAGCTCTTCACGCGAGCGGCTTGTGTGACCTGTCACGCAGTCGACTTGAAGGAAGTGCAGAAGGGGCCGTATCTTGGCTCAGCGGGAACGAAGTTCACGCGAGACTACTTGATTCAATCGGTGCTCGAGCCGGGCGCGGTGGTGGCTCCGGGATTCCAGACCGTGATGCTGAAAACCAGGAATCGGAAGAGCTACACCGGGTTTATCACCCAGGAACAGGATGGGATGGTCGAGGTGCGCGATATCGCCGGGATGGTGAGCAAGGTCAAAGCCAGCGAGATCAAGTCGCGCAAGCAGCTGAGCTTCTCGATGATGCCGGTGGGACTGGTCGGCGGAATGACGACGGAGGAGTTTGCCGCCTTGATCGAGTATCTTGCGTCCTTGAAGGAGAAGTAGTCGGGGAGCCGGGTTAACGCTCTCTGCGTCCGGCCTTGGGTTAGTCTTCGGGAGTGAGGCCGATCACGAGATCCAGGTTGGCGGTCAGTTCGCCGGTTTTGGATTCCTTCAAGGGGTTGAAGGGGACGGTGATCAGTTTCTGGAGGGCGGGATCGCCGATGCGCTTGTAGAGAAAGTCGGTGGCATTTTGTTTTTCACCCTCGATGTAGAGCTGGGTGGTGAGGACGCGCTTGTTCTGGTAGGACACCGCAACGTGGATGTGCGGAGTACGGCCAGGGTAGCTGGGGGGCTTGATGGTGCGGAAGTAGTAGCGGCCCTTTGAGTCGGTGAGAAAGCGTCCGTAGCTTTGGAAATTCTTGTCGCGTTTCAGGGTCTTGCGCTCCTTAGTGTGGAGGTAGATGCCTTGGTTGTCGACTTGCCAGATTTCAATGAGGGCGTTGCGCACGGGCTGGCTTTTGGCGTCCATGACCACGCCGCCGAGGTGAGTCACTTCGCCGACTGCGGGAGTGATTTCGTTGTTCAGGATGAGGAGATCGTTATCGGTATCGAGTGGAAGGGTGTCCGGGTAGAAGGGGCCTTCCGCATCCCTGGGGGTGAGGGTGAGAGCCTCTGCAAAGGCACCCGGTGCAGTGAAGAGAGCGGCAGATCCCGCGAGAGCGGTGCGGAGGAAGTTGCGGCGATGGCAATCAGGGCAGGATGGGTCGAGGTTCATGGTTGTAGTGGTCTGGGGAATGAAACTCCGATCATGGGGAAAGGTCGCAGCTCGGAAAGAGGAATGTCGCAGGATTCGGAATTAGCGCTTCCTTTCCATCAGGGCAAGGAGGGCCTGGCGGAAGGGAGAGGCCATGGGGAGCGCGGCCAGCGCCTGTGGGGAGTGGAATTGTTCGATTGAGTTGACCGGCTTGGGGGGGACTTGGGAAGTCGGGCATCGATGGATGTGGAGGGTGACGCGGTGATGGGTGATACTATACTTCCGAGTGGCGAGGTGAGGGAAGTCGGCCACTTGGTGGTGGGAACGTTCCGGAAGCTTCCAGAGACCGTTGCGGCGAGAACCGCCTTCCTGGGCGAGGAGGATCGAGCCGTTGCGCTTTTGAATGAAGAGAACATGTTCGATGACCTCCATGGTTTTGCGTTTTGGCTTCTTGGTCGGGAGGGAAGCGGGGTTGCGGGTGGAACAAAAGTCATGCACCGGACAGTCGAGGCAGGCGGGGACGCGGGCCGAACAATGGGTCTGGCCAAGCTCCATGACGGCGGAATTGAAGGCGCGGGCATTCTGGGGCGGGACGAGGTTGTCCGCCCAGGACCAGAGTTGGTGTCGGGACTCCGTGGTGTCGATGGGGGCCCGATGGTTGAAGAGCCGGGTGAGGACGCGCGCAATGTTGGCGTCCACAATGGGGGTGGAGCGGTCGAAGGCAAAGGATGCGACCGCGCCTGCGGTGTAGCGGCCAATGCCGGGGAGGGTTGCGAGAAGGATGGGATCGGAGGGAAACCGGCCGTTGTGTTCGGCGAGGACCACGCGGGCGGTCTTTTGCAGGTTGCGCACGCGGTTGTAGTAGCCGAGCCCTTCCCACTCGCGGAGGAGTTCTGCTTCGGAGGCGGTGGCGAGGGTGGCGAGGTCAGGGAAGGTGGCGAGAAAGCGTTCGAAGCGTCGGTTTTGCAGAACTGCGGCAACGGTGGTCTGCTGGAGCATGATCTCGGAAACGAGGATGGCGTAGGGATCGGTGGTGCGGCGCCAGGGGTAGTCCCTTCCCTGCTCATGGAACCACCCGAGGATGGCGCTGCGAAAGGCGCGGACATTCCGCAGAGGAGTTCGCTTGGCCATCGGCTTGTGCATGGCAACAACTTCGGACATTGCACAAGCGAGGTCGAACCCCGAAAGTGAGGTTGTGGCACTGACGACGTATACGCAGGTGATCGGGGTAGCGGATGTGGAAAAGCTGCGCGGGATTCTGGAACGCGATGGCTACGAGTTTTCCGAGAAGCCCTACGCTCACTATTCGGCGAAGAGGGGAAAGCTCAGCGTGACGGTTTATGAGAAAGGGCCCAAGGTGCTGGTGCAGGGGAAGGAGACGGAGGACTTTGTGAAATTCACGCTGGAGCCGGAAATTCTGGGGGAGGCGCGATTGGGTTATGAGGAGGTGCACAATCCGGAGATGTTCGAGCCTCACTTTGGAATCGATGAGAGCGGGAAGGGGGACTTTTTCGGCCCCCTCGTGATTGCGGGGGCCTACACCGACGGGGAGAGCACGCGGACTCTCATCGATGCGGGAGTGATGGACTCCAAACGGGTGAGTTCGGCGGCCCGCATCGGGGCCTTGTCGGGGGTGATTCGCAGGACGCGCGGGGTGACCACTGCGGTGGTGGCGATCGGTCCGGAGCGCTACAACGAGATTTACGGTCGTATCAATAACCTCAATGAGGTGCTTGCATGGGGCCACGCGAAGGTTATCGAAAAGTTATCTGGAGCGGTGCCGACTTGTCGGCGGGCCCTGAGCGACCAGTTTGCGAATCCCCGAGTCTTGCAACGCGCGCTTGAGCGGCAGGGGGTAGACATCGAGTTGGAGCAGCGAACGAAGGGGGAGAGCGATGTAGCGGTGGCAGCGGCTTCCATCATTGCGCGCGAAGCCTATGTGAGATGGATCGAGCGGGCAAGTGAACAGTGGAATGTCTCCTTGGCTTTGGGCGCGGGAGCGCCGGTCGTGGAAGCCGGAAAACAATATGTGAAAATGCATGGAGTCGGAGAATTGAGCAGAGTCGCCAAGCTTCACTTCAAGACCACAAACCAGGTGACTGGCGGGAATTATGAGTGAGTTGTTATTGTCAACTTTTTTGGCGTTACAAGAGACGCGCGCTGTGGTGAGTATGACTGGGAAGAGCGCTATTTATGTCTACGATTACTAAACGAGATCTGGTGGTTCGGATCAGCAATGAAACGGGGTTGACGCAGAGTCAGGTTTTTGACGTGGTTCAAAAGACGCTTGATGCCGTCACCCTCGAATTGGCTCAAGGGAACGCGGTGGTGATGCGCAATTTTGGAACTTTCGAAGTTCGTCAAACGAAGGCCAAGGTGGGACGTAATCCGAAAGACCCAAGCAAGGATGTCCCTATCCCTCCCCGGGCGGTGGTGAAGTTCAAGCCCGGTAAGGAAATGAAGGAAAGGGTCGCCAGGATTCTTCCGGTGATCCAGCAAAGAGGAACTCTCAGTCCTGACTAGGAGTCAAACAGCCCTGATCTGATGGATGATCGTTGAAAGAATGGAGCGCTGATTGGGTTGCCAATCGATGGAGGATCGCTTCATACCAGCGCCACATTTACTGACGCACCTAGCCTCATCTCAAGCTTGATGCACTCCTAGCTGCGCTCGCGCAAATCGACCTTACACAACCGAACGGAGGGCCAAGTGAAGTGGGCCCGCCTGCCCAGGGGCAGGCGCGGTGACGTTCCAGGGTGCAATCTCCAGTTCGATGGCCGGAGTGATTTCCGGGAGCTCTGCGATCGTGGATTGTGGGGCCGAGACCGGAGCTGAGTCGGAAGTGATCGGATTGAAGGTTGGCGATCTTGTTGGAGGACTCCCGCGAAGTCTTTTGCGGGTGATTGTCAGCGGGTGTGGGGTTTGGTAGGATGCGGCCATGGGGAAGTACTTCTGGTTGGCGATGATCCCGGTCCTGCTCGTCTCGTGTGGTGGGGGCGGGCACAAGGGTTATCTGGCGAGGTCCTACACTGTGAAGGGAATCCGCTATCATCCGCTCAGCGTGGCTCAGGCGCTCAGGTATCGGGAGACGGGGATCGCTTCGTGGTATGACGAGAGCAGCTTCCTGGGTTTCAAACGAGGGAATACCTCGCTGGGTGAAAAGGTGGGGCGCTTTGATGTGAGCGGAGCGCACAAGACCCTGCCACTGCCATGCCGGGTGAAGGTTACTAATCTCGAGAATGGCAAGTCGCTGAAATTGCGGCTCAACGATCGCGGCCCCTTTGTGGTCGGCCGCATCATCGATCTCACTCCTCGGGCCGCGAAGAAGCTCGGCTTCAAGGGGAAGGGGCTCACGCGGGTGAGGGTGGAGTGCCTGAGCGTGGGGGACGGCAAATACAAGAAGAAGCGGAGCAAAGGAATTCCGCTGGTCCCCTTTCTCTGAGCCGCGTTCACGGGGCCAAGGTCCACGGTCCGAAACTATGGGCAGGGGGCTCCGTCCCTAAATCGCGCTGGTGCCCACTGGGAAAAGCTGTTAGGAGCAGCGCCCCTCTCGGCGAAATGGTTCAGAAACAATCCAAGGAAGTGCGTGTCTTCGCCCCGGCTACGGTGGCGAATGTGGCTTGTGGCTACGATGTTCTGGGATTTGCGATCGACGTGCCCGGGGATGAAGTGGTGGCGCGTCATTCGTCGAAGCCAGGCCTGCAAATCGTCGAAATTACGGGCGATGACGGAAAATTACCGAAAGAGGTTTCCAAGAATACGGCCGGAGTGGCGGCCCAGGATCTGTTGCGTCATCTGGGAATGCTTGATCGCGGGGTGGAGCTTGAGATTCACAAGAAGATGCCCTTTGGGAGTGGCCTTGGGTCGAGTGCGGCCAGCGCGGTGGCGGGAGCCTACGCGGTGAACAAGCTCATCGGCGAACCGCTCACCAAGAGGCAGCTCCTTCCCTTCGCCATGATGGGGGAGTCGAGCGCAGACGGTGCCTGGCACGCGGATAATGTGGGGCCCTGTCTGCTGGGTGGCATTGTGTTCATTCGCTCTAACCAGGAGCTCGACATCGCTCAGATCCCGGTGCCGGAACATCTCTGGGTCGCGGTGGTGCATCCCGAGATCGAAATCCTGACCAAGGTGGCTCGCGAGATCCTTCCCGATGAAGTGCCGCTTGAGAATGTCACTCAACAGGTAGGCAACCTCGGGGGTCTGCTCTGTGGACTGATTCAGGAAGACTACGAGTTGATTAGTCGCTCGATTCACGATGTGATCGCGGAACCGCGGCGCCAGAAATTGATTCCGGACTTCTATCGGGCCAAGCGTGATGCCATGACGGCCGGTGCTCTTGGTTTCAGTATTTCGGGTGCAGGGCCGAGTGTCTTTGCGCTCTGCGAAGGGGAGGAGGCCGCGCGCCGGGTCGGGGCGGAGGTTTCACGGGTCTTTTACGAGGTCCCGATCGAGAATCAGGTGTATGTGTCGCAGGTCAATCCGCGCGGAGTGCATGTGATCCAGAGGTAGGGCTGGAAGGAGAAGGAGGCTCAAGATTACCTCGCCTGAGAATTCACGGGCCAATGTTCAAATATGCTCCACGGATCGAGTTTCAAGGGGCAAGCTGGAAGAGCAATGGGGCAGCGATTTTATAGCACGAACTCACCAGGCGACTTTGTTGAGCTCAAGGAAGCAGTGTTGCGTTCGTTGCCGGCGGACAACGGGCTCTACATGCCGGAGACGATCCCGACCTTGGACGCTGACTTCTGGAGTTCGTGGCGGGAGTGGTCGTTTGCAGAGTTGGGTTACCAGATTGTTTCTCCCCTCTTTGCCGGGGCAGTGCCGGAAGAGACCCTTCGGGAGATGGTTTCGGAGGCCGTGAATTTTGATGCCCCGCTGGTGAAAATCGGAGAACGGATGCATGTCCTGGAGCTTTTTCATGGACCCTCCCTCGCATTCAAGGATTTTGGCGCGCGCTTCATGGCGCGCTTGATGGGATGGCTCACGTGGGAGGATGAGCGCGAGTTGACGGTGTTGGTGGCGACATCGGGCGACACCGGCGGGGCAGTGGCGAGCGCGTTTCACCAGGTCCCGGGCACCCAGGTGGTGGTGCTCTATCCCCGTGGGAAGGTTAGTGATCTTCAGGAGAAGCAGTTGACGACCCTGGGAGGCAACATCACGGCCTTGGAAGTGGAGGGCACCTTTGACGACTGCCAGCGTCTGGTGAAGGCGGCCTTTCTTGATCGTGAGCTCGCGGAGAGGCGCAATCTGACTTCGGCAAACTCGATCAACATCGCTCGCCTTGTCCCGCAGACCTTTTACTTCTTTCACGCCGCCCGTCAGCTCCCGGAGGGAAGGGCGGTGGTATTTGTGGTGCCCAGTGGCAACTTTGGCAACCTCACGGCGGGACTTCTTGCCCGCCGGATGGGACTGCCCGTGAAGCAGTTTATCGCGGCTACCAACGTGAACGATGTGGTTCCTGCCTACCTGGAGAGTGGAAACTACGAACCGCGCGCCAGTGTGGCGACGATCTCCAACGCGATGGACGTGGGGGCTCCGAGCAACTTTGCCCGCATGTTGGAGCTGCACGGCCAGGAGCACGGCGAGATGACCAGGCGGATGGTGGGCTATCGCTTTGACGATGAGCAAACGCGGGCCGCAATTCGCGAAGTGAAAGTCAGCACGAACTACGTGATCGAACCGCACGGAGCGGTCGGGTATCTCGCCGCGGAGGAGTGGCGGGTTGCCCACCCCGAAGACGAGATGGTCATTCTTGAAACCGCGCATCCCTCCAAGTTCCTCGACGTGATGGAAGAGGAGTTGGGGGAAGGGGCGATCGATATTCCTGAACGCCTCGCCTGTCTCGCCAAGCGCGAAAAGGTGGCCGTGGCGATGCCTCCTGAAGAGGCCGCTTTTCTCGCTTGGCTACGCTAGGAGTCCTTCAACGTTGAACTGATGGCAGACCATCGAGAATCAGCCTATTCACTCAGCTCCGCCGCCTTGGCAACCCTCCCTGCTCCGGCGCGGTGACTCATCATTTCTGGGTGGACGAACACTCACGGAGAACGAATGCAGGATCCGTTGATCCAAAAACGGGCGGCTACAAGGGAGGAATGATCAATTCGTCACCAAGTTTTACAGTCGGCTTGCCGCCGTCGGGAAAGGTTCCGCGCACCGGATTGGCGGCCGCCTGGCCGTCTGCCGGATACAGATGGACGACCTCCACGTGGCCGTAGATTCCGGACTTGCGGCGGATGCCGAGGATGGTGCCTACCTGAAGGTCGTCGCGGTGGACTTCGATCATGGCGAAACCTCCTCCCTCGACGTCTTCGGGGACCCATTCGATGACCTTGGCCTGGAGGAAGGCGGCCTTGACGGTGGACGCGCGGGCCTGATTTTTTCGGTCGATCCCGATCAGGGGCTTCGAGATCAATCCCTGCTCTTGTTCTGCCAGGAGGGTTTCGTGGGCCTTCTTGGCGCGAGCGAGCTCTTCCTGGAGGGCTTTCATTTTGGCGGCGTCTCCGGTCGAAGGATTTTCGCCGATGTCACCGGCGATCGGATTGACCGGGATTGGGGAGAGGGAGGGATGCTCGTTGGGCTCCGGGTTGACAGCGAGTTCAGCGAGAGGAGGAGTGGGAACCGGAGCGGGTACGAACAGGTTGGGGGAGCCGAGCAAGCTGGGGGCCGGGGCGTTGAGACTCCTCTGCTGCTCTTCCAGGGCAGCGATCTCGGCCCTGAGTCCTGCCACTTCGGAACTGTCAGCCTTCTTGTTCATCGCGGAGAACGACAAGGCGACCGCCGCGACGAGGAGGAGGCCGGTTGCTCCGAGGAGGACCGTAATCGTGTTCATGGCGCAGACCTTGCTCCAGAGATGTGAAAAAGTCAAAATCACAGGTGCTTTCCCTGATGGCAGGGGGAACCGGGGCTTGCGGGGACCGGGGTGCGCCGCTACAGGAAGGCCGATGAGTGCTCCAGAAAAGGGCTACAAAGCCACATTGTCGCTGCCGCAGACGACTTTTCCGATGCGGGGCAACCTGGTGAAGAACGAGCCTGGGCGTCTTGCAAAATGGGAGTCCGAGGGGCTTTACAAGCGGATTGTGGGGAGGCGCCGGGAGGCCGGCGCCCCCAAATTCATCCTCCACGACGGGCCTCCTTTTGCGAATGGCGATGTCCATATGGGGACCGCCCTCAACAAAGTACTTAAGGATCTGGTGGTGAAGTCGCGCACGATGGCGGGCTATGAGGTCCCTTTCATTCCCGGGTGGGATTGCCACGGACTGCCCATCGAATTCAAGGTGGTGCAAGAAGCGCGCGGCGAGGAGCCGGCGGAAATCCGGCGGCGTTGTGAGAAGTTTGCCCGCGGGTGGCTCGACAAGCAGCGGGAGAGTTTTCGACGCTTGGGCGTCTTTGGTGATTGGGACCATCCTTACCTCACGCTCGATCCGGCCTACGAGTCAGCGATCATCCGCGTCTTCGCGGCCTTGATCGACAAGGGGGTGGTCTACCAGAGCAAGAAGCCGGTCCAGTGGTCCTACGGAGCGCAGACCGCCCTGGCGGAGGCCGAGGTGGAGTACAAGGAGAAGATCAGTCCCGCGATTTGGGTGAAGTTTGCCTTCACGGAAGAATCGGAGGCCACCTTCCGCCAGAAGACCGAGGCCGCGGGTGAGAATCGGTATCACCTTGTGATCTGGACCACCACCCCGTGGACGCTGCCCGCCAACCTCGGGGTGGCGCTGCACGCCGACTTTATTTATCTCGCGGGTCAGTTCAGGAACGAGGCCGGCGAGCGCCACAATCTGGTCCTCGCCAAGGATCTTGTGGAAGAATTCACGGCCAAGACGGGGCTCGCTCCAATGGGAGAGATGGTTGAGTTCAAGGGCCGGGTGGCAGAGGGCCTCGAGGTGCAGCATCCCTTTCTTCCTCGCCTCTCCAAAGTGATCCTCGCCAAATTTGTCACCACTGAGACCGGCACGGGGATGGTGCACATCGCGCCTGGTCATGGCGCGGACGACTACGTGGTGGGCCGGGAGCATGGATTCGAGATCGTTTCTCCGGTTGACGATGAGGGAAAGTTCACCGAGGAGGTCGGAGTCGCCGAACTGGTGGGAGTGCATGTATTCAAAAGCAACAAGCACATCATGGAGATGCTGACCGAACTGGGAGTGCTCCTGGGTCGCGAAGACTACAAGCATGACTACCCGCACTGCTGGCGTTCGAAGACGCCCATCATTTTTCGAGCTGTGGAACAGTTTTTCATCTCGCTTGATGGTCTTCGGGAGAGGGCGCTTGAGGAGATTGACAAGACCGAGTGGTTGCCGCACTGGGGCCGCAATCGAATCCGCGGCACGGTGGAATCACGTCCCGACTGGTGCATCAGCCGCCAGCGGACCTGGGGCGTGCCGCTGCCCGTCTTTTTCAGTGCCGAGGGGGAGGTCATCCTGGAGGCCGATCTGGCCCGCAAGGTCGCCGATCTGGTCGAAAAGGAGGGAACCAACATCTGGTTTGAGCTCAGCGAAGAAGAACTGGTGAGTCGTCTGGGCCTTCCTGAAGGAACGCGTAAGTGCGGGGACACCCTCGATGTCTGGATCGACTCCGGAAGCAGCCACCATGCGGTTCTGGACCGTCATCCCGAGTTGCACTCGCCCGCTGATCTTTATCTCGAGGCGACGGATCAGCACCGCGGGTGGTTCCAAAGCTCACTCATGCTGAGCGTGGGTTATCGAGATACGGCGCCTTACAAAACGGTGATGACCCACGGGTTTGTGGTCGACCAGGATACCCGGAAGAAGACCTCCAAGAGCGATGACAAGAAGAAGGGCAAGCCCACGGATGCTTCCTACTTCTATAGCAAGTACGGCGCCGACATTCTCCGTCTCTGGGTGAGCAGTGTGGATTGGCAAACGGAAGTGCCTTTCGGCGAGGATCTCTTCAAGCAAGTCGCCGAGCCATACCGGCGTCTGCGCAATACCCTGCGCATTCTCCTGGGGAATCTCGACGGCTTCGATCCCGTCGGCCACCTCGTGGCACCGGAGGACCTGTCCTTGGTGGATCGATGGATCCTTGAACGTCTACACGAAGTGATCGGGGAGTGCCTGCGTGCCTACGAGAATTACGAATTTCGCAAGGTCTTCACCGCGCTAAATCAGTTTTGTGCACAGGACTTGAGCGCGATCTACATCGATCTCACCAAGGATCGTCTCTACTGCGATCCCGTGGATTCGGTGCGCCGGAGGGCGAGCCAAACAGCGATGAACGAAGTGTTCGAAGCGCTCGTCAAATTGCTGGCGCCGATTTTGGCCTTCACTGCTGAGGAGGCCTGGGAACACGCGGGTCGCGAAGGGAGCGTGCACGAGCAGGACTTTCCGACCCCCGACGATCGTTTCGGGGGGCGCGATGCCACCAGGGATGTCAACCAGCTCATCGAATTGCGCGGGATGATCCAGACCGCGATCGAGGAACAGGTCCAAGCCAAGGCCTTCAACAAGAACAACGAAGCGGTGGTGGAACTCGTCTTGCCCGCGGATCACACTGCGCGTGCGCACCTCTCGGCGCGCGATTTTGCGACGGAATTTTTCATCATCTCCGATCTGAACCTCACCGAGGGAGCGGAGGTTGCGGCCACCGCCGCGAAGACTCCGCACCCAATGTGTCCGCGTTGTCGTCGCTACGAACCGGCGGGAGACGCCGGGTTGTGCGAACGCTGTGAGGGCGTATTGTCGACCGTCGCATCATGAAGTCCCTTCCGAGCCTGCTGCTCAAGCTCACGCTGCCGCTCTACGTCCTCGATCAGGTCACGAAGTGGCTCATCGTCCTGAATTTTGACGAACCGGTTCCTGGCGCGACCGCTTCCTATGAGATCTATCCGGTGATCGACGGGTTTTTCAATATTGTGCGGGTCCACAATCAGGGGGCGGCCTTTGGGTTGGGAAACGGAACGGCCTGGGCGCCCTTCGTGTTCTTCGTGATCGCGGTCATTGCGCTCGGAGCGCTGGGCATATTCTGGAAACGGGGAGCCTTCAACAGCTTGCTCCTTCGCCTCTCGGCGGGCCTCTTGGCGGCGGGCATCCTGGGCAATCTCACCGACCGGGTTTTCCAGGGATTCGTTCTCTCGCAGTACGAAGAGGAAAGTTTTTTTACCCGCCTTGCCCATGGCTATGTGGTGGATTTTCTAGACTTCATCCTGCCTTGGTATGGACATTGGCCCTCGTTTAACGTCGCGGATTCGTGTATCTGTGTGGCGGCTGTGTTTCTTGTTCTCTCGACGTTTCGCAGTGAAACGGAGTCGAAGGACAAGAAGGAGCCTACCGGATCTTCCCGCTGATTTCCTTCTCGATCACGGTCAAATCTTTGAGCGTCATCTGGAACGAAAGCAGGTCCTCGCCGAGCGCCTGAAAAACTTCGCGGCCGAACAGGACTTGCCAATCTGCGTGGTGGTTTACGCCGGCCTCATCGATAGCACTCTCTCTTGTCGAGCGCTCCTTCTCTTCGACAAGTGGATCGGTCCGCGCTCAAGTTGGGGGCATTCACCTTCGGGCTTGGGCTCACCCTGCTCGGGATCTTCGCTAATAGTCGTCTGCGCCGGGCCGACCAGAGAGCAATGGAGCGCTTCTGTTTTCCTGAAGTGACGGTGGGGGCACGATTGGGAGCTCCCTTCTGCGGCGGGCGGCTGAGTGTGGTGGAATTCTCGAGAAGTCCCCAGGGAACTGCGAAGTAACGATTGCCTTATTTGCAATCTCCCCTAATTACCATTTTATTAATAACTTGGGTTGCTAATCTCGATCCACCGGCATCATGGAAATTTGGAAAGCGATTCTCGTTGGTATTGTGCAGGGCTTCTCGGAGTTTCTTCCGATTTCGTCCTCAGGGCACATTGCCCTGACGCAATTTTTGTTGGGAATGCGGGAGCCCGGAGTGCTGCCCGAAGAGGACATTACCTTCGAACTGGTGGTTCACATTGGAACCTTCCTGAGCGTGGTCATCTACTTCCGGGAGCGCTTATTGGGTCTTCTCTTCAGCTTGTGGCAAAAGGAGCGCACTGAGGAGCGGCAGATGATCCTGTGGCTGTTCATCGCCACCATTCCAGCCACCATTGCCTTCTTTTCGTTCAGGGACTTTTTCGAGGGTGCTTACAACAATCCTGTCTTGGTAGGCACCTGTCTGCTCGGAACGGGGGCGATTCTTCTTCTGCCCAAATTCTTTCGGCCCAAGAAGACGGAATTTGGGCTCAAGCATGCCATCTGGATGGGAGTGGCCCAGGCCTTGGCGATCCTGCCGGGAGTTTCCCGAAGTGGCTCGACCATCACGGCGGGTCTCCTCTCCGGGACAAAACCCTCCAAGGCCGCCGAGTTTTCCTTCCTCATGTTTCTACCGGCCATTGGCGGGGGCACACTCGTAAAGGCCAAGAGTATCCTTGAGGTGGCGCAGGGCGACAATGCGGGAGCCTACACGGCGGGATTTCTCGCGGCCTTCCTCTCCGGATTGATTGCGGTGTATCTGGTCCTCTCGGCCATCAAGAAAGGAAAGTTCGAGTACTTCGCCTACTATTGCTTCGTTGTCGGGATCTCCGCCATCATCTACTTCTCGGTGAAGTAAGGGGTGCGGAGTGGCAGCGAACAAGAAGCAAGCGGGCGTTCTCATCGTCCTCATGATGGCCTCGGGAGTGGTCTGGTTGATCGGGAACCTGCCGGAGACCAAGCGCGGTGGAGTGAAGCCGGGAAGGACGGTGGATTTGACATGTTCGAGGACTGTCACGTGATCAATGATCAGGAAAATGATGGAGACAGCTTCCAGGTGAAGATGCTAGACGGCAAGGTGCGGAACCTGCGGCTCTACTTTGTCGATGCTCCGGAGATTGGGGTGACGCGTTATCGGGACGGCAACACTAACGTGAAGCGCTTGCACCACCAGGCCGATTATTGTGCGGGATTTGTGCAATGGGAAATCGTGGAGGTGGGGCAGGAGGGCAAGGGCTGGGGGAAGGACCTGCTCAGCGAGGTGAAATCCTTCACCGTTCTGTACGCGGGCGGAGGAGATCTGCGATCGTGGGCGGATCTATGTCCTCATTAAGCTGAGGCGGGGTGGCCGGGAGCGCTGGATGCATGAGCGTTTGGTCGAGGAGGGCTTGGCGCAGATCTACACCATGGGGACCGATCTGCCGGATGGCACTTTCAGGGCAGGACAAACCAAGCGCCTGCACGTCCTCGAGAAAGCGGCCAAAGCTGGAAAGAACGGCGGCTGGGAGTTGGCAAGGAAGCCGATTCGGTCATAGTCCCCGCGTTCGCCATGCTCGCAAAACGAATCATTCCCTGTCTCGATGTCACCGACGGCCGTGTCGTGAAAGGCGTGAACTTTGTCGACCTTCGCGATGCCGGCGATCCGGTCGACTGCGCGGTGGCTTACAATGAGCAGGAAGCGGATGAGATCGTCTTTCTCGATATCACGGCTTCTTCCGACGAACGCGAGACGATGGTCGAGGTCGTCCGTCGGACGGCCGAACGTTGTTTTGTTCCGCTCACGGTGGGGGGCGGAATTCGAGTGGTGGAAGACATGCGGAAGATGCTCCTGGCGGGGGCCGATAAAGTGGGGGTCAACACCGCGGCCATCAATCGGCCCGCCCTCGTCGATGAAGGGGCGAACACCTTTGGGAGCCAGTGCATCGTGGTGGCGATCGATGCCAAGCGCCAGGGACCGGATAAGTGGGGCGTCTATACTCATGGGGGACGAAACCCGGTCGAGGGGCTGGACGCGGTGGAGTGGGCTCAGGAAGTTTACGAGCGTGGCGCGGGCGAGATACTTCTCACCAGCATGGATGCCGATGGCACCAAGAACGGGTACGACCTCGAACTGACCCGGGCGGTGAGCGACGCAGTAGGAATCCCCGTGATCGCGAGCGGCGGCGCGGGCACGCTCGATCACATGGTCGAGGTTCTTCGCGATGGCAACGCGGATGCGGTCCTCGCGGCCAGCATTTTTCACTTCGGCGAGTTTACCGTGCCGGAGACCAAGAAGTACCTTGAGAGCCACGGGATTCCGGTGCGCCCGGAATTCTCTGTCCAGTAAAGGGGTCCCTTGCGAGCAACTCTGGGAGATGCGCTTCGCCTCAATTCTCATCGGCATTTACGACTTAAGCGAAACTCCACCCGGGCTGGTGGCGATCAGGCCGCAGCAAAAAAAGCGTTAAGCATGTCTCCGAACAGGTGTCCGGTCTTGACCTGCTGCGACCCCTCCGGGGTCGGGGAACTAGCGGGCCGCCTCCAGTTCGACCGACTCGAGGAATTTGAGCAGAACGGGTTTTTGCTCGGCGGCAAGATTGGCGTCGCCCACCATTTTGAAGAACCAAGAGTGGTCCTTGATGGTGGCAAAGGCGACCATCAGGCGGGTTTGGTTCGGATTTTCGTTGGTGGCGTCGCTGACAAAGTCGACCAGCCTGAACTCCTGGCCCCGAACTTCGATGGTCTCAACCAGCTCGGGAAGTTGTTCTTGGGTGGCGCTTTCAAGCTGAAGCATGGCTCGCCATTGGTTCACATTGGCGAGCAGGGCGCCTCCGCTCCCGGCCAGCGGAATGATCGCAATCTCGACCTTGCGCTGGTCGTCGTCGGTGAGGGTGAAGGTGGCGGCGCGTGCCATGGAGGGTTTTCCTTCCACCCAGCCGTCGGGCAGGGTGTAGGTTAGGGCTGGGTGGGTGCTGTGAGAGTGGCGGTGAGGGTTACGGCCGGTCGGATCGCGCGAGAGGTAGGCTTTCAGGGCCTCGGCTTGTGCGGCGTCAGGTCCCCCCGGCTGGCCGGTGAGTTGGGGAGGCGTTGCGGAGGGCTCCTGAGGCGCTGGGGACGGGGCTGGCGAATCGTCGATTTTGACTTGGCTGAGGTAGCTGTCGAAGGACTCGCTTTGTTTTTCCACCACCGCCTTGGGGCCGGATATTTTGAAGAACCAAGTTGCTCCCGGGAGGGGCAGGATGGCGCCCAGGATGCGGCGTTCAGCGCCGATGGCATCGACTCGATGGAGGGTGTAGCTATCGATCTCCCGGCGCTCGGTGGTGTTGGCGAGCTCCTCTTCGGTCAGTTCGGGAAGTTCCACTTCGCCGCGCCAACGATTCACATTGGCAAGCAGTCCTCCCACCGTGCCGGGAAAGGGGATGACTGCCATCTCCACGGGCTTGGCACCCTCTTCGGTGATAATCCGGTAGCTGGCAACCCGGGGACTGCCGGTCGTCTCGAGGGCCTCCCAACCGGCGGGTGCGGTATCGGGAAGCCAAACCATGGGCGCGGGATTGCTGTCGGGGGCCTCGCTCGATTCACTCTGGACTTGGTAGGAATTCTCTTTCGGGTCCTTGCAGGAAACTTGCATCAGGCCGAGGCCCAGCAAGGCAAAGCTCGTGAGCGTGAACGGAAAGGGCCGGATGTGTTGGGATAGGGAATCCATTGCGGGAGGTGACCAATGTTTGCGACGGCGAAGAAGGCCAGCGCGGGAGGCGAAGCTATAGCATTGCCCCGGGCGATCAAGGTTGGCATTCTTGGCGACGGATCACCGTGGTCCCGTTTTAAGTGAAGCGCCGCGCCTTTCTCTCGACCTCCTTGCTGGCGGGCATGACCCCGCGGGTGCTCGCTGAGAATGAGCCGCTCACCCCGGAGTCGCCGGGTTATGACAAAGCGCGGCAGCTATTTAACTCTGATCTCTCGTTGCGGCCGGCCTTTATCTTACCGTGCCGCAACGAAAGGCAGGTGGCGGAGGCCATTGGCTTCGCCAACGAGAAGGACCTGCCGGTGGCGGTGAAGTCGGGCGGGCATTCCTTCGCGGGCTTTTCGATGAATGAGGGCGGGGTCGTGATCGATCTCTCGACCTGTTCGCAAAAGGTCTATCTCCCGCAGAGTCAACGTCTGCATGCCGGGCCCGGGGCAAAGCTGGGGACTCTCTACGATGTTCTCCTGCCCCATGGGCGTCTGCTTCCCGCCGGCTCCTGCGCGGGGGTTGGGCTGGGCGGCTTGACCCTTGGTGGGGGCTACGGATTGTTTGCCCGGCAATATGGTTTGACCTGCGATCACCTCCAGCGGGTGCGCATGATCGATGGCCGAGGGCAGGTCATCGACTCCGAGGACGACCCGGACTTGCTCTGGGCTTGTCGGGGTGGGGGAAATGGCAACTTTGGGGTGGTCACGTCGATGGAGTTCATGACGCGACCCGCTCCGCGGGTCCTGGGGGCGCAGCGCTTTTCCGCCTCGGTTTCCACGCCCGCCCGGGCGGTGAAACTGATGGCAGTTTGGTTCGAGATGGCGGCCACTCTGGCGGAACCGATTTTCTCGGCCTTCATCTTGAATGGGAAGAAGGTGACGATCCTGCTCACCTCGAGCTATGCGACCTCCGGACCCGCCTTTCAGAGGGCGGTGGGGACGTTGCGCAAGGCGGGCTGTGCGAGCAAGGGAGCGGCCAACTCACCGCTGGCCCGCGCGCTCAAGCGCTACTACGGGCGCCCCGGTCCGCTGCCCTTCTCCAATTGCTCGGGGGGTTACTATCGCGGGATGGAGGATCTGGAAGGGGTCGCAATGCAACTGGCGGCCAAGGTGGCCGCGAACCCCGGCCTCATCTTCCAGGTCAACACTCTCGGGGGCGCGATCGCGCGTGGTCCGGAGTCGGCCTATCCCCATCGGGCCTTGCCCTTTCTGGGAGAAATCCAATCCTATTGGAATCGAGCTTCCCAGCGAAACAAGCTCGTCGGGGCGGTCAAGGAACTGCGGGTCGCGATCAGCGAGGCGGGGGTGAAGGCGCATTACCGGAACTATCCCGATCTCACCTTGGAGAACTGGGAGGAGTCTTACTACGGCGACTCCTACCGCAAACTGCAGGGCCTCAAGATTCGCTATGATCCACATGATCGCATTCGCCATCCGCAGTCCGTGCGCTTGGAAGAAGGGGTCCTGCCGTAGCGCCAGCAGGAATGGCGCAAGGTGAGGGGGCGAAGTGGTTCGGGGAGCTTGCGTGAACCGCAGACCCGGGGTGTCCGCCTTCGCATCGCGTCGCCGTGACAAGGGGTCAGTTCTGCTAGAGTCCGAAGCCGGTGCCTGGGAGGAAGCGGTAGTAGACTTCGAGCATCAGGGTGGCGAGGGCGGTGACGTAGACCGGATCGTTTTGGGCGCCGGGGCCCGGGTTGGGCGGATTGGGGAAGTGGCCGTCGCCCTGTTGCGCGTCCAAGAGCTGATCCCGAAACTTGTCGTTGTAGTTGAGCCAACTCCGACCGCCGTGGTTGATCGCGGCCTGGCTGACGTAGTAGTGCTCATAGAGATTGCAGGGACCGCTCTTGTAATTGATGCTGGCGTGTCGGTCGATGTAGTCCATCCCCTTCTTGGCGCTCTTGTGCCGGGTGCCCTTGTGTTGTTGGAAGCAAAGGGTTCCGGCGCCGGTCAAGGTGAAGTGACCGCCCCCCACCGGAGTGGGTCCGGCGTATCCGACGCCGCCATTACTGGCCTGACACTTCTGGATGAACTCGAGCGCCCGGCTGATGGACTGCGGCATGTTGCGAAATTTCAGACGGGTATGATGGGCTGCCTTGAGAGCCTGCATCTGCCAGGCGGTGATCGAGACGTCCCCGCCGCGTCCGCCTTCATTGAAGCCGTATTCCCAACCGCCCGAATTGTTCTGGTTGTCGATGATCCACTGCACGCCGCCTTCCACTGATTCCCGCAAGTTCGGGAAGGGAAGCCCCAGTTGGCTGCAAAACATGTATGCTTCGGCGAGGGCGTAGGTGGCGATTCCGTGTTCGTAGACCCAATGGCGGTTGCGGAGGTCGCTTCCAAGGCGCCCTCGTTGCTTCACGCTGTTCTCGACGAGGAAAACGATCGCATCGGTGACCGCTCCACCGAATTCCTCCGAGAGCGGAGTTTCGCAGTGGCCAAGATAGGCGAGGAGCACGAGACCGGTTTGGGCGACCTGGTTGCTTCCGCCCCACGAGCCATTCTTGTGCTGCTTATCCTTGAACCAGCGCAGGGCCTTGATGACCGCATCTTCGCATTGCTGAGTGCCCCCACTTTGCGCGAGGCGCCGGAGACGATCCGCTTTAGAGCATCGCTTACGCATGTTGGCGGGAATCCTGCCGAAGCCACCGCCACCACCTTCGCCGCCCGTGCCCCAGCCTTGGCCGAAGTCATCGTGGAGGCCGTAATCCGAGGAGGGCACGACATTGAAATCGGGAACGGGAACCGCGGTGGGCGAGGGGACACTGGAGGTGATGACCTTCGCCATGGCCGAGGAGGGCGCGGAGGGTTTGGGCGTCACCTCGCGGCTGATGCGTTTCTCCTGCAAGGGGTCCTCGTCCTCGGAACCCGCGGAGTAGGCCACGATCGTCGGCGAGCGCATCGCCAGGGTGGGGAGCAGAATGAAAAAGAGAATGAGCACGATCAAGACCACCACGAGGATGGCGATGACGAAGCTCGTGATGACGGAGCTGCGCTTCTGAGCCTCGAAATTGGACTCAGCATCGGGATTGAGGCGGGCATGAATGCTCATGGGAACTCAGGAGGTTGGCAGCTGCGCGAGACGAGTAAGTAGACCCATCTTGGGCAGGGTTTCAAGGCAGGAACGGCGGGAGGGGGGTTAATCTTAGACCCAAATGGGTGATCCGATCAGGCGATAATCTTGTCCAGGACCCGTCCCGCCACGTCGGTAAGGCGGAAGCGGCGCCCGCTGTGCTTGAAGGTCAGCTTCTTGTGATCAAGACCCATCAAGTGGAGAATTGTGGCGTGCAGGTCGTGGATTTCGACTTTGTCGACCTCCGCCCGGTGGCCGATTTCGTCGGTTTCCCCGTAGGTGGTTCCGCCCTTCACACCGCCGCCCGCGAACCAGTAACACCCGGCATGGGGGTTGTGATCACGGCCGGGCTTGGCGCTTTTCTGTGCGACCGGGAGACGACCAAATTCACCACCCCAGATCACGAGGGTTTCATCTAACAGCCCGCGCTCCGCAAGGTCTGCGAGGAGTCCCGCAATCGGTTGATCGGTCTCGCCCGCGAATCCGGTGTGGTTTCCCACGATGTCGTTGTGGCCATCCCAGCTACGCTGGTTTTCCATGCCGCCGGAGTAGATCTGCACGAAGCGCACGCCGCGTTCCACCATGCGCCGGGCCATCAGGCACTGGCGGGCGAAGTGGCTGCTCTTCTTCACGTCGAGCCCGTAGAGTTTCTTGATGTGCTCGGGTTCGGAGTCGACGTCCACACAATCGGGGGCTTCCTCCTGCATGCGATAGGCAAGTTCGAAGCTCTTGATGCGGGCGCTCAGTTCGGCCTCGGAATCCACCCGGCTACGGTGCGCGTTGTTCAAATCGCGCAGGAAGCGGAGCTGTGCCCGTTGTTGCTCGTCGCTGAATCCGGAGGCCCGCTTGAGATTGGGGATCGGTTCGCCCTGGGAGTTGATCCAAGTCCCTTGGAAGGCGCCCGGGAGAAAGCCGTTGCCCCAATTGGAAGCGTGTCCCTTGGGAAGTCCGCGGCCCTTGGGATCGCTCATGACCATGAAGGCGGGCAGATTTTCGTTTTCAGTTCCCAGGCCATAGGTCACCCAGCTGCCCACGCAGGGATGTCCCATCCGAGTGACCCCGGTGTTGGCCATGAAGAGGGCGGGGCTGTGGTTGTTGGACTTGGTGTGGAAGGACTTCACGAAGGCCATCTTGTCGACATGCTTCGAGAGATGGGGGAAGAGGGAAGAGACCCACGCTCCGGATTCGCCGTGCTGCTTGAACTCGAATGGCGACTTCATGAGCGGGCCGACCGCTCCTTCAAAGAAGCCGGTGGTGGGATCAAAGCCCTCCAGCTTGGTGCCATCACGTTTGATGAGCTCCGGTTTGTAGTCCCAGGTGTCGATATGGGACGGTCCGCCATTGATGAAGAGCCAGATGACGTGCTTGGCCTTGCCCTCGAAGTGGGGCTTGCGGGCCAGAAGGGGGTTTTCCCCGAGTTCCACCGCGGCATGACCCTGTTCGTGCAGGATGGAGCTCAGGGCGAGGGCGCCCAGTCCTCCCCCGGCCTTGGTGAGAAGTTCCCGTCGGGTCCAGGCGGTCTCGAGGCGGTTGCAGTTGGAGTTCATCATTTGATTGGGGAGCGGAAGGCCTTGGTCTTGCGATGCTCGGGTTGGGAGGTGGTGCTCACTGGACGTAAATCATTTCGTTGGACGCGAGGAGGGCGTGACAGAAGTCCACCAAGGCGGACTCCTTGTTTCCATCATAACTCTCAATCTGGGCATTGAGAAAGCTGGTCATGAGGGATCGCTCCTCCTGGGTGGGTGGCTTGCCATGGGCGCGCAGGACTGCCGTGCCGATGGGATCGTTGCTCTGCGCCACCGACTGGGCAAAGTTCCTCGCCATCTCGCGCACTTCCGGGCTGTTGAGGAAGACGAGGGCCTGCGACGGGGTGGTGGTGACCGCGCGACGTCCCTGGCTCGACATGGAATCGGGCCAGTCGAAGAGTTGCATGGCCGGGATCAATTTGCTGCGCTTCACAAAGAAATAGATGCTGCGCCTCTTCATCTTTTGATCGAGGGTCCCCGGCCCGAACATCCGGCGATCGAGGAGACCACTCACTGCGAGGGCGTTGTCGCGGATGATTTCAGCTTCCAAGCGCCGGGGATCCCGTTTCCACCAGAAGCGATTCTCGGGATCCTTGCGCGCGTTGTTCGCGTTGTCGGAGGAACCCATGGCGTAACTGCGGCTCAACATGATTTTCTTGTGCATGCGCTTGAGCTTCCATCCGTTGGCAATGAGATCGCGGGCCAGGAAGTCGAGGAGTGCGGGGTGGGTGGGCCGGCTGCCCTGAAAACCAAAGTCATTGGGAGTCGCCGCCAGGCCGCGTCCAAAATGATGTTGCCACATCCTGTTCACGATCACGCGGGCCAGCAGTTGCCCGGCGCCCTGATCCACGTCGGCGATCCAATTTGCCACTGCGAGCCGTTTCATGGACGTGCGCGCGCCCGCTTCAGAGGCCGCCTTCCAGTGTTCCACCTTGGCGTCCTTGCGGATGAGGACCTGGAGAAAACCCTGGGGGGCGAGGCCATCCTTTTGGGCCGGGTCACCGCGGATGAGATAGTAGCTCTCCTTGTAGAAGTCGGGCACCTTGCCACTGTTGGTGTGGTGGCGCATGGGCTTGAAGCCCTCACTGCAGACCATGACCTTCTCCTTCTTGGCCTGGGGTCGATTCGCTTCGAGGGTATTGATGCGCGCGCTGAGGCTGGCCCATCCCTCGTCGAGTTGGAGGTAGAGTTCCTCCATCTGGTCCTGGGAAGCGCCGCTCTGGTGGAGGGCGAGAAGTTCTGCGGTGGCCGCGAGGGCGGGATCCACCTCTCCTTCCCGCAAGGGAAGACCGGCTGCGGGACGGTTACTCACCGAGATGCGAAGGCGCCCGATGTTGTGCTGGGTGTTGCCCTCGAACTTGAGAACGATCTTGAGTCGGCGACCCGTTCCACGCACGGCCTCGGGATTACTCACTTCATAGACCGCAGCATGATTTTTTCCGAACTGAGGGTCCACTGCCCAGGAGGTCTTCAGGTCTCCGTCGATGGTTTTGGTAACGTGAAGGGTGGCGCTTTGATTGAAGGTGCTGCGAGGGTTGGCCAGGTTGAGGGCGGTGCTCCCGGCCTTCACCTGCACGTCGCCCAGTGCGAAGTTGCCATTGCCTGCTCGTCCCGGACCTCCCTTCTTCATGGAGTTGTGCGCGAGCGCTTCGATCCGAAGGGCGCGCACGTTCTCGAAGGGAGCGCTGGCCACGAAGGTGTAGGTGTCAAACTTCGGGTTTGCGCCGGTCGCGAGATAGGAGCCGTCCTCCTGCCGCACAAACTTGGCGCCCCCTTTGGAGAGGAGTGGTTCGGCGCGCAAGACGGACCAGGGTGAATCGGACTCTGCGGGCTTCTTTTCGCCATGGATCCTGATCCAGTCCTGCAATTTCTTGGGCACGATGTCCTTGCGGTAGCGCTGCGCCTCGGACTCGAGATCCTTCCTCTCCTTCTCGAAGCGAGCGGTGGAAGCGGCATCGGGCTTGTTGACCTCGAGCTCGATCTCGCTGCGCACCGTGGTGGTGAAGGCACTGAGCAGTTCGTAGTAGTCGCGGGTCGGGATGGGATCGTACTTGTGATCGTGACACCGCGCGCAGCCAATCGTGGTCGCCAACATGGCCGATCCCATGGTGGCTACCATATCGTCCACGGCATCGAAACGGATGCGCTCCGCTTCGCTGAAGGTAATTTGAGTGGGATAGACCCCCGCCCCCAGGAAGCCGGTCGCGGCCATCGCTTCCGAGTTGTCGGGGGCGATCTCGTCGCCTGCGATTTGCCAGCGCACAAACTGATCGTAAGGCAGGTCCGCATTCAGGGCCCGGATGACAAAGTCGCGATAGTGAAAGGCGAACTTCCGGTCGTAGTCGTGTTCGAAGCCGTGACTCTCCGCGAAGCGCGCGAGGTCGAGCCAGTGCCGCCCCCAACGTTCCCCGTAGCCGGGACGCGAGAGGAGGTCATCGATGAGATGTTCGTAAGCCTGCGGGTCGGGATTCTTGAGGAACTTCGCGATCTCCTCGGGGGTGGGAGGGAGGCCAATGAGATCGAAGAAGGCCCGGCGGATGAGTTGGCGCTTGCCGAGGGCATGCGAGGGCTCGAGCCCTTCCTGGCGCAGTTTGTCGAAGATGAAGCGGTCGATCTCGCGGTGGGAATCATCGCCGGTGGGCGGGGGTGGATCCTGGCGAAGGGGCGCGTAGGCCCAGTAGGCGCGATCTTGAGCGCTCACCTGCATGGGCCCCTTCGCGTCGCGCGATTTCTCAAGGAGGGGACGGTCATAGGCCGCTCCAAGCTCGATCCACTTCTTGATCGCAGCGATCGCATCGGCGGGAAGCTTTGGTTTTTTGGGCGGCATCGCGAGGTCCTTGTCGAGGTGCGCGACGGCTTGATAGAGAAGGCTTTGGTCCAAATCACCGGGGACCACCGCGAGGCCTTCGTCGCCTCCCTTGAGCAGGCCCTCGCGGGTGACGAGGTCGAATCCCGACTTGGTCTTCTCGCCTCCATGGCAACGGAGGCAGTGTTCTTTGAGGAGACTGCGAACCTGCGAGGTGAAGATCTTCTGACTTTCCGCCATGTTCTCCGCGTGTGCCGCCGGGACGGCCGCCGCGGGAAGGGCCCAGGCTAATAATAGCAGGGCCGAGAGGATCTTGGGCATGAGTCTATGTCATCCGCAATTCCAGGAGGAAGCAAGCCCCCAAAAGTGTGAGCAAAGGCGGATCGCCATGCGAAAGCTATTGACGGTGTTGGTGTTGTTGCTCGTCGTGATAAATCTCGATGCTCTCCCAATCGCTTCCACCGCCCGCGGGACTCCAAGCACACCAGCCTCGATGAACTCTGGACCGGCACTGCGGAAATGGGGGAGCCCGTCATGACGCTCTGCGATCATCAAATCAATTACGATCTGCATCTCCTCTCCCCCGGGGCGGTGGTCGCTGCCTTGGAATCACTCTACGACCAAAGTCATCGTCATCGGGTGGCGGGATCGCCGCTATGCCCCCGCCACCCAAGCGCGATTGCACTGGGAGGAGATCTCGACCGTTTGGGGCTCGATCTTCAGTGAGTTGCTGGCGCAAAAGGTGACTCCAAGCACTCCTCCTGCTAGACCAATTCGTTGAGCAGGTTTTCGTGGGGTCTGGGAATGACGACTTTGTTCACGAGGAGGCCCTTTTCCGAGACCACCGCAGCACCGGCCTCGACCGCCGCCTGCACGGCGGAGACGTTGCCTGTCATGGTGGCAAAGGCCTTGCCCCCCAGCGCCATCGCGAGGCGCAGCTCGATGAGTTCGATGTCGGCCGCTTTGGCGGCGGCATCGGCGGCCTCAATGAGAGAGGTCACCGAAAACGATTCAATCACTCCCAGAGCATCGAGCTCCGTCACGGAATTGGCTCCCGAGATGGCGGGAAAGACGGAGGGATCGATGTTGGAAAGGACAGCGGAGTCGATGATCGCGCCTTCGCTGATCTCGATCCCTGCTGCCACGGACGACTGCACGTCGGCGACGTCTCCGCCCACCATCACCATGTATTTTCCGGAGCAGATGGAGCGTGCCAGCAACATGTCCACGTCGGCGGCTTTGAGCATTGCGTCGCTTGAGGAGTACCCTGCCGCGATGCTGGAGAGTTCGACGATTCCGATGGCGTTCTTGGTCATGAGGAGAAGAGAATGGGAAGTGAGGCTATTGCTCGATCGTGATCGCGCCATTCACAGCGGTGACGGCGCCCTCGATGCTGGAGTGGATGCGGGCGGCGAGTTTGCCTTCCGGAATCTCTGCGATGAGCTGCCCTTTGCGGACTTGGTCCCCAACGTTGACCACCGCCTCGGCAGGGGCGCCGAGGTGTTGGCGCAGGGGAAGGGTGACTTTGCGGGCCTCGTAATTGATGGCGTGCCAGGGAGCGGGGCGGTCGTAGTTCTTCACGCCCAGTTTTTGCATCAGGGCCGTGATGGGCACGTGCCGGCCGGGTTCCATGGGATGGGCTTTCAGTTCCGCGCTTGGTCCGAGCCAACGATCCATGTCGGCCTCCTTGCGGTCGGCAACCGCCTGGTCGCAGGCTTCCTTGGGGAAGAGATCTTCGGGGCAGGAGTAGAGGGTGCAGAGTCCGCACGAACAACAAAGGTCGGCCCACTTGCTCCAGTTGTGCTTTCCGCTGGCAGTGAACCCGAGGGTGCGCATCACCTTGTGCGGTTGGACATCGTAACCGAGAAGGTAACGCGGACAGAACTCGGTGCAGTAGCTGCACTGGTCGCAGGCTGACTTGCCGATGCGATGCATGGCCTTGTTGGGGGTCAGCACGCGTTGCACGAGACGGTGGTCGGTGGGGAGCACGATGAGGCCGCCGGTGGTCTTGGTGACCGGTTGCGACAGGTCCTGCACGATCTTGCCCATCATGAGACCGCCTACAAACACGGTGTAATCCGGGGTGGTGGCGCCCCCCGCGATGTCGATGACTTCTTGCAGGGTGATCCCGACTGGAACAGCCATGCTCATCGCGGTCTTCACTTCACCCGCCACGGTGAGAATCTTTTCCGTGACGGGTCGCCCGTCCATGGCTTCCGCCATGTTGTAGAGGGTTTCGGAGTTGTGGACCACCGCGCCCACTTGGAGGGGAATGCCTCCGGCTGGAATCAGGCGCCCGATGCATTCATAGACGAGGACAAACTCGTCGCCCGCGGGATAGTAGTCGCCGAAGAGTTGGATCTTGATGCCCTTGCTTGCGGTCGCTTCTTCCAGGGCGGCGACCGTCTTTTTGCGCTTTCCCTTGATGCCAAAGATCGCCTCGGTGGCGCCGGTGGCCTCCATCGAGATTTCCATCCCCCGGATGACCTGATCCACGTAGGTTTCGGTCAACTCGGCATCCTTGTGAAGAAGCGGTTCGCACTCCGCCCCGTTGGCGAGCACGTAGTCGACCTTGGACTCGAGCTTCACGTGGGTTGGGAACCCAGCACCACCAGCCCCGACCACTCCTGCTTCTCGTACCGCTTTTTGGATATCCATGTTCCGCGGTGAAGATGGGCGATCGGTGATTTGAGTCAAGAGTCGAGAGCTCCACTCGCTCATCAGTCCCTCCGCAATGGTGAAGAAGGCGCGCGTCATGAAGCTCGTAGCGCTCCTTGCGGCAGGCCACCAGCGCGGCGAAGCCGCCGCCCGGGAAAAAGACCAGCAATCCGAGAAGAGGGGATTCCCCGACGGCGCCCATGAGAGCCGCCATTCCGCCGCCCAGGGCAGCGAAGAGAATGACCAAGGGAGCAATGCGGGGGTAGCGGAAAGGCTCCTTTGCGTGGTCGGAGATGTTCGACAAGTGGCGGGAAGAGCGGGGCGGGTCCGTTTGCCACCGCGAGAGGGGCGGTCCACTCATGCTCAAAGGGCCTGACTTCGGTTGTCCGGCAGAGAGGTGAGGAGTCAGCTCACTCTCCAAACAAATCCATCTGCGGGGAGTTCGCGGTCGGGAAGGTTTTCTCCTTGGAGGATTTCTGCTCCTTCCTCTTTGGCTGCGCGGATCCGGATTGGGGGCGAGCGGCGGACATCTCGAGGTGGCTGAGGATCTCTTTCGCGCGGTCGATGATGGGTTTGGGCAAGCCCGCCAGTTTGGCGACCTGGATGCCGTAGCTTTTGTCCGCGGGACCGGGGAGGATCTTGCGCAGGAAGATGATGTCGTCGTTCCACTCGCGCACCGCCACGTTGTGATTTTCGACCGCATCCTTGGTGTTCGCGAGGTCGCACAGTTCGTGGTAGTGGGTGGCGAAGAGGGTGCGGGCCTTGATTTCGTCGTGCAGATGCTCGGCGACCGACCAGGCGATGGAAAGTCCGTCGAAGGTGGCCGTGCCGCGGCCGATCTCATCGAGGATGACGAGGCTGCGATCGGTCGCATTGTTGACGATGAGCGAGGTCTCGTTCATCTCCACCATGAAGGTCGACTGGCCGCGTGCAAGGTCGTCGCTGGCGCCGACCCGGCAGAATATGCGGTCGACCAAGCCGATGCGGGCGGACTCCGCGGGGACATAGGCGCCGATCTGAGCCATCAGGACGATGAGAGCCACTTGGCGAATGTAGGTCGACTTGCCGGCCATGTTCGGACCGGTGATGATAAGCAGTCGGGAATCGTCGTGGAGGAGTCGGGAATCGTTGGGGACGAATTTTTCTTCGACCAGGGTTTGCTCCAAGACAGGATGGCGACCGTTGGTGATTTCCAGATCGCGCGAATCGTCGAGGAGGGGACGGGAGTGCTGGTAGAGTTGTGCGGTCTCCGCGAGGCCGAGGAGAACGTCGAGAGTGGCGAGGGCGTTGGCGCATTGCTGCAATTTATCGAGGTGACCGGTGATCTCACTGCGTAGTTTGAGAAACTCCTCGTACTCCAGCCCCTTGGCGCGCTCCTCGGCGCCGAGGACCTTGTTTTCGACTTCCTTCAAACCGGGGGTGATGTAGCGCTCGGCGTTGGCCATCGTTTGCTTGCGCTGGTAGTCGTCGGGGACCTTGGGGACATTGGCCTTGGTCACTTCGATGAAGTAGCCAAAGACGTTGTTGAACTTGATCTTGAGGGAATCGATTCCGGTGCGTGCGCGCTCGCTTTTCTGCAAGGCCGCCATCCATTCCTTGCCGTCGCGGGAAGCCGAACGAAACTCGTCGAGCTGGGCGGAGTATCCGTCCCGGATGAGGCCTCCGTCCTTGGGTGAGGCGGGCGGTTCGTCGACCAGAGCGCGCTCCAAAAGGGCTACCAGATCGGGAAATTCGTGGAGGTGATCAAGAATTTCCGATTTCAGGGTGCCGCTTTCGGATTGTTGACTGGGGAGAGCGTCAAGGTCGGCGCGGAGGGCGGGAACCTGCGCGAGGGAGGTATACAGCGCGAGGAGGTCGCGGGGATTTCCGGATCCCTGCGCGAGTCGGCCGGTGCAGCGCTCGATGTCAC
The DNA here is from genome assembly GCA_028821775.1 of Roseibacillus sp. Taxonomy (GTDB): domain Bacteria; phylum Verrucomicrobiota; class Verrucomicrobiia; order Verrucomicrobiales; family Akkermansiaceae; genus Roseibacillus_B. The sequence goes on from JAPKFB010000004.1 coordinate 57,758, forward strand.
GGATGTTCTTGAGGCTCTCGCGGCACTTGGTGAGGAGGAAACTTTCGGCGAGGAAGCTTGCGATCAGGCCGTTCCGGGATTCGAGAGTTTTCCGATCCGAGATCGGGTGCAGGATCCAGTCGCGTAACTTGCGCGCTCCCATCGGAGTGGTGGTGCGATCGAGGACGCCAAGGAGGGTGTGTTGTCGGCCCGATCGCGACTCCACGAGATCGAGATTTTGTTGGGAGGCGGAATCGACGGCGACTTGTTCGCCGACCTTGCGCACTGCGAGGCCGCGCAGGTGATCACAGGAGCGGCGGAGTTGGCAGGAAAGGTAGTGCAGGATCGCGCCGGCGGCACAGAGACCCTGGTTCATGCCAGCGCAGCCAAATCCATCGAGGGACTGCACCTTGAAGCGGTCCCGGAGGGCGTGGACCGCCTGATCCAGAAGAAAGGCGTATCCGTCGTAGGGCAGGTTGTGTTTGAGCCCGCCGAGTTCCTGCAGTTGATCATCAGAAATGAGCAGTTCGGAGGGTGCGAGTCGGGTGAGTTCATCCTCGAGTTGCTGACGATCGGGAAACTCGCCAACGGTAAACTCACCGGTGGAGTGGTCGACCACCGCGAGGCCGAAGGTGCCCTTGCTAGAGCAGACCGCGGCAAGGTAATTGTTGCGGCGATCGTCGAGAAGAGAGAGATTGTCAATCGTGCCAGCCGAGATGATCTGGGCTATCTCGCGATCGACGATCTTTCCGGGGACTGGCTCGGAGATTTGCTCTCCGATCGCAACGCGCCGGCCCTGCTTGATGAGTTTTGCGATGTAGCCCTCGGCAGCGTGGTGCGGGACGCCGCACATGGGGACTCCGCCGCGCTTGGTGAGCGCCACGTTGAGAAGCCCCGCCGCTTGCTGGGCATCCTCGAAGAACATCTCGTAGAAGTCGCCGAGACGGAAAAAGAGCAGGACGTCGTCCGGCAGAGAGCGGCGCATGGCCTGATACTGCGCCATCATAGGCGTGAGCTTTCCTTCCTTTGGGCCTGCCACGGAGGGAGTTATTAACCATGAATGCTCGCGAATGAACGCGAAACTTATTCACACTGGGTATGGGGGCGCCACAAGCTGAAGGAAAGTCCCCGCTCGTAGGTCGCAGAGGAGAGCGGAAGGGCGAGAAATAACCTGCTCCAGAGATGCAGGTTCGCAACTGCGGACTCGGGCAAGATGGCGTCGAAGGGGGGCAGGCTTGTTGCTTGAGAGGCGAGCCAGCCGAGGCTTACCAACGACTTGGGCTGTGGCTCTTTCACCAGTTTGGGGTGGATCCGACTCATCAGCGGCGCGGGATTGGATCGCAGCTCCTCGAAGTCGCGGAAGAGTATACTCGCAGGAAAGGGGCGAGCGAGCTTGCCTGTGATACGGCGGTGAGTGCGGGCCATCTCATTTCGCCTTATGAGCGGAAAGGCTTTCAGATGGTGGGGAAAGCGCCTTCGCTCACACCAACTACGAGAGCGTGATTCTCGTGAAGAAGCTATAGGGAGAATACTGGGGTGTTGTCGTTGTGATTCAGGGTGGTGGTGATAAGGTTGCCTGACTTGATGAAGACTACTTGGGCGGTTCTTGGCTTGGGATGCCTCTCGTTGATGAATGCAGGTGCTGCCGAGCGTTCATGGGACCAGGCGAAGGCAAGGAAGATGGTGCTGGACGTCTTGGAGGTGGAGAAGGGAAAGAAGCGTCCTTGGAATCGCATTCCTTGGCGGACCCATGTTGCCAACGCGGTGAAGGAGTCGAAACAGTCGGGGAAACCGATCCTGATCTTTTTCTTCGTGGATCAAAAGGGTCCCCCGCTCGAAGGATGTGGTTTGGAAGGTCGCTTGCTCCGGACCCATGCCCTTTCGAATTCCACGGTCCATTCGCTCGTCAAGTCGAAGTGCATCCCCGTGAAGCTCAAGCTGCAGAAGGGAAAGAAGTTTCCGCTCGACTGGCCGGCCTTGAAGAAGTGGGCGACCTCCTACAATTTTTCGAACGCGCGTGGCTTCGCCGGATGTTCAGTAGTGAGTTCCGATCTGCAGATCGAGTATGGCAACAGCGGATCGGCCCAGCTCACCGAGATGCTCGAATCTCCGGCTTTCATGGCCAAGGAGTTCGCCAGGATGTTGGAACGATCTGGCGCCCGGGTGCTCGAGGAGCGTTCTCTTCGTGTGCAGCGTGGGATCGAGGAATATGAGCGCATGGTGGAACTCAAAAGGTTCCGCAAGGGAGTCACGCGGGCCGTTCGGAGCGAGAGCCGGACCCGACTCCCCTTGGATGGGTATTCCCTTGAGCAGGCCCTGGAGCTCTACCAGATGGCCGGCGCGGTCCCTGAAAAATAGAGTTCGGAGGAGGAAGGTTACGAGTGATTGACAAAGTTGATCCGCTTGGCGAGTAGTGAGGGCGTTATGAAGATAGAGTCACTACACAAGCTGTTCGCTTTGGTTGCTGCCGCAGGAATTATGAGCTTTGGGCCGGTCGCTCAGGCAGAGGATGAATCTCCCCTCGGTGAGCAAATGGATGAAATGAGCGGCGCGCTGAAGAGCCTGCGGCGCCTGAAGAGGGACCCGGAACGCTGGGCCAAGAGTGCGGCTGCGATCGAGAAGGGGGCGCAAGCCTGCATCAAGGTGATGACCATGGTTCCGAAGGAAATTGCGGATCTCCCGGCGGGCCCGGCCAAGGCGAAGGCCTTGGCGGATTCTCGTCGTCTCATGGGGTTGACTCTTGCAGGATTCGCTGAGCTTGAACTGGCCTTTCTCGCCGAGGACGAGGAGAAGGTTGAGACTGCTCTGGACAAGCTCAAGGAGCTCAAGGGCGAGGGGCACGAAAAGTACAACAAGGACGAGTAAGAACTTCTCTCCTTAACAGATTACAAGGAAAAGGCGCAGTGAAGACTACGCCTTTTTTCGTGGATGAGTTGAGTTGCAAGGTGGGCGTATCAAGCGTCAGGTGGGAGTGGCCCTTGAGCTCCTGGTCTCACAGTAGTTAGCGCTCGATGCTCACCGGCGTTCCCATTTCAATTTTTGAAAAGACCGTGGAGGCAATCTTGGAAGGCATGCGCACGCAGCCGTGGGAAGCCGGGTAGCGCGGAACGCGTCCCTGGTGCATCCCGATCCCGCTCCAAGAGAGGCGCATCCAGTAGGGCATGGAGGCGCCCTTGAAATTACCGCCTTCGGGGATCTCGTCCTTGGTGGCATCGGCATTCGACATGTGGATCTTGCCTTCGGCGTCGTAGATCGTGCCGTAGAGATTGGAATATTTCTCGCTCTTGATTTTCTCCAGGATCTGGTATTTGCCGGGAGGCGTGGGGAAGGTGGATTTTCCGGAAGCGATGGGATAGTCCATGGCCGCTTCGTCATTGGTGAAGATGATGGCGCGCTGGAGGGAGAGGTCGATGATGATCCGGGAGTTTGCTTTGGACGTTCTCGCCAGCAGGGAGGGATCCCGGAAGACGCTGTAGGTCTTCGGATACGAGAGCTCCGCCGTGAAATGCGCATAGCTACCCGGGGGGTTGGGATTCACCCACTGGGCTCTGAGAATCTCTTTTTGATCCGGGTTAGGCGGAGGGGCAACGCTGCAGCTCGTGCTCCCGGTTACAACTGCAAGCAGCCCCACGGAGAGGAGGGTCTGGGCAAGGTTCATGGCTGATATTGGTGCTGGACTGGGAATAATCTAACAACTGGGGCGAAAATCTCAAGTCCCCTCTAGGCTGCCCCCTGGCAGGAGGGGCACCACGCTGTGGTGCGGGTGGCGACCGTTCCCCGAGCCAAGCCAGAGTGGCAGCGAGGGCAGTGACCACCAGCCTTCCAGCGGTGTTGGAAGAGCCAACTGGGCGGGGGGACCTGCTCGACGTAGCGCCCCGGGGAGAATCCCTCGGAGCCATCCCGAGGGGAATTTTTGTCGGCCACGTGGCGCATCGCCCCCCGGCAGATCTGTCGGCTCACCTTGCGGACGAGGCCGAGCTCAAGATCGCGCAATTTCTTGGCCGGGTGGCACGGGAGGCGCCAGCAAATCTCATCCGCCATCCAGTTTCCCACTCCGGGGAAAATCGCCTGATCAAGGAGAAGGGCCTTCAAGGAGGTGCCCCCGCGACGTGAGGTCACGCGTTTGAGATAGGTGAGCGTGAAGCGCCGATCGAGGACTTCGAAGGGGAGCGCGCTCCAGGGATCTGCGACGGGCGGGTGGAGAAAGACGCGACCAAATTGCCGATAGTCGGAGTAGACTAAGGAGAGCTCCCTGGTGCGCAGGATGAAGTGATCATGCTTGGCGGTCGGGTAGTCCGGAGCGGCGAGGAAGAGACGGCCGGACATGCCCAGGTGGAGCTCGAGGTGGAGCATCGCTTGGGGAGGAGGGAGGGAGGGGAGTTCCTTCTTCAGGCGGGGGACGCTGCGGGCGTTCGGATCGAAGGAGAAGAGAAGACGTTTTCCGTGGGTGCGACTGGCGAGGAGTGTTTGGAGAGAGAGAGACGACTCGATCGAAGCGGCTGGAGTGTCGCGGTAGACTCGGGTGTGGGGATGGGTATCGATCGCGATGATGCGCTGGCCCAGGGCAGGTTCCCAGATCCGGCGGGCGAGTTCGACTTCGGCTAACTCGGGCATGGTGCGGGAGTGGTTGGCAGGACGAGGAGAACAGTGGACCGGAGGACGACCTGGGATGGAACGGTGAGGCGGCGCCTGAATACTATTCTCCCCTCGCTCTCTCCAAGAGCTTGTTGGTCTCGGTGTTGCCGGGGTCCAATGTTTGGGTTCGTTTCAGCAGGGACACGGCGGGAGCGAGGTTCTTCTTCTGGTCGATCCAGAGGCGGGCGAGGGCGCGGAGGGCACGCGCCGATTTTATGGGTTGGTCAGGTGGGATCCCACGGATGGCCTCCCGAAGGCGGCTCTCGGCTGCGGCGAGGTCTCCTGCCTGCTGCAGGGAGTTGGCGAACTCGAGTTGGAAATCGGCATCGAGATTTCCCCTCGCGCTTGGGTTCTTGGAATCCTTGGCGAGGGCTTCGGCCTGCCGGAAGAGGCGAGCTGCGGTGGTGGGATCTCCGTCCCGGAGGGTGGCGATTGCGAGGCGGCCGGCCAGCGCGGGATTTTCGGGGTGATCAAAGCGGGCTCTTTCCAACAAGAGCCGCGCCGCATGTGGCTTCACGAGTTCCAGGTACTGGTCGGCCAGGTCAAGGAAGTCCTGAGAGGACCCCCCGGCCACGCGGAGGACTTCGGCATTGTGATCGAGGGCCTTTTCGGGCTCATCATGGCGGGCGAAGAATTGGGCGAGGGCGCGGTGCGCGAGAACCTGATCGGGATCGATGTCCAAGGTCTCCTGTAGAGTTTGGAGGGCCGCGTGGTCCTGCTTGGCAGAGAATTGCAGCAGACCCAGGCGGGTGCGGATCGCGAGGGAGTCGGGCTGAAATTCGATGTGCTTCTGCAAGACTGCGATCGCCTTCTCGAGGCGGCCTGTCTTGCGGTAGTAGTCTGACGCGCTGCGGGCGGCGATCTCGATCCCCACGCCCGTCTCGACCGTAATTTTTGCGATCAGGTCGAGCTTCGCGGCCAATTCTGGAGACTCGCTTGGAAGAAGAGTTTTCGCGATTGGTGCGAGGCTCATCCAGTGAGTCGGCCCAGCATCGAGAGCGTCAAACTGAGCGTTGAAGACCGCCAGGGACTTGTCGCGATCGCCGGCGTTCTCATGAAGATTGATGAGACGGGAGAAGACTTGCGAGTGATTTGGAAACCTCTCGTTGGCACCGATGAGGAGTTCGGTCGCCGTTTGTTGGGCAACGGCATCGCGGCGGGCGTGTTGTTCCAGAAAATCAGCGTAGTAGAGATGCGAGGAGAGATGATCGGGTTGCTCGTCGGCGTAGTCACGGAGCGTCCTGGCGGCCTTGGGAAGGTCGTGGTCGAGGAGTTGAAGGTCCGCAGTCTTGCGCGCGACCTGGAAGGACGAGCCGTCGCCTGCGAGGGTCGCTTCGTAATGTTCCCGTGCGGAGGTGGTGTCCCCCTCAAGCTCCGCGAAGACGCCCCTGGTATAGAGCAAGAGATTTTTTTCCGCAGCCGAAGGCTCGGAGTGAGCAAGGCACGCCGAGAGCGAGATGACTGCGAGGGTGAAGCGGTAAAGAAAAGCGGCGGTCATGGACCGCCGCTACAATAAGCGAAGAACTCCCTTCGCCAAACTGAATTCTTCCGGGGGGAAGGCTTCCCGCTACCTGACCTTGAGGGTGCCGAACATGAGCTGACCGTGTCCGGGATAGGTGCAAACGTAGGGGTAATCGCCCGCCTCCTTTGGTGCGGTGAGGTAAAGGGTGAAGCGGCGTCCGGGGGCAACCTGGGGGGTCGATCCGAGAATGGCAGGGATGTCGGGCACGAAATTCCTTTCGATGGCCTTTGGTCCCAGCTTGAGGGTCGCTTCGATGACCTGCTGACGACTGCCCGGCTTGATGACCGCGAGGTTGTGCATCAATCCATCGGGGTCGTTGTTGGTGAGCACGATCGCGATACGCTCGCCGGCCTTTGCTTCGAGAGTTTCCTTGTCGAACTTCATGCCGCGCAGCACCCCGATCTCAATCTTGCGGGCCTGCTCGTAGCCTTCCGGCACCAGTCGGACCGCCTTCTTGCTCAGGGCGTCCATCTCGGCGCGCTCTTTCTCGTCCGTGACTTTGGCCAGCGACTCCTTGCGGAAGTTCTCGATGAAGCCGCCGAAGCTGGCTCCCCCCTTGAAGTTCCGTGACTTGGCGAACCAGGTGAAGTACTGCTTCCGCAAATCCGGAGTCCAGCCGTTGGCGACATTCTTGAGCGCGTAGGCGTAATGAATTTGCTGACGTTGTGGGTTGTTGGCTTTTTGGTTCAAGAAGGAATTGCCGTAGTTGCCCGAGCGCTTGAGGAGGGTGTCATCGAACACAATTTCCTCGAGACCAGAGGCTTCTTGGTTCAGCAGCGGAACGGTCTTGGCGGCCACCGTCGGATCGCCCAAGTAGACGAGCATGGCCACCAACTCGCGATTGAGAGCGTCGGTTTTCGCGGGATAAAGCGGACCGAGGGCTTCGATCAAATCTTCCGTGGTCGTATCGTCCGGCTTGCCCATGCGGATGAAGGAGAGGGCGAGAACACGCAGCGCTTCGAGTTGTTGGGCCTCGCTCATGTCCGCCGAGGAGAATTGGTGCATGGCGATGAGGAGAGCGTCCTGTTGGTCGGCGGCACCCTGGCGGGCCAGAGCGAGCAGGGCGCTCAGGGCGGTTTGGAGATCCTTTTCGGCAAGGGCCCTGCTGGCCCAAGCGTCGACCGGCTGGTGCTCGAGGGCGACCCGGGCGGCGTAGCGGATGAATCGGTCCCGGTGGCCAAGTCTGGGCCAAATCTTTTCGACCGCGCCGGGGACCTTTTTGCCGTGGAAGCTCTCCATATACTTGCGCTGCATGCGCAGGCTGCGGTTGAGCTTGTTGTCGGCGAATCTCCGCTTGGTGGAAGCCTTGCCCTTATAACTCACGCGGTAGAGCGCCGAGGCTGTGCCGCGGCCACCGACGGCGAAGTACATGTCTCCGTCCTTGCCAATCACTCCGTCGGTCACGTTGAGGGGAGCTCCGGTAATAAACTCTTCCTTCACGGCGGTATAGCTCGCGCCCTCGGGAACGAGATGGATCGCGTAGATGGTCCCGTAAGTCCAATCGAAGGCATAGATTGCGTGCTGGTAGTCGGCGGGGAAATTTGCGCCTTGGCCGGACATCACACCGGTGGGACAGCCCGGGCCGACCTCGAGGGTAGGCGGAAGGACATCGGGATACCACGCTGGAAACTTGCCTGTGCCGGTGCGCCAGCCGAACTCACTGCCGCTGGTGCAGTGATAGATGCGAGTGGGACGGTACCACGGGGTGCCGCTGTCCCATTCCATGTCGGAGTCGAAGGTGAAGAGTTCGCCATCGGAGTTGAAGGCGACATCGTACTGATTGCGAAAGCCGGTGGAGAAAAAGTTCCACTTTTTCCCTTCGGGATCGGTCTCGGCAATCCACCCGCCTGGGGCGCGGATGTTGCGGGCGTGTCCGCGGGCGTCCGGCATGCGGGGGAGGAGCTGGTCTTCCGCGTAGTTGGGAACCACTGCCGAAACCTCGGGATTGGGTGGCTTGGTGTGGTTGCCGCCGAGGACGAAGAGGGAGTTGCGGTCCGGAGAGAGGACCACGGCGTGTGGCCCGTGTTCGCCCCCGCCCTGGATGCCGCGGAGCGGTTGCACCTTGTCGAGTTGGTCGTCGTTGTCGGAATCAGTGAGGCGATAGAGCCCGCTGCCGTGACCTCCCACGCCGCCGCCATTCACGCAGACGTAGAGGCTGTCAAAGGCCCATAGCAAGCCGTGTCCGCCACTGATGGGGGCCGGAATTTTTTCGATCTTGAGAGGGTCCTCCAAGGTGATGCGGTAGATGCCCTGCTTGCCTTGGTCGCTGCAATAGAGGCGGCCTTTCTCATCGATGGCCATGGATACCCAGGAGCCTTGCTCGCCTTTGGGCACGGTGTAAATTTTTTCCACCTCGAAGCCCTTGGGGTGGGCCGTGGCACCGCCGGTGTCTTTCTTAGGGTCGGCGATCGTTTGGGTGGCGATGGCCTGGAATTTGCTCTTCGGGGGGCGCTGGGTGCGGGCCTTGCTCTTGTTCGTCTTCTTCTTGCCGAGGCGGGTGAGTTCGATGTCTTTCACCTCTACCTTCATCGGTTTGCCGGCATGAAGTTGCAGGGCGAGCACGCCGGAGAGGGAGCGCTTGGTCTCCTGTTCGTCGATGATCACGACGGTGATGTCCCCGTTGACCTTATGGGTGAGGACGTTGCCCTGAGCGGTAACCGAATAGGTGTTCCATGCGCCGAGCTCGATCTTCTTGCTGGCCTCGAACTTGCCTACCTGGGCCTTCTTTCCATCGACTCCGATCTTCACCTGTTGGCCGCGTTGGGCGACGATGCCCCGACCGCGCTCTTCATAGAGCATGCCGAGGTAGTTCTGCGAGGGATGCATGTCCATCTGGTAGCCGCCGACCGACCAGATCTTTTCGTTGAGGACCTTGGAGCGGTATTGAATCCCGGAATTGTTGCCGGTGATGCGCGCCTTGAGAGTGAGCTCGAAATTTTCGACGGGCGGGCCCTTGTGGATGAGGAAGGTATTTCCCTTGGTGGGTTTCTCCTTGGTGGTTTCTCCGACGATCACTCCGTCTTCCACTCTCCAAAGTTCTGGATTGCCACTCCACCCGGAGAGGTCTTTGCCGTTAAAGAGCTTTTCCGGTGCGGCATGCAGCGGGAGAGCCAGAGCGATGGTAGCGAACAGGGCGTATTTCATAACGTGGTAACGGTGGTAGCGAAGCGGTCCCTCCGGGACAAGGCGCGTTTCTCACCCGATTGGGCGACGATGCCAGTTTTCAAGGGGTCGAGCGGCGGGCGGGGACGGCCCTGACGGCGGAGGAAAGGACGTTCTCACAAGGAAGGCAGGATTCGTGATTCCTCTCGCAGGAAGAATCCCGCCCTCCTAGGAGCCTGTCGAAGTTAGCACAAGTTTCGCGGCCGACTCGGCGGCCGGGCGGTGGAGCCGCCGCGAGATCGCGGGGATGATTCTGCCGAGCCATCCGCCCACTGGCGAAATTCGAAAGGGCCGCAGTTCAAGGATACGGATCGTCTCTTTTGGGTGCTCTATCCAAGAGTTGCGGATGGTTGGCAAAAGGCAGTGTTGATCGCGCAGCCCCGAACGATCCTTGATTGGCAGAAGAATCGCTTCAAAAAGTAGGGGGCCCGGAAAAACCGAAGGAAGAGAACGGGACGCCATCGCCAACATGGAAGTCGTTTTTTGCTAACGAAGTCCGCGCCTTTTTTCACTCTGTGGCTTTTCAGAGGCCATCTTCGTGTTAGCTTCCCTCATGCGCGTGGGTGAGCAGGGGATGCAGTATCGGCGAGGTGATGATGGGGCGATGTCGGTCACCAAGTTGGTGCGCCGGATGAAGAACATCCTGGAAATTGAGATCGGGGATGTGTGGGTGGAAGGTGAAGTCTCGAATCTACGCAAGCAGGCCAGCGGGCATTACTATTTTTCGCTCAAGGACAGTCAGGCGCAGATGGGTTGTGCGGCGTTCAGTGTGAAGCGTCGTTGTCCGGGGTATGAGGCCCTGCAGGACGGAGCGAAGGTGCGGGTCTTTGGGGAAGTGACGGTTTACGAAGCGCGGGGTCAGGCGCAGCTGATTGTCAAGAAGGTGAAGCCAGCGGGACAGGGCGATTTGCAGGCGCGCTATGAAGCGTTGAAACGGAAGTTGCACGAGGAAGGGGTTTTCGAAGCATCCCACAAGAAGGAGCTTCCCGCCTTTCCGCAAACGATTGGACTGGTGACCTCGCCAACGGGTGCGGCTCTGCAGGACATGATGAATGTTCTGTCGCGGCGGGCTCCGTGGGTGAAGGCGGTGCTCTATCCGATCGCGGTGCAGGGACAGGGGGCGGAGCGTGGGATCGCGCGGGCCATTCAAGAGTTGGGTGAACCTGAGAAACATGGACTTCCCCGTTGCGATGTGATCATCACGGGGCGGGGTGGGGGATCGCTGGAAGATCTCTGGAACTTCAACGAGGAAATCGTGGCGCGAGCAATCTTCGCCTGTTCCATCCCGATTGTGACGGCGGTTGGACATGAGATTGACTTTACGATTGCGGATTTTTCGGCGGACGTGCGCGCTCCCACGCCGAGTGCGGCTGCGGAATTGGTCGTGCCCGACGCGGCGGAACTGCGACAACGGCTGCAGAGTCTGCGGGACGGATTGCGGCGACCGGTGAGCGAGAAACTCAGGCATGCTCGGGATCTGATTCGATTGGCGAAGCGAGGTGTGCTGGCCCGCGACGCCGAGAAGGTTTTGCGAGACCCGGTTTTGCGCTTGGACGAAGCCCGCAGTGCCATGAGTCGCGCGCTCAAGGAGTGTTTGAGGGAACTGGAGATTCGGGTGATCGACCGGCGGTCGGCGTGGAGAGCACGGCATCCGCAGATTGTGGTCCGGCAGCGACAGAATGGGTTGCAGCAGTTCAGGACGCGCTACAACCTGCTGGTGAATCACCAACTGGAGCGTTCCGCGCAGCGCTTGGAGCGGGCGCGAGGGCTCTTGAATACGCTCGGTCCCGAGTCGGCTTTCAAACGCGGCTTTTCCATCACCCTGACGGCAGAGGGCAAGTTGGTGACGGATCCGAAGCAGGTGAAGGAGGGAGATCGAATTACGACCCGGGTGGTGGGTGGCACGATCGAGAGTGAGGTGAGGAAGGAGTAGAGAAGAGGGATCCGAGCCCGAGCGCGCCACCCGCTTCCGTGGAGCGGTTCCTGGAAGTGGCTGCGAATTTTCAACGAGGGTCCCTGGAGACGGAGCAAGCGAGACCGGAGACTGCGAAGTGGTCGTTCTTGGCTTGGGCAATCGCGGAGACCCTCGCAGAGGGGAAGAGGGTTTTTCTCTACGGCTGTGGGGCGACTGGTCGGCTCTCGATCTCCCTGGAAACGTTTTGCATGTGAGGGTTTGCTCGGGGAGGGACTGGCGGGCAAGGTGATCGGATTCATGGCGGGTGGACAGCAGGGCACTTGCTTCACAGGGACTGGCCCTTGGAGCCCAGACGGTGCCACCTGTGGTCTTGACCCGGGGGTATGCGGTTCATACGTTCCGCGCCTCCCGCGCCATGAATATCCACGAGTACCAGGCCAAGATTCTCTTTGATCAATTCTCTGTCCCCAACCCACGAGGAATGGTGGCGGCAACTCCGGAGGAAGCGGGGACCGCGGCGAAGGAGCTTGGGGGAGAGAGAGTGGTGGTGAAATCACAGGTCCATGCCGGCGGACGGGGCAAGGGGACCTTCAAGAATGGATTTCAGGGGGGGGTGCATCTGGTCGCGCCCGCGGAGGCCGCGGAGGTCGCCGCCCAGATGATCGGGCAGACCCTCGTGACGAAACAAACCGGCGAAGCAGGCAAGCTCGTGCGGAAGGTCATGATTGGCGAAGCCGTTGAGATCACCCACGAGTACTATCTTGCGATCCTGATGGATCGGGCTACCTGCCGACCCGTGATCGTGGCTTCAACGGAAGGTGGGATGGACATTGAGGAAGTGGCCGAGGCGACTCCGGAAAAGATTTTGCGCGAGCACATTCACCCGTTGATGGGATTGCAGCCTTTCGAAGTGCGCAAGCTCAGTGCGGGATTGGGATTCAAGGGAGAACCGGCCAAGCAATTCGGGAAGCTCCTCTCCAATCTCTACCGACTCTTTCTTGAGTGTGATTGCTCCATGGTGGAGATCAATCCGTTGGTAGAAACCACCGACGGCCGAGTGCTCGCCCTGGATGCCAAATTCAATTTTGATGACAACGCGCTCTTTCGTCATCCCGAGATCGTGGAGTTTCGGGACACTGACGAGGAAGATCCGCGTGAAGTGGAGGCCTCGAAACATTCGCTGAACTACATTGGGTTGGACGGCAACATCGCGTGCCTGGTGAATGGGGCCGGCCTCGCGATGGCCACCATGGACATCATCAAGCACTACGGAGGGGAGCCCGCAAACTTCCTCGATGTGGGTGGTGGCGCCACGCAGGAACAGGTGGCCGCAGCCTTTAAGATCATCCTCTCCGATGATGCGGTAAAGGCGATCCTGGTGAATATTTTTGGTGGGATCATGGACTGCGATGTCATCGCGCATGGCGTGGTGGCAGCATGCAGGGAGGTAGGCTTGCCCATTCCGCTGGTGGTTCGGTTGGAGGGCAACAATGTCGCCGCTGGAAAGGCGACTCTTGCCGCGAGTGACTTGAACCTCATTGCCGCCGACGATTTGGCGGACGCAGCAGAGAAGGCCGTGGCCTCGATTGCAGCCTGAGGAACGAATTTTTAACGAGCAAGAACGATGGCCATTTTAGTCGACGAAAACACGAAGGTCCTGGTGCAGGGCATCACGGGGGGATTTGGCGGGCGCCATGCCAAGCTGAGCTTGGACTATGGAACGCAGCTGGTTGCTGGTGTTACGCCGGGAAAGGGTGGGCAGACCTTCGATCATGGGGACCACAAGGTTCCGGTCTTTGATACGGTGGAGCAGGCTGCCAGGGAAACCGGTGCCACCGCTTCGGCGATTTTTGTGCCGCCCGCCTTTGCGGCAGACGCCATCATGGAGAGTGTCGATGCCGGGATGGACCTGGTGGTGGCGATCACGGAAGGAATTCCGGTGCGCGACATGATGAAAGTGAAAGCGGGAATTGCGGGAAGCAACGCCCGGCTGGTCGGGCCCAACTGTCCTGGACTGGTCACGCCCGGTCGCGGAGAACACTCGCAAGGCGGATGTCGCATCGGGATTTCTCCGGGCTACATTCACAAGCGCGGGCGGGTTGGAATCGTGTCGCGCTCCGGCACTCTGACTTACGAAGCAGTGTGGCAGACCACTCAACTTGGATTTGGGCAAAGCACTTGTGTGGGGATTGGAGGGGATCCAATCAATGGCACCTCTCATCTCGATGCCCTTCAGTTGTTCAACGATGACGATGAGACCGAAGCGATCATCATGATTGGTGAAATCGGCGGGAGCGCTGAAGAAGAGGCTGCAGCCTGGGCGGGTGAGCACGGCAAGAAGCCGATCGCGGCCTTCATTGCGGGGGCCACCGCGCCTCCGGGGCGTCGCATGGGTCACGCCGGAGCGATCGTTTCAGGGGGTAAGGGGACCGCGCAGGCCAAGAAGGAAGCCTTGGTCGCAGCGGGAATCACGGTTGCAGAGACGCCCGCCGAGATTGGCTCGGCGCTCGTGGAGGCGACGGGCTGGAGATAGTTCACCTCCGGAATTGGAGCCTTGGGCCCATAGAGTTCACCTCAATATCGCAGGGATGGAGCAAGGGATAGGCTCTTCAGTCGTGCTCCCGGGAGAGGTCAAGATCCAGGCCTCTCGAAAACTCCAGAAATCAGATTGAGAGCATGTCTGAGGATGCGGTGACTCCTCCGGGGTCGAGGACCCACCTTATCCTTGCGCCATTCGGGCTAGGAATCTGAATCCTGGGTCGAGAGCCCTGCCTGCGAAGTTCTTATTTCACTTCCACCGCGGCCACCGCCATGGCGGCGATTCCTTCTTCCCGGCCAACAAATCCCATGCTCTCACTGGTGGTTGCCTTAATCCCGATGCGATTCTGGTCGAGGCCAAGCGCTTTCCCAATTTTTGCGCGCATGGCATCACGGTGAGGGAGGACTTTGGGAGCTTCCGCGAGCACGGTGCTGTCGATGTTGCTGATGCTTGCGCCCTTTTCTTCTGCCAGCTCGCGACACTTTTCGAGGATCTTGAGACTGGAGATGTCCTTGATGGAATCGTCGTTGGGCGGAAAGTAGAAGCCAATGTCGGGGAGGCCCAGGGCGCCGAGAACCGCGTCCGCGATCGCATGGCAAAGGACATCCGCGTCGGAGTGCCCCAGTAACCCGTGGGAGTGGGGAATCTCGACGCCCCCGAGGATCAGTTTGCGATCTTCGGCGAATTGGTGAACGTCATATCCGATTCCTACGCGAGTCATGGGGAAGTCATCACTGGGTTATTCGTTATTGCCTGGCGGGACAAGGAGGAAAGAAAGGCGTGGGCTTCTTTTGGGGAGGAGAGGCGGTGAATGGTGCAGTGGGTGCAGTCGGCGAGAAGCCTCTCAATCCGTGGCCGGTGGCCGTGTGGAAAGGTGAGGAGGTAGCGGTAGAAATCGAGATCGAACCGTTTGACACAGCCATCCGCCATGGCGGGGCGGGTTTGTCGAAGGAGGCTGCACCTCAGGACCCGCCAAAAGCAGATGCGAAGCGGGAGAGCAAGGCGCTTCGCAGACCTCCAGCGCGAGGGTGGACTTGCCGGCACCGCGGCATCCGATGACAATGATGCGCTGGACGCTGCGCTCTCCTGTTAGATTGGTTGCCCGCCAATCAGTCTGGACGGCATGGGTCTAGAGAATTTCCTCGATGGGGATCTTTCCGTTGGTGGCCACGATGGACCAGACGTCGGGTATGGTCGGATGAGGGGTCATGTCGACAGTTCCTCCGCCTGCTTCCACCAGGAGGATGCCGGAGGCGACATCCCAGAGGGAGATTCTCGACTCGATGTAGGCATCCAGTCTCCCGCATGCAATGTAGGCCATGCCGAGGGCCGCGGATCCCATCATCCGCATTTTGCGCGCACGATTGGAAGCTCGCTCGAAGCGCACGAGCCCGGATTTCATGGCTTCCTCATCCTTTCCGCAACCGACAAAGAGAATGGATTCTTCGAGTTTGGTGCGATTCGAGGGCGCTGTTTCCTTGCCATTGAGTTTCGGCGCTTCGCCTTTGAGGACGGTCCACAGTTCATCGAGCATGGGGTCGTAGATGAGCCCCATGATGATCGTTTGGTTCTCTCGCAGCGCGATCGAGATGCAAAAGTGGGGAATGCGGTAGAGATAGTTTACGGTGCCATCGATGGGGTCGACGATCCATTGCAGCGGAGAATCCTGGTTGCCGGCAATCCCCTCTTCACCGTAGAGAGCGTAGTCGGGAAACTCCTTGAGCAGAATCTCGGTGATGAGATCCTGGGACTGACGGTCGAGAGCCAGTTTGACATCATGGTGATGAGCTTCATCGATCTCCTTGTCTCGATGAAAATTCTCACGAAGTAAGACGCCGGCTTCGCGCGCGGCCTTCTCGGCAGTCTGGAGGTGGGTCATGAACGAGATACAACCGCAGAAGGGGAGGGATGGACACCGATTAATAGGGGGAACTTCAGGCGGTCCTGGTGGAAGCGGGTCTTCCCCGAGAATCGGGCGGGATCGCTCAACCCTTGCGAATGTGCAGGTCCTTGATGAATTCGAGGATGAAGTGGGCGAGGTGGTCCTTGGTGTCGAGCGGCAGTGGTTCCACGCGATCCGGGTAGACCAGAAGAACTTCGTTGTGATCGGAATCAAAACCGATCCCGGATTGTGAGACATCGTTGGCGACGACCAGATCGCAACCCTTGCGCTCAAGTTTGCCACGTGCATTGGCCTCGAGGTTCTCGGTCTCTGCGGCAAAGCCCACGAGAACACCTTCGAATCCGAAGGTGCTCCGCGCGGATCCGAGAATGTCCGTGGTGCGCACCAATTCGAGAGTCAGTGTTTCGCCTGTCTTCTTGATCTTCTCTTCGGCGAAGAGGGCCGGTCGATAGTCCGCAACTGCGGCCGCGAAGATCGCGGCCTCGGCCTTTTGGATATACACCCGGGTCGCTTCAAACATCTCCTGCGCGGTCTCGACCTGGACGTAGTCGACATTGATGGGGACGTCGAGATTGGTTGGTCCGGAGATGAGGGTGACCCGGTGACCGAAGTGCACCCCTGCGCTTGCCAGAGCGTAGCCCATCTTTCCCGAGGAGCGGTTGGTGAGGTAGCGAACCGGATCAAGTGCTTCGCGAGTCGGTCCGGCGGTGATGAGGATGTTCACTGCGTGAGTGGGCGGTCGAAGGATTTGAGGGGGCGCAATTCGAAAACGCGTTTGGCCTTAGGAGCTCCCCTTCGCGAGGACCTCGACGGCTTCCAGGATTTCGTCGATGGGAACGAGGCGGCCGGCGCCTTGGTAGCCGCAGGCGAGGATGCCGCTCTCCTCCGGTCCGATGATTTGGCAGCCATCGGCGACGAGCTGGGATGCGTTGCGCTGGGTGGCGGAATGATTCCACATCGTTCCGTTCATCGCCGGGGCCAAGAGGACCTTGGCCTTGGTGGCGAGGTAGATGCTGGAGAGCGGATCGGGGGCGAGACCGTGGGCAAAATTTCCCATCGTGTCGGCGCTGAGTGGGGCCACCAGGAAGAGATCGGCGCGATCGGCGAGGTCGATGTGGCCGGGTTTCCAAGACTGTTTTTCATCCTCGAGGGAAACCAGGACGGGATTGCGTGAGAGAACCTGCAGCGTGAGAGGAGTGATGAATTCGGTGGCGGCCTCGGTCATCACACAATGGACATCATGGTCCAGCTTGACCAATTGCGATGCGAGATCTGCCGCCTTGTAGGCCGCGATCGAGCCGGTAACGCCGAGAACGATGGTCATGGGCAGAATTAACCGTCAGGATCGGGCATGACGCGAAGTTTTTTTTCTACCATGACAAAAAAAGCCTGCGATCACCGAAGTGAGCGCGGGCCGGAATAGGTTGAGTTGCTCTTAGAAATTGAATCGACCGCCGCTTTGCCAGAGGAGGTCTCTGCCTGGGAAGGATCGCTCAAACCAGGCGAGAAACGCGCATGCGCTCGGTGGTGAGGAGGGACTTGAACCGACGATAGTCCTCGTTCCGTGATTTCGAAAGCAGCCGGTAGGTGTAGGAGTCGGCGTGGCTCATCTCCTCCATGGCGTTGTGAAGACGCAGCGCGATGACCTCATCGGAGTCTGTTCCGCGTCCCGAAAGGCGATCGCGGAGTTCCTCTTCGCGATCCAGCATAACAAAGAGGTCAACCACGCTTGCGACGATCAAGGGGTCCTGGCAGGTCCGCACCTGGGCGGCACCCTGCACGTCGATGTCCATCACGACATCCTTTCCGCGTTGCAGGAACTCAAGAACTTCAGATTTGAGGGTGCCGTAGGCATTGCCATGGACCTCTGCGTGTTCGAGAAAACTACCTGCCGCCACGTCGGATTTGAATTCCTTCCGGGAGAGGAAGTAGTAATCCTTGGCGTGGACTTCGCCCTCGCGCGCGGAGCGGGTGGTACAGGAAATCGAGTAGTGAGCTTCCCCCTCTTGGGCAAGCTTGCGACAGAGCGTGGTTTTACCGGACCCTGAAGGCCCGGACACCAGAAGGAGGACACCGGTTCGCTGAGACATGAATGCGTGCCGAAAGAGTCAAAAATATTGCCCGCGGATGCAAGAGCAGGGGCGGGCAAAATGAAAATTATCCATCAAAGGGCGGATTTAGAAGTTGAGGTGCCCCCGGCGCCGGCGCCCAAGTAGCCGTTGACTAGGCCGAAGAGGGGACGGTCCAGTTTCCCATTGAGGGTCACCGGCACGATCTCGAGGTCAGCGCCCAGGGAGGCAACGATTGCGCCCCCCTTTTCAGGCCGGCTGGCGCTGAGAGTTGATGCAGTTGCCAAGAGGATTAGGAGAGCCCTTCCCATAGGAGCGTTATGAACACGTTGCTTCGATTGGCAATGGGTTGAGAGGCTGGGAATCAGGGGGTTTTGGCAGCATAAAGGGGACTTTTAGGATCCTCCCTGTGCCGCCTGCCCCATTGCAGGGATTTCTAAAAGAATTCGAGTGGTTTTCTTGTGAGCGATTCCTGGGATTGGTAGAGATGCGAATGTCGGATGCGCGGCCCGTTCCTCAATTGCACGTCGTCTGTGGACCGCCGGCGGGTGGAAAGACAGTCTACGGTCGCGCGCTTGCCGCGCGCGAAAGGGCGGTTTTGTTAGACATTGATATTGCAACCGGACCAGTGGTAGAGGCGGGCATGGAGGCGGCGGGGCTCTCTCGCGATGACCGTGATTCGCCGAGCTACAAGGAGATCTTTCGGGAGCCGGTCTACGAAGCCCTCTTCCAATTGGCGGAAACGAACCTGGCGCAGCTGCCGGTGGTAGTGGTGGGCCCTTTCACCAGGGAGTCGCAGGATGCGGCATGGCCTGCCCGGCTGGAAGGGAGGTTCGAAGTGCCCGTAGAGGTTCACTTTGTATTTTGCCAGCCTGAAGTCCGTCGGGCGCGGATGATTGCCCGGGGCGAGGATCGTGACTTGGCAAAACTGGAGAAGTGGGATGAGTATTTGCGGACCACCGCGGAGGAGCGACCGGTATTTCCGCACGTCTGGGTGGACACGGGAAGTTAGCTGTCGGGACGCTGCCCGGACCGCTCCGGGGCAGACGCCAATTGTTCCAGCGCGCGCTTCATGTTGAGGCGGGCTTGTTTCTTAATGCGCGCGCAAAACTCCTCTGTGCGATAGAGATGCTCCTGCTTGAGGAAGGAGCGGAGCGGCCAGCGTGAAATTCCTCGCTCGAAACTCAATCGTATTCGCATCTGATTTGTTTTGGGTAGAGATCGTAGTCGTCGGGCGGTGACCCCAAGGGGGCGAGATCGATGTCACTGAGAACGTGAGCGATCTTGTTCACGGCCTGCTCGTTGTCCAGGTGGTGAGTGTCGTAGACGATGGCGTGATAATAGATCGCGAGACGAAGGACTGGAGAGTCGTTCCGGGACTGCAAGAGGAGATCGAGACACCGAGCAAGGTGAGTCAGGGTGCGGTAGTGGCGGTGCGGTTCGGAGTAGCGGAGCTCGAGGTCCTTCTACGTCGCGCCGGGATCGGAGAGCTTGCTCTGGTCGAGGGCTTTGCGCCAGCGAGCTTCCAGGGCAGTGCGGACGGGGTTGTTTGCGCTCATGGCTTCTTGTCATTTTTCGCAGGCGCCAGAGCGAGCGCACGCTTCATCCGTTTGCGGATGCCCTCTACGGTGTAAATCCGATCCTGGCGATCGAGGAGATCATGGCCCCTTCCGTCGACAAAACGCACCACCGGGAAGTTCCACGACGGTTCCTTGTATTTCTTCAAGAGTTCCGCATCGCGACCTCCCTTGTTGTTGTAGACGAGCAGGGGAATGAACTCCGATTCAATGCTCTTCACGAGGCTTGGGTTGCTGAGGACCTCGGACCCGAAGTCACGGCAGCCCTTTCATCCCGGGACTTCCTGGAAGAGAAGAAAGACGGGCTTGCCGGTTTTAGCGGATAGCGCGAGGGCTGTATCGTGGTCGCGTTGCCACTGGACGGTGCCCAGTTCGATGCGCTGCTTTCCGGGTGGCTCGGCAGAGCAGGCACAGATCAACCAGGTGAGCGAGAGAAGGGCGATTCTCACGGTGGTTGGATATTGCAGGAGATGAACGATTCCTACGAATCTTTTTCGATCTCTCCGTAGGAGCGATCGAAGTGCACGTAGCCGCCATCGATATGATGAATCTGTCCGGTGGTGTGGCCGGAGCACCTGGAGGCGAGAAAGACGATCGCATTGCCCATTTCTTCTGCCGTCGTCATGCGTCGATCGAGTGGGATGCGTGCCCGGATGGCCTCGAGGGTTTTCTCCGGGTCTTCGACGGTGTTGATCCAGGACTCGTACATGGGGGTCCAGACTTCAGCCGGAACCACCGTGTTGACGCGAATGCCATGTTCCGCGAGGTCGAGAGCCCATTCGCGGGTGAGGCCATGGATGGCACCCTTCGCAGCGGCGTAGGCCGAAGTTCCACCCTGACCGGTCACCGCGAGCTTGGAGGACACATTGACGATGAACCCCTTGCTTTCGATCAGGGCATCGAGGGCGAAGTGAGTGAGATTGTAGATGTGGAAAAGATTGCGCTGCAGGGACTCCACAAATTTCTCCGGCCCGGCCCGCAAGCCCACCCCATCGTTGATTCCCGCGTTGTGGACGATGCCGTCGAGGCGTCCGAAGGTTTGCAAGGTTCGGGTAACTGCCTTCCGGCAGGCCTCGACCTCGCTCAGCTCGGTTTCGATCATGAGCCCGCGCTCACCGGGTGCTCCGATTTTCTCGAGCAGGGTTGTTCCCGCCTCGGGGCTTCGGCCGACAATCACCGGAATGGCACCCTCGCGAGCAAAGAGCTCCACCGCGGCGGCTCCGATCCCCTTGGCTCCGCCGGTGACGATGACTACTTTGTCGGTGAGGTGAAGGTCCATGGCAGATTAATCAGGAAGAGGGAAACCGGGCGAGGGTCTCCGGGTTCATTTCGATTGAGAAACCGGGCTCAGTGGGGGCTTGGTATCGCCCCTGTATCAGGATGCAGGGATGAACAAAGTGTTCGTGCAGATGATCGACATACTCGGTGACGCGTCCCTCCCACGAACCGGAAATCACGAGGTAGTCGATCATGGAAAGATGCTGAACGTATTCGCAGAGACCGACCCCTCCGGCATGGGGACAGACGGGTTTGTCAAACTTGGCGGCCAGCAACATGATGGCGAGATTCTCATTGAGCCCTCCCACGCGGGCGGCATCGATTTGCACGACATCGATGGCCTCAGCCTGGAGGAACTGCTTGAAGAGGATGCGGTTCTGGCAAGCTTCTCCGGTGGCAATCTTGATCGGTGCAATGCCATCGCGAATCTGTTTGTGCCCGAGCACATCATCGGGCGAAGTGGGTTCTTCAAGGAACCACGGATTGAATTCAGCGAGGTGCTTCATCCACTCGATGGCCTGGTCGGGCTCCCAGACCTGGTTGGCATCCAACATGAGGGTGATCTGATCGCCCACAACCTCGCGCACGGTGCGGCAGCGTCGAATGTCATCTTCGAGGTCGCCGCCCACCTTGAGCTTGAGATGAGTCCAGCCAGCGTCGATGGCCTCCTGCGCAAGGCGCCGCAGCTTTTCATCCGAGTATCCCAGCCAGCCGGCGGAGGTGGTGTAGGTGGGATAGCCCTTGGCGAGGAGTTGTTCCCGTCGCTCCTCCTTGCCCTCCTGAGTCGCTTCGAGGATCTCGAGTGCCTGCCCGGGAGTGAGGGCATTGGTCAGGTAGCGGAAGTCGATACAGCGCACGATCTCGGCGGGCGACATTTCGGTGACCAGTTGCCAGACCGGCTTGCCTTCGGAGCGAGCCCACAAATCCCAGACCGCATTCACCACCGCGCCGGTTGCGAGGTGAACCACTCCCTTGTCCGGCCCGACCCAGCGCAATTGCGAATCGCCGGTGATGTAGCGCCAAAACGCGCCCATGTCGGCGGTGATCTCCTCCAGGGTCATGCCCGCGAGGTAGGGCGCGAGAGTTTTGATCGCCGCGATGCAGAGTTCATTGCCACGACCGAGGGTGAAGGTCAGTCCATGCCCTTCAAGTTCGCCATCGGTTTCGAGGATGACATAAGCGGCTGAGTAATCGGGGTCCGGATTCATGGCGTCCGAACCATCCAGCTGGGCGGAGGTTTGGAAGCGGACGTCGTGAGTTCTGAATCCGGTGATCTTCAAAGCAGAGAAGAGTCTTGAGTGGGGCTCGATCAGGCTTCCTTGACCGCGACCTGACGTTGCGTGCCAAGACCGTCGACTCCAAGTTCGAACACGTCGCCGGGCTGCACAAAGACGGGCGGCTTGAACCCAAGCCCGACCCCGGCGGGGGTGCCGGTGGAAATCACATCGCCTGGAAGGAGGGACATGAAGCGGCTGACGTAGGAGACGAGGTGGGGAATATTGAAGATCAAGTCGTTGGTGTTGCTGTCCTGCATCATCTCCCCGTTGCGTTTCAACCAGAGGTGCAGATTACCTGGATCTGCGATTTCATCCGTGGTTGCGAGGTAGGGGCCAAAGGGGGCATAGGTGTCCGCCGACTTCCCCTTCACCCATTGGCCAGTGCCTTCAAGCTGCCAAGCCCGCTCGGAGTAATCATTGTGCACGGCAAAACCGGCAATGTAATCCATGGCGTCCTCCTCCGCGACATACTTGGCGTGTTTGCCGATCACGAGGGCGAGTTCGACTTCCCAATCCGTTTTCTCGGATTCGCGCGGGATCAAGAGGTCGTCGTTGGGGCCGCTCCAGGCCGAGGTGGCCTTGGAAAACAGAACGGGCTCGGCTGGAGGATCGACTCCGCCTTCTGCTGCGTGAGCCGCATAGTTGAGACCGATGCAGAGTAGTTTGGATGGGCGTGCCACGGCTGGAGCCAAGGTGACCTCGCTGGCTTGCATCGTTGGTGCAGATTCGCGGTTTTGATCGAGCCAGTCTGCCAGTCGGGCCAGACCGTCGTTGTCGAAGAAGGCTTCATTCCAATCTTCCCCGAAGGACGAAGCGTTGAGAATGGTGTTGTCATCGAGAAAGAGCCCGGGAGTGGGCGTGCCGTCGGTCTGGAAGCGGGTAAGTTTCATGGGATCGTGGAAATGGGTGGAGTGGGATTAGCGAAGATTGGTCACGCCGCCATCGATTTCGAAGGCGCTTCCGGTGATAAAGGCGGCTTGTTTGGAACTGAGATAGGTTACCATGCCAGCAATCTCTTCCGGCGTGCCCATGCGGCCGATCGGTTGCCACTCGCTCAGCGCTTTGAACATCTGGGGGCGCTCTTCCTCGGAATAGTTTTTTTCCAGGTAGCCATCGACGAAGGGAGTGTGCACACGGGCCGGGCAAACGCAGTTGCAGCGGATGCCCTGGTCGATGTAGTCGCGTGCGATCGACATCGTCATGCTGAGAACGGCGCCTTTTGACATCGAGTAGGCAAAGCGATCCTGCAGTCCCAGATAGGAAGCCACCGAGGCCAGGTTGATGACGGATCCACCGCCTCCCTTGACCATGATCGGGATCGCGAAGTGGAGGCAGTGATACATCCCCTTCACATTCACCGAGTAGATGTGATCAAGCTCCTCAGGGGTGCAGGATTCCACATTGCCCACCGCCGCAATGCCCGCGTTGTTGACGAGGATATCGATGCTTTCGATCTGAGAAAAGGCTGCCTCTGTGGATTCCGTGTTTGAGATATCGCAACTGACCACGCGGGCAGTTCCGCCTGCCTCCCCAATTGCAGCGGCGGTTTCCTCTCCTGCAGCCTCATCGATCTCAATAATAACCACCTCGTGATCATGGGTTGCGAGTTCGATCGCGATGGCGCGGCCGATGCCCGATCCGGCTCCGGTGATAACTGCGGTGCTCACGGCGTGAGACAATCCTGAAACAGCCTCGAGGCCAAGGGATTTGGTTGCGGAAAGCAACCTTTGGGCATGCAGGGGCACCCCTTTTGGGGATCGACCTCCAGGATTCGGTGGCGTTACGCTTGCGGGCATGAACACGTGGAGGTCGATTCGACTCTTGGGGCTGGTCATGATAGCAACCCCATTGGGAGCTGAAATCCCGAAACCCGACGACGCGCCGCAACCGAAGGCTCCGGCCGAGAGCAAGAAGTGCTTCAAGCTGCCCGAGGGATTTCGCATCGACCTGATTGCCAGTGAGCCGTTGATCCGGGATCCGAGTTGCCTTGCCTGGGATGAAAGAGGGCGGCTCTTTGTCACGGAGATCCATGGCTACAATCTCGAGGGACATCTCGATGTCAGTGAGTTGAACAAAACCGGGGAACTGGACCTTTCCATTCGGCGGGTCCGGGTTGATGAGGCCATGAAGGCGGAGGCGCGCAAGGGGCAGAGGGGGTCACTCAAGTTGTTGCGTGACAGGAATGGCGATGGCCGGATGGACGAGGTGATCGTGTGGGCGGATGATCTGCCCGCCGCCTATGGCGTGGTGCCGGCTCGAGGCGGGCTCATCGTGATGGCGGAACCGCACATCTTCTTTTTCGCAGATACCAACGGCGACGACAAACCGGATGTGCGCGAGCGCATCTTCACGGGGTTCGATCGGGGAGAAATGGAGCGCTCTATCAACAATCCAGTCTGGGGGCCGGACAATTGGATTTACGCAGGGCGCGGTTGGGGCGGGGCAACGGTCACGGGACCCAAGCTCAAGGAAACGGTCAAACTTGGGCGCACCGACTTTCGCTTCAAGCCGGATGGTTCAGCGATCGAACCCGTGAGTGGGGACAATCATACCTTCGGGATGGGTTTCGATGACTTTGGGAATCGCTTCCTCATCACCACCGGTCAGCCGGTGCGTTACGCTGCCCCGCTGCCCTATCGATATCTGGCCCGCAACCAGCATGTTTCCTCACCGGGCACCACCGTGGGTGCAAGTCCCTACCACAATACCTTTCCCATCAGTCAACCGCATCCCTGGCGGCGCAAGCGCGGAGCCGACGAGCGGTGGGTGAAGTTCTATGGATCCGGGGAAGCGAAACCGAATGGCAACTTCACGTCCGCCTGTGGTCAGCAGATTTACCGAGCCGACCTCTTTCCCAAGAAGTTTCATGGCAATCACTTCGCGTGCGAACCCCAGCAAAGCATGGTGCACCGGAGCATTCTGGAACGCGACGGCGCGGGTCTGAAAGCGAGGCGTCCGGAAGAACATGCAAACTCCGAGTTTCTTTCCTCCTCGGACGGATGGTTCCGGCCAAACAACCTGCGAGTTGGTCCCGATGGCGCACTTTACATTGTGGATATGTATCGCGAGATCATCGAAGACTACTCCGCCATTCCACGCTATCTGCAGCAGCAGTACGGATTGTTGAATGGTGATGATCGGGGTCGGATTTGGCGGGTGGCGCCCAAGGCGAGTGCCCCGGGACCACTCGAGATGGGGGATGACATGACCGACCCGAAGTACTTCAGCCATCCCAATGCCTGGTGGCGGGAGACCGCGCAACGGCTCTCGGTGGAAACGCCGCCCGGGGTGCTGGCAGATGGGCCCCTGCTTGAGATCGTGAGGGATCTCAAGACGCCGTTTCAGGCTCGCATCCACGCGATGTACACTTCTGATGGGCGGGGTGAATTGAGAGCGGGCGATGCCACCGTCGCCTTGAAGGATCCCCATCCAGCGGTGCGTCTTCATGCCTTGCGCCTCAATGAGCGCTGGTTAGATCAATCACCTCCCACCTTGCAGGCTGCTCTCGACCTGGCGGCCAGGGAGACCGATCCGAGCGTCCTCCTGCAACTTGCCCTCTCCCTCGGCGAGAGCAAGTCGCCGGATGCCATCAAGGCACTGGCGCACCTCGCCGCGACGAAGCACGACGTGCGCTGGATGGAGAATGCCGTGCTCAGTTCGATCTCCCAGAGCGCCGGCCGATTCCTTGCCCTCTTGTTGCAGGAGGATCCCAATGCTCCGACGGGATTGATCGAGCGAGCTACCGAAACGGCGGTGCGTTCAGGCGACCAGAAGGCGGTAGGTGAAGTGATGGCCGCTCTGGCATCTCATCCGGATGAGAGCTTGCGACTCCGTCTCCTGGCCCTCGCGGCCAGACATGGGTTGGACAAATCGCCTTCGCTTCAGGCGGCCGCGGATGCTGCCTTGCAAGCGGTCTTGGTTGGTGAGCAGTCCGTTGCCAGGAGGCTCGCAGCGTTGCGACTTGCGCCCTATGCCTCTCCCGATCGCCTCCAGGCCGCGATCGCGGTGGTGATGGATCCTCTTAACGATCCCGAGTTTCAGCAGCAGGCGATCCAGGAGGTGACCCTGGCTGCGAGCGAGCCGGTGACGGAGGTCTTGATTGCAGGCATTCCGAGAATGACTCCCCGCGCGGTGTCCCTTGTGACAAATGCACTTCTTGCCAACGATGCGACGACTCGCCAGCTCCTGGATGCGAGGAAGTTGACTGCCGGTTCTTATTCTTCGTTGCAGAGATTCCGTCTTCTCAATCATGGAGATCCGGTCATCAGGAAGATGGCGGCGGAGTTGTTCTCGGCACCGGTGGCCGGAAGCAAGGATCGAAGATACGCCAAGCATTTTGCAGCGCTGGCGGGCAAGGCTGATCCCAAGCGGGGAGGGGAACTATTTGCAGCGCACTGTGCAATTTGTCATTCTTTCGGAGGGAGTGGGCAGGCGGTGGGGCCGGCCTTGGATGGCGAAGCGGGTCGGCCCGCCGAGTCGTTGCTGGGTGACATTCTCAATCCGAGTCAGAATCTCACCGCTGGATATGCGACCTTCCTGGTGAAGACGAAAGACGGAGGATCTCACGCGGGGGTGCTCACCGGGGAGTCTGCCACCAGCTTGACCCTCACCGCTGCAGGTGGGGTGAAGTCCGTGGTCTTGCGGAGAGATCTCGCCTCGATTGAAAAACTCGATTTTTCGCTCATGCCGTTGATTTTTGTGGATGTGCTCAAGCCTCAGGACGGGGCGGACTTGATTGCCTATGTGAAGAGTCGCCCGGCGCCGGAGTCGGTCGTGCTCTTTGATGAGGATCCAGGGTTTCCTGGGTTGCTGGCGGCCGGAAGAGGGAGCGCGAAACTCGACTGGCGGGACGGAGTGAGCGGGAACGCGAGCCTGACCGTGAGTGGATTTCAAAGACACTCACGCCAGCTTCCGGGATGGAACTTTGCCATTCGAGAGGATCCCGAGGGGGGAGAATTTCGTTACCTGCGCATCGCGATGAAAACGCGCAAGTCCAAGGGCATGATGTTGGAGTTGGCGGCAGACCAGGGCTTTCCCCCCGAGAACAAGGCGATCCGAACCTACTACGCAGGAGAGAATCTCACCGGGTGGAAATCCAATCGTCTCGCCGAGAAGGTCCCCACGGAGTGGCAGTCCTTTACCATCGATCTCTGGAAAGGGAACGGAGAGTTCAATTTAACAGGGATCGCCTTCACCGTGATGAATGGGGAGGCCTCCTACGATCGGCTCGAACTGTTTCGGGAGCGGCCTTAGCCTGGGACCAGCGGCGGAAGAACTGCCCCAGAAACACGAACTCGAGTTGATCACCTTGGCGTCAATGCACAATCCGATCTGGGAACCGTTTGCCTGTCCCCTGTGATTCGCCTGGAAGCCTCTGGAAAACCCCGGAGGCTTTCAGACACACCCTAGCAGCACCTAACAGGAATGGCGCAAGGTTGAGGGGTCCCGATCCCGGCAGGGATCACAGCCCGTAGCGCGGGTTTGAGCAACGCGACACCCCGGGACGACGAGCTCTCCCAAGTCCCCGACCCCGGAGGGGTCGCAGCATGTCAGCTGTCCCCGCGCTCCCTCCGGGATCGGTATTTGACACGTGGGGATCGGTAGTTTGAATAGCGCCATGAGGCTTCCCCATCTATTTTCCCTGCTCCTTCTCACGGGCACCCTGACTGCGCCCGCGGAGGTGCGACTTCCCAATGTCTTCGGCGACCACATGGTGCTTCAGCGTGACAAGGAGGTCGTGGTTTGGGGATGGGCGGAAACCGGGGAGAAGGTGATCGTGAAGTTTGCGGGGCAGTCGCACGCGACCACCGCGGGCCAGGACGGGAAATGGCGCGTGGAGTTGGATCAGTTGGCAGCGAGCTTTGAGGGGCGCGAGTTGCAAGTGAGCGCTGGGGAGAAGACGGTGACGATCTCGGATGTCGTGGTTGGCGAGGTTTGGGTTTGCGGGGGACAAAGCAACATGGAGTGGACCTTGCGCGGGAGTCGCGATGCGGACATTGAGATTGATTCGGCAGATTTCCCGGGCATTCGCTTCCTGCGCTTGCCCAAGGTCGCGCACCTCGTGCCGCAGGATGACTTCCCGGTCGCCAATCCAAAGGGGGGGGAGGGATCCTGGCGCCGCGCGATCCCGGAGGAGGTCGAGAGTTGCACCGCGGTAGGCTACTACTTTGCGAAGCGCTTGCATCGCCGGTTGCGGGTCCCCGTCGGGTTGCTGGACACCTCGTGGGGAGGAACGATGGCACAGCACTGGGTTTCCAAGGAGACCTTGCGCCCCATCGGGACCATGGAGCCTTACCTCGCCCAGTTTGAGTCCGCCCTCAAGGTGTGGAAGGACGGGGGTGGAGAGGCGGGAGCGAAGAAACGGTTGGCGGAGGACAACGCTGCTTGGGAGAAGAAGCGCGAGGAAGCCAAGGCCAAGGGCGAGAAGGAGCCGCGGGGTCGGCCCAATCACAACAACTACACCGATCCTGCCACCAAGGGTCAACCCGGCGGGATGTACAATGGCGTGCTCATGCCCATCGCTTCCTACACCGTGCGCGGGGCGGTGTTCTACCAGGGCGAGAACAACTCCTTCACGGTGGGCTGGAAGCCCTTTCCGGAAACCTTTCCCGCCGTCATTGCCGACTGGCGCAAGGCCTTCGACAATCCCACCATGCCCATGGCCCTCATCCAGATCGCAGGCTGGAGCACTCGACGGAGCATGACCTACGACATGAATCACCACACCAACATCGTGCGCGAAGTGCAGCACCTCACCTGGGAGCGAACGCCCCACACCGGACTGATTGCGACTTACGACACGAACTCGAACGGGAGCATCCATCCGGGTCGCAAGCTCCCGGTCGGGGAGCGCACCGCCCGCTGGGCACTGGCCGAGGTCTACGACGTAAAACCGCGGGGATCGAGGGACGCCCTCGAGTGGCGCGGGCCGGTCTTTGAGTCGGCCAAAGTGGTCGAGAAGAAGTTCATCATCACCTTCAAAGGGGGCTCCAATCGGGGACTGCGCCTGGATCAGGATGTCGAGGTCGGGTTCTACCTTGCGGGAGAAGATCGCGAGTTTCACCACGCCCGTGCGCGGGTCCTCAAGGACAACCAGCTCGAGGTCTGGAGCGAGGAGGTCCCCCAGCCGGTGGCCGTGCGCTACGCCTGGTCCAACCTCCCGATGGGAGGCTTGATGAACGGTCGCGAACTCCCAGCCTATCCCTTCCGCAGCGACAAGTGGCCGCTCGTGCCCCACCAGTCGACCGGGGAGTATCAGGTGAAGTAGGGCAGTCTGTTAGAGATCTTCTGCAGCTTGCGGAGGTCCTTTTTCTGGCGGGGAGGCAAGGTCACGGGGACCTTCGTTTTTATGGGAGGGACCTGGAGGTTTACGATCCAGATTTCATCAGATGCACTGCCAGTCCGGGGAATGTTCACCATTGCAAGTGGATTGCTGCGACCCCTCCGGGGTCGGGGAGTAATCTTGTCCCTGCGCCATTCGTCCTAGCCCAGGTAGATCCTCTGTACTCTGGGGGTGATGCTGGTAAATACATCCCAGGCAATCGTGCCGGCGTTCTCGGCGACTTCGTGGACGGGAATGTTCTGGCCGAAGAGTTCGACTTCATCCCCGGATTCGCATCCGGGGTGGTCCGTCACATCGGCCATGACTTGGTCCATGGTCACGCGGCCGATGAGGGGGGCTCGGTGTCCCCGGATGAAGACCTCGGGGGAGTGGTCGGAGAGCGCCCGGGGATAGCCATCGCCGTAGCCAATCCCAATCGTGGCGACCCGGGTGGGGCGCTCTGTGACGAAGGCGCGACCGTAGGAAATCCCATGCCCGGCAGGGAGATCGCGAATGGCCAAGACGCGGGACTTGAGGGTCATCACGGTGCGGAGCTTTTCCTGGTGGCCCTCGATCGGGGAGACTCCGTAAAGGAGGAGGCCGGGGCGGACGAGATTGGTGGTGCGGGAGGTGTAGCCGAGAAGTCCGGCCGAATTGGCGAGGTGGACGAACTCAAGTTGCTGGCGCTGGGGAAGGGACTCCACGAGGGAATCGAAGGCTTCAAATTGCGCCCGCGTAAACTCGGGATCCTCGTCGGCGGAAGGGAGGTGGGAGCCCAGGCCGGTGATCTGGATCTCGGGCAAGGACTGGATCTCGTCGAAGGCGGTGGCAGCATTGCTTGGCAAAAAGCCTCCGCGCCCCATCCCGGTGTCGACGGTGAGATGGGCCTTGAGAACTTGGCCGGCCTGCTGCGCGAGACTGGCAAAGTGTCGGGCTTCTTCCAGGGTATTAAGGCAGGGCACCCAGCCCTGAGCGATCACCTCTTCGCGTTCTTCTGGAAAGGTGGCTCCCAGGAGGTAGATTGGGATGGTGATTCCGGCGCTGGTGAGGCGACGAGCTTCGCCCACATTGGCCACTCCGAAAAAGGCGATTTCCTCGCCTGCTAGGCACTGAGCGAGAGGCTCCAATCCGTGGCCATAGGCGCCGGCCTTCACCACGGCCATCACGCGTTGGCCACTGACCTCGCGTGCCACGGCAAGATTGTGACGCAGAGCAGCGAGATCGATCTCGGCCCAGGCTCGGGGTGGGCTGGGGAGAGCGTTGCTCACGGGGGTGAGGCTGGACCAGGATGCGGGGACGGGGGACATGAATGAGTAGTTTTTGAGCGATCCCCGGTGGCGCAGTTGTGTCTTTTTCATGGAAGCCTGCGTTCCAGGGGGGAGGGTTGGGAGGCGGAGCTCCGCGAGGTGGTCGAAGGACACGCAGAGTGCGATGATCCGAACAAGGTAGATCTCGAGACGATCTCAGTGAAGCCCTACAGGAAGGGCCTTGAGATTGAGCGGGGGGCCTTGCTCCGGCTGCCCATTGACGAGCGCGGGGAGCAGGCTTGGTGAGAGTGGACGGATGTTACCCGTTCTGCACTGCCCTGGAGGCGTTTTGGAGGTCGCGACCGAGGCCGGAAATCGCATTGCAGGAGTTGAGAAGCAATGTTGCAGCGGCAGCGGCGGAGAGCAGGAGGATCTTCAAGAGGGAGCGAGACATGATTCGTTGGGTTAGCGGTGGGCCGCGTTGTCGAGGGCGTTGACGGTGTTCTCCAAGTCGCGTCCGAGACCGGCAACGGTGTTGCAGGACGTGAGTGAAAAGAGGGTGAAGAGACCGCCGAGGAGGAGGGCTCCTTTCAGGATTCGGAGAGCGGAGTTCATGTGGGGTTTAGTTGGCAAATTGCAGGCCGGGGCGGCAAGAACGAAATTGGAGAACCGATTCAGTAAGGCAGCTTGTTCACTTGTTGCACCTCGCTGACGCGGATCTTGAGGGGCTGGAGAATCGCGGCCAGCGAATGTTCATCGAGCGCTCGCGGGGTCGAAAACAGAAGAGTGAGCCCAACGCCCGGATCGACGTAGGCGTCGCTGCATCCCTCAAGCTCTTCCAAGGCCACCCGGGCTTTCTCCGCGGTGGCCGCTCAAGTCACTCCCGCGACCTTCATGAAGAAGATCGCCTTTGGAGTTGGTCGGGCCACCAGTTCCAGGGAGACAAACTTCAGGCGTCGCTCGCCGAGGGCGTCGCGGAGCTTCTCTTCGCTCAAGACCTTGCCTTTTTCCATCACGATCGTGGAGCGCATTCCGGAAACCACGATCTTCTTCACACCGTCTTGAATACTCAAAGCCTCCCGGGCCTTGGTGGCGGCACTTCATCCGCTCCCTTCCACCATCAGGATGGTGAGACGGTTCCCTTCCTGGCGCGCGTCTTTGGAATCCTCGGCCGCTTGCAGGGTGACCATGGCCGCGAGGATCGTGCAGGCGATCTGGGCAGGAAAAAGGAGGAGGTTCATTCGGGAGCGTTGCGGAAGATCTGCTGCCGATTGTTCAAGGATTGGGGAGTTCCAAACTGCAGGAAGGCGCTTTCACCGTCCACCGACCTTCGACGGTTCATGAAGCCGCTATGGCTTCACAAAGATCATGAAGTGTTGCCATGGCAGGAGCTCCGAATCAGTGCTCTTCCACTTCAGGCCGACGATCTCCATCTCTTTGCGCGACTGCTCCTTGGTCATCTTGTGGAGTGGTTTGATGGGCACCTTGGGATCCTCCGCGCGGTATTCCAGGAGGACGATCCTTCCTCCTGGCTTGAGGGCCTTGAAGAGGGACTCCATCATTTCGCGAGGGTGAGAAAACTCGTGGTAGGCATCGACCATGAGGGCGGAGTCGATCGACTCCGGCTTCAAGAGCGTGTCATCCACTTTGCCAAGATGCGCTTCGACATTGGTGAGCCCGAGCTTCTTCTCCTTGCTCTCCAGAAAGGCAATCATCTCGGGCTGAATGTCGACCGCCATGACTTTTCCCTTGGGGACGAGCGGGGCGAGGCGGAAAGTATAGTAGCCAGATCCCGCCCCGATGTCGGCGATGACGTCAGTGGGTTTCAGATTGAGCGCGGCGATGGCCTTGCTGGGAGCTTCCTCGTCCTCGCGGTTGGAACGCTCCAACCATCGGATGGCCTGGTGTCCCATCACGTAGGCGATTTCACGGCCCATGTAGTACTTCCCAGTGCCGTCAAAGGTCTTGCGCCCCTCGCGGTAGTGGCTCGGGTTCTTGGGCTTGGCATCCTTGTTGGCAGTCTCGGGCGCTCCCTCCCTCTGCGGTGCGGGTTTGTCCTTTGATTCGGTGTCGGCAAGCGCGCCGGAGCATAGTCCGGCGATCACGGAGAGAGTGAGCAAAGAGTTCATGAGTTGTTCTTAGTCTACGGCGGGTCCGCCGTCACGCTTATCAAAGAGGACAAATCTTCTGCCGGTGCAGTCGGGGAAGAGCCGGAGGTCGTTCCTGGCCTTGAGCGCCTTGGCGGGCTTGAGATTCCAGGTCTGGAGATGGGTGAGGCAGGAGGGGGGGCCGGAGTGGCGCTCCCTGAAGAATCTGGTTATCGTGGGGAGCTTCTCCTTCATGTCCTGGAGGTAGGAGTCGGCACCGGGATCCCAGCACGACTTCCCGGCATTGGGTTTGCAGGCTCGTGTGTCCCAGTCGCGAAAAACGATGATGGCCTCCTGGCTGCGTTCGTTCAGGGATCCCTTGTAGTTGATGGGCAGCCGGACAATTTCATCCCCGCGAATCTCCTGAGAAGAGGACATGAGAGTGGCTCCGAGGGCGAGGAAGAGTGCTTTCATGGGATTTGTTGGGAGCCTGGCACGCTATCAAACACGAAAAGAATCAAAGTCCACCCCTTGGGACGAGTGGCCAGGAGATCGTGGAGGTCTCCCGCGCTTCACCTGCGCTCTGCTCCTAATGCCGATCCGCTTCGTAGTAGCCTTTCTCCCAGCGGATGGCCTGAGGCGGAACGCAATTTTCGGCCTTCTGGGAATCGGCGAGGGTGAAAGCGACCGCGAAGGGAGTCTTTCCGGGGCGAGCTCCGCGCGTGTAGGTGCCTTCGCCCCAATGCTGACCGACCGCGACGAATTGGAATTCGCGTGCCCTTGTCTTGCTGATCGTGCGAAGGAATCCGCTGATCTCGCCGGTGTATCCGCGCTTGCCATCCTTGGTTTCGAGATGGAAGGCGCCGGTGATGCGAAGATTGGTGGAGTGGCGAGCACCCGCTGCCTTTGGTTGCATGGTCGCGCGCAAGATCAGCTTGCGAACCTCCTCGAGATTCCAGTGTGGCGGTTCCCCCCGGGTGTTGTCGACGAGGTGGAAGCGTGCGATGCGCATCGCGACGGCCCGCGGAACAGCCACCCCTTGGGGGTTTTTCAGGGCGAGGGCGGTAAGTTGTTCCAGTTCGGCCTCCTTCAACCAGAGATGATCGGTCGAGACCCCGAAGCCTGTGTGGCGGAACGATTTGTTGTTTGCCCCCGGCTCTCCGCAGGCTGCGTAGTTTCCCTTGCGGTCTCTTTCCAGGACGCGGCCGTGGACTTTCATCACGACGGTGTCCTGGGTGAGGGGGCGGGCATAGCGTTCGTCGAGGGCGCCCGGATTCAAGGTTGGAACCTTGAACGCGCCCGCCTTTCGTTCGCCGGCGGGGAGCGCTTCATACTTACGCAGGCTCTCGCGCAGCATGTTCAGAATACGTTGCGGGTCGCGGTTGTTGTTGAAGCCCAAGAGTGTTCCGGATGCGCTGAAGGCATAGCGTCCCTGTCGGGTGCCACCGCCTGCACCCTTGCGTGGTCCCTGGTCGGCCACCGAGCGGAAGAACTTGCCGAGCGCATCGTTCTGACGGCGTTGGTACCAATCATCGGCGGCCACGATCACGAACTGTTCGCGCAAGATCTTCTGCACATCAGGTCTCCCAAAGACGAACTCCCGGTCCGCCACTCCGTTGTTTCAGGTGCAGCCCAGGGGGTGGCCATCCATCTCCCAGAGAAAGATGGGCTTGCCCTCCCTGGCCGCGCGCTCACGGGCTTTCCAGAGATCAATCTCCCAGCCCAGTTCCAACCATCCGGAAGCCGACTTGCTCGGAGTGCAGAGCTCGCGAAGTTGATCAAGCTGCAAGGGCATAATTTTTGAGGAACTCGTGGCGAGAGGCAACAGCGCCAGTAAACTCAGAAGGATCTTCATTCCTTGTAATACCGTAAGGAAGGGGAGGTCTGTCAGGAATGAAGAGTTCTCTTTGGGAGAACGGTGGGGCCTCTGGAAGAATCGCCGGGGGCCGTCCAGCGCAGGACTTAACGCGGCCTTAACAATTTCCCCGCTTCTTTCGATTGCTGGACCGACGGAGATCTTTTAGAGGAGGAGCAACTTGGGGTTCTGCAGGGGGTTCCATTCTGCGGCCTCCCTTCCGCTCCTGACATGATGAACTCTCGAATACTCCCTCCCTGTCTCGCTCTCCTACTTTGTTGGCCGGTTCTGTCTGCCCAGGATCAACCTCCGGGACCGCCGCCGGGTGGTGATCGTCAGGGTCCGGGGGGCCCTCCTCCGCGCGGACCGGAGGGAGCACCTCGGGATGGTCAAGGTCCAGGCGGCCGCCGGGGGCCCGAGGGATTGCTGAGGATATTGCCGGTCGTGATTGCTCTCGATTTGGACCAGGATGGGATCCTGGTTGCGAAAGAGATGGAGGTCGCCACGGATGCGCTCCGCAAGCTGGACGAGAACAGGGATGGCAAGCTCAGCGGCGAAGAAATCATTCCTCCTCCGCCCGAAAACCGCCCTCCTCGGCGCGGTCCCGGCTTTATGATGATTCCGGTCATGGCGGCCCTTGATCGGGATGGCGATGGGGAGATCTCGGGTGAGGAGTTGAAGAAGGCCACGAACTCACTCCAGCGCCTCGACAAGAATCGTGACGGGAAGGTCGAGACCAGTGAGATGGTTCCCCCACGGCCTCCGGGCGGTCGCGGTCGCGGTCCCGGGGGGCGCGCTCCGATCGATCCCAATATGAAACGGCAGTCTCCCGAGGAAGTGAAAATCGAGAACGGAACGGCCACCATTCCAGATCGCGCAACCTTTCAAAAGCTGAGTTATCAGGGGGCGGAAGTGCTCATCGACACTCATCTCGCAGGCAACCAGTTCGTGAAGTTTCAGATCGAGGGCGCAAGCACAGGAAAACCGGAGATCTATTTCATCAACACCAAGACCCACCGGGCGCACATGATGTTCATGTCGACGGTGGGAATTCAGCGTAGTCGGGGTCCTGGGGGGTCGATGCGCGGGGTGCTGGTCTACCGGCCGCTCGCCATCAGTCCCGATGGCAAACCGGGTCTCTACACCTTCGAGTTCGAGCCCCATGATCGCTATCCCTTCGCCGAGATCAAACTGGCCTACGAAACGCTTATTTCCAAGAGCGAGGAACTGAAGGGGAAACTCGGCTACTATCCCATGCCGGCCGCCTTGTCGCGTTACAAGGAAGAGAAAGAGCTCTACGACGCCGCGAACTTCCGCGTTTATCTCGACGAACACCTTCTGGCCGACATTGGCTTTCTTCCTCTCAACCTCGGGGAGAGCTTCGGTCGCCTGCGCTTGATGAAACTCGATGAGCATCCGACCTCGCGCGACATCGTGCTCTATAAGTCGTTGCCCAACGAGATGCCGCGCACGGCGGGAATCATCACCGCGGTGCGCCAGACTCCGCTCTCGCACGTCAACTTGCGGGCGATCCAGGACAAGGTGCCCAACGCCTTCATCACAAAGGCCGCCGAGCAGGAGGCCATCTCGAAGCTGATCGGGAAATATGTCTCCTACAAAGTGGAAGCGAGCGGCTACACGATCCGCGAGGCGACCGACGAAGAGGTCGAGTCCCATTTTGCCAAACTCCGCCCCGCCGAGATGCAGACGCCGAAGCGCGACCTGTCGGTGAAGAAGATTCGCGCGCTCAAGGAGGTGGGATTCGAGGACTCCGTCAGCATGGGAGTGAAGGCTGCCAACCTGGCGACGATGGGGTCCTTCGAGCTCACTGCAGGGATGGTTCCGGACGGCTTTGCGGTGCCCTTTCACTATTACGACGCCTTTATGAAGCATAACCGCTTTTACGAGCAGGCGGCTGCAATCGTGGAAGACAAGACGTTGAAGAAGGATTCCGACAAGCTGCGCAAGGCCTTGAAAAATTTCCGCAAGCTCATCGAAGAAGGCGACATGCCGGACTGGACCATGAGCGAGCTCAGTGCGGTGCAGGAATCCTTCCCAAAAGGAACCGGGCTGCGATGCCGGTCGAGCACCAACAATGAAGATCTGCCCGGTTTCAGCGGGGCCGGGCTCTACGATTCCTGTACTCATCGCGCAGACGAAGGGCACCTCGCAAAGTCGATCAAGCAGGTTTTTGCCAGTCTTTGGAACTTCCGCGCGGTCGAAGAGCGCAATTTCTATCGCATCGATCACATGACCACGGCAATGGGCGTGCTCCTCCATCCCAATTTCGATGATGAGCTGGCGAACGGGGTGGCGGTCTCGGACGACATTCTTTATCAGACCAGCGGCAACTACTACGTGAATATCCAAGTCGGAGAGGATCTCGTGACCAACCCGGAAGAAGAGTCCGTGCCAGAGGAACTTCTTCTGGACTGGTTCGATGCCGGGGAAGCCAAGCTCATGCGCAGGTCCAATCGCACGGACAAGGAGCAGATTCTCTCCAGGGAACATCTCGAAGAACTTCGCAAGAGTCTCGGAATCATCCACAACCGGTTCGCCAAGCTCTACGGGCATAGTTATGTGGACGATCACTTCGCGATGGAAATCGAATTCAAGGTAGACAAGGACGGCAAGCTCTCGATCAAGCAGGCTCGTCCTTGGATCTACGCGAAGTAAGTGGAGATCGACCAAAGGACGGAGTTCAGCGGTTGGCACCCTTCGAGAGGGCCGGCACGGCAGCGGCCAAAGGTTGCCTGCGGGCTCTCCTGCGGAGGCGAGGGGATGGATACTCTTGGCAATTCCCCGCGCGTTCTTTGCGAGGGACGGCAAGATCCCCCGTCTGCGTTGAAGCATCGATCTCTCGTCCTTGATCTCTGGTTAGGATAGTCGAGTATCCGGGATGCGACAGTATCTTGGAGTGTTCGTCGGGGTCATGCTCGGTATAGTGGGGGCGGTGCTCTTTGGGCAGAGTAAGCCGCCTCCGGCGGGTTCGGTCGCGGAGGAAGTGGAGGAGGTGGAGCGCTTGTTGCGCGGAGCTCAACGTGAGATTCGCGAATTGAGGGCCGATGGGATGCGAGCGAGGAAGCGGCACCGCTCGCAAGGAGCGCAGATTATCCTGAACGACATCCGCTCAGGGAAGGGAGCGAGTCTTGATGACGTTTTCGGGATCACCAAGCCGTTCCTCATCGACATGTCTCCGCTCATCAATCGCATTCGAGTGAAGGAGGAGAAGGAGCACTTCGATGGGGTCGCGGGCCGCTATGGCCGCAAGTATGATCTGACGGATCGGCAACAGGCTGGGCTGCGGGAGTGGCTCGATCAGCGCGCCGAAGAAAATGCGACCGACTTTGTCAAGGTGCTCACCAATCCTCAGGCCTCCTTCCTGGATTTGATAGAGGCGGGACAAGATGCGGAACGGAATATCGAGGGCATCGACGGATTCATGGAGAGTCAATTGCGTGGTCAGGCCCTGGCGGACTTCAAACAGGATCGCATGATGGAGCGGATCGAAAGTGTGGAGCACGAAGCCAACGGGCTCCTGCACCGTCTGGACAACCTGGTGGAGTTGGATGCCGAGCAGGAAGACCAACTCTTTTATATGATGGCGCGGGGCTCCCAGCAGTATGTCCCCGCGTTGGAGATCGAGGGCATGACGGGCAGCCGGATCCCGATGGATACCGCACAGCGCAATCGGGAAATTCGCACTGTGTTGCGGCCCGAGCAGATCGAGGTCGTTGACGCAAATCGGCGCCAGAGGCGAGAGGATGCGGAGCGCGAGATGGGGGAGATCGGACTGCGCCTGCCGGATAACTGGGACGAACTTGCACTTGATGACTGGTAAGGCGGGACCGCAGGGAGCCGCCATCGAGATCCGTGACCTTCGGGTGGACTACGGAGACTTTGTGGCGGTCAGTGACATCAGCCTCTCCGTTCCCTTCGGTGAGGTCTACGGATTGGTGGGGCCCAACGGGGCGGGGAAGACGAGCACCTTCAAGGTTCTCGCAACCCTGATGGAACCGACCTACGGGGAGGTGTCCCTGGCGGGCATCGATGCCTTGGAAAACAAGGAAGAGGTGCGCTGCATCCTGGGCTACATGCCTGACTTGGCGCCGGTCCCTTCGGATTTGAAGGCCTGGGAATTCCTGGAGTTTTATGCCGACGCCTACGCCCTCGGTTCGTCCAAGGAGCGCAGTGAGCGCGTTGCCGAATGCCTGGAGATTGTCTCCCTCAGCGGGGAGCACAACTCTTGGTGCAATCAACTTTCCCGTGGGCAGACCCAACGCCTGGTGCTGGCCAAGACCCTGCTTCACCGCCCCCAGGTCATGATCCTGGACGAACCCGCGAGCGGACTTGATCCCCTCTCGCGGCGGGAGTTGCGTCACAGCCTGCAGGCGATTGCCCGGGAGGGGGCCTCGGTGCTGGTGAGTTCGCACATTCTCAGTGAGCTCGCGGAGATGTGTTCGTCGCTCTGCGTGATGAATCAGGGAAAAATCATGGCAGCGGGCACGGCTACGGAAGTTCGGCGGGAATTGGGACGATCGGAGCGTAAGCTTGCGATTGTTGTGCTCGATCGCCACGAAGAAACGGCCTCTTGGCTGGAGGGGGAGGAGGGTGTGCTGGAGGTTGCGGAGTTCAAAAGCAACGGGCAGCAGATCATCGTGTCGTTTGCGGGTGATGATACGCAGCAAGCGGCTTTGCT
Organism: Roseibacillus sp.; assembly: GCA_028821775.1. Taxonomy (GTDB): domain Bacteria; phylum Verrucomicrobiota; class Verrucomicrobiia; order Verrucomicrobiales; family Akkermansiaceae; genus Roseibacillus_B. Next base: position 96,823 of record JAPKFB010000004.1, read on the forward strand.
GACCGGACTGGTCCAACAAGGGATTGCCGTGAAGGCCTTCGAGGAAACGAGTTCCTCGTTCGAAGAAATCCTGGTGGGAATCGCAGAGGACAATCGGAAGCCAGGGGAGGGAGCAACTCGTGTCCACTGAGCCATCACTCAATCGAGGACACCCGCCGGTGTGGAAAATCTGGGCCAATCCCATTGTGCGTCGCTATGCACGGTCCCGGCTGCGGGCGCGTGGCCTTGGAGTGTCGTTGCTAATCACGCTCATGCTGGCCGGTTTCCTGTTCTTCTTATCGCGTGCGATGGGCGATCGGACGGACCTGTCCCTGGTGGATCTGGCGAGGATTCCCCTCATTGCGCTCCTGGTGCTTCAGGGGCTGATTCTCTTCGTTCTTGCGACTGGTCAGATGGCGGGCGGGATCACCGCGGAAGCGGATGAAGGGGTGATCGACTACCAGCGGCTAGCGCCCATGACTCCGCTCGCCAAGGTGGTGGGATATCTCTTTGGATTACCGATCCGCGAGTATGTCCTCTTTCTTGCGACGATGCCATTCTCGTTGTGGTCCCTCTGGCGGGGCGAAGTGCCCCTCGAGATCGCTTTGCAACTATATGGCGTCTTCATGATCGCAGCGGTTCTCTATCATCTGACCGGCTTGGTGGCGGGGACGGTGGTCAAGAATCGGCGCTGGGCATTTTTGCTGTCGATGGGAATGGTGTTCATCCTCTACACCGTAGTGCCCCAGGCTTCAAAGATAGGGCTCGTTTACTTCAAGTATGTCACCATCGAGCCGGTCTTCAGGGAGTGTCTCCCCCATCTCATTCCGCGCGATCTTGGGGCCGGGGTGCAAACCTTGCGGAATCTTGTTCCGCCCGCCCGTTTCTTCGATCTCGATCTGCCCCAGGCTGTCTTCACGGTGGTGACTCAGGCGGTCCTGATTCTCGCCATGGGGTTCATGTTATGGCGCCGTTGGTACCGGGCAGAATCGCATCTCATGGGTAAGGTGGGCGCCATTGGACTCTTCGCCTGGGTTCAGGTCATGCTGCTTGGCAATGCCTTGCCTCTCATCGCTGAAGGGGCTGTTTTTCCCTCAAGGATGTGGCGAAGGTGGGGCTCCCCCTGGGGATATGAATGGGCTCCCGATCCGGAGGATGTAGTGATCATGGCGGGGGCTTATGGGCTCGTGACCTTGTTCATGCTCTGGACCATGATCGTGCTGATCACCCCGAATCGGGATCGTCAGATTCGCGGTTGGCGCCGCGCGCGGAAGTTGGAGAAGAAGAGGCTGGCAGTCGGATCGGATCCGGCGACCTCCATTCCCTGGGTTGGAATCATGATCTTGATGGGAGCGGCGGGTTGGTTCTGGTTCACGAAGGAGGTGGTCGAGTCGGATTGGTTTGGTGGCACCGTGATGCCGATCCAGGGAGGAGGAGCATTCCTTCTCGTCCTTGCCACGGCAGGGCTCGGGTTTCAGGCGTTACTGGAGGGAAAGGGGGTCCGGGCAACGAGCCTCTGTGGAATATTGGGGGGAGTGGCTCCGATCCTGGTGGGGACCGTTCTCGCGGCGAGCAGTGAGAAGCTCATCCCGCTGGCGATCTGGATCATCGGCATTTCTCCCGCGGCCGGTCCGATTTATGCCACCGGAGCGGTGATTCCTCTTGCGGATTTTGAGGGCGAGCTCATGCGGGGATTGCCGCGGGCATTTTGGTTCTGGCAGGTGGCGACCGCTCTCCTCGCGCTCGATCTGATCTGGAGCTTGCGCCGATCGCGGGAGGAGATTGCAGAGAAGACGTTGGGCGAAGGAGATCACCCTCCCTTGGAGGAATAGTGGAGGGTCACCATTTGGTTGCTGTTGGTCGTCATTCTTTGCCGGTGGCCATCGGCCCAGCGAATTTCAAGGGTGACCGATCCGCGGTGCGGGCCCAAGCCGAAGTGCAGGTTGGGATCATTTTGATTTCCCTGTCCGGTGCTACCCTCCACTTGGCGCACCAGAGTTTTCCCGTTGAGTTTGATCCGCACCTGGGCTCCGAGGGCGGGAACGGACTTTGATCCGCGAACCTGCACGCGGAGCCAGTGGTTTTTTCCGCCGGGATTCCTGAAGAGGCGTGCGCCACTTACGAGATCGAGATAGCCATCGCCATCGAAGTCAGCCCAGGCAGCCTGGTAAGTTTTCTCTGTATCGATCCTGGCCTCGGTGGTTGCCTCGACAAATTTCCATCCGCCGGTGTTGCGATAGAGCACGCTCTTGTTGCCAGGGTAGACCGTGGTGAAAAAGAGATCGAGGAGGCCATCATTGTCGAAGTCTGCGAGGGCGGGGGAGGCGTAGGATTCCTGCCAGGGCAAGCCCGCGCCGGCGCTCTGGTCCTCAAACTGGAACTGGCCCTCCGGTCCACGATTACGGAGGAACTTGGGCCGGTCCTGGTAGGCTGGGGGATGGGAGAAGTTGCCGACGAAGAGATCGAGGGAGCCGTCGTTGTCAAAGTCGCCCCACGCAGAGCCGATGGTGTGTCCCCACGCGCCCAGGCCCCCGTCGCCCGCGGTTCCGGAGGCGCCTGCGACATCCGCGAAATTTCCCCGGCCGTCGTTCTGCCAGAGCAGGTTTGCGACCAGGCGATAGTTGGAGACGTAGAGATCGAGATCGCCGTCCTCATCGTAGTCGGCGGCGGCAATCCCTCGGGCCGGCTTGGTGAATTTCGATTGCCAGGTCTGTTCGAAAGTTCCGTCGCCCTTGTTGCTGAGGATCACATCGGGATAGAGAGCCTTTTGCCAAACTTCGTATCCGCCCACGTAGAGGTCGAGATCGCCATCGCCGTCGAAGTCCCCCGGCGTGGCTCCGAGGCAGACCTTGGTCGGGAGTTCGGGAATGGCATGCTCGACCAGGCTGAAGCTCTTTGCACGTTCGCTCCGGAAGAGCGTTCCTCCGAAGCTGAAGAAATCGAGAAAGCCATCGCGATCGAAGTCGGCCCACACGCCGCTTCCGCCGGGTGCTCCCTCGACCCTGGAGAAGGTCTTCCCCTCCTCGTTCTTCCAAAGTTGTCCATCCACGAAAAGATCCGTCCAGCCGTCGTTGTTGAAATCGATGCAGGAAGCGACCCCGCCAGAGAGGCCCTCAAGACCGAATTCTTTGGTCACCTCCTGAAAGGCAGAGGTTGCCAGAGCATGATTTGTGATCATCAAGAGACCAGCCGCGGCGCGCATTCGCATTCCCTAGAACGCCATAGTCCAAGGGCGGCGCCAACTCAAAATCAGGACGAAATTCCGGGATCGAGAGGATCAAGAATGCCGGAGCGCGGGCCTGAACAGGGTGGCAGATGGAACGAACTGGCAGCGGTTCATCGAGGAGGGCTCTCTTCCGCCGGGATATTACTCCACGATCAAAACTCCCTGCATGGCCTGCCAGTGTCCCGGGAAGGTGCAGAGAAAGGGATAGCGCCCAGCCTTGGCGGGAGCCTTGAAGTGGGTGACATGGCTGCCGCCGGGAGGGGTCACGAAGGTGAAGGCGACGACGGCATTCGAAGTTGGGAGGTAGTGTTTCTCCGCGGCCTTGGGATCGTTGAGCATCTTGAAGGCGGCGGTCCCGACCTCCTCGGCCCTCCCCGGATTCACAATCACGAGGTTGTGCGGCATGACATCCTTGTTGAGGAGTTTCAGGGAGAGCGCTTCGCCGGCCTTGGCCCTGAGTTCTTTCTGTTTGTATTGCAGCCCGCCGAGGACTTCGACGAGAAGTTCCCGGGCCCCCTCGGGTTGCTTGCCGGAGGTGGTGTCCTTGCTTCCGGCCATCTTCCGCTTGATGGGCAGGTTGATGACGGTGAGCTTGTTGGGAATTCCCAGTCCCATCCCCTTGCGATGGAAGTGATCACCAAGTTGCAGAATGGAGGGAAAGAGATCGGTTTTGAACTTGGTTCCGTCTGCAGCGGTCATGTGCATGCGCAGGTGCATCTGCATGCTGGGCACCAGGGCGCGCATTTCAATGAAGAGCGAACGCTTGTCATCCAGGAGGCGGACGGAGTCCACCTTCACGCGATCATGCCCAACCATGCCTGGAGCCTTCACCGAGAACTCGGGAGAGCCATACTGCGACGAGTATTGGTAGTTCCACTGCTGCACGAAGTAGTTGGCGGGGTGCGTCGTTCTGGGGTCGAGTTCGCAGCTGAAATCGATGCGGAGACCATTGGAGTGCACCCGGAAACCAATCGGTTTGTGAACCGTTTGGCCGGTGTAGCGCACCCTGTGGAAGCAGCCGTCCTGGGTCGAGTAATCACCCCAGCCATCTAGACCGACGACGTAGAGTTGCCCATCGAGGGGACTGAAGGCGCCGCGGATCGTGCCTGCGCGGAACTCGCCGGCGAGCGGAACGCTGGCGCCTTGGGCACGAAGTCCCGAGCCATCGCGGAGGATGAGATAGTGGAGTCCCGAGCCATAGGAGAGACCGATGAATCGATTCTTGAAGGGTCCCCAGTGGTCGCTGGTCACCTCCACCATCCCGCCGGTGGAATTGTCCACCCCGCGCGGAACATAGCAGAGCGGAGTGGCAATCTCGCGGTCGTGATACTTGTCGCCCTCGTGCCCGTAGTATTCGCCGGGGCGCACTTCGATGATCATGGAGGCGGGCGTCCAGGTTCCTTCCTGAGGCGCGATGTAGTAGCGGCCCTGCCAGAGCCCGGCGCCCATGCAGTTGCGTACTCCCAGAGCTTCGCGATCGGTTTTTGGGGAGGCGGAGGTGCGCAGGATGTTTTCGCGCTGCACGAAGTGGAAAGCTTTGTCGGGTGTACGCACCAGGCCGAAGGTGTGGGTGTGGCTGCGGTTGTAGCCGCCAAAGTCGTCCGCGTAGTTTTCGTGGAAGTCGGCTTCGCCGTCGTCATTGAGATCGTGCAAGCGAGTGATGCGTCCGCGATCGAGGACGAAAATGCCCTCCTCGTCGATGTGCACCCCGATGGGTTGATTGAAGCCGGTGGCGTAGCGATTCCAGATGACCTTCTTGAGGTCGCCGCCCAGCCCGCTGACCTTCCAGACCTCTCCGCACCACACCGTCACGAGCGCATCGCCGTTGGGGAAGAAGGCGATCCCGGTGAGCTGCATCACGGTCCTGAAGGGATTGTCGAAGGGGACTGGGATGGTATCGACCACATAGGGGCGGACGTCATCACCCAGCCTGGCACTAACGGTGAGCCGCTGCGGAAACTCGGCAGGCCCCCCACTGATGAGAGGCATGGGGTCTTGATTCGGAATGATCTTTGGAAACTCCTTGCCGTCAATTTGTCGGAGGATGATTGCCACGAAGGAGTTTCTTCCCTGGGCTTCAATCTTGAGCCAGAGCGACTTGTCCGCTCTGGTTTCAAGAGTGGCATTGCGTTCCGAAACGACGCTTCCTGCGAGGCCGGATCCGATTCGGAGGCGGAGACCTTTGCTGGGGACTCCCTCGGGGAATTTCAGGGTGCGGTGAAACAAGAGCTGTCCTTCAGCGGTGGTCGCACCGGCGACATCGAGAATCCTGGTTCCCCCGATCTCGTAGCTCATGACCACCTGTTTGCCGTGCCGATAGTTGCCCAGGAAGTGTCCTTCCCCGTCGCCCTCCCAACCCTTCGTCTCCTTGTCCTGGAACCACAGCTCACCCTTTGGCACCGCGTTACGCGAGCCGCCCCAGCGGAAGCCATCAAATCTCACGAAGCCGCCTTGCCACACGGCGCGCCACGAGAGCGATTGCGTGTCGAAGGCGGCGGAGAGTTCGTTCCTGGCGCCCAGCTTTACGCAGAGCGCTTTCAGAATTGTGATCTCCTTGCTGCGATAGACGTGGGCGAGGACGGGCCCGTGATCGACATCATTCCATCGGGTATCGCTATAATTGTTCTGGTTGTGTTTGCCCCAGTGTCCGTGCTGGCCGCCGTCGAGACCGGGATAGGCGGGGAGTAGTTCGGGAAGATCCTCTCGCGCCATCGCCATGTAGTGGTCGGCCTGGCGTTGGTAGAAGTTGTAGAGTCGCGCTTCGTTGACTGTCTCGCCAGCGAGATCGAACGTGTCGCGGTCACCCTGGCTGTCGGCATAGGAATGCTTGGCGGGGTCGGCGACTTGGGCCGAAGCGGGGAGGAGCAAAAGGACGAGGGGGAGGAGGATCGAAAAACGTCTCTTCATGGGCGGAGCGTCACGCTAGCGTCGAGCTTGCCAATACCAACGGGAAAATTGGATGATAATCATCCGAAGGTCAGGGGAGTTGGTGGTCTCACGGATTCGCTCTAACATCATCGAAATGCCAACCGGAGACGATCGGCGTGCCGTCGACCCCGCCCTGCAATTGCCACCACGATGAACTCGCCATGCGGAGACTTGCCCCGGAGGCCTTAACGGTGCAAGGAATCAGCGAGGCGACCCGTAACTTAAGCCCTCCGCTATGAATTTCATCTGTTCAAGAATCTCCCTTGCCAAGTTCCTGCCCCTTTCTCTCCTCGCGGCGGTGGGAGTAGCGCTCAGTACGCCCGAAAGCAAAACGATCGCCGATGAGAAGGAGAAGGCGGTGGTCAAACCACTCAGAGCGCTTCTGATCACAGGCGGCTGTTGCCACGACTATGAGAAGCAGAAGGTCATTATTCCGGGTGGAGTGAGCGCGCGCGCCAAGGTGGACTGGACGATCGTCCATGAAGGCGGGAGCTCAAGGGATCACAAGGTCAGCATTTACGCAAACGAGGACTGGACGAAGGGCTACGACGTGATCGTGCACAATGAATGTTTCGGAGGAGTTAAGGATGATGCCTTCGTGGAGGCTCTCGCGAAAGCGCACGAAACGACCCCCGCGGTGGTGTTGCATTGCTCGATGCACAGCTATCGCGCCGCTCCGCAGGGAGCGAATGAGTGGCGCAAATTCCTGGGAGTGACCTCCACCAATCATGGGGCCCACGCGCCGATCCTGATGAAGAATCTCAAGCCCGATCACCCGGTCATGAAAGGCTTTCCGATCGAGTGGAAGACGCCCAAGGGCGAGCTCTATCGCATCAAAAAACTGTGGGAGACCGCCACTCCCCTTGCGGAAGGGACCGCCAGCCCGAAGGAAAAACACATCTGCGTGTGGGTGAATGAGTACGGCGCGAAGAAGAGCAGGGTCTTCGGCACCACCATTGGGCACCACAACGAAACGATGCTGGAGGATACCTATCTCGATCTCGTGACCCGCGGCCTGCTCTGGGCCGCCGGCAAGCTGAACGACGAGGGCAAGCCCGCGGCGGGGTACGGCGCCGAGTGATGGATCTCCACCACGGAAGACCGTTGCTCTGAATCACTTTGGGCGCAAGGGGGAGCATTCTGAAAGGGCGGCCGATCTGTCCGAAAGATATCCGTGGACAACGCGTTTAATTCCATGCACACCCGCCGCGCTCTGGATCGATTTTCATGATCATCACCCGACAGTTCAAGTTCGGTTGTGCCCTGCTGGCAGCCCTCTCCACTTCTCTCTCCTCTTTTGCGGATGGCGAGGGAGGGAATAAAAGAAGGGAGAAGGACAACGCGGAGAAGAGCGAGGCTCTCGAGGGATCCCTCAAGCAGATCAAGATGGGCACCCACTGGGCTGGTCCGGAATTGGAAGGTCCTCAGAGCCTGCTAGGAAAGGTAGTCCTCTTAAAGATCTGGGGTGGCTGAGTAGGCTGTCGCGGGATTACTCCCGGCATGGTCGGTCTGGCCAAGAATCACCAAGGCGAACCATTCCACGTCATTGCGTCCTATTGTCAGAAAGGGGCCAAGGACCCCACTCTTAAATTCCTCAAGACGCAGGGATGGAGCGAAGAGCTCGAGAATATTTCGGTGATGTACCAGACGACCTACAGCCGGGACGTGAAGATCACCTACGTTCCCTACTACCTGATTTTCGATCACACCGGCAGGCTGCGTCATCACCATATGGCGGGTCCCTATCACGGAGGGAACGGTGATCTCTACCAGGAGCAGGTCGCGGCCTTGATGAAGGAAGTTCCCAAGAAGGAAGGCAAGGAAGTCGATCGCGATGGAGCGTTGAGTGAAGTGCGGGGCTGGACCAACCTGAGGGGCCACACCATTGAGGCCGCCTTGCTTGGGATCGGAGAAGAGCTCGCGAAGTTTCGCATGCGGAACGGACACACCTACAACTATCCGCTGGAGAAGCTTTCGAGACAGAGTCGCGACGAGATCAAGAGGCTCGCCGTCGAGGAGTGAAGAACGCACAGTTCGGATCGATTCCGGAGGAGCTTGGGAGTTCCAGGTTCGGCAGAAGTTGCGGGAAGGCCGGGAGGGGAAAGGGACGAACTTCTTGAGAATTCGACAATCGAAGCTTTCTGTGCTTTCCTCTCGCTTCCTGAACGAAGCGGCGTATCGCTGTCGCTTGAGAAACGACGAGATTTCGATACCATGAGAACGACGCTCCTCTCACTCTTCCTGATTCTGGCTCCGACCCTTCCGCTGCTGGCAGTTCCCAAGCCCGCTGAGGCGCCCAAGGAGGATGTGGCGGCCGAAGAGGAAGAGAAGGGAGCCGGCTTTCTCGGAGTGTCGGCCGGCGAACTTTCGGCCGCGCTGGCTGCTCAGCTGAAGCTCGATCATGGAGTGAAACTGAACAGTGTGTCGCCCGACAGTCCGGCCGGTAAGGCAGGCTTAGAAGTGGATGATATCATCACGGCGGTTGGGGAGAAAAAGATTTCCACCATGGTGGAGCTGCGCGACGCCATTCGGGCTCACAAGCAAGGGGATGAAGTCATCCTGAAGTTGGTTCAGAAAGGGAACGTGGTGGAGAAGAAGGTGACCTTGGCTGAAGCGCCGGTCTTGCCCCAGCTCATCCTGCCGCAAGGAGGAATTCAATTTAGGGGTTTCCAAGGCGGGCAGCTTCAGATGAATATTGGAGGGAGAGGGGGTCGCTTCAAGATGGGTGATCAGGATGGGTCCGTGGAAGTAAAGGGGAATGATGAGGGCCGGGAGGTCACGGTGTGGGATCTCTCTAACAAAGTCGTTTATGAAGGTCCGTGGGTGACTCCGCAGGACAAGGCCGCACCCACCCCACAAATGCGCCGACGGATCGAGCGGGTGGCGAACATGTTTGCGGGTCGCGAAAATCTTTTCCAGGAGCGTCGCCTTGCTTTTCCGCTGGCTCCGCCACCACCACCAGCCCCGCGACCGGATGATGATCTTCCCAAGCCAAAGGGGGAAGAGGGCGAGCCCGAATAGGGCTTCCCCTTGTTGGAGGTGCTTTCAGGATCGAGTCGTGGGGCGCATGGTCGGGCGAAAAGGTGGTTTCGACCGGGCCTGCCTCTCGACGTTCTTCAAGGTGAGGGAGTTCGACCAGATCCCTCGCAGGGCATGAAGAAAAAGTGATGATCGTCCTTTGAGGATTCTGCGTGGTTCGCCTAACCTCTCGGGAGATGATGGCTGGTGAAATCCCACGATCGGAGTGCGAGTGCGAGATTGGCAAGCGCGCTGGGATTGGATAGACCTCTTGAAAGGTCTGACTGCCCGTCAGAATGGAACACTACCATGCGCTACGCAATTTTTTCGGACGTCCACGCAAACCGGCAGGCTTGGGAAGCGGTCTTGGCGGATGTGCTGCAGCAGGGCGTCGATACCCTGGTGTGCTTGGGCGATGTCGTGGGCTATGGGCCGAAACCGTTGGAAGTTCTCACCGCGGTGCGGGAAGTGACTCCCAACTTCGTGCTCGGCAACCACGACGCGGCGGCGTGCGGCCGCCTCGATCCTTCGATCTTCAATGATCGGGCCCGGATCGTGATCGAGTGGACGCGGGAGCAACTCGATGACGAAGCGCTGCAGTTTTTCGAACACCTGCCTCTGCAGATGGATGGCTCCGAAATTCAGTTTGTCCATGCGGAGGTGATGGAGCCCGGGGAATTTGGCTATGTCGATGGCATTGGTCCCGCGGAGCTGAATTTGAAGGCGATGACGAAGCAACTGGGCTTCCTGGGTCACACCCACTTGCCCCTGGCCTTCACGATGCCGCGCAAAGGAGGACAGGTCATGCAATTGCCGCCCATCGATTTCGACGTCGAACGGGGAAGGCGCTATCTCGTGAATGTGGGATCGGTGGGCGAACCCCGCACCACCGATGTGCGGGCGAGCTATGTCGTCTACGACGATGAGGAAATGCGGGTCTACTTTCGCAAGGTCGCCTTTGATGTGGATGCCTACAAAGCGGACCTCGCGGCGAGTGGTCTCGATATTAGTCCCTACTTTGTCCAGGTGGTGGATGCCGGGAAAGTGGCTGGCGCCCCGCAGCCAACGGGGGCCCCCCAGCTGGCACTGGCCCAGTTGCCCAAAGTGGCGGAAGTGGTTGCCGGTGCGCATGGCCGATTGGTGGTCGGCTCGCCCACCCAGGGCGTCGTGATGCCACCGGGAGTCGGTGCTGCCGGGGTGATCGTCGCGCAACCCAAGACCATCTCGGGGGGGGTGATCGTCGCGGTCGCCGCTCTCGTGCTGGGCTTGATTGGGCTGGGAGTGATGTTTGCCCTCAACGGTGGAAAGACGGAGGAGCCCGGTCCAAGGGCCGAGAACCCCGATGCTGGATCCGGAAGCGCAAAGAGCAAGATCGAGAAGGCCTCCCGCACCCCTGATCCTGACCGAACACTGATCGGGGCGGAAAATGAGCAGAACGGTCCCATCAAGGGGCTGGGAGTCCGACACTTCGCGAACAGTTTTCAGAATCTTGCCGACCTGCGAAGCGCCGACAAAAAGGATGAGCACAATAGTGAAGAAAAAGTCGCCGCCGGAATGCTCGATTTGGAACGGGGAGGTGAAGGAGATTTTGGGTTGGTGTGGGAAGGGAAATTATATGTTCCTGAAACCGGGGAGTATGAATTTACCCTCGATGCGGCCTCAGGAGCTGCGCTCTTCCTCTATTGGGACCTGGAGCTGGAGACGGAGAGCTCGCAGCTTGGTGATCCCAAGTCAAAGAAACTGCGCTTGCGCAAGGGTCACGTGCCGTTTCGGGTGGAGTACTTTCATCTCGAAGGGGCCAAGGGCTTCGAGCTCACGTGGGCAGGGGTCGGAATTGAGGGGGTTCAGCCGCTGGTGGGTGGTGGCCAGGGCACGGGGGTGAGGATCGCTCAGAAGAACCCCTCGGATCCCGACTCCCGTCCGGGTCCAAATCCGTCCAAACCGCCCAAGCCAGAAGACGCTCCCAAGGAGGTTGCGAAGCGTTCGGCACCGGAGCTCATTTCGCAGGATCTGCTTGCCTACTGGTCCTTGGATTCGGGTGCTCAAAAGGAGAGCCGCTTCAAGCAAGCCGGCGATGGCTCGGTGACCGAGAAGCTGGTGCAGGCGAAGAATCAGCCGGTGCAGGTTTTGGTCCCCTCCGCGGATCCGGGGCGAGGATGGACCAGGCAGAATTTCGATGCCAGTGCCTGGCAGCAAGGCATGAACGGGGTGGGCTACGAAGAGAAGCTTGGTGGGTTTGACGATTTGATCGCGACCAGGATTGTGAGCCAGAAGGGGATGCATCCGCACAGTGTTTACGTGCGCATTCCTTTTGAGGTGAAGAATCCCAAGAGCTACTCCGGGCTCGCGCTTTACATGCAGTACGACGACGGCTTTGTGGCGTATTTGAATGGTTTCCAGATGGCGAGTCAGCACGCGCCCAGTCCGTTGGTATGGAACTCCGCTGCCACCAAGCAACGGAATGACCGGGATGTCATTAAGCCCGAGCTTTTCAAAGTAGGCCGAAGCCTGCGCAATTTGAAGACCGGGAGGAATGTGTTGGCGATCCATGTTCTCAATGGCGGCAAGGACCCTGCGAACGACACCAACACTGGATCGAGCAGCTCGGATCTGCTGATTGTTCCCAAGTTGGTAGCCTTGCGCAAAGACAACGAGTTGCCTGACGAAGCGAAGCCGAGGAAATACAGCCCGGCTGACCGAGCGATTGCCAGGAGCCAGATCAAGGGGAAGGTGAAAGAAGTACCCGGGAAATTCGGTGAAGCCTTCGACTTTGCGGATGGGAGCATCGAGATTGGCGAGAAGAACAACTACGCCATTGAAGATCGATCATTCACGGTGAGTCTCTGGTTCACGCGCAATCCCAATTCCGCAGACAACCAGGCGCGACGGCTCATTTCTGCCGGCGCGGGGGGAGAGAAGAAGGCGGGATGGGCCCTCTGGCTCATGAAGGATGCGAAGGGGCTTTCCTTTGCGGTGAGCGATGGAACGACGCGTTCCACGGTCACTGCCGAGCAAGAGAGCTTGTCGAACGGAGAATGGCATCACGTGGTGGCCACCGTGGATCGCGAAAGCGAAATGGAATTCCTGTTTATCGATGGCAAATTGATGGGTGATCGTCGAGCGAGCGTCTTGAAGACCAAGACGATTGGAGCCAGTTCAGGGCTCTCGCTCGGAAGAAATTCTGACGATCGGCAAGAGCATCGCGGCAAGCTTGATGAGATCGCGTTCTGGCGACGTGCCCTCCTTCCGGAGGAGGTCGAGAAGATCCACGAGGCCGGCCAGAGCCTGGGGGAGGTGTTTGAGGCGGAGCGCAAGTAAGGCCTTGGGCTGGGAATCCTCGAAGTAAGGCGAGGGTTGGGAGGACCCTTGGTCAGGAGCCCTACTCCCTTCAGACGATGCTGCTGAACTCAAGAAACCCTCTCCAATTCGAGTTCATTAGCGGTCGTCAATTTCGGGGGGAAGAAAACGGATTGGCGGGAGCGCAAATTCTTGAGTAATTGGCGGGGAAGACTCTGTATCTGACTTGTCGTGAAACGTCCCCTGCTGATCCTGACCCTGACTCTCGCTGCTGTGGGCACCCTCTGTGCCCAGGCTCCCTCTGCTCCAACCTCGACTCCGCTAGAGCAGACCCTTCAGCCGCTTTTTCCGAAGATCGCGGGGCCCTGCGCGATTCAGTCCGAGGAACGCTATTCGAACTTCCGCCTACTCCTGGACTACGATGCGACGGAAGGAGCGAAGGCGCGCATCATGGTCCACGGCGATCATGTGGTGGAGCTCCCGGCTGGGAATGACCGCCAGGTGGAAATAGCCTATGAACATGTGGCTTCCAAGGCGGCGCGGGTCCGCGTCTGGCATGACGGCAAGCTGGTCAATGAAGGGGAGGACCTGGAGGGCTCGGCACCACCCGCCACCGGTGCCCAGATCGCCAGCCTGAAGGATTCGCAGCAGAAATTTCGTTTCGATCGCAATTTCACGGTGATGGTGAAGTTCAGCACCAAGGGGAATGGCCCGCTGATTGCGAAGGCCGCTCCGGCCGGGAAGTGGGAGGAGAACGGCAAGATGTTACTCATCCGCGATGGTCGCCTGCTTTATGACATCGGCTGGCTTGGCGAGATCACTGGCAGGTCCCGCGTGAACGACGGCAAGAGCCACACCGTGGTTCTTCAGATGGAAGGCAAGACCGCGCGGCTCTTCGTGGACGGAACATTGGAGGGAGAGAAGAAGGAGTTCATGCGGCCTGATCGCAGGAACCACCTCTTCAAGATCGGGGCCGGTGCAGACGATTTCGGGGGCATCTACGACGGGAAAATCGCCAATGTGCGCTGGTGGAAGCGGGCCTTGAATACGAAGGAAGTGAAGCAACTCGCCACCGGCAAGGAAGACTCGGTCAACACTCCCGACTATCACTGGAAGGCGGGAGGGAGTCAAAAGCCGGGACCACAGCCCAAGCCCCGCAAACTTGTGGAGACGAACTTCGGGCGTCTTCCAGGATTCGCCACCCACGTAAAATTGATGGCGGGCAAGGGATTCTCCTTGAAGAAGGCGACCGTGCAGCCGCTGGAAGCGAGCGATCACGGCGAACTCATTCGCAATTGGGATGCCGAAAGCCTCGCGCGGGGCAAAGTGGTCTACGGACAGCTCTGCGTGACCTGCCACGGGACTCTCGAAAAGGAAGGGTCCCTTCCCACCGCCTTGCGCTTTCATGAGGGACAATTCAAGAATGGCAATGATCCCTACCGGATGTTCCAGACCCTGGAGACGGGATACGGATTGATGGTTCCCCAACCCCAGTACAACACGCGGCAGAAATACGATGTCATCCACTACCTGCGCGAGACCTTCCTGAAGGGGAAGAACAACGCGCAGTTGAGCAAGATCGACGATGACTACCTGGATAAACTCCCGCGCGGCATGAGTAGCGTGCAGGAGGCGCAGGGCCCCAAGAAGGCGCCGCAGTATGTCATGCAGGACTACGGGAACGTGCTCTTCTGGACCATGCAGGTGGAAAGCGGAAACATCGCGCAAAAGGGAATCGCGGTCCGGGTCGACCAGGGACCGGGTGGAGTGGTGAGGGGGAAGGCGTGGATGCTTTATGATCACGACACCATGCGCCTTGCGGCGTGCTGGACCGGCAACAAGTTTGTGGACTGGCGGGGTATCGCCTTTGATGGGTCGCACGGCACCCACACTAGCATCGTGGGCGACAAGCAGTTCATTTTTCCCAACGAGCCGATGTGGGCCAACCCCGCGACGGGGGAGTTCAAGGATGTCCGAATCCTGGGGCGCGATGGCAAGCCCTACGGTCCGTTGCCAGGCGCATGGGTGAAGTTTCGTGGGCTGCAGTACATCGGGGGACACACGGTCATCGAATATACGGTGGGAGATGCTGCGATGGCGGAATGTCCCAAGTGGGATGCCGGGGAGCAGTCCTTTGTGCGCGTCATGAGCGTGGGCCCAAGCAAGAACAAGTTGGTGTTGAGGCTCGATGCCAAGACCAATCACACCTTTGCTCCCTCCGCGAATTCACGCGTGGTGCGGATCGTAATCTCCGGTGGCAAGGTGCGGGTGGAACCAGGACGCAAGGGCGACTTCAGTCTTTTCGAACAGAAACCGCAGACTCGTTACCAGGGTCGATTGGTGACCAGGATCGAGAAGGGGAAGGATGAGGGGCCCTTCGCGGTTGATGTGCTCACAACTCCACCGCCCAGTGAGAATCCGTGGCAGTCGTGGATGCGCACCTCAGGCTTCGATTTCTTTGAAGACGGCAAGAGCGCTGCGGTGTGCACTTGGAATGGCGATGTCTGGATTGTCGATGGGGTCGATCAGAGCGAAGGGGTGCTGCAGTGGCAGCGCATCGCTTCAGGTCTCTTCCAACCGCTGGGTCTCAAGATCGTGGAGGGAGACATCTATGTGGGTTGCCGGGACATGATTGCCCTCCTGCGTGACCACAATGGCGACCGGGAAGCGGACTACATCGAGGTCTTCAACAACGATCACCAGGTCACGGAGCACTTTCACGAGTTTGCAATGGGATTGCAGACCGATGAGGAGGGGAACTTCTACTACGCGAAGTCCGCCCGCCACGCATTGAAAGCGGTCGTGCCCCATCACGGAACCCTCCTGCGGGTCAGCAAGGATGGCAGGAAGACAGACATTCTCGCCACCGGCTTTCGGGCCGCCAACGGAGTGTGTCTGAATCCGGACGGGACCTTCATCGTGACCGACCAGGAGGGTCACTGGAATCCCAAGAACCGAATCAACTGGGTAAAGGGGACCGGGGAGGATGACTTCTACGGGAACATGTACGGCTACCATAGTATCACCGACGATGCCGATTCGGCCATGACTCCGCCGCTCTGTTGGATCACCAACAGCTTTGACCGCTCACCGGCCGAGCTCCTCTGGGTTCCAAAGAATTCGGCCTGGAAGGCCCTGCGGGGATCCCTCCTCAATCTCTCCTATGGCTACGGCAAGGTCTACGTCGTCCCTCACGAGAAGGTAAACGGGCAGGTGCAGGGGGGCATGTGCCAGCTTCCCTTTGAGAAATTTCCCACTGGAATCATGCGGGGCCGCTTCCACTCCGGGGATGGCCAGCTCTACGCTTGTGGCATGTTTGCCTGGGCGGGAAGCCAGCATCAGCCGGGTGGATTCTATCGCATCCGGGCCACCGGGAAACCCGCCCATTCTCCGGTCGGGCTCACGACCGCCAAACGGACGGTGCGGGTCACCTTCACCGATGCCCTGGAGAAGACCGCCACTGAAGATTCCAAGGCTTGGACGGTCGAAGCGTGGGACCTCAAACGGACAAGAAGCTACGGATCCAAGCATTACAATCAGCGAAAGTGGAAGGTCGAAAAAGCCGTGCTAAGTGCGGATGGCAAGACCGTGACCCTGACGATCCCTGAACTCAGGCCTACCTGGGGGATGTCGATTCGCTGTCAGACCCGCGGGGCGACCGGGGAAGAGGTGCAGCGGGTCATCCACAACTCGATCCACGCTCTTAAAAACTAGGCCAGTTTTCGCGAAAGCGGTGATTCAGGAGGGGGCGGGGAGGCTCACTCCAGCTGCCCGGCCCCATAATGTGGAGACAATCCCCCTTGTTACGAAGAACCATGCTTGCACAGAGATTGTGGAAAAGTCATCTTGAGCTCGTCCACCTAAAACAGGGGCTCCAAATTACGCAACCAAGTCACTCATGAAAATCCTCCCTTTCGTATCTCTCCTTGTTCTCGCGGGCGCCCTTCCAAGCCCTGCGGATTATGTCGTTGATGTGGATCTGGGGATCCTCCCCATTGGGGACACCTTGGTGGAGGGCACCACGGCCGCAGTGGTGATCGATCCCGGCCCGCCGCCCGTCACGATTGGAGGAAACAACAACTCCATTCATTTCCAAGGACTCAATGTGCAACCCACATTGAACTATGGAAATGAGATCGTCTTCCAGTTTACCCTGGCGACGCCCTCCCTTATGACCATCACCAAGGAGGTCGACTTCGTCAACGATCCCGATTTCTTCCTGCTCGGTGGGTTGACGACCTCGATTGATCCCGTCACGGGAAAACTCTCCGCGGACAATGCTCTCGGATATGCCTTTCTTGACGCGGCTCCTCCTGAAACGACCAGCTTGGGAACCCTGCGTGAGGGCACCTATTATTTGACGGTCGAGAACTTCGACGGGTTCGATGGCAGCACTACTCCGGGAGACTCGGACTTCACGGCCACCTTGAACGTGCTGGAGGCCTTTCCCACGGAACTCGCCATCGACCTGGGAGCGATTGGAGTGGAAGGGGCGGCCCTTGCGTTTGACACCTTCGGTTCGAACTACAACACCGAGTTGGCGATCTACGACGTGTTCGGAGACGTGCTGCTGGGAGATGGTGGGGAGCGACTGGAGAACGACGATGCGGGCGGAGGCCAGCAAAGTGAGATCCTGCTTCCTGGAGGCCTTCTCGCCGGAAGCTATTACGCCGTACTCGCGGGCAACGACGTGACCTTCAATATCGGTCCTTCCGTCACCTCCGGAGGCGCAGTCGGTGACTTCGTATTCAATTACTCCCTTGGTCCCAACCTGGCTCCAGACCTGGAGACAGGGACCACTTCGGTGGGCACTGAAACTCAGGAAACCCAGTTCTTCCTCTTCTCGATCGTTAGTCCTCCCGATGCTACTCCGCTGGGCACCATCGCGAATGCCGGGGATCTCTTTCAGATCAACTTTTTCGGTTCCGGATTCGATACCGAGATGGGAGTCTTTGATTCGTTCGGATTCTTGCAGTTCGAGAATGATGATAATGGAGGTGTGCAGAGCGGGGTAGATTTCCCCGCCGATCTTGCGGCAGGAACTTGGTATGTCGCTCTAATTGGATACAACGGCATCTTTGGGGATGGATTCAACGCCACAGCGGGGACGGCTGGTGGCGCTTTCGTTCTGAATCACCCCCTTGGGGTTGAGAGCGGAGCCCTCAATAGTGGTGAAACGCTCTGGTTCAGTTTTGAGATCGGCGCGCCGCCGACGGCGCCCGGCATCAATGTCACGAGCATCGAGTTCAACGCGGCCACAAACGAGTTTACTCTGGCTTGGGAATCGAACGCGCCAGGTCCCTTCAACATTCTGATGGGCAGCGAGGTGGAGCTGGCCGCTCTCACCGCGGCGCCGAACAATCTCCTGCCCACCACGATTGCGGTGGGAGTCACCTCTCCGGTGACGGTTGGAGTTCCGCCCGTTGCGGACAAAGTCTTCCTTCAGGTGAGGTCCTCTCCCTGATCGCGGGCAGGGCGAAAGACCTGAGATCACTGCGTCGCTGGCAACTTGGCTCCCAGCTCTCGTTGCCAGAGGTGGAGTTTGTGGAGGAGTCCGCGAGCACGCTCAGGCTCGTCCGGGGCGAGATCCCTGCTTTCGGCCAAGTCGTCACGGAGATTGTAGAGTTCGTATCCGCCGTAGTGATAGAACTCGATGAGCTTCCAGTCGCCATCGCGGATGGCAGCGCCCGGGGTCCAGGTTGATCCGTGGTAGTGGGGATAATGCCAGTAGAGCGCCCGGGGCGCCTGGCGTTCCTTCGCACCGTTGAGGATTCCGGTGAAGCTTCTACCGTCGGCGTGCTGTTTGGGACGGGGCGGCAAGCCGGCGAGGTCGAGAAGGGTCGGGTAAAAGTCTGTGCTTGTGACGTATTGGGTGGGCTCGCTCCCGGCCCTCTTCCTGTCGGGCATCCTCACGATCAAGGGGACGCGGATGCCACCCTCATAGAGCCAACCCTTGCTTGCGCGCAGAGGGAGGTTGCAGCCAGGGCCGACGGTCTTCTTGGTAGAGAGACCCCCGTTGTCTGAGTAGAAGAACACGTAGGTGTTGCGGGCGAGGTTGAGGGTATCGAGATGTGCGAGGAGCTCACCCACCGAGTCGTCGACCGCTTGCACCATGGTTGCGAGGGCGGCGTTGTCCTGGCGCGGGCGGCTCAGTCCCTCGTGCTCCTTGATTGCGGTCGGCGCCGGCCCCAGCTTGGCAGCCTTGGCTTGGTAGTGGGCGAGGTACTTTTTCTCCGCGATGATGGGGGTGTGAATGTCATAGTAGGCGACATAGGCGAAGAAGGGCTCGTCCTGATGCGCGGTGATGAACTTTTTGGTCTCCCGGGTGAGGTCGTGGGTGGCGTGTTTGCGTCCAACGGTTTTGCCTCGTCCCGGGGATCCCTTTGAGGAGTTCTGGTGGGGATCGTAGTAGACTTCAAAGCCCTGCTGATTCGGACCGAAGCCCTTGCCGCCGAGGTGCCATTTGCCCGTATAGAAAGTGCGGTAGCTTCCTGCCTGGAGGGCCTCCGCGATGGTCACCTCCTCGAGCTTAAGTTCATGGCGATCCTCTGGAGTTCTCAACTTCTGGCCCTTTCCGCCAGACCCCGGAATCCAATCCGTGATCTCGACCCGCACCGGATGCTTGCCGGTCATCAAGGAAGCCCGGGTGGGCGAACAAATGGAAGCTGCGCAGTAGGCATCCGTGAAGCGAACTCCGTCCTTTGCCAGTTGATCGAGATGCGGAGTCTCGTGGAAGGTCGACCCGTAACAGGCGAGATCAGCCCAGCCAAGGTCGTCGACGAGAAGGAAGAGGATGTTGGGGCGCTTCGCTCCGGAGGCGGGAAGCAGGAGGCCGGAGGCGAGCAGAAGAGGGAGGAGTATACGCATGGCAAACTAAGTGAGTTCTTTCGAGAGTAGGATCTTCGCAGTGTCGCTAGCAGCTGCTAGGACCCTAGAAAAAGATCCCGCCCCATGGCGAGAGCTGCGATTTTGCGGTCGGCGATCGAGCGCTTGAGCATCCAGAACCCGCAGTCGGGGTGGATGTATTTCACGCGGCCTTCTCCGAGCACCTGTTCGGCCGCGTCGATCGAAGAGGCGATTTGATCGGCGGTTTCGACGTGGTTCACCTTGATGTCGACCACTCCGAGACCGATTCCGATTTTCTGATCGAGGTCCTTGATCGCTTCGAGGTCGTCGGCGGGACGGTGAGCGAGTTCCAGGACGAGGTGGTCCGCGTGGAGCGCATTTAGGAATTCGAGGAGAGGCTTCCATTTGCCCGCCTGAATGGTTTGCCCTCCGTAGTTTCCAAAGCAGAAGTGAACTGCGGTAGGGCCCTCAAAGGCATCGAGGACCTTGTTGATCGCTTGGGCCGCAAGGGGCCCGTCTTCGGGGTTGCCCGGGATGTTGGCTTCGTCGACCTGGAGACAGGAACAAGGGCAGCCCGCAACCTGCGCGGCGAGCACATCCGCGATGGCGAGAGTGAGCGCGCTGAAATCGTGGTAGTGAGAGTCGAGCAGGGTGCGGGCCAGCATGTAGGGGCTCGTGACCGTGAACTTGAACGGCCCGCCTGCGATCTGTGCGGCCCGTCGGCAGTCTTCGATCAGATTCAAACCGCCACCATGGAGGGCATCACGCACCACCGCTGCCGGCTTGGCGCGAAATCCCATGCTGTGATTGGCGCGAAAGGCCTCCGCCTCGGAGCGCCCGATTGAAGTGTCACATCCGCCCATGGGGCCCACGAAGTGTTCGATCATCCCGTTGGTGTCCGGGTGATTGATGTCAAAGCGGTAGAGTTCACCGTCGGTGGGGAGATCGATTCCGGCTTGGCGCTGGGTATTGAAGATCACGCGGGTGGCATCGACCACCGCCTGCTCGGAAGGCAGGGCGGAGAGCCAGTCAGGAACAGGATAGGAACCGACCGTGGTGGTGAGAATGCGTGGCTGGGTGGGGATTGGGGTGATGGTGTTCATGGAAAAGGGAATGGAGTGCGGGATCCGGCTTCATCCGGCGACGAGGGAGTGGCAGGGTGGTGAGGCGACAGGAGTGCGGGATCCTATGCCGAAGGGCGGAGGTCTCGGGCAAACTCTTCGCGGTGAGCTTGATCAGGTTTGCGGGTGAACTTGCTGACGATGACGAAGGCCAAGGTGTTGGCGATGATGCCGCACATGCCGACATCGAACAAGGCCTTCAGAGCGGAGGTGCCTTTGAGCAGCGAACCGGATTCCCCGAGGATCATTTTGCCTAGGGGTGGAAAGAGGCAGACGGTGAGGATTCCGGCCGCCAGTCCAGCAATGGCGCCTGCGCGGCTTCCTTTCCGGAAAAAGAGCAGGTCGACTGTGATCGGGAGCATCTGGGCCGAAAAGGCCATCGCAAGGCCAAAAAAGGCCGTGATGGTGTTGAGGACTTCAGAGTTTCCGCCGACGATGGCAATACGGGCTGAGATCAGGGTTGCCATGATGATGACCAGGCGTCCAATCCAGGTGCGCTCTTTCTCGCCGGATTTTGGGCGGAGGGGATGATAGACATCGCGGGTGGTGACAGCGCTGAGGGCGTGCAGATTGGAATCGGCGGTGGACATGGAAGCCGCCATGACCGCGACCAGGATCAGGGAAACGAGCACTACCCCGATCCCTCCGAACATGACGGGAAAGTAGTCCTGAATCACATGAATGAGGATCTGATCCGTCTTGTCACCGTTGGGCAGAAGGAGCGTGCCATTGGCCGCTTCGATCGGTTCATAGAGAACGCGCCCGCCAAGACCCACGAGGAAGACTCCGAAGATGAAACAGGTCGGGAGGATGGTGGAGAAGGCGATGGCAGCTCGTCGCAGGGTGGCGGAATCACGGGCGGCATAGAAGCGCATCCACTGGGCCGGTTGAATGATGCTGGCGAGGGAGGCAAAGGCGCAGAAGGTGAGTAGCTTCCAGGCGTTGTGTTTCCCCGGCGCCTCGGCAACGGTGAGCAGTTCGCCACTGAGCTCCGAAGACACGCGCGAAAAGTAGCCGGATGGTCCCTCGAGGGCATAGAGGACTGCGATGCCGGAGAGCAACATCGCGGTGAGAAGGATGATGCCTTGCATGACATCGGTCCACGCGACCGAGCGCATTCCCCCAATGATGACATAGACCATCGTGACGAGGGAGAGCGCGCCTACTCCGAAGTCCTCCATGCTGATCTGCTGTCCAAACATCGTGAGGTGTTCGACTTCGCGGAAGAGACCATCGGCAAGCAGACCGCCCGCCTTGACCTGCATGACGACGTAGGGGATGACGTAGAGCACGCCGGTGAGCGCTACCAGGCTGCGGATCCATGGGGAGTCCCCGTAGTAGTCGGTGATCATGTCGGCGGGAGTGATGTAGCCGCGCTTGCATCCGATTCTGCGAATGCGATTGCCGAGGAGGTAGATCGCGGCCGCCGCCACCGGGAGATTCAGGGCGTAGAGCATGGGCGCGATTCCACCCTCATACACCCACCCGGGGAAGGTGAGGATCGCGAAGCCTGAAAAGTAGGTCGCCATGATGGTGAGCGAAGTGACGAGCACGCCCTGTCCCCGTCCTGCGAGGTAGTAGTCGGTTTCGGCGTGGGCGGCCCGGCGGCTCTTGAGGAGGCTGATGATTCCGAGGGCGAGGAGGCCGACGAGATAAAAGGCGAGAATGAGATAAGGCCAGATGCCCAGGGAGGGTGCCTTGGATTGAGCGAGAAGGGAGATCATGGGCTTAGTCAGAATCCTTCCACACGGTGAAGGCCGCGGTGATGATGCAGCCCGCCATGACCAGAAACCACAGCACAACCCAGAGATAGAGTGCGGGGATGCCGAACCAGATGTTCGGCTCCTCCACAGTGCCGTCGATCAAGGTGGCCCCAGGGCCGGGGCCGAGAACCAACGCGAGAAGGAAGATGGCGGAGAGAATTGATCCCTTGGTCACAAGGCGGATATCTCAGCGGAGAAGAGTGGGGCCTGTCGATGGCAAATTCGTCAAAGGCGACTCGATAGGCGCTTGTTTGTCGAGAGCTTCTCCGGTTCAGTGAGCGGCGATGGCGTTCAGGATTGATTCCATATCATTTCGTACGCGTTGGATGAAGACGCGCTTTCCGTTCAAGTACGGGATCGCCGCGATGACCGAGTTGCCGCATGTCTTCGTGGAGTTGGGTGCGCGACGAGGGCAGGAGCCCTGCCGTGGTCTCGCCTCGGAGGGACTTCCGCCCAAGTGGTTCACCAAGAATCCCGAGACCCGCTTCGAGGATGATTTGCCCGAAATGCTGCAGTGTATTCAACACGCAGCGGATTGTGTAGCCTCCACCACCCACGAATCGGTTTTCGAGGCATGGAAGTTTCTCCATGACGAGCAGGACCGTTGGGCGTCGAAGAGCGCAGAGGGCTATCCGCCCCTTCTCGCCCACTTGGGAACGGCCTTGATGGAGCGCGCGATGATTGAGGCCTATTGTCGGGGAGCGGGGCTGAGCTTTGCCCAGGCGGTGAAGGAGAATGCCCTCGGGATCAATCTCGGAAGCATTCATCCGGAACTGGGGGGAAGTGAGCCGGCCGACTGGCTGCCCGAACCGGGCGAACGCATTATTGTGCGCCACACCGTAGGCCTGGGTGATCCTCTCCGGGTGGGAGAGATTGCGCCTGAGGAGCGGATTGGAGATGGGCTCCCTCATGCGCTCTCGGATGCGGTGAAGGCCTATGGACTGACCCACTTCAAGATCAAGGTGTGCGGCAATCTGGATACCGATATTCCCCGGCTCATGGATGTGGCGGAAGTGCTGGGCGCAGCATCACCGGGATTCAAGTTCACTCTCGATGGAAATGAGCAGTATCGCGACATCGCGACTTTCCGCGAACATTGGGAGAGCTATCGCAGGGAGAAAGAGATCGCCGCGATGTTGGACGGCGGGGGTCTGCTCTTCGTGGAGCAGCCCTTGCATCGTGATTTCGCGCTCGAGGAAAGGGTAGGTGACGAGTTGGCGGCCTGGCCGGAGGCGCCGCCCATGATCATCGATGAGTCAGACGGCGAACTTGACTGCATGCGTCGGGCGCTAGCCCTTGGCTATTGCGGGACGAGCCACAAGAATTGCAAGGGCGTGATCAAGGGAATTGCGAATCGCTGCCTGATCGAATGGTATCGCCGCAATCGTCCCGAGGATGGTCCCTGGGTCATGAGCGGGGAGGATCTCGCCAACGTGGGACCGATCGCCTTGCTCAATGACCTCGCCATGATGTCTGTGCTTGGCATCGAAGATGTCGAGCGCAACGGGCATCACTACTTTGCGGGATTGAGTATGTTCCCCGATGAATTGCAGAAGATGGTTTGCGAGACACATCCCGACCTCTACGCCATGCGATCGCAAGGCTATGCCTCACTGGTGATCGAGGCCGGCAGGCTTTCGACGAAGAGTCTCGGCACGGCTCCTTTCGGCCACGGGCTCGAGGTTGTCCCGGAGGTGCTTGAACTCTTGGGCCCGGAGGGGTTGCCGGATTAGGAGCATCTCGAGGCCAATGTGAAACACCCTTAGGGCATTTCCAGGACCAGCTTGCCGAACTGGGGGGACTTGGCCATGGACGCAATCACTTCCGCACCCTCAGAGAGAGGGGTCACGGAATCGATCTCCGGCCTGATGGAGTGGAGCTCGATCATCTCCATGAGAGCCACCAGGTCGTCGGGCGATCCAAAGGTGGAGCCAATGACGTGGATCTGTTTCCAGAAGTGTCGACGGATGTCGTAGTGCTCGGGAGGTCCGGCCGTGCCGCCATAGTTCACGATGCGTCCGCCCGGTCGCACCAGGCCCAGAAGGTCGTTGAATCCTACTCCGGCCGAGCCGTCGATGACGAGATCGATCGGTCCGTGCTCCGCAAGAGCGCCAGTCCAATTCTCCTCCTTGTAGTTTGCTCCCGCGGTGGCGCCAAGAGAGAGGGCGCGCTCCAGCTTTTGGGGCGAAGAGGAAGTGACCAGCACCTTGGCTCCTGAAGCGGCGGCCAACTTGAGGATCATGACGGCCACTCCGCCTCCGATACCCGTGATCAAGACGGTCTCTCCGGATTGCAGCCGTCCTTGCGGAAAGAGCGCGCGATAGGCGGTTAGCCCAGCGATGGGGACCGTCGCCGCTTCGTGGATGGAAAGATCCTCGGGCTTCACCACCAGTTGTTCAGCGGGGACCACGATCCACTCCGCGAAGGTGCCGTTGTCGGGCATTCCGAGGATCCGAAAGTCCTCGCTCTGTGCCTTGGATGACGGGCCCCATCCGGTTCCGGGATAAATGATCACTTCGCGCCCAAGCCACGAATCTTCGACTCCCTGGCCCACCTCCTCGACCACTCCGGCGCCGTCCGATCCCAGGATGGAGGGTGCGTGCATGCCTGGGTAGAGACCTTGGGTGATCCAGTAGTCGCGTCGGTTCAGACCGGCTGCTTTGAGTTTCACCATGACGGTGCCTGGTTTGATCGTTGGATCATCCACGTCGATGAAGTCGACGGTGCCGTCGGTGGAGGTGAGAACAATTGCCTTCACGGTGGGTCAGTGTCCTTGATTGGGTCGGGGTTGCAAGGCCGGGTTGCCAAGAGGAGGTCGGAAGCGAAGTGGGTCCCGAGCTGATTTTGATTGAGAAGGTGGCGTGTTTTCCGGGGGACGCAAGCTACCCCTTCCTCGGCAGGCGCTCGAAGGAGACGCAGTATTCATCGAACCCGACCTCCGACCAAAAAGTGAGGGCCCGCTTGTTGTGAGAGAGGGCCGTGACGACGAGGCGCGAGTCTGGAGAAAAGACCTCGTCGAAGAGAAGGCGCACGGCCTTGCGGCCGTGTCCCTGGCGCCGCTGGCCTCGGACCACAAAAAACTGCCGCAGGTAGAGGTCGGACTTTTCGAAGGGATGGTACAAGGCGTAAGCGACCACCTGATCCTCCTCTTCAAAGAGAATTGCCTTGTAGGTAGCCGAGAGGAATCCACGCATGCGTTCAACGAGAGCAGGGATGCCCATCGTGCTTCGATGATTCTCATCGGCGATGAGTTGATGGTTGAGCGCGCCGAGGAGCGGGCAGTCAGCCTCGGTAGCTTTTCGCCAAGTCATTGCGGAGTCTAATCAGAAGGGCCGCTACGTGTCATTGCCTAGTTCGAGACGGGGACGGGAAATCAGGCGTTCAGGACGAAGATTCCCCCTGGTGGCGCGCCACAATTATCCAATCAGGGAGCGGAGTTGTCCCCGGATCCTTGTCGTCAGGTCATCTCCACTGAGGGCGTACGGAACGGATGGAGCAGAGTGCCGGTCGGCTCATTCTCTTCACTGGCGGTGAAACCGGGGCCGCCTGGAGTGAAAGGCTCTGCTCGTGAGAGGTCAAGGTCAGTGCGTGATCGCAATCCGCATGAACTGGCGTCCGTTGGGACTCGTGGGCACGCTCGCCTTGCGGACCTCGATGAAGTTCTGCGTCGAGACGAGGACATCGGGAACCGGATTCCAAGTGATCAAATCAGTGGAAACCTGCACTTGGTAAGTGATTCCGGAGAGCAGGTTGTTCCGGTTGTAACTGATGCTGAGGCTGCCGCCTTCCACCACTACCCCAGGCAGCAGGTTGGCGTCGAAGACGAGGGGGTCGAGGCCGAGCGCAAACTCGATCAGGTTGGGAATGCCGTCGATGTCGAAGTCTTCAAGCTCCCCACTTCCGGGAGGCATTCCGGGGCCGAAAGTCAGATCGCGATAGCTGGCGTAGTCGAAGCGTTTCACTCCCGGAGTGGGACCGGTGGCATTCCAACTGGCTGAGAAGTTGCCGAAGAGATCGAGTCCGGTGCGATTCAGTGATTCGCCGTTTCCGTCGGCGTCCTCGGGCCACGGGGTAGTGTTGAAGTAGATGACCTCGTCCTCGGTGACTTGCGGGAAGTTGGTTGGGTCGCCGGGAGAAGGAACATCGGGTCGCTGCAGGCGGACCGTGCCGGTGTCGTTGTTAAGCGGGCCGTCAGTCCATGGTCCCATCAGCGGGATGGAGGCGTCGATGCCGTAGGTCGCGCGGAAGGCACTGGTGGCGTTGGCTTCCACCACCGGATCGAAGCCGACCACCACCAGGATGTCGCCCGGAGCGAGCTCGTGCGCGGCGGTGAATTCAAAATCGACGCCGCCGCGCAGCGTCCAATTCACGAGGTTCTCGGTGACCGACCCGGTGTTGCAGAGTTCCACATATTCGAGGTTGTCTTCGATGGTGGCGTCGGGGTGGTACATGACCTCGGAGATGACCACCGGTCCCACCAGCGGACCGCTGTTCGGGCTCCCGATCGTGTTTGCGGTCATGGTGACCAGCGTTCCGGTGCCGGCGCCATTGGGCCACCGGCCGAGGGTGTCGCCATTGAAGGCGGCGGCGAATTCAACACGGTCGACAAACTTGAGCAACTTGCCGCTGGCGTCGCCTTCGAGCAACCAGACGTCATCACCCTGCGAGGAGAGCGCGAAGGGCTCGCCGCTGGTGTAAGTTCCCTTGGTGCCGTGATTGTCGAGGAAGGGAACCGGAATGGTGAAGCTGTTGGCGTTGGGGACCGTTACCTCGAAAGTGTCGTTGTAGGCCCCGATTCCGCCGTATCCCGAAATTGTGATGACGTCTCCCGTCGACAGGCCGTGTGCCGCATCGGAGACCGTGGTGGGAGCGGCTGCAATGGTGCCGGAATAGGAAGAAATGGGGAGATTCTGGTTGGCGTTGAAGTCGCTTTCGTCCCAATCCAGGTATTCCCCGGCGGGAATACTGCCGGAGGAAATACGGAACTTCCGGTAGTTGGTATTGGCATCGGAGAGGTACCAGTTGGCCACCGGGATCGAGGCCCCGGTGGTGTTGTGAAGTTCGATGCGATCGATGGCAGGGAGGTCGGTGTTGGTGAGGATCTCGTTGACCACGATGCGACCGTCGAGGCCGGCTCCGAGAGCACCCGGTGAGCCATTGTATTCGCAACTGGACCGCCAGTTCTCCGAGTTGCCGTAGTCGCCGGCAGTGTTGATGATTTCAAGCGAGGATCCGATTCCGTTAGCCCTTCCCGGCCAGGTTCCTCCGTCGTCGAAGGTGAAATCCTGGGTGCCGGTGCCGTTCCAGGTCGCGAAGGCGATGCGTTCTCCGCCGTTGTCGAGGGTGCCGGTAAACTGTCCCGCCACCGGGAGGCCCGTGCCGTAGCGCACTTCAAATGCTTCCCGGTCTTTGACCACCACCACGTATCCGCCCGCGGGAAGGTTGGTGACGGGGAAGGTGAAGGTGAGCCCGTTGGTGAATTTCATTCCATCAAGATTGACGGCGCTGGCGCTGACATTGCAGATCTCGACGAACTCGAAATCCCCACCGGTGAAGAGGCGGGGAATCGCCAGGTTCGCCCCGGCCTCGGCTTCCACCGCGTTGGCGCGGACTGCATTGTAATTGATCTCGGTGATGCGCAGATCGGACGCGGTGGCGCGGCGTTCGAGATAGAAGATGGCCTCGCTGAGCGGCGACCACGAATCGCCGCCGCCCACCCGGGCCCTCATGCGGACCAGTCCGCTGGCTGGCAAGGACATCTCTCCGGAGAGGAGGATCGCCCCGGGCGCGAGGCTGCCGCCTTCGAGGCGCGGATCAGTCCCGTCGGTGGTGTAGTAGATCGATCCGGAGGGCGCGGTGGCGGAGAGCGTTCCGCCGCCTGGGATTTCGCCGCCGTGCTGGTTCCCTCCGTTGACGGTGAAGAGAGGCGCCGTGATGGTCCCGAGGTAGGTGTCGGAGCTGCCTGAAAACGTCCTTGATTGCCAGGCGCTGATCATGCGGTCGGTGCGGTTGGTTCCTGAAGTCGGGAACCAGGAACCCAGCACGCCGTTGCTCGGGCTCGTGCCCGGTCCGCCCGGAGTTCCGTACACTGCACGAGTCCAGTTTTCGTTGCGTGCGTAGTTGCCACTGAATCCCCCTCCGCTCCGGTCGTCGCCCCAGCGGGCAGACTCGCACACGATCGCGGTGTCGATCTGGTCGGCGTAGTTCTGAAAGCGGCCGCGGTTCTCGAGGTTGGTGAGGGCCCCGCCATGGAAGAGGTGCTTGTAGGCGCGATCGGCGAAGCGGACCCGGAATTCGCGATGGTCCTCGAGATCATCGAAGATGAGGGCCCCGTCCAGGGCTCCGCTGTTGCTGGGGGCGCTGGTGGTGGTCTGGTTCTCGAGGATTCGCTCGGTGTCCCAGCAGTAGAAGCGCCAGGGGGCGTTGGCGCTGCCTCCGCCCGCCGCTCGCCAGTTGTCCCCGGATTTCAAATCGGCGTTGCGGCCAAAGTACTCGGTGATGACGAAGTCGATGTAATTGTCGACGTCGAGGACGGTCTGGATCCGGGACCAGGTGCTGCGAGAATTCGTGACGACCGCTTTCATGGCGTTGAAGGAAGCGGTCTCCTCCGAGGTGAGTCTGCCCGGATTCAGCCCGAGCACTTCGTCGTCCTCGTACCCGTTGTAGGCTGCGTAGTGGTCGTTTTCGAGGCGCTCGTGGAGGTTGAAGACGCCCCAGTAGATGCCGTTGATGTAGAAGTGCACGAAGTGGCCCTGCCCGCCGTCGGCATTGCCCATGTCGATCATGCAGTCACGGGCCCACTGGTCGCGGATCATGGTGGCACGGGCACGCTGGCCGCTGTTGCTGTGGATCCACGAGTTGTTGTACATGGCTCGCAGGTGGATGCTGTCGAAAGTCGTGACGGTGGTTCCATCGAAGACCGGGTAGTTGAGCTTCCCGGCCCCGTAGAGGTCGCGGAAGCGCAGGCTGAAGGAGTGCTTGATCGCCTTGCTCGGTGTGCGGCTGGCACCGCCCTGCAGCTTGCATCCGCAGTCGATCTGGAACCCGTCCTCGATGTTTATGCCATCAGTCACGGCGTCGGGATGGAAGTATTCGGCGGAGACGGCGGCTTCGATATTGCGGTCCTGGGTGTCGACGTAGATCCCGTCCGAACCAAAGAAGTCGTCCTCCTCGCCCGTGACCGAGAGAGTGGGAATGTCCCGCAGCCCTTCCAGGAAGCGGGCAGCGTACTGGCTCGACCGGGTGATCTGGGTGTCCATGTTGTAGTCGGCGGTGGGCTCGCCTCCCCACGAGGTCGGGTAACCGGAAGGCCGGGTTTGGGTGACCACGGAGTTTGGAAAGATGTAGCTCTGGGTGTCCAACCTGGTCGCCTGCAGGCCGCTCTTGAAGGCCCGCACGCGCAGCACGGTGGTGGTGTTGATTGGGATCGCGCTGGAGTAGGTGCTGCCGTTGGTGGATTGGGTGGGCACGGTCCCGTCCAGGGTATAGCGGATCGTCGCGCCGGAGGTGTTGGTGGTGAGGGAAAGGTTGATGGGCGAGGTGTAGTAGCCGCGCTTGTGGCTGAACTGGGTGTCCTCGACCAGCAGTTGTCCACCGGCATCGTTGGGAGCGTCGGGGGTGGGGGTCTGGAAGTAGACCGACTCCAGGTTGCTGGGATGCAGTCCGTAGGAGATGTCGGATTGCTGCGAGGGGTAGTCCGTGCTGCTGGGCCCGAACTCGCTGGCCACGGTGAGCGAGGGGCGGACCAGCGCGACATACTCGCCGCCCGCGCTCAAACTGAAGTTGGTGTGCAGGTTGCCATTGGCATCCAGCGCGTTGTTGCCGGAGGCGAAGACCACCAGGAAGTCGCCCATCGGAAGGGTGATCCCCGGGGGGAAGGTCCACTTGTTCAGGTTCCCTGCGCTGTCGGTAAGGTGCCAGCCGGCGAGGCTGAGGGTGGTGGTGCCCTGGTTGTGAAGCTCGATCCAGTCGTCAGTGGTGCCGGGCACCTGGTTCGGGACCGGAGTGCCGCCCCCGTTGGATGCCATGAACTCGTTGATGACGAGGTCGGAGACCTCAGGGGTGGTGAAACTCAGCGAGGGTGTGGCCCACCCTTGTCCGGCGATGTTGCTTCCTGAAGCGGTGAAGAAGTAGGTGGTGTTGGCGGCGAGGGAGCTGAGCGCGGTGGAAAAGGAGCCCGACTGGGTGCCGATGCTCACGGAGGTGTCCCAGGATCCCGGGTTTGTGCCTCCGTTGGTGGTACCGTAATGGATCTCGACCAACGGGCTGTCACCACCGGTGGCGGTGACGGCGCCATTGATCTGCGCCGAGACGCCCGTGACGTTGGTCGCAGCGGAGTTGGTGAGGGATGCGAGACCGAAGGTCAGGGTGGTGAAGCTCTCGGAGGAAGGCGCCCAGTCGGAGCCACCCGAGTTGGAGGCGAAGGAGCGGAAGTAGTAGGTGACCCCGTCGGTGAGGTTGGCGAGGGCGTCCTCGAAGGCGCCGGCCTGGGTGGAGAGGTCGTTGAACTGGTCCCACGATCCTGGGGTGGTGCCGCCGTTGCTGTCGCCCCAGTAGATGAGCACGGTGGGATTTTCTCCGCCAGTGGCGGTGACCTGCCCCCCGATCTCGGCGGAGGTGAAGCCCACATTGCCGGCGGGGGAGTTGACCACCGTCGGGGGATTGGGCGGGGCGGGGGTGGTGAAGGAAAGGGTGGAGGATGCCCACGAGTCGCCGCCGGAGTTGGCGGCAAAACAGCGGAAGAAATAGGTCGTGGACGGGTTGAGGCCAGTCAGGTTGGAGGAGAAGGAGCCGTTGTGGGTGCCCAGTGCAATGGAGTTGTCCCAGGTTCCCGGAGAGGTTCCGCCATTGTTGTCGCCCCAGTAGATCAGAACGGTGGGATCTTCACCGCCGGTGTCGGTGACCTGGCCGCCGATGGTGGCGGAAGCAGCCCCCACATTGGTGGCCGCGCTGTTGGCTACGGTAGGTGGAGTGGCCGGGCCGGGGTCAGAAACGGCGTTGAGGGGAGTCGCGAAGGCGATGGCGTTGATGAGCGCCTGGGTGCCCGCCGCAGTCATGTTGGCGAGATCGTTTGCGCCGTTGTTGCCGCTGTTCGGGTCATTGTC
>JAPKFB010000178.1 GCA_028821775.1 Roseibacillus sp.
CTTACCTGCTTACCTGAATGGAGTTACAAAGTTTTCCCGTGACGAGTCACTCCCCTCATGACACGGTCTTAAGAAGACACATCGTCCCCTCGTGCAATGAAATATCCAGTTCGGGTTTTCCTCCTCTCGCTCTTCTCGTTCCTCGCCCCAACCGCTGATGGCCAGGCCATCTTCACCGGCTCCGGTGACTGGTTGGATGCCCTCCTCTGGGACACAGGCGTGGTTCCGCCGGACGGGTCCACCGCGATCGTCAATGGCGACGCCCAGATTACCCAAAACACGGTGTCGACCCAGAACGCCAATCCAAGCCGTGTCGAGATCGGTAGCGGGATCGGAGAGACCGGCACGCTCACGGTCAGCGGCGGCACCTTGAGCGGCGCTCATGGAGGAGCGAATGGAGGAATCTATGTCGGCTTGATCGGTGGCACCGGAACGCTCATCGTGGACCAGGGGGCGACCTATCGGAGCCAGGGCGCCGGCATGCGGATCGTGATCGGGGATGATTCCGGCGGCACGGGCACGATCTCGGTGGCGGGCGCACTCCAAAACTACAAGATTCTCGAGATCGTCAATGGAACTCTTAAGATGCTCCCGACGGGACAGAACAATCTCTTCAACTCGAATGATCCAAGTTTCATCGCAGCAAACGGCACCCTCGCCTACGTGATTGACGGCCCAAACGTCGGGTCGCTGAAACGCTCGAACACGACCGGCCTCAACCTGACCATCGATCCCGCCGCGAACCTCCTGATTACGCTGGGCGGGACCTTCGCCATCAACGACTTCTGGGTCCTGATGAACTACACCAGCTTGACCGGTCAGTTCGCGCAGGGCACTTCCTTCACCAACCTGCAGGGCTACACCTTCGACATAGACTACGGTGCCAGCGCGAATGATGTTGTGACCCTGACGCTTGTTTCCGATGCACAGCGTCCCAAGATCGACGAACTCTCCGCCACTCCTCCAGCCATCTCGTCCGGACAGACCACTACCATCGAGTGGACCGCTTCAAACTTTGACACGCTGACGCTTGATCCAGGGGAAAACGACGTGACGGCTGCCGGCAACTTTCCGGTGATGCCGGCGACCACCACCACCTACAGGCTTTCGGCCGTGCTTGGGGCTGTCACTGTGACTCGCGATGTTACCGTTGTGGTTGATGAGCTACCCGAGATCAACAGCTTTGGGGCGACCGAAAACGTCATCGCCCCGGGCGATTCCACGACTCTCTCGTGGATCGTGTCCGGAGCCGACTCGGTTACGATCACACCCGCTCCCGGCGCCGTGAATGAGGTCGACTCCACCAGCGTTTCTCCGGGAACGAACACCACTTACACGCTCACCGCCACGAACGACACCGGTTCGGTCATGGCAGATCTCTCGGTCACGGTCGATGCTATCGCAGCAGCGATCATCCACTGCTGGGACCCCTCCGGTCCGGACCAGTCGAGCGGGGCTCTGCTCGACTCGGTGGGCGGCAAGAATTTCGATATGACAGGGGGCGATTTGCTCAACGACCTGACCTCTCCGGGGAC
Source organism: Roseibacillus sp. (assembly GCA_028821775.1). GTDB lineage: Bacteria > Verrucomicrobiota > Verrucomicrobiia > Verrucomicrobiales > Akkermansiaceae > Roseibacillus_B. The sequence goes on from JAPKFB010000178.1 coordinate 1,536, forward strand.
CTCCCTGACCACCGCCATGAGCCGCACCAATCTCGACGCCAATACGGGAGGCGACAACGGATTGGGATTTTCGCGCACCGCGACAACATACGAACTCTGGGTGCAAATGGGAGTGCTCGACAACCGTTCCCAGGTCTTATTCGAGACCGGAGGATCGAGCGACGGTTCCTGCCTGCTCGTCAACTCTAACGGAATTCGCTTCATGCACAGCGTGGCCGGCGCGAACACGATCGACATCGAGGCGCCGCTAACCCTGGTCGATCCCGCCGACTTCATCCACATCATGGCTTCCGTTGACGGGAATGCGGGCCACGTCGATCTCTACCTGCGGGGCACATCCGGAGGCGTCGGAACAGCTTCCGGTGACGGGACCATCGGGGCTCCCAACGGGCGCGCCAGCATCTTCACCTGGTCGGGCTTTGCCGGTGGTATTGCCGGTGCTCTGGGTGGGGTTGGGATGGAGGTTCCGGCCGAGACGACCACCTTTAAAGGCACGATTGGGATGTTCAAAATCTACGACCGCCCCTTCAGCTCGACGGAGGTGGACGACGCCTACCTGCGCATTGGCGATGCGATCATTCCCATCTTCTTCGACATCGAGGCTCGCGGAAACGAACTGGTCCTGACTTGGGAGAGCATAGCCGGCATGTCCTACAATCTCACGAGCAGCACCGATCTCGCTGCCGATCCCTCCTCCTGGGATCTGGTAGAAGGTGACATTCCGGCCACTCCGACCACCAACACCAAAGTCATTCAGAGGCCGGGTGATTCTGTCCGCTTCTACCGCGTGGAAGAATTTCCGCTCCCGCCGGTGGAGGTCTTCGAAGAGCACTTTGACGGAGCCAACGCAGGAACACTACCGACCGACTGGACTGCCGGCTTCGATCCAGCCGACACCTTGATGAATACGAGCTGGGAGTTGGGGGATCCCTCGGTCACGGGACCGCTGACGGCCTTCAGCGGTGCCCATTGCGTGGGAACCAACCTGCTTGCCAACTACGGGTTGAGTTCAAATACCTGGTTGCGCACTCCGGCGATCAACTTGAGCACTGCGACCGGGGCGACCCTGACCTTCCAACAGTGGATCGACATGGATGACTTTGATGATCTGGACCGGGGCACGGTACGTGTGCTCGATGCTGCGACGCTCGCTGAGTTGGCAGTAATCGAGGGAGTGCTCACCGGTCTCGGCGCGCTGGACTGGGATGAGTTTTCAGCCGACCTTCCAGCTGAGACTCTGGGGAAGATTGTTCTCCTGGAGTTTCAATTCGTGAGTGATGGCGATGACATTTTTGACGCTTCGGGTTGGTACATCGACGACGTGGCCGTAACGACCCCGGCTCCTTAGGAGGCTGTTGAAATACCCGTAAAGCGTGACCTTCGCGGCGCGTAGATAAAACATGTTCCGCGAGCGTGATGAGACCGGCGAAGATCAGCAGGAGTTCTGGGTGGATCGTCGGAAGT
>JAPKFB010000179.1 GCA_028821775.1 Roseibacillus sp.
TACCGCCATACGGTGTGAGACAGAAGACGACCGGCAAGGGCCCGGGCATCTCCTTTGGCATCTAGACGTGTGCAGCCAGGTTGATGCCATCGCGCATCGGTATCTGGACGTCACTCAAAATGGAGACCGCTTGTTCATCTTGAGCTCCTCAAATGACCCGTGGGTGCAGTTTGGGGTTAGCCAAATAATTCACCTCTCCAGCTGCTTCATCAACTTGACGACTTGCTTCCACTCGGAGCAATTGCTCGACCTCGATCACAAGAAACTCACTGATCGCGCGAACGGTCGCAATTTCCGGTTCGCCGATGTCTACCGAAAGGTGGTGCATGACATCATCGCGTAGGATGCCAGGCTTCATTCCTGATATTCTGAAATCTGCAAAAAACACATCTCGCTCTCGGTATTGGTCGTGTGAGAATCTTGCCCATCATTATGACTCCTTTCAACTCACCACGCTTTCAACTGGCGATATTAACGGTCGTCCTCATCGGCCTGGTCTCGCCCGCTGTCTTTGCCGACGACTGGCCGCAATGGCGCGGCCCGAACCGCGATGCACGTTCCCAAGAGAGCGGGCTCCTCAAGAAGTGGCCCGAGGATGGGCCGCCGCTGGAGTGGAAGACTCAAGGCCTCGGAGGTGGATTCTCCAGCATCTCGGTGGCAAACGGCACGATCTTCACTCTCGGTGACCTTGACGATGGTTGCCATGTGATCGCCCTCAAAGAAGCGGACGGCTCACCCGCCTGGAAAACGAAAATCGGAGAAGCTGGTGGCCACCGGAAGTATCCGGGCCCACGGAGCGCGCCCACCGTGGATGGCGCACAGGTTTTTGTCTTGAATCAACATTCCGATCTGGCCTGCCTCGATGCCAAGAGCGGAGAAAAGATTTGGTCCGTCAACCTCCAGGCTGATTTCGGTGGAAAGATGATGTCAGGTTGGAAATACAGTGAGTCACCCCTCGTTGATGGGGAGGCCGTGATTTGCACGCCGGGTGGGAAGGAGGGCACTCTGCTCTCCCTCAACCGAAAAACAGGAAAGAAACTCTGGCAGACGAGCGACTGGACGAATCCGGCCGGATATTCTTCGGTCATCATCACCACCATTCACGGTGTCCGCCAGTACGTGCAACTTACAGGGAAGAGCGTGGCGGGCATCGATCCCAAGTCCGGCGACATTCTTTGGAAGGCCGACCGACTCGGCAAGACCGCTGTCATCGCGACGCCGGTCGTCCACGACAATATCGTGTTTGTAACCTCTGGTTACGGCATTGGCTGCAACGCGTTTGGCATTAACCGAGAGGGCGACAAATGGACGGCCGGGCAAGTTTACGCCAGCAGCAAGTTCGCCAATCACCACGGCGGTGTGATCGCTCACGACGGCCATGTCTACGGATCAAGCGGCAGCATGTTCGCCTGCATGAACCTGAAGAGCGGCGAACTTGCCTACCGGGAACGCAGCGCAGGCAAGGGAGCGACCGTTTTTGCCGAGGGACATTTCTATTTGCGCAGCGAGAATGGCCCCGTGGCCCTCATCCAATCGTCCTCCGAGAAACTGAAGGAGGTGAGCCGGTTCGAGCAGCCTGAGCGAAGCGACATGAAGGCCTGGCCCCATCCGGTCATTGCAAACGGTAAGCTCTACCTCCGGGACCAAAATCTCCTGCTCTGTTACGATCTCTCCGCGAAGTAGCAGGAGGAGACATAAATTACGCAATCACGTCCCTCCCCGGATGGGAAACACATCGGCTGCGGGGGCGCGGATGGCTTGCTCCAGGTCTGGAACGCGTCGCGGCAGCTCGTGATAAGGTCCAGGTGGTCAAATTCCTACCAGCCTTTCGTCGGAATCGCGCAAGCGATCGAGCTTCAGACCCATGCGATCCATGAGGGAAAGATATATGCTGCAGGGTTTCCGGTTTCCGTCGCCCTTGTCCTAGTGGGAAGAGCTGTGGTGGGATCCGCGTGCGTTGAGGAAGGGGTAGACCAGACCCGACCCATCGCGGCAGAGAAGAAGGGTGGCGATGCGGGTCTTGTCCGTTTGAAAAGCGAATTTCGCGATGCACAACTTTCGCATTCCCAACGCGGAGCACATTAATCTACCGCCACTACGGCGTGGTCCAGTCGTGCAACGATTCGGGATCGACGAGTCCTCCGATCTCCTTGAGCAAGGAGCTCAGCTTGTTTCGCCAAAGCTTGAGATCGGGCTCGCGCATGGTGGTCCTGGATCGCGGGAAGTAGAGATAGGTCACGGTGAGATCGCTCACTGCTCGCGTTTTGCCGTTGGCCTTGGGATTGAGTGCCCGGGCGAGGCGGAGGGAGGCTTCGCCCACTTTGTCGGAGGGACCCGCGTCGCCGAGGACTGCGGGATAGATGCGATCCTTGTAGATCACCGCCGCGTAGTCCCCGATCTGGGCTGACCAGGCGGCCTCCTTGTTGACCCAGGGGACCGGGAGGACGACGAAGGGATCGCGATCAGAGAGCAGGAAGCGGCGGGTAAGCAGTCCAGACTTGGTGCTCCTGCCGAGGCCGCGCATCTTGATGCGGTGAATCTGGTCGTCGCAAGTCTTGAGCATCTCGCGCCAGATCACGCCCTGGTCGGCGGCGGCTTCGGTCGCAAGTTGAGTGCGTAGCTTCTGCAACTTGGTCAGGGCGTCCGGGTAGTAATTGAGAAACGGGTTCGCCGGACCGGAGCCCTTGCCCCAACTGTAGGAAGTTTCGGGCAGGTACCAGTCCGAGCTCCGCGCCAGGTTGTAGTCGGTGAGCTTGGCGGCGCGCAGGGAATCGGAGCCATCGGTGACCACATCCATGTCGGCCTGCAGGAGGAGGACCTTGCGTCCGGTATCGGGATGCTTGAGGCGCAGCACCGTTTCGCAGTCGAAGTAGTTATGGGCGGTGAGGAGCTCTCCCTTGCGAAGGGCCTGCAACTTTCGTGCGTAGAGTTCCCTGTAGCGCGACGAAACTTCGGCCGAGTTCAT
>JAPKFB010000034.1 GCA_028821775.1 Roseibacillus sp.
AATGAAGAAGAGCCGATTCAGCGAGACTCAGATTGTGGCGATCCTCAAGGAGGCCCGGGTTGCTGCATGAAGAGGAAATGACCTTGCCCCCCGCTTCCTCTTCGGGCCAAATGACTGAGTGCGCAAGCGGATGCATGGTGGGAAATCTGATCATCGATTGGGAAGGATGATTGGACTATTGAAAAAGGGTAACATTGTTGCCGTTATTGGTGCAGGGATCGCATACACTTGGTTGGGATGGGGGCCGCTCCAAATTTTCGAGGATCGAATCTTGGTCGCGCATGGGACCCGTGCAGAGGACTCCAGCGGGATTCCTGGGACTCGTAATGACAAGGAATTCGATAGAGTCATCGTGGGCCTGAATCTTGAGGACGACAGACGATTTGTGTTTCACCCAAAGACCTCTGGAACATCGATTGGATTCAAAGTTTCGCGTCCCGACAAAAGAAAGTCGGGCCTGTTTCTTCCGGAGAACACTGCGACCCATCTTGAAGGAGAAGTGGTTTCCTACAGGTTGTCTCGGTTCCTCGGAGTGAGTGAGATCTACAATCCTGTTGATTATTATACCTTGGGTCCCAAGGGCATTCGGCGCTTTTCGGAGCTGCTTCGATCCAACGAGAGAAACTCCAATCGCAAGAAGAATACGAAAAGCATCAAGGGCAAGATTGCGACCTCTCCGGATGAGATGCTCGGGATCTACAAGTTCCGCCATAAGCGAGAATCGCAATCCGTCGATTCCCTAGCCAGGAATGGCCTCAACACCCGCCATTCCTTTGTCGCGCTCCTTCGCGGTGACGGCCCGATGCCTGCAGAACGAAAGAGGACCTTCAAGGGTGTGATCCCGGACAAGCCGGATTATCCAAGTCCCTTCGAGCAAGAGCGGATTTTGGCGGCCCAGTTTTCGACCATCCTTGTCCTCGATGCCCTCTGTGGGCAATGGGACCGATTCAGCGGAGGAAATATTGAAGTCTATGCTCACAAGGATGGACGGCTTCAATTCATTGCCCGTGATAACGGTGGAGCAAACCTGAATTGGGGATCTGCCGGGAGAAATTGGTACCGCAAGTACGTGCGCTGGGTCACTCGCTTCGATCCGCAGCTCATTGCAGAGTTGAGACTCCTGCACGATTTCCTCAAGGGGACCGAAGAGAGATACAAAGGGTATGAATCCAAATCGAAGTTGGAGGAGGCCATGGGGTTCATCTCATCACGAAGCTTCAAGGAGTTTCAGTGGCGGCTTACTGATTTTCTGGAGAGAAATCTTCCCGCATGTGAAAAGAAGTATGGGGCCAGTTGCTACTTCAAATTGCCATCTGATGACAGTCGGGGGAGGGAAGCGCGGAGGTCAACGCCTGGGCAGTCAGTGGCCCACCGGGAATGAGAGCCCGCCTCTCAGGAGCCATCGGTTGCTCATTGGATGCGGGGGCTGGTGATGCGAAGTTCCTCTGGAGCGATGACCGGGATGCGTTCCACAAGCCCAGTTGCCTCCTGATCGTCGCGATGGAGTCGGTCTGGTTGTCTTGACTCCGTTCCGGCTCGCAGAGCTTCCCCTTGAATGAGACGGCCACCTTGCGCATGGGCGCGATGTAGTAGTCGGCACTCGGAGGCTTGGCGGCGGGACGGGAGGAAATTCCGCACGAAGCGATCAAGAGAACGGCGAGCAATTTCATGGCGTGATCGGGCGATGGGTTCATGAGAGGCAATCGCCTCGTATCGGATTGAGGGTAGGCTCCAGCAGGACGGCAGGTCGAGACTCAGGGTCTTGGGACAAGGCCGGGCTGGCTTCGGTGGGAACCATATCGCAACCTCTACTCATGATTGCATCATTCCATGCCCGGCGTTCGATTTTAATTGGTTCTGCCCTCCTTGCCTGGGGAGTGATCATGGCGCCCTCGCAGTTCTTGAGTGCGCAAACGAGCAAAGGGAAGGGGCCGCTCATCGCTTACGTGGGCACCTACACCTCTCCGCTCAAGAACGTCCTGCCGACCCAAGTGGATCTGCCCCCCGGCAATGGCCGCGGGATTCACCTGTTTCAAGTGGATCGCGAGAGCGGGATCATGACGCCTTGCGGCCTGCATGAGATGGGGACGAGTCCAAGCGCCCTCGCGTTCAATGCGGATCGGACGCGCCTCTATTCCGCGAACGAAACAGAGAGAACGGGCAAGGACGAGGCTGGTTCGATCAGCGCCTTTGCGATCAATCAGAGTGCTGGAGCGCTGACCCTGCTGAACACAGTGAGTTCCGGCGGAAAGGGGCCAGCACATCTGAGCGTTCACCCATCTGGACGCTTCGTGTTGGCGGCCAACTATTTCGGCGGATCAGTGGTTGTGCTGCCCATCAGGGCCGACGGCAGCCTGGGACCTGCGAGCGACCTCCAGAAGGATCGGGGAACGGTGGGGCCCACCAAGGCCACCAATGCCCCGCCGGGAAGTTTTGCGATCAGCGGGCACGACCAGGCCCACGCCCACATGATCGAGGCCGATCCGGCCGGGCGTTTCGTGTTGCACGCGGATTTGGGACTGGATCAGATCCTCCTCTGGAAATTCGACGATCGCCTCGGAGTGTTGACTCCGAATGATCCCCCTTCGATTTCCCTCCCGCCTGGAGACGGACCACGGCACTTTGTCTTTCACCCCAATGGCAATTGGTTCTATTCGCTCCAGGAAGAAGGGTCGAACGTGGTGCTCTTTGACTATGACTCCGCCAAGGGACGATTGAATGCGAGGCAGACCATTTCGACCCTGCCGCCCGGGTTTGCCGGAAGCAGCTTTGGCTCCGAGATCATGATGTCCCCAGACGGCAGGTTCGTCTACGCGGGCAACCGCCTCTACGACAGCATTGCGATCTTCTCTGTTGGCGCCACCGGAACCCTGGCCTACCTCGGGGACGAATGGACGCGCGGAAACTACCCGCGTAGTTTCAATCTCGAACCCAGCGGGAACTTTCTCTATGTGTGCAATCAGCGCGCAGACAATATCGCGGTCTTCCGCATGAATCGGAAGACCGGTGGGCTCGCCTTTACCGGTCACTTCTCTCCGGTCGGCAATCCTTCCATGATCGTGTTTCTCGATCTCGCCACCGCAGGGAAATAGAGGAGCCGCTCTTACTTGGTGATTTTCGTCAACTCGCTCTCAGGCTTTGCCCGCAAGGTATTTCCATCCTCCCTTGAAGCGCTTGAAGCGGGAGTTTTCGCGCAGTTCACGGCGCTGGGATTCCAGGAAATACTCTGCGACGAACTCGACCTTGCCCACTTTGTCGTCTTTGCCACCCTTGGACGAGGAGACGATGGTCAAGTTACACCAATTCACCTCATGGACGGTACGATCAAGTTCCTCCTTCAGTCCTGGCTCCCTGGTGTCTGGATGAGTGGTGTCGACGAGGTAGTCGATGAGTCGGAAGAAGTAGGCGCTGTATCGCGATCGCATCAGCTGCTCGGCAGTTTCTGGCTTGGCCCTCCCATAGTGAAACGGCATGCAGCAGTCAGCATAGCGCGCGCGGCTCTGGCAGGGGCAGGAGGACTCCTCCCTCACTCTGGGAATTTTTTCCGAATGTTCGTTCACGGGGGGGCAGTCTCCCGATCGCGCACTTCAGATCAACCCGAAACCAATTCGCAGCTCAACGAGCTACGAAACGATTGCGAAAATCGAGAACGAAACGTCGTTGGAGCAGGAGGAACGAGGCCTCTTGGACGAGGCTGCATCCGAAGTGGCCTTACGCTACCCGCTCAGAATCCTCCTCGTTGAAGATCAGAAGATCAACCAGAAGGTCATCAAGAAGATCTTCGGTAAGATCGGTTACACCCCGGAGGTTGCGAACAACGGGTTGGAAGCGCTCGAACGATTGGAGAACAACCAATTCGGTCTTGTTCTTCTGGACGTCCCAATGCCGGGCATGGACGGAATTCGGGCCGCCCAGGAGATTTTTAAAGCGGATCTCCCAGGAGACCCAATCCCGACGCTGAATCCGAAATCGCGCTCCCTCATTGAGTTTCGTCGGGGTCTGACGAGTTCGCATGGCACGATCGGACGGCCTCCAAATTGTGATCGGTCCTTGGCCAAGGAGGCCGTATTGGTTCTCTTTGGTGAGTCAGTTTGCGGATAGATCATTCCTGTTTTCCGCGTTTCTGATCTATCGCTCGTAAATCTATTCTCCACCATGGAACGAAACAATCGACTCGCTGTCCTCAAATCCCTCATCGGTCTCGGTGTTAGCCTGGCCTTCACCGGATCGGGCTTCACCGCACAACCTCCTGAAAAAGCCATTGCCAACCTTGATGTGGGGGAGGGCCTTGAGGCCTCGCTCTTCGCGTCGGAGCCGATGATGCGGAGCCCCTCCAGCATCGACATCGACCACCTCGGACGCATTTGGGTCTGCGAAGTGGTCAACTATCGGGGCCACAATGGGAAACGTCCCGAGGGCGATCGCATCCTTGTTCTTGAAGATGCCGACGGAGATGGAACCGCGGACAAGTCGACGGTCTTTTATCAAGGGAGGGACATCGATTCCGCGCACGGGATTTGCGTGCTGGGCAACAAGGTGATCGTCTCGGCCGGCGACAATGTCTGGGTCATGACCGATGACAACGGCGACCTCAAGTCAGACCGGAAGGAGGCGCTTTTCACGAAACTGGGCGGCGCTCAACACGACCACGGCATTCATGCCTTCTCCTTCGGTCCGGATGGAAAGCTCTACTTCAACTTCGGGAACGCCGCGAGGCAACTTGCGGACGCCTCCGGAAAGGTCATCACCGACATGGCCGGCAATGAGGTGAAGGCCAGCCGCAAACCGTACCAGCAGGGCATGGCCTTTCGTTGTGATCCCGACGGCTCCAATGTCGAGACTCTCGGCTGGAACTTCCGCAATAATTGGGAGGTTTGCGTGGACTCCTTTGGAACCGTTTGGCAGAGCGACAATGATGATGATGGCAACAAGGGTGTGCGGATCAATTTTGTGATGGAGTTCGGCAACTACGGTTACCGCGACGAGTTCACCGGAAAGGGCTGGCGCGACAAGCGGACCAACATCGAGAAGGAGATCCCACTCCGGCACTGGCATCTCAACGATCCCGGGGTGGTCCCGAATCTCATTCAGACCGGTCAGGGATCGCCCACCGGCATCGTTACCTACGAGGGATCTCTTCTTCCCGCGGGCTTCCGGAACCAGATCATCCACTGCGATGCGGGACCGAATGTGACCCGTGCCTACCCGGTAAAACCCGCCGGGGCCGGATACTCCGCCCAGATCACGAACCTGCTTCAAGGGGCCCGGGACAAATGGTTCCGTCCCTCCGATGTCTGTGTGGCGCCGGACGGCTCTCTCTTTGTCGCTGATTGGTACGACCCCGGGGTCGGGGGTCATGCGATGGGAGATTTGGATCGCGGCCGAATTTTCCGGGTTGCGGTTCCGGGATCCAGCTACTCTGTTCCCAAAATCAATCTGGGCACCCCGGATGGTGCGGCCCAGGCCCTCACGAGCCCGAATGGAGCGACGCGTTACCTCGCTTGGAATGCTCTCCACAAGATGGGGAACAAGGCCGTTCCCGCCCTTCAGAAACTCTGGAAGGGCGACAACCCGCGCCACCGCGCGCGGGCCCTCTGGGTTCTTGGAAAGCTCTATGGAAAGGGGGAAGGCGCCGTTGGGACGGCCCTGGCAGATTCTGATCCGAACATCCGCATGGTGGGCATCCGCCTGGCCCGGCAACTCGGACTCAAACTGCCGGAAATCGTGGCCAAAGTGGTGAAGGACCAGTCCGCCGCTGTGCGCCGGGAGGCCATCATTGCCTTGCGCTTTGAGGGATCGGAAAAGGCCAACGCCTTGTGGGCCGAGCTCGCCGTGCAACACGATGGCAGCGACCGTTGGTACCTCGAGGCCCTGGGAATCGGATCTGATCTTCACGCCGATGCCCGCTTTGCGGCCTGGTTGGCAAAGGTGGGCAAGGATTGGAACTCGAAGGGCGGATGCGACCTCGTGTGGCGGAGTCGCTCGAAGTTGGCGCCCGGATACCTTGCCCGCATCATCAAGGACAAGTCGATCAAGGATCACGATTCACCTCGTTACATGCGAGCCTTCGATTTCCATTCCGGCGAGGAGAAGAAGAAGGCACTGGAAAGCCTGCTCGACCTTTAGAGCGTGTTGTTGAGTTCTTCTATGCTGGTTCCTTGTTGTCGCGCCGCCGCGATGGTGGCCGGAGTTCTGGTCCTCCTGCTCCCGGCCTCTTCTCCTGCGGACGAGGCCAAGGATATCCTCATCGTCGAGACGATTCTCCGTCTCGACGATTTTGATCTTGGGGGATCGGGCAAGGCGCAGGCAGCGGTCGGACGCTACCTGAAAGAGAACTGGGCTGGGGAGCGCTACCTTGATCTCATCCGCCGTTTCTCCCTGAAAGAGGAAGCGCCCGGTGTCTTGCGCCTCGCGCTTGAACAAGTGGACGCTCCGATCGGAGGAGAGGCCTCCTCGCTGTTGGTCGAGCTCGGCGCGGGCGGCCTCCTGGGGAAGACTCTCCACGGAGAGGACGTCACCGCAGCAGTCCGCGCAGCGAAGGCGATCGCCCACACCAACGATTCCACTCTTCTTGCGGAGTTAACCAAGGTGTTAGCCGAGGCTTCGCGGTCCACTGCGCTCCGATCGGCAGCCTTGGGCGCCCTCTACCGCAAGAACGCCCATAGGCATCCCGAACTTCTTGCCCAGGTGAAGGCCGGCGAGCTCGCCAATGATCTCAGGCAAACCGCCTCCGAAATTCTCCTCCTTTCCCGCGACCCAAAGGTGCGAGAGGGAGCCAAGGCTCTCTTCGCGGTTGGGAAGGGCGAGTTTCCCCCGGTGTCCGAGTTGCTCAAACGCAGCGGAGATGCGGAGGCCGGCCGAGTTCTCTTCGGAACAAAGACTTGTGTCGTTTGCCATCAAGCCGATGGCACGGGGATCAACTTTGGGCCGGGCCTTTCAGAGATTGGCGATAAGCTGAACAAGGCGACCCTCTATCAGGCCATCATCGAACCAAGCGCTGGGATCAGCATGGGATTCGAGGGCTGGGAGATCATCACGCAGGACGGAGCCCAGCTCGTCGGGATCGTTCAGGAATCGGAGGAGGCGCTCACGGTCACCATGATCGGGGGCTCGAAACGCACGATATTGAAGTCGGAAGTGACGACCAAGAAAAAGCTCGCGCAGTCACTCATGTACCCAGGCCTCCATCGCTTGATGACACCGGAGGAGCTGGTCGATCTTGTGGAGTACCTGAGTATGCTCAAGAAGACCTCAGGAGGATCTTGATTGGGGGAACAGATCGCCGGTGGGAGAGCTGCCAATTTCTGGGCTGCAGGCTCAAGGTTTCAGAGCCTGAATAGTAAGCCTCGATTAACTGAAACCGTGAGCTCCAAATCGCGGATCGCTCCACAACCCTCGGGCGGGAGTTGGGTTAGATCTCTGTCCGACGACATACCAAGACTATGAAAAAAGAACTACTCATTGGGATCTTGATCACCGGCCTTCTGGGGGCGGCTCACGCGGAACTGGCTAAAGACCTCGCCGACGCGGCCATGAAGCTTAGCGCAGCCAAGAACTACACTTGGACTTCTGCGAGAGCATTCGGAGACCGGGAACCACGCAGCACTACGGGTAAGACCGGCAGCGGGGGACACACCCAGCTCACCATTCCGGGACGCGATAGTTCCATCGAGGTGCTCATCCGAAATGGGAAGGCCGCTTTCAAAACTGATGAGGGTTGGCAACTCGCCTCCTCGGAGGTCGAAGGAGATGAGAACCGACGTTTTCGTTATTTGGCTTACATGGCCAGCAACTACGAAGCGCCCACCCAGCGCGTCACGGAATTGATCAGCGGGATCACGGATCTCAAGGGGACAGAAGGGGGAGCCTATAGCGGAGTGCTCACTGAGGATGGGGCCAAAAAGTTGATGTCGTTTCGGAGACGGGGACGGGGTGGTGACGATCGCGAGGCGGCAACCATCGCCGGAGCAGGGGGATCGGTGAAATTCGTCGTAACGAATGGCGTCCTGACGAAGTATGAACTGACCCTGAGTGGCAAGATGACCTTCAACGAGCAGGAGCGTGACATTGGCCGCAAATCCACGGTGGAGTTCAGCGAGATTGGCGGGACCAGCTTTGACATCGCGGAAGAGGCCGCGGGGCTTCTCGCTTCAGCATCCGACAAATAGAGCCGGAGTCCTCCGTGAGGTTCTTCTGACCGGTTGCGAGATGGCCGCCTTGGGCGGGTGCAGTGCCGCTCCCGCACTCGAGGAATCCGATTTCCGCAGGCTTCACCCTCGCGGGGATCTGCCCCGGCGCCATCCCTTGGCTCCCAGGATGGACTGACGATTCTCGATCTTCAGAGAGAGGGGGCCTTGGCCAGGCAATCCTTGATCTTCTCCTCCAGGCTCTCGGACATGGCCGCCAGAGTTTCATCCTCCGAGTGGGAGGATTCGAAAAACGAACCGCCATCCGGCTGGGATTGATAGCTCGATTGCGGTTCAACTAGGATAACCAATCGAGGGAAGCGACTGGGCATCCAAATGATCGTGCTTGGCCCGGCGTGTTTATTCACCAAGGCTTCGATTTCGGGACGCCGTGCCTCTGGAATAGATTTGTGAAGGGTAATTTTCACTGCTTCGTTACGGTGGACGGTGGGCTGCACGGACGGTTCACAAGCGTACCGTAACGGCCGATTTGTCGGCTACGAGCCATTTCCCAAAACTAGGAGAAAATTTTACACAGGACTCGAGAACTGGCACTCGGCGATCGCGGCGAGACCAGCGGGTGAGCTCCCTGCAGACTCGTTCTGACATGGCCTGCTCCCGGGAGACGGAACAGAGGAAGCATATTCAGATGTCCTAAGGATTATCCTGGTGATTCGGCCAAGTAGGATCTTGGTCCCCCGCAGACGATCCCTATGCCAGCTCAAGAAGCCTGCCAAGCAGGATGGAGGTGCTGATATCTTACCCTCCCGGGGTGATCACCAATTCGTGGCGGACCGCCTTCACGGCCTCCTTGGCGCTCTGATGAAGCTCGTCGTTCTCTGCGAAGAGTTTCTTGCGGAGCACCTCGTTGGCGGCCCGGGCTTGGTCGGTTTTAGGAGAAGAGCGGAATTTTGTGATCTGACCCTTGATCATGTGCGTTTCGAATTTCTGCTTCTTGGCGACGGCTTGCAGCACCTGATTGAATGGTTCGATCAGGGGGTTCTCCAGGAACTCCGCGGCCAGGTTGATCCCGGCGGCCAGTTGTGCACTGGAAAAGGACTTCGTGGCGGCGCCCCATTTCACCTTGGCTCCTCCGGGCAGCCCTTTCACCACGAGGGTGAAGCGGTTCAGGTCCTGATTGAATGAGGAATAGGGCAGGATGCTTCGAGTGCCGTTTGGGTTCTGGGCGTCGCCGGAGAAGCAGAAGGGATAGCGCGTGCTCTCCAAGGTGAGGGTTCCCGAAGCATTCCCAACAACCTTGTGTCCGCCTTCCGCCTTGGCGGCGCCCGACTTCCAATCGAGGGTCACCGTTCCGAGATTGCCGTCCAGTCCGAGTCCTTTGAGAAAGGCGTAGGCCATCACGAGGTGACCGTTGGCGGCCGGGTGCACCCCATCCCGCCCTCCGACATGGTAGGCCTCGCCCAGCGCGGCCTTGGACTTGACCATCGAGTCCATCATGGCCCCGAAGACATCGGCAAAGCGGAAGCCATTCTCGTCCGCCAGGCGGTGCGCGATTTGGCGCAGCTGGTCGAGATTTTCATTGTAGACCTTGTCGCGGTCGGGATCGTTTTTGGCCCACGTCTGGCTGTCCACCACACCGGGAGATCCCACGACAACGATGGCCCCGGATTCCTTCATGCGATCCAGGATTCGGCGCATACCCTTCTCGTAGGCTTCCCCGATTTTCTCGTCATACTTGCGATAGCGGCCGTCATTCATGCCGTAGCAAGTAGTCACCACGTCGGGCTTCCACGGAACGAGATCGTTCTCCATGCGATTCGCAAATCCCGGTGCAGTCTCGCCGCCCCAGCCAAACTGGAGAGACTGCACCTCAAGATGGGGCATGCAGGCCAGCAAGTAGGTCTCGATGAATTTGCTGTACTGCTTCTGCTCCGTGATGGAGTCGCCGACAATTGCCAGGCGCGCACCCTTCTTCAGAATGGAGCCAGGGGAGGCGGACTTCTTGATTTCGTCCACAGCCCCGAAAAGGGAAGCAGCGGCGAAGGCAAGCAGGGTGAGGCAGGAGGAGGTGATCTTCATGGTTTTTCTTCAGAGTGGTCGGGCGGTGGTGGAGAATGGCATCCGGGATGCTCTGCTCAAGAAAATTGGGCTCCTCAAATTCGTCCCAGCATCCGGTCGAGCGAATCGTTGGTCTGGTAATTGAGCGCTTCGGGGAAGCGCGGGTAAGGGTGGGCCGGCTTTCTTTGATTCAGAATCCTGGGCTGCGGCCCGCTCGCTGGCCACGGCCAGGACCCTCGCTCCGGCCGCAAGAGCGCTCCCTAACAGCGAGCGGCGGGAGAGCAACGATTCGTCACTGGAAGAACAGGAAGTGCAGGCGGCAGGAGGAACCGGCCAGAGGCCACGCGAGGAGGAGGCGGATTCGTTCATCCCTCCACGCTAGGGAAGAGGAGTTCTCCCCCAGAAGAGTTTCTCTTTTGGACTTCCTCGCGACCGGAGGTGGCAGATTGCTCTACTTCTTGATCGAAGGAATAGGGCGACCCTTCGTCCAGGGAAGGCCCACTCGTTCAGCTAGTTGGAACAATTTGTTCATTCCCTCCCCGGTGAGCTCCCGTAGTTGGGCATGGATTTCACCAAACTGCCCGGCAGCAATCTCATACTCTTTCCGGTGAGTCTTGGTCGGGCCGTAGGTGGACCCGCGCCCGCTGCCCGCACTGCTGAGGCGCCTGAGAATCGATGATTGGGCGGGTTCGGAAAATCGTTGGCGGACGGACTCTCCGACCAATCCTTCACGAAGCTCGCGCAGTTGCGCCTCCAGATTTGTGGTGCGCTCCAACATCCTCAGATCCGAAATGCGCGCACCCTTGAGCGCCTTATTCATCGCGGCTATTTGTTCGAGTGCTTCGCTGGAGCGGTTTGCGGCGCCCCGTGCGCTCCGGCTCAGGGCCTCGACCTGCTGGTAGAAGGCGGTGACGTCCTTTTCGTCCTGGCGCGGGAGAGAAGGCTTGCTCACCGAGGTGAGTGAAAAGCTTTGCGGCTTTCCGATCGTTTCCATCTTTCCGTTCCTGATCTGTTCCAGGACCACGGTGTATCGACCAGGGGAGGACAGGGGGCCGCTTCCGCCCGTGGAGGCGGTTGAGCCCTCGCGCATGTTCCAGACCACGCGATGAAAGCCTGATCCCGTCGGTCCTCCCAGTCGTCTCACGAGCTTGCCATCCTTGTCTCGCACGGTCAGAAACAGCTCGGTCTTCTCTTCGCGCTCTTCCGCGGCGAGTTCTTCAAAGGAAGGGGTTGGAACGTCGCCACCCTGCTTCTTGATCTTCTGCTCCTTCTCCTTCCGCAGGTCCCTCTTGGACTTGAACGAATTCCGGCGATAGATGGTGAAGATCGCACCGTGGGGAGGATTCGAAGCGACGTAAAAGCTATCCCCCTGCGCCCCTTTTCCTCCTCCCAGTCCACGGTCCGGGACATAGTGCAGAACGCGGCGGGTGGGAAAGAGGATGAACTCGTTCTCGCTCAGCGCTTCATCGCTGACGGAACGCAGAAAGCTGTAGTCGTCGAAGATATAGAAACCGCGCCCGAAGGTGGCGCCCACCAGGTCATTCTCGCGCCGCTGAATCTCGAGGTCGCGAAAAGGAATGTTGGGAACGCCGCCGCTCAGCTTGATCCACTTTCCGCCGCCGTCGGTGGTGAAGAAGAGGCCGAACTCGGTGCCGGTAAAGAGCAGATCCTTCCTCTTGTGATCCTGCACGATCCGCCAGACGAGATGCCGGTCCGGGAGAGTGCTGCCAATCTCCTTCCAAGTCCGTCCGCGATCGGTGCTTCGAATCAGATAGGGCTTGAAGTCGCCTTCCTTGTGATTGTCGAGCGCGGCGTAGACGGTATCCGGATCGAAGCGGTCGGCCTTGATGTCGTTTACGAAGGCAAACTCCGGGATGCCGAAGATGCGCTCAACCCTCCGCCAGTTCTGGCCGCCGTCTTCCGTGACCTGGATCAGCCCGTCATCGGTGCCGGCATAGATCAATCCCTCCACGAGCGGCGACTCCGAGAGGGAGGTCACGTTTCCGTATTGCGACATGGCGAGGAAATCGTAGGTCGCATCCACACTCCAGACGCGATCCATCACTTTCAGCGTGAGGCGGTTCTGATTGCGCGAAAGATCGGGGCTGATCGCGGTCCAGGAGTCGCCGCGATCATCGCTGCGATGAACCATCTTGGAACCGTGGAAGACCGTGGTGTTCGAGTGGGGGCTGATGTGGATCGGGGAATCCCAGTTGGGTCGCAGATCCGGGGCGCCTTGTTCCGGGCGGGGCCTGATGTCGACGGATTCGCCCGTGCGCCGATCGAAGCGTCGCAGGTGTCCCTGCTGCGATTCGCAGTAGATGATGTTCGGATTTTTCGGGTCGATGGCGCAATCGTGACCGTCACCGCCAATGATGGCCTTCCAGTCGTGGTTGAGGATGCCGGAGCTGCTTCGCGTCCGGCTCGGCCCGTACTGGGTGTTGTTGTCCTGGGTCCCGCCCACGATGTTGTAAAAGGGGTAGTCGTTGTCGACGTCGACCTTGTAGAATTGGGTGAGCGGAAGATTGGAGAAGAAGTCGTAGGTCTTGCCGCGGTCGAAGGAGCGATAAAGTCCGCCGTCGCACCCGACGAGAAGGAAGTCCGGATCAGAGGGATGAAAGGCCACCGCGTGGTTGTCGACGTGCTTTGATTGGCTCTCGGCCGAGTTCCAGGTCTTCCCGCCATCTTCCGAGCGCCCCAGGTAGACATTGGCCTGGTAGATGACATCGAAGCGGTGGGGATCGGCATAGAGTTCCTGATAGTAGTGAGGCCCTGTTCCTCCACCCACGTAGTCACTCCTTTTTTCCCAACTTTCACCCCCGTTCGCCGATCTCCAAAGTCCACCTTTGCGCCCGGGAAGTTCGATCGTGGCATAGATCACCCGTGAATCCTGTGGCGAGATGGCCAGTCCGATCTTACCCTTGTCTCCACCCGGCAGGCCGCCCTGCAATTCTCGCCAGGTTTTTCCTCCGTCAGTGGACTTGTGAATTCCAGTCTCCGGTCCGCCATTGATCAACGCCCACACGGTACGATGATGTTGGTGAGTGGCGGCATAGAGCACCGAGGGGTTTTTGGGATCGAGCACGACATCGGTGACGCCGGTGTAGGCTCCCTTGCCCAGAATCTGCCGCCAGGATTCTCCGCCATCGCTCGATTGATAGAGCCCGCGTTCGCCTCCGGGCGACCAGAGGGGCCCCTGCACCGCGACGTAGATGAGATTGGAGCGGTGGGGATGCACCAGAATCTTGGAGATGTGTTCACTCTCCTTCAGCCCCATGTTCTTGAACGAATTGCCGCCATCAGAACTTCGGTAGATGCCATCTCCGTATCCCACGTGGCGCCCGCCCACATTCTCGCCGGTCCCCACCCAGACGATGTTCCGATTGGACCCGTCGATGGTCACACATCCGATCGAATAGGATCCGTAGTTCTCGAAGATCGCCTTCCAAGTGGTCCCCGCATTTTTGGTTTTCCATACCCCGCCGGACCCGGCTGCGACATACCAGGTGTTTCCGTTTTCCGGATCGATGGCGAGGTCAGCAATCCGACCTGACATCATGGCTGGGCCGACGCTTCGGAGCTTGATGGCGGCGAGGGTTCCCGCATTCAGTTTGGAGCGGTCGCCACTCGATTCCTTGCTCTCTTCCTGCGCGCAGAGAGAAGGAGAGCCTCCTGCCAGAATCAGGAAGGCGAAGGAGAGGACACGAAGGCACGAAAGTTCATTGTGGAGCATGGTCGGGTATCAGCAGAGGTAAGGGTGAACAGATTATATATCATGGAAGGCAGAAATATTTGGCGTAAAATAATACCTATAATATCAAGAATTCCGTAATGATATGCGGTCCAAATTCTTCAGGAGTCATCCCTGGAAGGCCAAGATCTCAGATCGGAATCCGCCCGGAATTTACTGAGCGGAGGCCTTCTTTTTCTGCTTCCGTCGTACCAGATAAGGCAGGAGGAAGAGGTAGATTCCGGTCACCCACAGCGACAAAAGGATCAGGGCCGAGGGAAGGAATAGCCAGAGCTTCGCATTCTCATGGAAGAAGCTGCCGTCGTGAAGGCTCTCGATGAAATCGGAGCGCCGGAAGGCAACCTGAAGGACTTCGCCGGTCCTGGCATCGATCTGAATTTCCTGCCTATTGGTGCTGCGCACTTTCAACATTCCCTTCGAGGGGCGGACATCGAGGCGATCGATGTCGTCCCAACTTTCGATCCCTGCTTCCGGGACGCTCTGGGCCACTTCCAGGATGCGATCGAAGGAGAGGCTCAGCTCCTGCGAGCTTCCCTTCTGGGTTGGAGGTTGAATCCAAGCGAGGTCTTTCTTCAAGAGCAGGAGGAGGCCGGTCAGGATCACCAAGAGGACAGGGAGTGCGACGGCCAGGGCGCCCCAGCGGTGGAGGACACGATTGAGCTTGGCGAAGTTCATCGCGTGATGTGTTAACCCGAGATCCAAGTGGAAGGCAATTCCGATGGGGCCTGCTTGAAAAAAAGCGCTCTTCCCGAGTCCCTGTCCGAGTGAGCGAAGGGAGAATGTCCACAGGGACCGGTTCAGGTTGCCCGGACACGAAGATATGATGCCCCGTCGATTGGCAAAGTCAGCGACGCGGCTGAGGAGGACACGAAGACATCGAGAAGCTCACCCGGGCGACCGGGGGCGGGATCGTTCTGGACCGTGACCGCGACGATCGATCCCGGCTGTCCAGTCCAGACCGCGAAGTTGTTGGCACCGTTGTTGTTGACGAAGCCGCGGAAGGCAAGTTGGCCGTTCGCTTAGATGCGCGGATCGACTCCGAAGATCCCGTAGGTCGCAGTGGGTCCGGTCGAGGGTGCCGCCTCGCCTTGCAGAGCGACCACCTCGTAACGACGGGTCACCTGGCTGAACAAGGTGCCGCTCAGAAGCATGGCAGCCGCCGGGAGGGCGGCGAACTGTGAGAATTGATTCATGGCCGGGGGAGGTCCCTACTTTAGGCGCTTGATGCGGATATTACGCATCTGCACTGGATCGCTGTGTCCGGCAAAGCCGATAAAGCCGCCTCTTCGGTTCACCCCTTTCGGAACGCGCTTCACCTTGCTCAGGTCGATCGTGCTCAGATCCTGATCGACGATTACGGTGCCATTGAGAGTGACTTTGATGTGGCTTCCCCGGAACAGAATCTCCTGGCTGTTCCACTCGCCGACGGGCTTGAGACCTTCGCGCTTCGCGGAGACCAGGCCGTAGACCGAACCATGATACTGATAGGGCTGAAGCTTGGCATACTTGGGATGGGTGTTGTCGAGAGTTTGAATCTCAAAGGCCTCCCATGCAGGATTTCCCTTCCCGGATGACCGCACCGCCACCCCATTGTTGCCGCCAGGAGGGAGCTTGAACTCGAAACGAAAGATGAAATCGTTGTATTCTTCCTTGGCGTAGAGGGTGCCGCCCTTGCCCTCTTTGCAAACGATTGAACCGTCGACGACCTCGTAGTTTTCGACCGCACCATGCCAGCCCTCAAGGTTCTTGCCGTTGAACAAGGTGGTGAATCCGGTTTCCTTGTTCGGTGCTTTCTCGGCCTCGGCAGCAAGAGTCGAAACGAAGAGAGCGGTTGTGGTCGCGGCGGCAAGACTGAGTGAGAGGAGGTGGCGCATGGCGGTGGAAGGTGATCTCGGAAGGAAAGGATGCACGATCCCGCTCCGGGGCCAAGAGGAGAATGGAGGGTGAGCCTTCTGCTTGAGCCGCAACCTGAATTCGCTAGAGTGCCACCTCGATGCACGCTCGAATTCTCTCTTCATGCCTATCTGCTCTGGTCCTCGCTGGAATCCTCGGATTCGATTCCGCGATCGCGAAATTGCCTGCGGAGCTGAAGCAGCAGATTGCGGCCATCCAAGCAGTCGGTCCGGAGGGGGCCGGGAATCCCGCTGCCGCGATCGCCTTCAAGGAGCTCTCCGCATCCCGGACCGATGCCATCCTGCCCCTGCTGCGGGCGATTGAATCCAGCGGTCCGCTCGCTCGGAACTGGCTTCGCTCGGCCGTGGAGGTGATTGTCGAACGCGAACTCAGATCACAGAAAACCCTGCCGGTGGATGGCCTGAGAGTATTCCTCCTCGACACCAGGCAGGCGCCGGAGGCAAGGCGGCTGGCCTACGACCTGTTGGCGAAAATCGATCCTGCATCGGCCAAGAAACTGATTCCGGGATTTCTCAATGATCCCAGCACGGAGTTGCGCCGCGATGCCGTTGCGCAGTTGGTCACCAAAGGCAAGTCCTTGACGGAGGACGACAAGGCAGCCGCGATCGCCACTTACCGCAAGGCCCTCGACGCAGCGCGGGACGTGGATCAGGTCAAGGTGATTGCGACAGAGTTGTCTGAAACTCTCGGCCAGGAAGTGGACTTGCCCCGCCACTTTGGCTTCCTCGTTCACTGGCAGGTGATCGGTCCCTTCGATAACTCCGGCCGCGACGGGTTCGCAGCGGTCTTCCCGCCGGAGAAGAAGGTCGATCTTGATGCGGCTCATGCGGGGAAGGGGGAGGAACAGGTGAAGTGGCAGCCATTGGTCTCCACCAACGAGTACGGCAAAATTGATCTGAACAAGCCGCTCGGAAAACTGAAGGAGGTCACGGGATACGCCTACAGCGAGTTTGTGGCCGAGCAGGCGGGACCTGCGGAACTGCGGTTGGGGTGCAAAAACGCATGGAAGATCTGGCTCAATGGTGAATTGATGTTCGGTCGCGACGAATACCATCGTGGCCAGCGCATCGACCAATACAAGATGTCGGTGCATTTGAAGGAAGGGAAGAACGTCATCCTCGTGAAACTGTGCCAGAACGAGATGAAGGAGAAGTGGACCGTGGAGTGGGAATTCCAACTCCGGGTCTGCGACGCTACCGGCACCGCCATTCTTTCCACCGGCCGCCCGGCGACACCCAAGGCCGAAGCGGCCACGAAGTGAATTGCCGACTCTCGACAAAGCAATCCGAATCTGAATCAACGATGCGTTATCCTCTCCCTACTCTCTTCGCCGTGCTCACTTTCCTTGCTCCCAGTTGGGCGTGGGCGGACTGGCCTCAATTCCGTGGTCCAAACGGGAATGGCTCGATCGCAGGCAATGACAAGTTGCCTGCCGAACTGAGCAAGAAAACGATCGCCTGGAAAGCTCCCCTGCCTGGTCGCGGGTTGGGCAGTCCGATCATCGTGGGCGACCGGGTAGTGGTCACCGCTGCCAGCGGCCCGGAACAGAATCTCCTCCAAGTCCTCTGCTTCTCCAAGTCCGACGGGAAGGAGTTGTGGCGGCGCAGTTTCTGGGCCACCGGCCGGACGATGTGCCACGCCAAAACCTGCGTGGCCGCTCCTACTCCGACCAGCGACGGCAAACGAATCTTTGCCCTGTGGTCTTCCAACGACCTGATCTGTCTCGACCTCGAAGGCAATCTTATCTGGATGCGTGGATTGACCCTCGATTATCCCAACGCCTCCAACAGTTTGGGGATGGCGTCCTCTCCCATCGTGGTGGGTGACACCTTGGTGGCGCAGATCGAGAACGATTCCGAGTCCTTCGCGGCCGGCTTCGATTTGGTGACCGGTGCCAACAAGTGGAAGATCGATCGCCCGAAAACCGCCAACTGGACCACACCGGTGGTTCTCAAGTCCGGGGGAGAACTGATCGTCGCCCTGCAGTCCAGCAAAGGAGTGCTGGGCGTCCAGCCCGCAACGGGTTCCGAGATTTGGAATTACAGCAAGGGCGCCGCCACAATTCCTTCGGGAGCGGTCGCTGGGGACACCCTCTATTTTCCATCGAAGGGACTCACTGCCATGAGGCCCGGATCCGGTGGAGGAGAGACGAAGCCCCTGTGGAATGAGCGCGCGCAGAATCCCGCCACTGCCAGTCCCCTCATCATCGACGACAAGGTTTACATCATCAATGGCACGGGTGTTCTCAGTGCGGCCAATCGCGAGACCGGCGAGCGTCTCTGGCGCATCCGCTTGAAGGGCCCGTTCTCCGGTTCTCCGGTCGCCTCCGGGAACGGGCATCTTTACATCTTCAACGAAAAGGGAATCGGACAGGTGGTCGATCTCTCCGGTGAGGAAGGCAAAGTCGTCAGCGAGATCGAGCTCGGTGAGACCATCATCGGCACCGCCAGCATCTCGGGCAACGCCCTCTACATTCGCAGCGACGAGACGCTCTGGAAGTTCGGCTTGCCCCGGTGAAGCAATGCGCCGACGGGCGGAAAGCGCTCTGAGCAAGGAGAACGCGTGATTGCCTCCGTGCTGGGTCCGGGTCGATCGGCATGAACGCAAAGCTGTCCATGCCCGCCCGCTGGAGTTTCTCAATCAGGCCTGCCGTTCCCCTGGCAGCGGTCTTCGATTCGTGCCAGATATAGACGGGTGAGTTCGGGCGCACGCCACGGATCAATGTGAGCAAGGGATCGCAAACGAAAGTCGCGCAACCAGGCCGCGATCACTGGCCGAAGGCCATGTCGATGCTGGTGAGCGGCGGGGGAATGCACACCGGTCAAGTCATCGGCGCGACCAATTCCAAGGGGGAACACCCCATTGCGCGTCCGCTGACACCCGAAGATATCTGGGCCACCATGCTTCAGCACCTTGAGATCGATCCCAGCCAGACCTTCGAAGATCACGGCGGCCGCCCTCATCCTATTCTGCAAAATGGAAGGGCGATTGCAGAGTTGCTGCGTGCGTAGACAGGAAATGTCTTTAGGGTGGGGCCATGAATTCTCCCCTTCGCCTCTTCCTGTTGTTCTCGGTCCTTGGTTCGTCATGGATGTCAGCCGCGCCAGCGCCCAAGATCGGGGCGGCCGATGTTCCGAAGCCCTCGCCGAGCAAACGCCACGACGCCAAGGTCACCGCGGTCAAGAGCGGCAATTACGACCTGGTGCTGATTGGGGATTCGATCACGCACACGATGGGCGAACTCGGCGGCAAGTACGAGCCACTGAAGGAGGTTTGGAAGAAGCATTTCGCACCGCGGAACGCGATCAATCTGGGATACAATGGTTATCGCACCGAGCAGATCCTCTGGAACCTGCAAAACGGGGAACTCGACTTCGTCCGTTCTCCCAAGGTGGCCCTGATTCTGATCGGGACCAACAACAGCGATGACCGGCACTTCAAGACGGTGCACACCGCGGAAGAGATCTTTGCCGGGACCAAGGCGATTGTAGACCTGGTCAAGGAGCGGCATCCCACCACCAAGATCCTGGTTCTTCGCATCTTTCCGCGTGGAGGTGACGGAGAGAAAGGGGTCAGTCCGCCCGCCTTCAATTCATCGAAGCAGTGTATCGAAACCTGTCGCCGGGCCGGGGAACTCACCAAGCAACTGGCAGACGGCAAACAGGTCTTCTGGCTCGATGTCAACCAGGTCTTTTTGCGACCGGATGGAACGATCAACATCGATTTGATGTGGGACCTGCTCCATCCGAGTCCGTCCGGTGCCGAGGCATGGGCGCAGGCAGTGGCGCCGACCCTGGCGATATTGATGGGGGATAAACCACCGGCGCCCGAGCGGGTAGTGCTCTGGGCCGACCAAGCTCCCATCGGCGATGGGAAATTTGAGGCCGCCCAACCAGTTCTCACCGTCTATCGACCGACTAATGCGAACGGAGCGGCGGCCGTGATCTGTCCCGGCGGAGGCTATGGCGGACTAGTGACCGGAGCCGAAGGGCGCGGAATCGCGAAGTGGCTGAACACGCATGGGATCACCGGGATCGTGCTCGAATATCGTCTTCCGCGCGGGCGACAGTTTGTTCCCCTCCTCGACGCCCAGCGCGCCATTCGAATCGTGCGTTCGAAGGCGGAAACCTGGGGCTGTGATCCCAAGCGCATCGGCATCATCGGGTTTTCTGCCGGCGGGCATCTGGCCTCGACCGCGGCGACCCATTTCGATGCGGGCAAGGCCGCGGCGGCGGATCCCATTGAGCGCGTGAGTTGTCGCCCCGATTTTGCAGTGCTCGTGTATCCGGTCATCACCATGAGCGAGAAGGGTCACGGGGGATCGAAGCAGAATCTGCTGGGGCCGTCTCCCTCGGCAGAGAGCGTCGCTTTGTTCTCCAACGAGAAACAAGTCACGGCGCAGACGTCGCCTACCTACCTTGCTCATGCCCTGGATGATCGCGTGGTGTCCGCCGACAACAGTCGGATGTTTCACGAAGCGCTCAAAGCGAAGAAGGTCGCGACGCACTACCTCGAACTGCCTTCCGGGAATCACGGGCTGAACGGATACAAGGGGCCGATGTGGGATGCCTGGCAGAGTGGGTCCTTGAAATGGCTGGCTTCCTTGAAGCTGATCCCGGCCCAGGAATAGCTTCAAGAAACTCGATTCGCCTCACGGCGAGGTGAACAAGATACTCCGATCCCCGATCACGGCGAAGTGGGGCGGAGGATGTCGTCCCAGCCTGGCAGTTAGAAGAGTTCCTTGATGACGGAACCCTCCGGGAGCATTTTCATGCGCCGTCCCTGAGCCGTGAATTCTTCTTTCGGGTCGAGCCCAAGAGCGTGGTAGACGGTGGCTGCAAAGTCCGCGACGGAGACGGGACGATCGATGGGTGTAGCGCCATAGTTATCACTGGCACCGATCACCCTTCCGGTCTTCACGCCGCCACCGCCCATGGTTAGGCTGAAACAGCCCGCCCAATGGTCGCGCCCGGGGCCGCGTTTGTCCGTGTTGAGTTTGGGCGTGCGCCCGAATTCACCGGCCGTGATGACAAGGGTGGTCTCAAGCAGGCCGCGATCGTCGAGATCGTTGAGGAGGGCTGAATAACTGCGGTCGTAGATTGGCAGCTGAATGTCGAGGTGGGGAAAGATGCCCCAGTGGTGATCCCAGGCATAGATTCCCGTGTCGACGTATCCTTGGATCGTGACGAAGCGGACTCCCGCCTCGACCAGGCGACGGGCCAGGAGCATTCCCTGTCCGACCTGGTTGCGCCCATAGGCATCGCGAAGCTTGTCCGGTTCCTTGGAGAGATCGAAGGCTTCCTTGGCGGTCGGCGAGGTCGAGAGGTTCAGCGCCTGTTCTCTAAACTCGTCGTGGACGCGGGAGAACGCGAGCTGCTTTTCCTGGGCGGCCTGGTAGCGATCAAGCGAACGGAGCAGGTCTGCGCGTCCCGACATCCGACGGGCATCGAGGTTCTCCGCGGGATCAAATGTCGTGACGGAAAAGTCCGGAGAATTGGGATCCTGTTTGATGAGGAACGGGTCGTGGGAGCGGCCGAGATATCCGCCATAGCCAGGCGCGCTGTGGGCGGGATGCTTCATGTCCCCGAGATGCACGAAGGGGGGGATGGCAGCCTGCTGCTTCTGCTGCCTGCTGAGGACCGCACCGATGCCTGGCGCCTGCACGTTCTTGTCGAGTGGGCTTCCGCACATGAGCTCGACATCGCCCTGACCATGCTTGTGGCTGAAGGAGTGCATGGAGCGAATGAGGGAAAACTTGTCAGCACACTGGCGAAGCATGGGCAACTTTTCGCACAGGTGCAGGCCGGGAATGTTGGTGGGGGCGGGATGGTACTTCCCGCGGATTTCGGCCGGCATGTCCGGTTTCATGTCGTACATGTCGAGGTGACTGGCGCCTCCTTGCAGGAACATGAAAATCACGTTGATCTCCTTCTTGCCTTGGCTCGCGGCCTCGCTGGCCAAAACATCAGACAGGGACAGTCCGAGGGGGGAGATTGCGCCGAGGGAGAGCCCTCCCATCTTGAAGAATTCGCGACGCTCCATTCCCACAAGCTTACCCTGCGGCCGAACTTGCTCAATCCTCAAAATCCTCCGTCACATCTTTGGCCTACCGGAAGAGGGCAAGGATGGACTCACCCCGGAGCAGGATCCCTGGTCTCCGGCGTCCCGGGCTGCCTTTGAGTCAACGAATAAGCGTGCTTCGATTTGAGGGCCCTTCCCGCGGAGGGTGGGGCGTGATTGAGTTCTTCTGAAAGAGCTCGTGCTAAAGGCCGTTAAAAACAGGTGGTCGGCAATGAAGTCCTCGCCGCGGAATTGCAATCCTTCATGCGGCCTTTTTCCCTCTCCCTCATGTTCCCAGCCTGGCTCCTCGGGGCGGCCCATGGATTTGAGCTTGAGGTGCGCCCCATCCTTGATCGTTCCTGTCTGAAGTGCCACGGCGGGGAGAAGGTGAAAGGCAAAGTCGATTTTTCGAGGATCAAGACGGATGCGGATGCGGATTCTCAGTTCGAGCTCTGGGAGACGGTGGCGGAGATGATCACCGAAGGAGAGATGCCGCCCGAGGACGAGCCCCAGCTCAGCGAGGCGGAGAAGAAGACCATTCTTGATTGGTATCAGGGTCGCTTGGCCGCTCCGGTCGAGGCCCGCCCCGGAACCTTCCAACCCCGACGGCTTTCCGGACCGGAGTACCGCAATACTCTACACTCTCTCTTCGGATTCGAACTCAACGTCGCGGTCGCGGAAGCGCAGCAGACCGCGGCAGGTGAACGATCGCTCGTGATGAAGTTGCTTCCCCCTGATCCGCCCGGAGCGAGTGGATTTATCAACGACACTCATGGGGCGCGGCTTTCGTCCGTGATCTGGGACCAGTATTCTCATCTTAGCGACGCCGCTTTGGAACAACTGTTCTCGCGGAAGGGACGCGAGCAACTCGGAACCTTGACCGCCGCTTCGTTGTCCGAAACCTGGACGACGGCAGACTTCACCCGGGCGCAGGCGGAGATCTTGATCCGCAATTTCGTTCCGCGCGCCTTCCGCCGACTTGTCCCGGAAGCACAGTTGAGCAAGATCGTCTCAGCGCTAGAGGGGAAGAATGGCAGGGCCCTGGTTGAAGCCACAAAGTTCGAGCTGAAGGCGGTTCTCATGTCGCCGGCCTTTTTCTATCGGGGCCTTCTTATGGGAGGGGTGCCTGGAAAGCAGCAGTCCGTTGATGCCTTTGAACTGGCGGAACGCCTTTCTTACTTCCTGTGGGAAGATCGCCCCGATGATGAGCTGATGAGTTTGGCGGTGAAGGGGACGCTCTCGGATCCGCAGGTCGTGGAGGGGCAAGTTGAGCGCATGCTGCAAGCGCCCGGCGCGCGCAGTCTGGCGGAGAGTTTCGGGGTGCAGTGGCTTGGACTGGCCAGTCTCGACCAGATGGTCAAAGAGCCGATTCGAAATCATGCCCTCACATCCCAGCCTGTCGACTTTCTCAACTACCTGTTCACGGAAGAACGTCCCGTGATGGAGATCATCGATTCGAAGATCACCTTCGTGAACCAAGGGACCTCGGGATTTTACGGCCAGGATCGGCAGAGAATGAAGAGGTATGCCTCGACGAAGGGAATCGAACGGCAGACGACCCTCAATCAGCGGCTCACGTTGGAACATGCCCAGTGGCGAGGAGGAATCCTCACCATGCCGGGCGTTCTGAGCATGAACCGCGGGCCGATCCAGCGGGGGACTTGGATGCTGCGACGCATTCTCGGGGTGAAACTCGGGGAGCCGCCTGCGGACGTTCCTGCGATCAAGCCCAGTCCCCGCGGAAAGAACCTCTCCTTTCGGGAGCGCTTCGCAATGCACCGCGCCGATGCGAGCTGTGCGCGATGCCACGAGAAGATCGATCCCCTCGGCTTCTCGCTGGGTGCCTACGATGCCAGTGGCAGGTTCACAGCGGTCTCGACCGGCCGGAAAGGGAGCCCGCCGATCGATACCTCGGGCCAGCTGCCCACCGGAGAGAACTTCAAGGATTTCGCCGAGCTGAAGGCGATTCTCCTGACCAGCCAGCGCGAGACGATTGTTCGCAATTTTGTCGAGCGGACATTATCCTATGCCTTGTGCCGGAAGTTGCTGCGTAGAGATCAACCAACAGTGAACGAGATCACCAAGAATAT
Organism: Roseibacillus sp.; assembly: GCA_028821775.1. Lineage (GTDB taxonomy): Bacteria > Verrucomicrobiota > Verrucomicrobiia > Verrucomicrobiales > Akkermansiaceae > Roseibacillus_B. The sequence goes on from JAPKFB010000034.1 coordinate 24,021, forward strand.
CTGCGAAGGGGAGGGCACTTGGAGGAGCCTGTTCTGCCAGGTCGCCAACAGCCTGCCTTTTCGGGAAACCATCATCGGAAAGGAGCGCGAAGAATGAGCAAGAATTGGAATATCGGGCGTAGAACATTTTTGCGAGGAGCCGCCGGCGCCCTCGTTCCGCTGCCCTTCCTCAATTTGATGGAGGCCGGTGCGGAGTCCAAGAATCTGGCCGGGGAAGCGAAACCTCCCCTCCGCTTTGTGACTCTCTTCAAACCGAATGGAGTACACCCTCCCTCGTGGAACATCAACGGAGGGAGCGAAAATGATTTTCGGATGTCTCCCCTCATGGCGCCCTTTGCCAAGCACAAGGACGATCTCCTCATCCTCGATAATATGGGGGACTTCGGATTCTCGTCCCACAGCAACTCGACCCGAAGATTCCTCTCGGGACATCACAGCAACCGGAAGTCGGCCTCGGTGGACCAGCTCATCGCAGACAAGATCTGTGGCAGCACCGCGCACCGCTCACTCGAGCTCACCACCGAGGGTCTCTTCACCAATCAGATCGACTGCAGCTACATCTCCTACGACCACAAGGGCAACCGGATTCCACGTGAGAGTGACCCGCAGCTCATGTTCGATCGGCTCTTCCGCAGTCCGATGCGGGACCCAAAGCAACGCCAAAAAATCTCCAGTCTTCTCGACAAGGTCACCGCCGACGCCAAGACCCTACAGCGCAAGGCGGGACGCGAAGACCGCGAAACGCTCGAGGAATACTTCACGGTGGTCCGGGAAACCGAGCAACGCCTGCAGAATATGGCCCCCCTTGCCGGGTCGCCGCAGGTCGATTTTTCCAGCCTGGTGCGGCCCGAAGGCTCCGCCAATCTCAACGAGCAAGTCAATGCCATGCTCGACATCATCGCGATGGCGCTCTGGACCGACTCGACCCGCTGCATCACCTACATGCTCGGGAACAGCAATAGTCGCATGATTTTTGATTTCCTCGGAATCAAGAAACAGCACCACTATCTCTCCCATTTCTTCCGTAACTTCAGCCGATCAAATATCGATTCCCTTCTCAAGATCAGCCTCTGGCACATGGAGAAGTTCGACTATCTCCTCACCAAGTTGAAATCCTACAAGGATCACAACGGCTCGCTTCTCGACCATTCGGTCGTCTTGTTCGGGTCGGGCATGGGACACAGCGACAACCACACCGCCCAACGCATTCCGATCGTGCTCGCCGGCAAGGGCGGAGGAATGCTCAAGACCGGACGCTACCTGAGATACTCCAAGAACCAGGAGCTGAGCCGTTTGCATCTCACTCTTCTGCAGAAATTCGAGGTCGAGGCCGAGTCTTTTGCCAACTCATCCACGCCCCTGCCCGGGCTTGATGGGGGCGCCTTCGAAGAATATCGCGAGCGTCCCTTCGAGAGCTGGGTCAAGGTCGGCAACGGCAAGATCACGGTGCAGGGTCGGCTTCGCATGTCGGACAATCTCGACGAGGCCAAGGTCTTCTACATCGATGTGAAGGATAAACAGTCGGTCCGAATCGAAGTGGGCTTCGGCGACTTCCACAGCTTCAACCTCGCCTACCATGTGGGGACCCCGATCACTCTGACCGGCAACAGCAACGAGCGGAGCGGCCGGCTCATCCTCACCAAGGTGACCGAACTCAAATCGGTCTTTGGAAAGAGCAAGCCGGGCAAGGCGAATGGCTAGGAGGAACTCGCGGAGTCCAGCAGGGAGCGTTCTCAGCGCGCGCGCTTCAGTTACGGCTAGGATCCACTGATTTTGTGGGGGAACACGAACTCCTGGACTTGAAAAGAAGAGGACTCGGCATTGAGCGATCGTTCGGAGGGGTGATCAAGCCTACTTGTATCGCTTCGGATCGTATCCCGCTTTGACGCGCTTGGTTTCCAGGAGCACCTTCAATTGGAGCATTTTTTTTGCGTGCTTGGGATCATTCGCAAGATTGGTGAATTCTCCCGGATCGTTCTTCAGATCGAAGAGTTCTTGGCCCTTTTTTCCGAACCCCCACTGGGTGAAGCGCCAATTCCGGGTGCGAATCGATTCTCCGCCGCTGCGACTGATGGTGAAGGCGAGGTCCTTGTTCCAGTTCTGAGCGGAAGGATTTTTGAGCAGAGCCACCATGCTCTGCCCCTGGAGCCCGTTGGGGGGAGTCAATCCCGCGAGCTCGGCCACGGTTGGGTAGAGATCAACGAGCTCGGTGATATGGCGGGTTGCTTTGCCGTGTGAGTCGGAAAGCCAGGGAACACTGAGAATGAACGGCACGCGAGTTGCTTCTTCGAAGAGGTGTTGCTTCTGAAACTTGTTGTGGTGTCCAAGCAGGTATCCATGATCGCTGGAGAAGATCACGATGGTGTTTTTTCGTAAGCCCAACTCATCGAGAGTGTCGAGCACTCGTCCCGCCTGAGCATCCATGTAGGAGACGCTGGCGTAGTAGGCTTCCAGCAATCCCTTGTGTAAGGCTGGAGTCACCCCGTAGCGGGATTTGGATTTATAGTTGCGGATGACCTCCGGCACATCATCGAGGTCTCCCTCGGGAACGGAAGGAGCGATCATGGCCTCGCGGTCGTAGAGGTCGAAATACTTGGATGGAGCCACAAGGGGCACGTGGGGGCGCACAAATCCGCATCCGAGAAAGAAGGGATTGTCCCGATTGCGTTTCAGAAAATTGATTGCGGCCTCCGCCGCCATTCCATCGGCAGGTTCCAGATCTCCGGTCGAAGCCTCTACTCCGGTAAAGGTCTGGGAACTGGTGTCCTTGGGTGACCACTCGGTTCTTAACCCAGGGGCCTTCTGTTCCAGCGCCTTGATGTTTACCGTCTCGTCCCAAGAAGGGGGATCGTCGTGATCGGCGGTTCCCGCGAGGATCTCGCGAGGAATCCCCATGTGGTAGATCTTGCTCACGCGGCCGGCATGGTAGCCGCCCCGGCGAAAGAGTTGCGACATGGTCACCACATTGGGGTGATTCGCTCGCAGGTTTCCCCGGTTGCCGAGCATTCCGGTGGTATAGGGATAGAGGCCGGTCATCATTGAAGCGCGGGAGGCACCGCACACCGGGTATTGGCAGTGCATGTTTTCAAAGCGGACGCCTCGCTTGGCGAGCTCGTCCAGCCGAGGGGTTTTACACTGAGGATGCCCGAATCCACTCAAGGCTGTATTCAGATCATCGGCCATGAGGAGAAGGACGTTTGGCTTCCTCTCTTCGGCGCGGGAGGACGGGATGAAAACTGTCGTCGCGAGAATGAGAGAGACTAGGAGCTTGATCATGCGGAGAGCATCACTCGGCTGCGGAGTTTGTTCAATTTGAGAATTTTCGGTTCGCCTGCAGCGATGCGAGCTCTTCGCGCCATTGTCACCACGAGACCTGGTGGCCTGAGGGAGAGGGGCGGCCATCCGACTCAAGTTCGGGCTACGGAATCCAGATCAAGAGCGACTAGTGCCGTGGAAATTGACAAGCCATGGGGGCCCATCAGTCAAGGTAGGCGAGAGCCTTACCCTGGGGATGAGGTGGCGGTTCATTGCTCGAAATTCATTGCTCGGAAATGTGTTTTCCAGCGTAGAAACGGGATAGGAATGGTGTCATTTGCTTACCTGTTGAGCTCTAGGAAATCTGGCTTCTATCGTGAAGGGGAGCCGGTCTTGGGGAGGTTGATTTTGAGATTCTCTTAACACTGCTGAGCTTGTGGGTCGGTTTGCTGTTCTTCTGGAGGTCCGAGGCGCCGACTTCCTCGGGAGGACTCATCAAAGTCCGCACGATCACGGTGAGCTTGTCATGGGGCGCGCATGAGCCGGGTTTTCTACGGAACCCGACCACAACGGTCGTTAGACAGACGGTCTCGCCTCTGCTATTACGGGAATCATGTCGAACACCCTTCATATCCGACTCGCCTTGCTCCTCACGATCCTGATTCTCCCCCTGGGCATTGTTCATGCCGCCGAGCGACCCAACATTCTCTTCTGTATTTCCGATGATCAGAGTTACGCCCATGCGGGGGTCAACGGGGATCCGCTGATTCAGACGCCGGCTTTTGACCGGGTCGCGCGGGAGGGAATTCGCTTTACGCGCGCATTTTGCGATGCTCCCAGTTGTGGACCCTCGCGCAGTGCCATTCTGACCGGGCAACCGATTTGGCGACTGGAGGAAGCGGGCAACATCCACAGTACCCTGCCCAAAAAATTCGAAACCTACACCGATGTCCTGAAGGAGAACGGCTACACCGTCGGCTACACGGGCAAAGGTTGGTCGCCAGGACGGGACGCCCCCGGAGGGCGCGAGGAGAACGCCGCGGGGCGCGCCTATTCCAGGTTTCAGTATGCCAGGGGAGAACTGAAGGATACGCCGCAACCGAAGGGCATGTCGAGCAAGGCCTATGCCGCCAACTTCAAGGATTTCCTGAGCCAACGGCCCCAGGACAAGCCCTTCTGTTTTTGGCTGGGAACGCACGAACCGCACCGTGGCTACCAACCGAATCTCTGGAAGGGGAAGGATCTCTCGAAGGTGGTCGTGCCGGCCTCTCTTCCCGATCATGAAACGGTCCGCAGGGACCTTCTGGATTACAGCCATGAGATCGAGTACTTTGATCGCGTGGTTGGCGAAGCTCTTGCCCTGCTGGAAAAAAGGGGCCAGCTCGACAACACCATCGTGGTGGTCACCAGCGATCACGGCATGCCCTTTCCCCGCGCCAAGGCGAGTCTCTACGATGCCGGGACGCACGTTCCCTTGGCAATTCGCTGGCCGGAAGGGATCAGCACGGCGGGGAGAGTCCACGAAGGCCTGGTCAGTCTCAGTGATCTCGCTCCGACCTTTCTGGAGGCGGTCGGGCTGCGGAGACCGGAGATGATGATCGCCAGCAGCTTGCTCGAGATTTTTTCCAAGCCGAGTGCGGAGCGTCGCGGTGTTTACATTGCCATGGAACGGCACGACGGGTGTCGCAAGGGTGGCAAGGGATATCCCTCTCGGGCCCTCCGCACGGGGCAATATCTTTACATCAAAAACTTCGAACCCGATCGCTGGCCTGCCGGCAACCCGGACCGCGAATTTTGCGCCCGCTACATCCCATTCGGGGAGGTTGACTCCTCCCCCACCAAATCGCTTCTGATGGAGAACAAGGACAAGGAGGGATTCAGGCGTTTCTACGATTTGGCCTTTGCCAAGCGTCCGGCAGAAGAACTCTACGATGTAAGAGTGGACCCGGGACAGTTGGTGAATCTCGCAGGAAAATCAGAGTTCGCCCGCGTGCAGAAGCAGTTGCGCGCACAGTTGCAGGAGCGACTCGTGCTCACGAAAGATCCGCGGGTACTGGGTCTGGATGCGCCTTGGGATTACTACCCATACTATGGGTCGCGCCGGAACAAGAACTGGCAGGTTGAGAAGAGGCCTTGAGGCTGGGGGGATCGAGGGGAGCAATAACCAACCGGGAGAGAGCAGAAGACGGAAGGGGGGGGCAGAATTTTTCCACTGCCAAGATTGTTGGTAATCTGACGGTGCTCGCGGGCCCAGATCAAGGTGGGAAGAGCCTAGGGCCTGTTTGAAAACCGCGTGAGTCTCAGGGGTGGAATAGAATCGGGAGAAGAAGTCGGGCGTTGCGAACACCGCGGCGTGGAGAAGCCTTGATTGCCGGGAGCTCCATAGTTGTGGCCGAGAAGCGTCGCAGTCAGGGTCTCTTTGGTTTCGTATCGCGGGGCAAGGCGTCGTCGTCCAAATCCTCCTCGCGGGAGAGGGCCTTGAGCATCGCGGTCACGCGCGATCCCTGCTCGATTGCCAGATCGGTTGTCTCGTTGGGGTCGGTGGACAGGTTGAACAACTCAATGCCGGTTTTGCCGTTGTGTCGATGGAGCACGAGTTTCCAGGGCCCTTGACGGAGGGCGGCCGATTGTTTGCGAACGCCTTGCCAGTAGAGAGTGCGATCATTCACTTCCTGATTCGCTTCTCCCGTGAGGGTAGCCCAAACATCCACGCCATCCCATTTTGCCCCTGCTCTTTTGGGAATTTGCAAGAGCGCGCAGAGGGTTGGCATCCAGTCAATGACATGCAGTGGAGTGGAGACCTTGGAGGGCTTCAAGGTTCCGGGCCAGTTGACGAAGGCGGGCACGCGAATACCGCCTTCATAGAGTTGGGTCTTCCAGCCACGGAGCGGGGTGTTGAGGCCGCGAATTTTGCCTTTCACTTTCGTATCGGGATAGCGATTGCTGTCGTCGCCATTGGTTCCTCCATTATCGGAAAAGAAGATCAGGAGGGTATTCTTGTGTTGGCCGGACCGTTCCAGTGCCGCGATCATTTTACCGATCATGGCATCCATGTGCTGTGCACAGGCAGCATATTGTTGACGATCGGCGTGCACATGGGAGGCGTCATCCAGCCAGGCTTGCGGTTCGTCGAATGGGGTGTGAACCGCGGTGAATGGGACATAGACAAAGAACGGCTTGCGGTGCTTTGCTTCGATGAACTTGACCGCCTCCCTGCCAATCAGGTCGGTCACATGGCCCTTCTCGTCGATCAACCGATCGTTGCGGTGCCAGGTCTTTGAAAACGGACCATGCTTGTAGAGGTGATTGTTGGGGTTCACTCCCCCGGCGAGGGAGCCGTGCGAGTGATCGAAGCCAAATTGTTTGGGGCCCCACTCGGGTTTGGATCCCAAGTGCCACTTGCCGGTGATGTGCGTTTCGTAGCCAGCCTTCTTGAGCGCCCGGGCCAGCGTCCATGTCTCCCATGGCAGCACGCGAGTGTTGCTCGGAGTGGTGTTGCCAAAACGGCTCCAATACCGTCCGGTCAACAAGGCGGCTCGGGTAGGCGTGCACATGGGTGCCACGTAGTGTTGATCGAGTTCGACGCCTTCCCGCGCCAAGCGGTCGAGGTGCGGCGTCTGGATCGCCGAATCGTGGTAGCCGACATCTGCCCAACCCATGTCGTCGGCAACGATCAGCAGAATGTTCGGTCTGGGCGCCTCTGCCGCGAGTGCCCCTGCTCCGGGGCAAGACATGGTCATCCCGGCCAACAGGATGCTGGAGAGGACGTTTCGCGCGAGCGAGTTCATCGGAGTGGCAGGGAGAGAGGGGTCCGGGAGGGTTGGGGGCTGACCCTGCCGCGCTACGGAGCCGGGGTCTGAGGCAATACAAACTGATCCCCTCGCGCTGACCAGCTTATCAGGGTCGTGGCGCGCAATTTCGCGCGGCCCGCCAACCAGGGGGAGAAGATCCCCAGAAATTCTCCCGGGATGGGATCGGCACCCATTATTTGTTTGGTTTTGACGACAGGTTGTCGTAATGATCCGACAATTCGTCGTAAGAAGCCGACAGGTTGTCATGAATCAGGCCGTAGAATCCCTTTGAAATGAAGCCCGCGTCCATTGCCAATGCCGAGATGGCGGTCATGAATCTTCTTTGGGAGAGCGACCGACTGACCGCGCGGGAGATTCGCGAAAATCTTTATCCGGACGCGGGCAAGGCGCAGCACGGGACTGTGCAGCGACTACTGCAACGCCTCGAGGACAAGGGTTACGTCGAGCGTGACCGGAGCCTGCCGGTACACTTTTTCTCGGCGGCCCTCTCGCGTCAGACCTATGCCGGGATGCAGTTGGAATCGCTCGCCGAGACCCTAACGGCGGGGTCGTTCGCCCCACTGATCACGCACCTGGTGGAACAAAAGAAAATCTCCCGCGAAGAGATTGATCGCATTCGAGCCATCCTGAAGGAAGGGCAGGAGAAGGAATCATGAAGGATCTCTGCTTCCAGATCGGATTGAGCAATGCGTGCTTCGCCCTGGTATTGGCACTGGTGGCACTGCTGGTCGGAGCAAAGAGCAAGCGCCCTCACCTCACGCATTTGTTGTGGCTGATGGTTCTCATCAAGCTGGTGACCCCTCCGCTCTTGAGTCTTCCAGTGATTCCTTCTTCCGGGCCGCTCGAGGAGAGCGTGAGGTCATTCGCGATGCCGGTGATCGAAGCCAGCGAATTGGCCCCGGTGGTGGATGAGCATCCCGCGAGGGTCGAAATTTTGCGGGCCGTGGTCGAGCACGGAAAGGCGTGGTTCGTCGTTCTCTGGCTGGCGGGGAGTGCGCTCGTGCTTTGTTGGTCGCTCGTCCGCGTCGTGCAGTTTCATCGCTTGCTGGGCGCGCATTCTGAATCTGCTTCCGCCGAGGTTCAGGCCGCAGCGATGAAAATCGCAGGAGTGCTGGGACTGCGAAAATTGCCCATGATCTTGGCGACCTCTGCGCAGCTCTCACCGATGGTCTGGTGGGCGGGCGGAAGAGTCCGGGTCATCCTGCCCTCCACCTTGCTGGAAACAATGTCCACCGATGGATGGTCCTCTGTCCTCTCCCACGAACTCGCTCATGTGCGCCGGGGCGACTACTTTGTGCGCTGGCTGGAGTGGTTGGCCTGCGTCCTCTTCTGGTGGAACCCGGTGATGTGGTGGGCGCAGCGAAACCTGCGGGCGGCGGAGGAAATTTGCTGCGACGCCCTCGTGCTTTCGCACCTGAAGCTGGAGTCCCACTCCTACGCGAATTCCATTTTGACTGCGGTCGAATCCCTGGCTTGTCCGGCCCTCCGCCCCCCGGCCATGGCCAGCGAAATCAATAGTGGCGGAACCCTCGAACAACGAATGAAAATGATTATAGCAAAGCCAATCGTCCCCAAGAAATCCCGTTTTCTGCACGCGTGTGTGGTGTTGGGAACCCTCACGCTCCTGCCCCTTGGGCTTGCCTCCGCACGGGACTACGAAGCGGTCCAGAAACGGCTGCAGAAGTCGGTCAAGGAAGGCGATCTTACACAGGCAGAAGCCAAGCTCATGATGGAAGCCTTGAAGAAGAGCGCCGAAAAGGATCACCAGAAGAAGGGGGCGCTCAACCGCGAAGAGATTGGGGAAATTGGCAAGAAAATCCGGGCCGCGGTGGCAGCGGGTGAGATGACCAAGGAAGAAGGCCGCAAGAAAATGGCAGTCCTTATTGAAGGATATCACGCCCAAGGTGAGAGCGGGAAGCTCAAGGAGATGGATGCGGAAGGATTTCGGCGTCGACTCGGAGCGGCGGTGGAAGCCGGGAAAATCACTCGCGAAGAAGCAGCCGAGAAAATGGCAGAATTTTTGGGCCGTGGTTCCAATGAGCGGGGGATCGAGAACCTGGATCGGGAAGGGATCGGGAAGCGCATCGAAGGTGCGGTAGAGGATGGCAAGATCTCGCGCCAGGAAGCCGATGCCAAATACCGGAAGATCAAGGACCAGGCCTCAGTGGGAGGGGAAGCCCGTGACGGTGACAAGGAGCGCAGTCGTGAACGGTCAAGGGGACGCAAGGGCGAGGGCGGCCGGGAGGTTGATTGGGAATCGATCAAGGAGCGCATCGAAGGCGCGGTCAAGGATGGCAAGATCTCCCGCGAACAAGCTGATGCGAATTATCGGGAACTCAAGAAACGGACCTCCGAGGTGAAGAGGCGGGGAGTGGTCGATCTGGACGCCTTCGGCAGACAGCTCCGCGCCATGGTGGAAGCCGGCAAGCTCAGCAAGGAGGATGCGAGAGCCAAGATGGAAGCCCTCCGGAAACGCGCGGCATCCAAGAATTCCGGTGAAACGAAAGAGAGGAAATGAAGTCATGAACAGGGTTCTTTTGGTGACGATTTTCGCTCTCGTGGTATCGCTTGGCATTAATGCCTGGCAGCTTTCGCAGGGGGGAGGCGGCGATCGAAATGCAGGCATCTCCACCAACGGGCCCAAGGGGCGGGAAGGAGATTCCCGGACTGGTGGGCGCTTGGATCCTGCTTATTTGGAAGCCAGGCGCGGTCGTGGGAGTGCGGATGAGGCCAAATTGGAAACGCCCAAGACGCTCAGCGAGATCCTTGCCATGCGCGATCCGCTGGACCGCTATGAAGCGCTTCTCGCATTCGTCAGGCATCTTCCCTCCGACCAGATTGGGGAAATACTGAAAGAGTTGCGCTCCGGTTCTTCCAAGCTGGATGGCGAGGCCAGACTCATTGCCCATCTCCTCCTGACGCGCTGGGGTCAGGCAGATCCCGACGCAGCCTTTGCGAGTTTGGGAAACGTTAGTGCCAAGCGAGGGAGCGGTGATGCCATCACAATCCTTGCGGCCCTTGCCGCTTCCGATCCGGCGCGGGCTGTCGCTTGGCTGAGTGATCCTGAGAACGGCCTGCCACAGCAAGCCTGGATGGGACACATGTTGGCGCGGACGATTGCCGAAGAATGGGCTCGTCAGGATCCTGATGCGGCCCTCGCCTGGGCGGCGGGTCTTTCAGACGGTGAGCAACGCAGCGGCGCTTATGCCGGGATCATCGGCAACCTTCTCGAGAGCAATCCCGAACAAGCGGCTGCGATTGTTCTCGCATTGGATCCCACTGACCGGCCCAAACTCTTGGGAGATATTGCGGAGACCTGGGCCCGGCAAGCGCCGGAGGCAGCCGTTGCTTGGGCAAATTCCTTGAATGCGACCGAGCGTGCCGAAGCGTTGTCGAATGCACTCGGGGGATGGGCTGCGACCGCGCCGGCGGAAGCCGCCGCCTACGTGGACGGGTTCCCCGCGGAGGAACGAGGCGAGCATGTCGGGAGATTGGCTCGCACCTGGGCTCAAGAAGCACCGGCCGAGGCTGCGGCCTGGCTCGGCACCCAAGCGGAATCCGAAGGGAGAGCGGACGCGATGGGCCACGTCATGTGGAACTGGACGAATGTCGACCCCGAAGCGGCCGCCGACTGGCTCGGAGAACAACCCGCCGGACCAAGTTACGACAACGGAGTGGCCGGCCTCGCCAAGGCCGCGACTAGTACCTTTGACGATCCCGAAACCGGGGTGGGATGGGCCTCGACGATCGAGAACGAGCAACTTCGAACGACGATGACTCAACACACCTTGGGCCGATGGATGCGGCAGGATCCAGCGGCGGCTCAAGCCTGGGCAGGCCAGAATGGCGTCGAAGTGCCGGTGGCCCGCCCGGGCGAAGGCAAGTGAGAGAGGCTCTCTTCACGCCTCAAGGGTCTGAGAGGTCGCGGGGAGGGAGTGGTGTTGGGCTGGTCCTTGTCGTGCCATCCAGGGACTGAAGAGGCGACCCTTTGCACGAATTCCCGATGAGGTTCGCCTTTCGAAGGTGTTCCTCGGTGAGATGCGCTCTAGTTGAAGCGCGGGTTCACTCCGAACGCCGTTTCGATGATGGGACTGGTAGGTCGGCTTGGCGGCCGGGGTGGGAGCCTTGGTGGCTCGAACGCGGGTCCCAGTCGTTCCCTGCTGCCTCTCCGGGGCGCACGAAGCTTGGCCAACCGGGCGGAAGGTGCCGCAGCGTGGATCCATCACCTTGTCGATTGCTTCGCTCGTGAATCAACCGCTGGTCTTCTCGAATCGCCGCGTTTTCAGGTTCTTCACGACTTTCCCGGCTTCGAAGATTCTCCCGTTCATGGCGAGATAGGCGCCTGGTGTCTTTGCTTGCACGGCCGCGAGGGCAAATCCGATGTTGAAGACAGCGTCGCTCTCCCGGAAGCGCGCCGGGGCCAGCGAACCGGTCAGGACGATCGACTTCCCAGCGATCCCCACCAGCGCTTCGGCGGTCTTGGTCATGGTGTCGGTCCCATGGGTGATGACGATGCGGTTTTCGGCTGCCTCGACACAGGCCGCGCGAATGTTCGTCCGATCCTCGTCGGTTATTTCCAGGGAGTCCTTTCGCATCAGGGAGACCAGCCGACAATCCAGTGACACTCCGGACTCCCGGAGGAGGGCAGGAATCACGGATTCACCCACTTCATAGTCCGAGGTCGCATCGAAGTAGATCTTGTCGATGGTTCCGCCGGTGGTGAGGATCAGGATTTGTTCCGCCATGGGGGAATAGAGGTGACCGATGGTCTGCGATGGTTGAGGAGCGTTTTCGGCACCCTTCCGAAGTGCGTGCGCGCTGGACTTCGCGCTGTCGGTTTCTACTTGTAGGCAGCGGGCAGTTTTGGAACCACTCCGAGCTTTTCGTAATTGAATCCGCTCACGAGCGGCTTGTAGGCGCCGACGTATTCGACGCTCCGAGTGGGGGAGATCGCGCCTTCCATGCCCATCCCCCAATAGGCCGAGTTGATGATCAGCCGGCGCAGCCCCGCACTCTCCAGATCCTTGCCGCTGCCCATGGTTGAGTGAAACACGCGGGCACTTTTGCCTTCGCGGGTCTTCCAATCCTTGAACCAGGCCACCGGGAGGGGCTCCTTCTTGGGATTCGGGGCATCATCGTGATTGCGCCCCATCAGCGGTTGGCCCCAGACCAGGGCAGTGCACCCTTCCGGTAAACTTCCGCCCTCTTTGTAGGTTCGGTAAACGTCCGAGGGGCCCCAGATGTCTTTGACGCCCGCGACGATGGGATGATCCTTGAGCTCCTTGACGATCGTGCCCCGGGTCGAGTCGGCGTGCCAGCGGCCGTGGTGGCCCCGGAACGATCCACCCAGCACATCGTTGCCGAAATTCACATTCTTGCCATCGATCCTGTAGGGGAGCGCTCCGCGGAATCCATGGTTCGCCGTCCGCAGTGCGATCATCGGTTTGCCGGAATCGATGTAGCTCACAATGTGCTCCTGCTGCCCCTTGGGGAGGGTCAGGAGGCGCGCAAAGAAGACCACCAGATCGGCTGAGGCAAGATGCTCGAGCCCGGGAATATTGTGCTGCTTGAATTCGGCCTCTTTGCCTTTCTTGGGATAGACCGGCATGGTGGGGTCGACTTCGCCCTTCTCGTTCACTCCGAAGAGAACGGTGCAGTCAAAGCCGTGATGTCTACTCAGGATCTTTGCCATCATGGGCATCGATTGTTCACTGCGGTATTCCTGATCGGCGGAGATCAGCACGATGTGCTTGCCCTTGCCTGGGCCGTCACCTCCGGAATAAGTCAGCCAGGAGGGACTATCTGGAACGGGGTGGGCGAGGGCCTGGCCGCAGGTCAGAAGAAGGGCGATCGAACAGAAGAAGCGAAGGAGTGGCGCAGGCATGGTAGGTGTGATGATGGAGAAATTGTTGGGTGGGAGTGAGAGCTGCAGGGGGTGGTCTCGCCGGGTCCTTGCGAAGGCAACGATCCATTCACTCCGGCCGGTGAACTAGTTCTTGGGGATTTCGTTCACCGTATAGTAGGCCTTGGTGTGAAGGAGAGTCCCTCCTTCCATGGATTTCATGGTAGTTAGATCGAAATCGTGGATGTGGCCTTCGATGATCTTTTCCAAGTGCACATTTACCGAGAGTCCGTCAGCCGAAGGGATAGCCTTGGTCACCTTGGCGGTGGTTTGGTCCACCTCGGGACTGCCGTAGCCCGCGCTGAATTTATGAGTGTAGGTGGTGATGTTGTAGACCTCGGTCCTCGCCGCGATCGACGGGTCGACGGGCTTGGTGAAATTGATCAGGAATCCGTCCTTGGCGATATTGATCTCCTTGATCTCGAAAGGCATGAGGCCGGTCCAGTCGATGCGTTGGAGGGCAAAGGGTTCCGTTCCCCGCACCGGCCACTGTCTGTTGGTCGTGAACCCGCCGGCGATGAGTTGTCCCTGGGGTGAAAACTCTACGTGCATGATCCCGGACGCCAGTCCCTCCCGGAAGGGATAACAGGCGCCCTGCCAAACTCCGTTGATCTCTTCGGTGGTGGCCCGCAGGATGATGCTCAAGGTGTAGTCGCCCAGAAAGATCTGGTTCTCGAAGGGACCAAACTTGCCGCCGGTCTGGTTGAGTCGGAAGCCGGAGATCGAGCGGCCCATTTTGATATAGGGGAAGCGCACCGCCGGAGGCACCAATTCCTTCACTCGTTTCTTTTCCACCTGGAGGCGGGAAGGGGTGTTGGGTTCCACTGCAGGAGTGTCCATGCCAGGGACGAAGGGATACCAGTTGTAGCTGGCGGGATGTCCCAGAAAACCGCCCTGCTTGAGATGCTTGAGCGAACAGCATCCGTTCCAGGGACCCTGGCTCTCGATGGAGAACATCACCCCCTCGGCATTGGGCCCCACTCCGCCCGGACTTCGCAGCCCGCTGCACACCGGAATCATTTTTCCATCTGGAGTGACCTTCACCGCCCAACCCCGAAAGAGGTTGTGGGATTTGTAGGAACCACTCAATCCGAGCGCGACCCAGATGTTGCCCTCCGGGTCGTGCTTGGAGCCAAAGGCAAATTCGTGACCTTCCGCGTAGCCCCAGTTGTTGCTCAGGGTGTCGTAGCGGTCGGCGACGCCGTCGCCGTCGGTGTCTGAGATCCGGGTCACTTCTCCGAACTGGGTGGCGGTCATAGCACCGTTTTTCCATGCCAGACCGAAGATTTCATCCTGTCCGCTCGCGAAGAGGTGGTAATCGGGAGTGGGCGGAGAATCGAAGGCGCCCTTGACGAAATAGATGTCGCCCCGCCGGGTGCCCACTGCCAGTCGTCCGTCTGGAAGGATTTCGAAACTGCCCGTTCGCATGGGGACCTCGGGCGGAATCGGAATGTTGACGATGGGATAGTACTTTGCCTCCTCCTTGGCGCTGCCCCACATCTCTCCGAGATCTTCGGCGGGAAGAAGAGTAGAGAGTGTAAGGGCCCAGAGGGCGTTCAGGTAACGGTTTCCTACCATCGGTATTCCAAGGTGAGAGTGGAGCGCCCTTTGGGCAGCGTGAGGGGAATCAGCACTTCCCCGGGATCGCCTTCGCGCACCACACCCTTGTGGTCGCTCGTGATGCGCAGTTGGAGTTGATCGATGACGAATTCGCGGTCCACCTGGGCGGTGATCTTCTTTCCGGAAGCGGCGCGGAAATAGAAGGGCTTCTGGGCCCCGGGTGTTTCGAAACGGAAGGTCCGCTTGAACCACGCCTTGCCATCCTTGCCGGGCACATCCTCGAATAAATCCTCCACCGTCACCTCACCGTAGTGGTAGAGGAAGGTCGGCCGGCGCAGGGCATCCAGATGATAGCCGCGAAACTGGTAGCCGTGATCGTGGGGGAAGGTGTAGTTGGATTTTCCTTTATAGGGCCAGTTGTCGTCCATCGACTTCAGGCGGTGAAATGGGATGCCGGGGGGGAAAGAGATCCGCTCCCCGCCGCGCGCCCGAAAGGATCCGTGATTGACGCTCGCGAAATCTCCTTTCCAGAGCTGGCGGAGGGCCATTTCTTCGGAATCAAACGCCAGGTTGATCCCTTCCGGGTAACCCACTCCGATTCCGCGGTAGCCGGCGGTGCCGCGCCCGCGGGCAATCTCCGCCACGTCGGTGACTCGAATTTCAGCCGACTGACGGGACAAGCCTTTCGGTTTCTTGGCTCGCGGGCCGTCCAGGAGGTAGGTCCAGAGCGCTTCGATCTGTTGGGCGGTGTCCCCCTTGAGAAGGTTGGGACGGATGGACTGACCGCCTGGCCAGTAGGAGGGCATGATCACGGTCGAGTGGAAACGAGCCGGATTCCGCATGTAGAGATGGAACCAATTCTTCTGAAGGCGGTCGGTCACGTGCACGATGTCGAGCGCACCCGCTCCGCCTGCTTTTTGTCCATTGAAGTCGTGGCAGGCGATGCAGCTGAATCCAGTGGTGCCCATCATTTCGTATCCGGCACTCTTGGATTCCTTGATGTTCGCGATTTTGGGGATGGTGACCGCTTCCAGTTTGTCGACTTTGGCGAAGAGGTTGACCAGGTGCCCGACGTTTGCTTCGCCGAACTGAGGCATGCTCGCATCAAGGTATTCGCGTTGTCGTTTCCCACGCAGCAGGACTTCGGCGATCCACTCCGGTTTCAGTTTTGCCCCCACGTGGGAGAGGGGTGGGGGAAGGCGGCCCTGGTTTCCCAACGCTTCGCGGGTGCCGGAGAAGTTTGCGTTGCGTTCCGGAGCAATCCCTCCCAGGCCGGAGCGATCGTGACAAGCGATGCAATTGAAGGTGACCAGGGCCTTCTCGAGTTGTTGTCTCTCGTTGAGGCGCTCCTGTTCCACTCCGGGCAGGGCCTTCGCGATCAACTGGCGTTGTTTCCCGTTCAGGTTGAAGCGGGGCCACTTCCCGGGCGCTTCGCTCAAGCACCCCTTGCCGGGATCCAGGGTGGCAAAAGCAGGTCCCGATTTGGAAGGAATCCTGAGATCATCATGGCACTTCGCGCAGCCGAGGATTCCGAAGTGTTTTCGGCCGCGGGCTGCAAGGGCGGGATCCACCACCAGCGGTTCGAAAGCCGGAATGGGGTGCTCCGATACCGAGAGCATCGAGGAGGGAATCGCTTGGCGCTTGAACTGCGGACCTTCCAATTCGAATGAAAACTTTGGATCTCGCCCGGTGTGAAAGTAAGTCAGCTCGATCTTCCGCCAACCCGCTGGCAATTCCGTTGAGGCCTGCATCCTTTTCGGTCCACGTCGGTTGCTGGGATTCTCGAGCACGAGTTGCTTTCCGTTCACGTGCAAAGAGCCCCCGTTCATCTGAAGATAAAATGTGTAGCTCCCCTGCTGAGGAATCTTGAGCCACCCTTGGTACTCGACTGCGGTCTGGTGGTGAACTCTTCCTAGGCTTGCGAGGGCGAAGTCTCTCACTTGCCCCGCTCGTTCGGCCTCTACCTTGGCACTCTCCAGGCCTTCCCAGACCTGGCCCCGATACATCTTGTAGGCGAGAGGGCCGGGGACGCGGGTATCGCGCAGCAGGTAGTGGGCGATGCGTTCCGCGTCGTTCCCCTGCAGTCGCAAGTCGGGCATCCGTCCGGAGGGACGACTGGAGTGCGGATGCCGCAGGAAGTCGACCAGGCTCTTCACGCTGTACTTCTTTTCCAAGGCTCCGAGGGGGACGGAGGACTCTTGGAGCAACTCGGTGCCCGCTTCATTGCGAGGGGAATGGCAGGCCACACATCCCCGCGAGCGGAAGAGGTGTTCCCCGTGCTCCGCAGCCACCGCATCAGGCGGTTGCAAGGAAAAGTCGTTCTTCTTCAGTGACAACAAAAAGTGAGTGAGGGATTTGGCAACCTGTTTTCTCTCCTCCTTGTCCAGTTGGATCAGGACGTCCGGCATGGTGGTCCCGGGCTTGGTCTCATGCGGGTCACTGATGAAGGCTTCGAGGTATGTCGGGTTTACCCGGGAGCCCACTGCGGAGAGGCGTGGCGCCTTCTTTGAGCGGGCGGCAAAGGGCTCAGCGCTCTGGTGACAGGCTACGCAATTCAGTTCCTCGATCAGGACCAGGCCCTTGAGCTTCGGATCGAGTTCGCTGGAGACCAGACCGGGAATGATTGGCTGTGCGAGTGCGACCGGGACCACACTGAAATACAGCATGGTTCGGAGGGTGATGAGGCGGACGATTTTCGTCACGGGCGGACCCTACTCTGTCCGTGAAGTTTGCCGATCCTTTTCTTCCTTCGGGGGCCCTCAAGAAGGAACGTGATTTTCATCCCGCCGGGCTGTCATGGTAGCTCACAGGCCATCTCTAATCCGATGATGTTCTCTGACGGATTGCTGTTTTCAGATGTTGCGGTTAATTGTTCGCTGCCTAGACTATCGATCCGCATGTGCTGGCAATCCTTGGAAATTCGATCGGTCCTGCTGGCGGTTTTGTTACCATTGCCACCCTGTCCTCGTTCTCGAGTGGTTTAGGTAGCTACGAGGTGGCGATGGGCCCGAACGATGACATCTTCCTGGTGGGCGAACCCAGCGATTTCTTCGTGTCGCACTCGACCCCCGAGCCCGGGCAGGCCCTTGTCCCCGGCGTTTTGCTGAAGCATCGGCGCTGAGCCTGTTAGGGAATGGTGGCGCGTCTTACCGGCCAAGCCACATCAGCATCGTCCTGGTCACGAGATCGGCGGCGTCTTGTTGGACGAAATGCCCTGCATTGGGAATCGTCACCAGGGTGAGGTCGCTTTCCAACCAAGTCCAGGAGTCATTCAAGGCTGGTGCCAGGAGGGCCTTGTCATCCAGTCCGTGAATCATGAGTACGGGGCATTTCACTTTGACCACCGGGCCTGCCGGTTCTTCATAAGGTGCCCGAGGATAGTTCTTCTTGTAGTAGCTGAGCATGGCCTCGAAATTGGAGCGCTTGAAGGCTTCGACATAGCGTGCGCGGGCCTTGGGATCCTTGACCCAGCCCGCGAGGCCCTTGGCGGTGAGAAAGAGGTGCGCTCCACTCTTCTGAAATCCTCGAGCGTAGGCACTGTTCTTCTTCTGCTCCGGATTGGTGGCCAATTCACGCGCCAGCCCTCGCGGGTGCGGTAGATTCAGAATCATGAGCTTCTCGGTGAGGTCCGGGTTCATCATGGCGAAGCTCCAAGCCACTGCTCCACCCCAGTCGTGCCCGCAGATGATCGCTTGTTTGGCTCCCACCGCCTCGACCACCGCGGCCACATCTTCCACCAGGATCTTCATCGCGTACTGATCGACGCCCTTGGGTTGGTCGCTCTTGTTGTAGCCGCGTTGATCAATGGCCACCACTTGGTAGCCGGCCTGGCTCAGCGGTTCCATTTGTTCGCGCCAAGTGTACCAGAAATCGGGGAAGCCATGGATCATCACGATGGGGGTTCCCTTCCCGATCGTCACATAGTGAATTTTGACCCCGTCATTCTCGGCAAACCCGTGGGTGACTCGGTCGAAAATGTTCTTTGCGACCGCCTCAGCGACTTGCACCGCATCCTGTCCCTTGCCCGCGGTCTGGGCGTCGATTGATGAGAGAGAGGAGAGGGAAAGAGCCGCCCAGAACGAGAAGGAGAGGAAGAAGGGATGAGATCGGATCATGGTGTATTTAGCGAGACTATGATGCTTGGCGTCCAAGGCAAGGAGAGCGAGGCGCAAACTGACTGGCCCCTGGGAAGGGGATATTAGCTCCACCCTACCCTCCTTCGAGGCCATGCAGTGGACGCGCAGCGTGTCGCCATTTTGGCCTGTAACGGAGCCCATTTTTCTATGAGGAGAAGGAGCCCAACTCCTTGCTGTCCCTGCGAAAAATCCCAAACGTCATCGGCAGGGCACCTCAACAGGACTGCCTGCCAAGGCTACGTGCCGACATCATGTGTGAACCTGGGACTTTGTGTATGACACGACTCTTCGCGGAGGAAAGCATGCGGATGCTCAATGTGATGGACGAGGATACCCGCGAATGCCTGTGCATCAATGTAGAGCGGCGCATCAATGCTCGTAAAGTTCGGTAGATCATGGCTGAACTGATACAAGAGCATGGGGCTCCAGAGCATAGTCGCCACCTTGGAGCAATCAGGCGGTAAGATCTTTGGGGCCGAGGGCGCGGGCGAGTTGTTTGCCATGAAGCCCACCACTCTGGCGTCGCGGATCAAGAAACTGGGAATCGACAAATCGGTAATCTGGGGAGAGGGGGAGAGGGGGGAGCGGCATTGCTTTTGTGTCAACCGACCGTAGGCTGCGCCATGCCGTCTCAAATCGACCCGGAAACGGGTGCCATTCCGCCCTTGATCCTGCGCCAGGAGCCGCCTCAGCCGTCCACGGGGAAGAATTTGAAGAAGGCGCTCGGCCCGCTCGTTGTGGTCGCGGTCTTGATTTTGAAATTTGGAGCGAAGTTCAAGTTTCTCGTTCTGCCGATCGTGAAGTTTCTCCCGATTCTCCTCAAGACGGGAGGAACCATGCTCTTGACGATTTGGGCCTACTCCATGTTCTGGGGGTGGCAATTCGCAGTGGGTTTCGTGTTGCTCATCCTGATTCACGAGTGCGGGCACTTGCTGGCGGCCAAGAGTTGGAAGCTCAAGGTAGGAGCCCCCGTGTTCATTCCCTTCATGGGGGCGCTCATTGCGCTGAAGGAGGCCCCCCGCAACGCGTGGATTGAGTTCTGGGTTGCCGCCGGCGGGCCAATTCTTGGAAGCCTGGGGGCCTTGGCCTGCCACGGAATTTACCTTGCGACCGGGAATCCGTTTTTCGCAGCCCTCGCCTACGTGGGCTACTTTTTGAATCTATTCAATCTCATGCCAGTCGGATTCCTGGATGGGGGGCGCATGGTCACCGCGCTTTCTCCATGGCTCTGGATTGTTGGGTTTGTCATCGCCGGGACATGGGCG
Organism: Roseibacillus sp.; assembly: GCA_028821775.1. Lineage (GTDB taxonomy): Bacteria > Verrucomicrobiota > Verrucomicrobiia > Verrucomicrobiales > Akkermansiaceae > Roseibacillus_B. The sequence goes on from JAPKFB010000034.1 coordinate 43,951, forward strand.
GTCCACCGGCCTTCTTTCATTATCTTTCTCATCCTCATTACGGCCTTGCCGAGGTTGTTCACGCTCTTCCGTCATCGGACGGACGAGGAGCAGCGGTTTTTCGAAGTCACTCCCGGACAACGTGGGGTCGCGGCCCTCATCTACTTTGGACTCATCGTCGCGTTGGGAGCGGGGATGCATTCTGCGCGTCTCGACCCGCCCACCCCGGACGAGAGCGAGATTGGAATCATGAGCGATCAAAATTCGGGATCGCGGGTTTAGTTGGCATCGCTTTGCTCACCAGTCCGTCCGGATGGAGGCTCGAGGCCAAGCCTTCACTCGACCCGGCCGGGTTGGAGGCGGGGATCATCGAGATTGAGCCGATAGAGAATCATGGGTTTCCCTCCACGCTGGACGCAATGGCCAGAGGTTGTAACTCCGAGCTGGCGGACACTTTTTGGTGTATCAACGCCATGTGGCCTGTTAGCCCTGCGGGACCATGAATCCCAATCTCATTGTAATGCTGGGCGGCTGTGTCCTCCTGACGATCGGCTGCGCGGGGCCTCCCAGCGAGGTCGTGCCCGAGCCTGAGTTGCCAGAAATTCCGGGGTCCGCCGGGGGGGTGCTGCGGGAGAAACCGGGCTTTGCCAAAGTCTTCCAACTTTCTGAAAATGTCAAAGTCGGCATGTCGCAGAATGAGATCGAGGCCATGTTCGGCCTGCCCGACAAGGCTGGCTACAAGGCTTACGGACGGTCCACCGAAACGGCTTGGCGAGCACTCGTCTGGGAGTGGGTCTTCGATGATGTGCAGCCGGCACGCGTGCTCTCCGTCGTCTTTCAGGACGACCGCGGCGTATGGCGCGTCAATCACGGCGACTGGCCTTGATCGTTCTCGACGGGAGAGGATCCTTCCTCGCTTTCCGGATGGTAAAGGCTGGCCAGTTGGCGCGCGAGGTGCTCCAAGGCGAGGTAGTAGCGGTCCATCTCCATGTCCTCCTTGTTCGCTCTGAGCGCGAATAGCTTTGCTTCGAGCGCGTCTCGCTCCTTGCGGATCTCGGGGGGGAGCGCCTTGTCGGCTTCGCTGGGCACCAAGTGGAATTGGTGAGCGCGCAATCCGTCGGCCTCCGCATCGTCCTTCGCCTTCTTCACGGCACGGACACCTCGAAACCATTTGGCTGGAGTCCCAAATCCGTCGCCGTTGTCGTCCACCAACGATTGCTCCGTCGCGATGCGTCCCTCCTTCTCGTAAAACTCCTCCACGCCCTTGGTGGCGGCAAGAAAGGCCTCCAAGAGCGAGGTCGCTCCGTCTCGATCAAGATCAGACTCGGGAGCATTGATGGACTTCGCGAGAAATTCCCCGAATCGTGCGTAGGAATCTTCCGAACCGCTCTTGGTGCCAGTCATCACGACGCGCCCAGGTTTGGTCAATTTCTTGATGAATGGGGCACTCGAGGATGAGCAATTGATGATCGCTACCGGGCGCGCGCTCTCCTTGAGCCAGTCACTGAGTTGCACGGCACTGAGGTCCTTGCCTCGGAGATTGAATTTTGCAGTGCGTCCGTCGAAGGTGCCATGGCCCAGGAGGACGATCCAAAGCGGACCCGAGCCCTCCATTCCGGCCTCCGCGATGCTCGTTTCCAGGGTCTTGAAATCGCTACCGCTGCCGTCCTCCCGACCGATCACGGTGAGCTTGGCCTCCCCCTTCCTTCCCGCCCTCTCCCACGCCTGGGCCGCCGATGCAAAGGCCTTGCCGTATTCTTCGGTTCCGGGTGCTCCGAGAACGATGATGAGATCGGCGGACGGTCCGGTCCACCCTGCGGCCGTTCCCAGCGCGGCCGCGATCATTCCCACGATGGTGTGCCTTATTTTCATCACGCCATTCCCGATCGCCTTCGCAAGATCCATTCGCCCGCAAAACAGCCCAGGACCAGGAGAAAGACTGGTGGGGTATGCCACAGGGAGCGCGACCAGGTTCGTGTTTCGGGTGCTTCCATCGAGGGGAGTCGCTCCGCGAAACTTTCCAGGTCCCGGGCCTCCAGCAATTCTCCACCAGTCGCCGCCGCGATGGACTCGAGCAACGCTCGATTTGGTGCGAGCCGCTTGAACTCGTCCGCCGCCCCGTTGGGCGCCCAACCATCCTCCGCTTCTCCGATTTTCCGGTCGCTCGCGTCGACGGCCTTCGCGCTGACCACGGTAGGCCCGGGGCCCTCTGGGACGAAGGTGACTTCAAACGCGCCCGCTTCGGTGTCCGATGGCGTCGCTGCCAACTCGATGGGCTCGGCCTCGCCGCTCTTCACCGAAATCACGACGCGCGCATCAGCCATCGGTTCGTAGGATTCGTTCCCCACGTTCACCTTGGCCCGGACGGCGCCGTCTCCGGAAGCCACCAACTCCAGGGCAACCCGTTTGGGGACATCCGCGATCAACCACCGCACAATCTGTCGCCAGGCTTTCTCCATGTCAGGCCTGTTCTCCGGAACGCGAAATCCCCATCGCCAGAAATCTCCCAGCATCATGGCTCCCACGCGGCCTTCGCCAAATCGTTGCACTGCCAGAGCGGGACGCTTGATGCCGCCGTCCTCGACCTGCGCCAAGACCGTCGCGCCTGGCTTGATGGCAGTGACTCGGTTCAAGGTCATGAAGGGCGACATGGCCGCCACGCGATCCTCTTCCTCCTTTTCGGTTTCTCGGAGCCGGATCCAAGGTTCCAACCATCCATCGCGGGTCAGATTGAGCTTGAGGGATTTGCCGGGCGCTTTGTCACTTGGTCCTCCGAGGTAGACCGGCAGCATTTTTCCGATCGGGGTCTTCTGGTAGCTGCCGTGTCCGAAGCTCTCCGCTCCGCCCAGCATGAGAAGACTCCCACCGCGTCGCCTGACGAACTGATCAATCAAATCCATCTGATCAATTGTGAAGAAGGACCGCTCCAAGTCATCGAAGATGATGGCGTGGTACTCGAAGAGATCCTTCGCCTCCCGGGGGAAGCCGGCTGAGAGTTCGCGATCATCGCGGGTATTGAGGCGCACCAGGACGGGTTGATCAAAGTCGGCTGAATCGTCATCGGGATTGAAGCCCCGGAAGAGAGGATTGGCGTTTTCTCCGGCCCGGCCCCGCCATTGAAACTTGGGTTCCCGCCTCGCGACTCGGATCAGTCCGACCAGCTCCACTTCGGTGTCTTCTTCCAGGGATCGATTCAGAAACTTGTATTCCCAATTCGGTCGACCGGAAACGTAGAGAACGCGAAAGGGGCCGCCACCCCGGTTTACCGTCACCAGGCGAGAATTGTTGGCGTCGGTCGCCTCCTCGCCCTCCTCACTGGAGACTTCGATGCGATAGAACTGCACCCCGCTCTTGGTGGGGCGATGAAGAAAGCGTACCGATTGCACTTCGGAATCTGTCTCAGGGGAAAATTCCTGCGCGGCAATCTCCTTGCCCGCCCCATCCAGGAGGCGGACCTTCACGGGCTTCCCGCCATAGCCTTGTGCCACAAAGTCGGCCCTAATCGTCAGAGGGGCATCCTCGAATGAGGATTGGGACACGATCGCATTGGTGAGGCCGAGGTCGCGTTCGGGGGCTTCCTTTCCAATCACCACCGGAAAGATCGGAGGCAATTCCTTGAGGGTTTCTTGATCGACTAGGTCGGTGGTATTGCCGTCAGTGAGCAAGATAACGGCGGCTACGGGGCGGCCCGCGAAGCGTCGCGCGATACTTTTCAGGGACGTGCCAATCGCGGTCGATGTTCCTCCATAGTCGAGCGCATCAAATCCCCCCACTCGGCGCAAGCGGGCATCAAGGGCGAAGCGTCGCAATTGAAATGTCTCTTCGATGGTGGCCAACCAGTCGGCTTGCTCTCCAGGGGAGGTGGCGAGCAGGGCCGAGAGTTCCTCTGCTCTCGTTTGTCTGGCGCCTCCCTCCTTGATCTGAAGGCCCACGCTGTTGTCCGCCACTACGGCCACGATGTTTGCTCCGGGCTCGACCTCTTCTCCAACCCACGCAGGTTCTGCCAGCGACACCGCGAGCAATCCTAGAGCCGCCAGCCGGAGAACGAGGGGGAACATCGCCTTGTGCCTGAGCCCGCGTCGGCGATACCCGACGATCGTCAGGAGTCCGCCAAGCAACGCCAAGCCCGCCCCGGTCCAAGCCCAAGCGCCGCCGGTGAAGACAATGGTTGCGGTTGGAAGTTCTGTCATCATTCGCCGCTGCCGAGACGTTCGTAGTATTCGCGCACCAGTTCCTCGAAGGCCCCGGGAACTGGATCGCGATCGAGGGGAAGCCGGGAGTCGGGTTTTTCGAGCTTGGAAATTTCTTCGTCGAGGCGCTCCTTCAATTCCGCGAGCGGAGTCATGATTTCTTCTTCCATCAATCCCCACTCGGGACCCTTGCCGTTGCGATTGAAGTCGCGGCGCATTTCGCGAGAGCGATCGCGTAAGCGGGCGACGTCCTCCTGAAGCTTCTGATCGTCCAGCATCTCTTCCACGTCGCGCAAGCGATCCGACCACTGGCGATATCCCTCACCATAAATTGGTGATTCAGGGCCGCCTTGAGCGGCAGATTCTTCGCCGCCCCAACCATCGAAGAAGTTTCCTCCGCCTTGTCCGCCTCCTTGGCCCGGCTGCTGTCCCTCACCGGGTTGCTGCCCTTGACCGGGTTGCTCTCCTTGACCGGGTTGCTCTCCTTGACCGGGTTGCTCTCCTT
>JAPKFB010000099.1 GCA_028821775.1 Roseibacillus sp.
CCACGGGCGGTGCTGCAGGATCCACGGGCGGTGCTGCAGGATCCACGGGCGGTGCCACAGGATCCACGGGCGGTGCCACAGGATCCACGGGCGGTGCCACAGGATTAACAGGGCCGGGTGGCTTGGGCACAGGAGGCTTTTCCTGGGCCGCAAGGGGCAGGGCAAGAACGAGGATGAGGATGATTGATCGGCTCATGAGACGTGTTTAAGAAAAGTTATCGGGTGGGAGGATTGGGGACGCGGCGAACCCGAGACGGGCGCGCAGTGGAGGTGGTGGGTTTCTTGCCCGTAACCGGAGGTCGATTGGTGGTGCGTCCAGGAATGGGCGGCCTCTGTCCGGGTTTGGCGGTGGGCTTTCTGCTCGGGGCCCGCGGAGTGGCCTTCTTCAGGACGATGAACTTCTTGTCATACTCCACGGTTCCCTTCTTCCCATTCCGGGTCTGTATCTGGACCTTGGTTTCCATATAGCCGCCTTCATTCTCCACCCCGACCACTTGGAAGCCATTGAGGTTCTCAACTCCGGGCCGAATGCGCACCCGCTCGTTGCGATCCTTCTTGTTGATCAAGACCACGAACCAGCCGCCCTTCATCATACAGGCGCCGGCCAAAGTGTAGTCGTCGAGTGGATTTTCTTCCTCCACTTCGGGAGCCACAATCAGAGGCTTCACCGTGAAGGGAGAGTCCGTCCACAACTCCGCATAGCGACCCAAGGGCTGCTTCTTTGGCACTGCTGAGATCGCAGGGAGGATCATCCCCATCAGGATGACCGCGGTGAGAGAGGGCATCATTTTCATCTTCGAATGGATCATGTTAAAATTTGGTGTTTGGGCTTCAGGCCTCTGGGATCTCGGGGACAAACCACTGTTCGAGGACGATCAGACAATCGATCAGAGTGTCGTCATCACGCTTTGAATTGAGGCGAATCATGGTCGCGGAACGGAATTCCGAGGGTGCATTCAGGCGATCCATCCATTGGTAGAGAACATTCTCGCGACCGCTCACTTCGATCTCCACCCGCGCCCGATGATAAAAGAGGCTCCTGTCGTCCACCGCCTTCATCGGCTTACGCCGTTTTACGGTCAAGCCGCGACGCTGCGCTTCCCGGTTGGCGAGTTGCTCCAGGTCCGTCAAGGCCTTCTGGGCTGAACGGGGCTCTCCTTCGTTCTTGATCACCCAGGCGACCTCATCACTTCGCTTGTCCTGGGCTTCAAGATCTTCGCGGGCGATCTCGTACTTGCTTCGGAATTCTGTTTCCTGCGCGCGGGCGGTCTTCAGCTTGGGTAGATAAAAAAGTTTTACTGCACCCCCATTCACCACCAGGAAGACGATGACGGCCATGAAGAAGAGGAGGCGTTTTTCTCGATCACTCATTGTTACTGTGTCGGCAAGGGTCCCACGTAGACGGCATCATATGTAAAGCTCCAGCGACCGTCATTTGTCTCCGTCGCAGGTGGCGTATTCCAACTATAGTTCTTGAGACCACTGCTTCGCTTCACGTTTTCGTTAAATGTATTCACCTGCTCCAATTCATCCGCCTTGCCCTGCAGACGAATGCTTCTGATCAGTTTGCGCTCATCGCCGTTGACCTCCAACTGGTTGTTGATATCGCACCGCTCCAGGCGAAGCCCCCCGTCCGGACGGGCCTGGGCACAATGAAGGAGCAGTTCCACCGGATTGTGTTCCTGCTCAACGACAGGCAGAAGTTCCTCCCACTTGATCTTGTGGTCCTGGAAGACGATCACTTCAGGATAGATCGCATCGTAATCCGCCTTCGCCGCATCCGTCTTCTTATTGGACTCCACCAGAGTGTAGCCGAGATAAGCGACGAGCCCGAGGTAGGCCACCGCCACCGCTGTAATCATGAGCACCATCTGCTTCCTCTGGCGCACCGCCATGCGTTCGGCCCGCGTGTCGGCCGGCAGCAGTTGACTGGTCTTGGGCGGAATCACCGGCGCGGGCTTGGCCGCGACAGTCGCGGTCCCTCCGAAACCCTCACCTAGGGCGGCTAGTTCCTCTGCGGTGGGAGGTTCCTCTTCTTCCGCCACCCACACAAAGGAATGGCGGGGGGCCGTCTCAACCAGTCCCTGCATTTCGAGTTGAGAAAGAGTGAGCCGAATTTCACGGCCCGCATCTTCTCCCAATCCGTTCGAAGCGAGCGCTTGAAAATGCAGCGGCTGCCCTTCTTCGGCGAGGGCAAAGACCCAACGATTCAATTCCTGCCAGATCACCACCCCGTCCGAGGGAAGGGGCAGACAGCGGGCCGAGACATCGAAGGCCTGCGGAGAGCGTTTGGGCAAATGCCCCTCCGGCGGCGGTGAGAGCACCAAGGGCACGACGAGACACTCCTCGCCCCGCATCCCCACCTTGAAAAAATCACTCAGCACTCCGGAATTCGCATCCGGACGCATCCCGAGCCGTTCCACGTGCATATTCGCCAAGTCGTTGAGCAGGGCGTTGTCGCCGGTCGGGGCTCGAAACGGCAAGGCCGAGACATCACGGACCGGAAAAGCCATCGTCAATTCACCGACCGGCAATCCACCCACGTCCAACGCACGGTGCTCCTCGGTCCGCAGAGCAAGATCCAACGCACCCCCATTCATGCCCTTCCAAGCTTCCCATCCACGGGCACCGGGAAGCATCAGGATCTTTTCGCCTTTCTTTTTCGACTTTGCACTCATGGTCCTACGGAACTTGTTCCTCCTTGCGCTCGAGGATAGACGGTCGTCCAGTCCGATTTCTCACAATTAATGTGATCCGGCGCTTAACATCACCAGACCACCCTGTCGACTCGAGCCGCGTGGTCGGGTCATTGGCGGTCAGGCGGGACTCCACAACCATCCGTTGAAGGTCAGGGACATTCAACAGATCCAAAACCTCAGCGCTACTATTAAAAGGCATATCATCCTCGGTGCCCCGTTCCATGTCCGGCCCCAGAACCCGGTCCCGAACGGCCTCCGCATCGACGATGGATACTTCCGCCGCCCGCGCGAGCAGTTCCGGCTCCGCTTCATTCACATCGAGCCCCCCGCCGCTCCAGACCGTAAACCAATCCCGCCAGTTCGGGTAAACCCGCTCCAACTGCTCCATCCCACGCACCAGACGCATCTCACCGAGGGAGTAAAACGGGCGATTGTAGGGCCGATTCAAATAACCCAATGCTTCGTAGTCCAACCGTTCTGCTCCATTGAGCTCCTCAAAATCGTCCGGATCGATCCAATCGACCAAGGCGTCCACTATCTCCTGAGCCACTTCCTCTTCCAGGCCCCACTCAAAGAAGATCTTGCGCAGGAGGGTCTTGTCGGGAGGAGCGCCATCCCCCCGATCGCGGAGGATGGCATTGATATTGAAGCGGGCGCCCTCTGACTTGATGGTCGCCCGAAAGCCCACTCCCCCCGGGAACTGCTGCTCGAGCAGCGCGTAGTCCTTGCGTTCGACCACCGGATTGGCGGCCACTGAAATCCCCATCTCTGCCATCTGCCCGGCCGTCGTCCCGCGCATATGCGCCGAGACGATCTGGTCCTCGTAGTGCAGCAATTGCACCGCTGTGAAGATCGCCAACCCCAAAATGCTCATCATCCAAAAAATGGCGATCAGGGTGCTTCCCCGCCGTTGCCTTGGTGAATGGTTCGCTCTCATCGTCCTGACCCGCTTGGTCCGCCCCCCCCGGTGCGCGCTCCGGACCCGCCCCCAGTCCCGGGAGGACGATCACTCGTCCCGCCTCGGCGATCGGTTCCACTTCGGCGATCGGTTCCACCTCGGCGATCGGTTCCACCTCGGGGATCGGTTCCACCTCGGCGATCAGTTCCACCTCGGCGATCGGTTCCCTGCCCCGATCCGGGCTGAATTCGAGTCTGCGGCGCGGCGCGCTGTTGTGATCGCATCACGGTCTCCGGGTTCAACTTGGGAGGAATCCAAAAATGGTGCACGATCTCCTCGGAGTTCTGATCGAACTTCACCCGCAGCTCCATCTGGATCGGGAGGCGCCCCCGCACATCCCAGGTTTCGGTGTAGTCCAGAGTGCGTCCATCGCGGGCCCACCACTCAAACCAGAAAATGTCGCGCAAGAGCGTGATCTCCGCCACCGGTTCGGCACTCTCATTCCCGACAGAATCGCTGTCATCAAGGATGGGCTCCTCATAGTAACGTAGCACGATGTCGAGATCTCCCCCCCGCCGCCGCACGGTCGAGAGCTGGATCGCCTCCGCCGAAATCGATTGCCCCGACCACGAGAACGAGGTCGGCACATTCTGAAAAGTCAGATCACTGAGGAAGTGCGTTCCCGCGTCTTGGCGAGTAAGATCAAGTTCCGCATTGCCCGGAAGTTGACTTAAATTGCGGCCCAGGAAGGTCAGGAAGGCCTCTTGGGTCATGTGGCGACGTCCATCTTCGGCCATCAGATTCGACATCTCCAAGGAGCCGTCAATGATCTCCAGGATGGTCCCCAAAAGAAGACCCGAGAGGATGAGGGCCAGAATGACCTCCAAGAGCAAGTAGCCACGACGCCCCCGGCCACCCCGAGATCGATATCTATTGTTGGTAGAGTCTCGCATAGCGCCAGGTTTCGGCAGTTCGTTCGTGCCATTCTCGATCTTCGTACCAACTCGCGGTTGCCTGGATGTGGAACATCTGTTGCAACACGCGACCTTCTTCCGTGGTAAAACGCATTTCCTCCACCGCGTCCTCGAGCGGACGGATGACCACCCTCACTTCCAGTTGATCCCTCTCATCGAGGACGCTGGGATCCGGTTCCCCCTCCTCGATCTGTGGCAGCGACATCCACTTTCTGAGTTCGCTATCGAGAATCCGGGTAATCTTGGCCTCCCGCCGCATCTCCCGCAGGAGTTCCGCGACATCCTGCAGGGACATCAGGTAAGCGACCCCCACCATCCCGAACAACGTCAGAGCGAGGACGACCTCCATGAGGACGAAGCCGCGACGACGCTTTGTGGGGATCCCAATCATCTGATTTCCGTTTCCTCTTCATCGACCCGCGCCGTGAGTGGATTCATGTGGAGGATCATCCAGCTGTCCTCGGTCTCCAGCTTGATCGAAATCGGTTCGCACAAGCCGGTGCTTTGAAATTGCCAGATGAAAAACTCGTCCTCCTCAGGCCGGACCCACGCATCCTCTCCTGTTCCCCATCGACGGATGGAGACGACGGCATCGCCTCCGAAGGTGTCGTAAACTTTTTCATGGGTCTCTTCCTCTTGCTCCCCTTCCTCCAGCCAGACCGGGGGCGCATCCGGATCCCGGACCGGCTCAGCGGTCACATCGGCCCCCGCGAGCACAACCATGTTTTCTTCGAATCGCAGCCAGATCGGCTTCTGGTGGAGCACCGACATCGCATGCCCTTGAGAGGCCATTCGCTCAATCGTGACCGCCGCCTTCCGCAGAGTCTCCTTGTCCCCTGCATCGTAGTTGTAGGCGAGACCGATACTGATCACGATCAACATCAGGACCATCGCGAGGATGGCCTCGAGAAGCGTGAAGCCTCTTCGCAGTCCAAGCCTCCGAAGTTCGTTACCTCGGGTCCTGACTGCTGAGATCATCATCGGTGCCTAACTGGCCGTCCTTCCCTTTGGAGATAATTTCCGGGTGATTCGGGTCCTGATTACCCGGATACTTGTACTCAAACTCGTTATCCCAAGCGTCCTTGGGCAGATTCTTGAAGCTCTGGTCCCACCGCCGCGGTTGCGGAGTCGAGGTCGGCTTTTCCACCAAGGCATTCAAACCCTGCGTCGCAGAGGGATAATGTCCCGCCCGACTGCGATAAGCTCGCAAGGCGGTATCGATCCGCTGAAGCTTTCCTTCGGTCTGAACCTCGCGACCAAAACCCATGAATCCGCCGCTGAGACCGATCGCAGTCCCCAGAATCAAGGCAATGATCCCAAGCACAATGACCATTTCCAAAAGGGTGAATCCACGTTTCAGGCTAGGACGACTCCGGCGTTCAATTTTCACTTTCATTAACAATGCTCTGTTTTGGTAGGTAATCTACAGCGATAGAAACGCCTTTCGACTGAAAAGTTGTCCCCTGAATGTGAGCGATTCTTTTTCTCGAAAGGTGGTAGTTCCAAGGATCTACGGTTCTGAGATGCGCGGAACGAAAGTAAACTCCGCAGAATTTGACCAGATCTCCAAATAATCCGGCCCTCTGAAAATCCTCCCTCTCGCTCACCCTGATTAGGTTAGCCCAAATTTTCCGCCTCCCGCGACCTGAGCCCCTCATCCTGCGCGGAACTTCGCCCTCCCCTTCTTGCGCCCCTCCCGGACATCCACCCCCTTGGGTGGGGCCTCCGTCCAATCCAAATCCAGCCCCGCTCTCTCGCACCCTGAGCGCCCTAGACGATCAACCGGGAGAATCTTAACCGAGAGACTCCGGGGGCGCCCTTCATTGGTCTTGCCGATGATCACGCTATCCCTCTGGCAGATGTTTCCGGCACCCTGAAATCGACGTTGACCTCTCCATTGATCTCCGCCAACTACCGCTCAGCGCATCATGAAGAAGGTTCTTATTATTGGAGCCGGCGGCGTCGGCAGCGTGGTCGCGCACAAGTGCGCCCAACACCCTGACACCTTCGGCGAAATCGCACTCGCCTCGCGCACTCTTCAAAAATGCACTGACATTGCTGACTCCGTTCAAGAGCGCTCCGGCCGCAAGATCTCTACCCATTGCCTCGACGCCGACGGCGTCTCGCAAACCGTCGCTCTCCTTCGCGAACTGCAACCCGACCTCCTTCTCAACGTCGCCCTACCCTATCAGGACCTGCACCTCATGGACGCCTGCCTCGAAGCTGGGGTCCACTATCTCGACACCGCCAACTACGAACCACCTGAGGTCGCGAAGTTCGAATACCACTGGCAATGGGCTTACCAGGAACGCTTCGCCCAGGCGGGTCTCTGCGCACTCCTGGGATCAGGCTTTGATCCCGGGGTCACCAACGTATTTACCTCCTACGCCGCGAAACACCACTTCGACGAAATTCATGAACTGGACATCGTCGACGTCAATGGCGGCGATCACGGAAGAGCCTTCGCCACCAATTTCAATCCCGAGATCAATATCCGTGAAATCACCGCTCCCTGTCGCCACTGGGAGGAGGATGCCTTCGTGGAAACTCCCGCCCTGTCCACCAAGCGCATGTTCACCTGCCCCGAGGGCGTGGGCACCTATTCCATCTACCGCATGTATCATGAAGAAATGGAGTCCCTCACCAGGCATCTTTCCACCCTGCGCCGCGCCCAGTTCTGGATGTCCTTCTCCGAGAACTATCTCAAGCACCTCGAGGTCCTCCAGAATGTCGGCATGACCGCCATCGAACCGGTCACTTATGAGGGAAAGCAAATCGTCCCTCTGAAATTCCTCAAGGCCGTCCTCCCCAATCCCGGTGACCTCGGGAAGACGACCACCGGACGAACCTGCATCGGCTGCATCGTGCGAGGCCTGAAAGACGGTCAACAAAAGGCGATCTACCTCTACAACATCTCCGACCACACCCAGTGCTTCGAAGAGGTCGGCTCCCAGGCAGTCTCCTACACAACCGGAGTCCCCGCCATGATCGGCGCCAAGCTCATGCTCGAAGACAAATGGCTCCAACCCGGAGTCTGGAACATGGAGCAATTCGATCCCGATCCCTTCATGGATCACCTGAACACCTGCGGCCTGCCGTGGACCATCTTGGAGACTGACCCTCTCCTCTCTGAGCGCTGATTCGCGATATCGTCCCCCCACGAAAATGGCAACCGCATAGCACGTGTGTGCCCTTCAGCTTGAAGATTTCCAACCCCGCGCCCACGGTTGACGCAAAGAGCTCTCTCCGGTTCCTCGTGTCCTTGATGGGATTCCCCCGCCTGGGCATTGCGATCCTTCAAGTCGATATTCATCGGCACTGAGGCACTGATCACCACCACTTCGAAATCGGCGACATCATCCAAGTGATCGGCGCGCACATCGAGAGGCGCGCGCACCACTCCTTTCAGGGCCAGGGTATAGGCCCGCGCCATCCCCACCCCTCCCGGACCCACAATCGATACCTTAATCGTGACAGGATACCCGTGGTCGCACGGACTGCCCACATCTTCAGAATTGCGCTCTTCCCGCATTCACGCACATTGCCGCCCATGTCGGGGCCCTCTCCAGCTTACCTCATCGATCTCGCCGTGATGCGCGCCAACTGCGAGATCCTTGCCAAACTCAAGGAGCGGACCGGCTGCAAGATCGCGCACGCCCTCAAGGCCTTCGCTCTCCCCCAAACGTTCGCGCTCCTGCGAAGCCATCTCGATGGCTGCTGCGCGTCGGGCCTCTGGGAAGCCAAGCTCGCGAACGAATTCTTTGGCGGCCAGGTCCTGACCTGTGGGCCCGCCTACGCCGACACCGACGCGGAACTGCTCGATCTCTCCTCCCACCTCGACTTCAATTCCCTCAGCCATTGGCAACACTGGAAGGAACGCGCCCTCCATCACCCTCGTGCCCAGTGCGGCACACTCCGCTTCGGACTGCGCATTAATCCCCGCTGCTCCACCGGCAAGACCCCGCTCTATGATCCCTGCATGCCGGGCTCTCGCCTCGGGGTCCCCCCAGAGCACTTCGACGATGCCGATCTCGATGGACTCAGCGGCTTGCACTTTCACACCCTCTGCGAGCAGGGCAGCGATGATCTCGCCACCACTCTCGAGGCCGTCGACCACCACTTTGGCGACATCTTGCGACGCGCACAATTCACCTCCCTCAATCTCGGCGGCGGACACTGGATCACGAAACCAGATTACGACCTCGATCTCCTGGACCGCTTGCTCGAACGCACCCGGTCGCGCTACCAACTCGAGGAGCTGTGGCTCGAACCAGGAGAGGCTGCGGTCTTGAACGCGGGCGTCCTTCACTCCACAGTGCTCGACCTCTTTCAAAATGGCGCTACCCGGATTGCCATCCTCGACCTCTCCGCCACCGCCCACATGCCGGACGTGCTCGAAATGCCCTGCCGCCCGACCGTCACTCTCGATCAAAGGTCCGCCCTGCCCACCGGAGACCACCTCTATCGTCTCGGCGGCAACTCCTGCCTCGCTGGAGATCTGATCGGCGACTACGCCTTTCATCGACCTCTCCAGATCGGTGATCGTCTGGAATTTCTCGATATGGCGCAATACACCATCGTGAAATCGACCTTCTTCAATGGCGTGCAACATCCTTCCCTCGTTCTCCGCCATGAAGACGGAACGCTCGAAACGATCCGCGAATTCACCTACCCTGATTTCAAGCAACACTTCGCATGATCATCACTCCGCCCCTCGTCCCCTTTCTGGAATCGGCCCCCACCCTCATTGCGGGAGCCCCGGCCCTCCTCGGGATCCCTTATGACGGCACGGCCTGCTTTCGCAAAGGTGCGGTCCACGGCCCTCACGCCATCCGTGAGATTTCCGCTGGCATCGAATCCTACTCCCCCTTTCTCAACCGTGACCTCGCCGAAACTAACTTCGCCGACCTCGGCAATGTCAACCTCCACGCCGATGACCCCGAGGGAGTCGCCCGTCATGTCCACGAGGCCTGTGGGGAACTTCTCAAGCAACAAGCGATTCCGGTCCTCCTCGGCGGGGAACACTCCTTCACCCCTGGTGCGGTAGCCGCCATCCGAAATTTTCATCCCGAACTGGCCGTCCTCCAACTCGACGCCCACGCTGATCTGCGTGCGGAGTGGTCGAACACAAAGTGGAGTCACGCCTGCGCCATGCGGCGCATCCTCGACATGATCCCCTCCGAGCGCGTCCTCCAATGCGGCATCCGCTCCGGCACCAGGGAGGAATTCGCCGAGCTCCGCGCCGGTAATCGCCTCCTCGCTCCCCACGCCCCCGATCTCCGGGAGGCTCTCAGCCGCTTCGGCGATGCTCCGCTCTACCTCACCCTCGATCTCGATATCTTCGATCCCTCGCAACTTCCAGGCACCGGCACCCCGGAACCCGGCGGCATCGATTGGGCCATCTTCCAATCCCTCTTCGCCGTCATCCCCTGGCAACGAGTGGTGGGCTGCGACATCGTCGAACTTGCGCCCGCTCTAGATGCCAGCGACTGCTCCACCGTCCTCGCCGCCAAGGTCGTGCGCGAGATCATCCTCGCTCTCGGAAATCGCTCCTAGCCTGAGCCGAGAAGATTAGTCCGCATCCAGATCCCGGGCCACCGCGCTTCCAATCACAACCGCATTGGCGGCCGCGTAGCTCTTCGCGTGCGTAAGACTGATCTTCACCTGCTCGATTCCATTCTCCTCCGCAAAGGTTTCTCCGCGGCCATGCAACACCACTTCGGGCTCCCCCGAAGCCCGCCGGCAGATCTCCATGTCTTGCCAGCCAAGTTGTTCCCCGATCCCCGTCCCGAACGCCTTCGAAACCGCCTCCTTGGCGGCCCAACGCGCCGCGTAGTGAATGGCTGGTCGTTTTTGACGCGCACAATACTCCCGCTCCCCATCCGTAAAAATTCGCGCCAGGAAGCGATCCCCAAATCCCTCCACCGCCTCCTCGATGCGCTCCACTTCAATCACATCGATGCCAATCCCGAAGATGATCATGAGCCCATCCCTTCGTAGCCGCGCATCAGGCTCACCATCTCGCGGACGGCCTGTTCCATTCCCACCGTGAGCGCCCGGGACACGATGCTGTGCCCGGTGTTCAACTCCACCAGGTGGGGAATGCGGAACAGCGGTTCCAGGTTCTCGTAGTTGATCCCATGACCGGCATTGATTTGAAGTCCCAGCTCGTAACCCTGCCTGGAAGCCGACACCAGCCGTGCCAACTCGTCTTCACGCTGCGCTCCAACCGCATTGGCAAAACATCCGGTGTGCAGTTCCACGATCTCTGCCCGCACCGCTGCCGAGGCCTCGATCTGTTCCGGATCCGGATCGACAAACATGCTCACCTTGCTCCCCGCTGCCTGGATCGATTCCACCGTGGAACGCAACTCCTCGACCTGCGAAGCCACATCGAGACCGCCCTCAGTCGTGATCTCCTCCCGGTTCTCCGGCACCAGGCACACGAAGGCCGGTTTCACCTCCAACGCCAGGGCCAGCATCTCAGAGGTGTTCGCCATCTCAAGATTGAGCGGCAGATCACAGGCATCCTGCACCGCAAAGACATCCTCCACCTGCACATGCCGCCGATCTCCCCGCACATGCATCGTGATGGAATCCGCCCCCCCCGCCTTGGCCACCAGGGCTGCCGCCACGATACTGGGCTCCGCATTCGAGGAAGCCAACATCGTGGCATAACGCGCCTGCCGCAGGGTCGCCACATGATCAATGTTCATTCCCAGAAGCAGTCCCATCTCGCCGGACTACTACTCCACCCTTGGGACCGATTTCAACCCACAAGCGCCAAATAATCTCCAACTCTCCGGGAGCTGCGCTCTTCACCGTCCATGCCAGGCAAGCGGGCGACCAGGAAAGATCTCGACCAGGACGGGCGGGAAGGCAGAACCCAGCCCCGCTTTCCGGATCCGGAATTGGAAATCAGCCGCGGTATTCGTCGAGGGTCCCGGCGGCTTCACGATCGCCCACAGCCCCCCTAGCAGGAATGGCGAAATAAGGTGAGCCCGCCACCCTGGTGGGGTCGCAGCACTCTGCGACATGCGACCTAGCAGCTGCTAGTGGCGAAAATGCCGGTGTTTGGTGAAGACCATCGACATCCCGGCCTCATTGGCAGCCGCGATCACTTCTTCGTCACGCACTGATCCCCCCGGCTGAATGCACGCGGTGGCTCCGGCCTTGATCGCAGCTTCAAGACCATCCGCAAAGGGGAACATCGCATCAGAAGCAATGACACTCCCTTTCAAGGACAACCCCGCTTCCTCGGCCTTCCAAACGGCAATGCGCGAGGAATCAATCCGGCTCATCTGGCCGGCCCCGATTCCGATCGTGCGGTCGGTGGATCCAAAGACGATCGCATTCGACTTCACGTGTTTGACCACCCGCCAAGCGAAACGCATGGCCTGTAATTCCTTCTCCGTTGGGGGACGATCCGTCACCACCTTCTCTTCAAGTTTTTCCAACCCCATCACGGAGTGGTCCCGATCCATCACCATCAACCCGCCGGGCGCGGAGCGTAAAAGCGGCTCACGCTTCGCCTGCTGATAAGCCTCGTGCATCTTCATGAGGCGCAGGTTCTTCTTCTTCTGCAAAATCGCACGCGCTTCGGGCTCGAAGTCCGGGGCGATGATGACATCAGTGAAAATCTCCTTGATGACCCGCGCGAGATTCTCCGTGAGCGGACGGTTGCACACGATCACTCCCCCAAAAGGCGCCTGACGATCGGTCTCGAAGGCCTTCTGCCACGCCACGCGCAAATCCTCGTCGTCCTGCCCGACCCCACAGGGATTGGTGTGCTTGAGAATCGCCACGGTGGGCCGACGAAAATCAAGGATCAGATCGGCCGCCGCTTCGATGTCGAGAATATTGGTGTAACTCAGCTCCTTGCCCTGCAGCTTGCTGAAGCTGTCAGAAAACGATCCGTAGAGGCGCGCCTTCTGATGGGGGTTGTCGCCGTAACGCAATTCCTGGGCGAGCGGGAGCGAGGTCGAGAAACACGCCGTCGTGCTTTCGTCGCACTTCCCAAGGTAGTTCGAGATCGCGGTATCGTAGGCTCCCGTCCGCTTGAATACTTTCAAGGCGAGCTCTTCGCGTAACCGCAGACTGGTGTCACCAGTGTGCTCCCGCATCTCATCGAGAACCCGATCATAGTCGGCGGGGTCGGTTACCACCGTCACCGCGCTCGCGTTCTTGGCCGCACTGCGCAGCATCGAAGGACCCCCGATATCGATGTTCTCAATCGCCTCTTCCATCGTGACTTCCTCCCTCGCGACGGTCTCTTCGAATGGGTAGAGATTCACCACCACCAGGTCGATGGGATCGATCCCGTTCTCCTTGGCCTGACGAACGTGCTCACCGGAATCGCGCCGATGGAGGAGCCCTCCGTGCACTTTGGGGTGCAGGGTCTTTAGTCGTCCCTCAAAGAGTTCGGGCGCCCCGGTATATTCCGAGACCTCGATAACGGGAAGTTCGGCCTCCCGTAATGCTTTGGCGGTGCCGCCGGTGGAGAGTAGCTCGATGCCGAATTCCTGGTGCAGAGCTTTTGCAAACTCGACCAGGCCCGCCTTATCCGAGACCGAAAGAAGTGCTCGTTGGATAGCCATTCGCAGATGTGTTTCGCCCCGAGGGCTGTCGCTCCCTAGCCCTGCGAAAGATCTCGGGCAAGCCGATTATCCCCCTTCTTCGGGCTTGACTCCTAATTCGCCCCAATTGAGCGGCATTCTAATCGCGGATTCCGCCCTGAGCCGCTTCTTCAGCGACCTTTTCGCTCGCCTTGCCGGACAGGGGTGACCCCCCTCCCCTGATCCTCTTTCCCCACTCCCTTCCAAGTTCTCAAATACTTCACCCGCTCTTCCGTCAACCACGCCCCTGTCTTCCAACACCCGGGATTCTCGGCAGTCTTTTTCAACCGGGTCTGCGCCTCCCACTCCGCGACGTGATCCTGCTACTCCACCCAGTCGCCCTGATCACGCGTCCCCCTCGCGAAGAGCACGAACGGAATGGTTTTTCTCGGTTCCCCATAGTC